>NZ_JAEKMI010000099.1 GCF_020217485.1 Mycobacterium sp. WUMAC-067 | reverse complement strand
TCAGTGCGAGAGAGCTTTTTGCTACCAATCACTCGCGGCAGCGGTACCTTCAGGCATGCAACCGATGATTTGCGCGTCAGGGGTAGCACTTCGACAGGACGATCAGCGTCGGCATCCACCCGTACTACGGTCGGCGGCGCACTTCCAATAACGGGGCCTCCGCCACGGCTGGCGTCTGATGCGGACACGACGTCTGCCGATGCGACCGGTCCACCGGCCCTCAAGGACCAAGCCTCATAGCGGGTAACCACGAGTGCAATCAGCGCGCGGTGCTAACCACAAGATGAGTGTCAAGGATCAACCGACACAGAAATGTAAAGAATGAACCGACTCTGAACAGGGGCACTGCGCGGTATGACCTGCGGTTATGGCTGAGTGGGTGGGCCGGGTGGTGCGGTCCGTGGTTGCGGCGGCTGCGGCTCCGGTTGCTGCCGTTGCTCCTGGTGGTGATTCGGGAGTATGACGCTGGTCGGCCCGAGCCGCTGCAAGACGTTCGGGTACATGTGGAGCACACGTTCGACCGTTCCCACTGCGGCCGGGTTGAGAAGCGAAGTGACGTAGTACGTGAGATCTCCACGCGAAACATGGATCTGGCGGGTGTATTGATGGTCCTGCGCCCAAGCAAACGACCCCGCGAGAAAGTTCGCGTGGGGGTTCTGCTGCTGTTCCTCGGGCGTGAGGTTCGCGCTGCGGTGCAGGACGTCGATCAGATTGTTGAGAATCTGCCTCTTCCCGACAATCGCTTGAGTGATGAGATGTATGCTCCCCAACAGCGTTTCACTAGAGTCAAGCATGTGGATTTGCAGCCGCTGAGTGTCATAATTCGTGATTAGCTCTGACAACCCTTGCCTAACAGATAGTCTCAGTGTATTGGCCCTGTGCTTTATCTCAGCATCGTCAAGCGGATCACCGTTTTCGTCGTTCTGAAGGTTCGTGTTCAAAATGCGACGGAGTAGTTCGGCGCATGTGTGCTCGATTTGGCTTACCAATATCAGCCATCGCGCTAGCTCTTGCCGCAGCACATCGCCGCGTGAGTCGGCACGTTGCTGCCTGGTCAAAGCAAGGGTTGCGTTAGCGACCTCTCTCGCCTGTCGAAGCGTGCGCCGGTTGTACAACGCGGACGAAATGATCGCGAGGACCGCGACGGTGATCGTGCCGAAGCTGCCCCACCCTTCGGTGTAGTGCCAGTCGTGCCACATGCGCAGCAAATGGTTCCACCAGAGATCCCACCAGGTCTGCCTGGAGTCCCTGCAGGTATAGCCCCGCGACCAGACGGGGTAGTCCCACCAGTACGGGAAGCGGTCCCACGCCCAGCAGGCCATCAAGATTCCGAATCCGCGATAGGTGTTTTGCAGAGAATCTGCGGCTCCGTCACGGCTGCGCATGTTTCCACAACAGCCTGTGATGTGGCTCGAAAATCGCTGACGGGCGGGGCAGCATAGACGCATGGCCAGACGATCCGAGGCACGCCTGGCGCATTGTGAAACGGAGTAAGCGATGTCCTGGCAGTACCGCAAGTCAAAGAAAGTCGGGCCGTTCCGCTTTACCGCAAGCAGGCGGGGAATCTCAAGCAGTGTCGGGTTCGGGGGATACAGGGTTACGCGGCGCGCTGACGGTAGCTATCAGCGCACCGTCCGCGTCCCCGGCACCGGCGTCTATAACACCACCAGGATTAGCTCGCCCCGCCAGCCGCAGTCCGCAGTGTGGAGTGGTGTCGGGTTCGCCGCCGGATTTGCGCTTGCCCGACCCCTATTTTGGCCGCTCCTGATAATCGGCATCCTTCTTTTGATTTTCGCGTGGAAAGCCCTGCTGGTCTGGGGCCTCGTCATCACCGCCATCATCCTGACGCGGCGCTACGTGCGGAAGCGGCAACTGCCGGATAAGCGTTTTAGGGATGCGGTCGCCGACATCAACATTCCCAATCCACTCATGCAAGCTGATGCTGTCTGCCAGGTACTTGACGCCGGTGTGACGGCCAACGGCACGCTCAGCGTCAAAAACGCGTTTAACACAGTTCTTAATAGCAACCCGAATATCTCGCCAGAGGATGCAGGGGGCTTTATCGGCGCGGTCATAGGTGCCTACCGCCCGCAATACAAGCCGCTGATACCGCCCAACGTGGGCACCGTCGCAGAGGACGCATATCGGGAACGAGTGTTCCTGCAAACAATCGCGAAGGCCGGTGTGAACATTCGCCAGCCCATCGATCAGGCGCATACCGTTTGCCAGGTGCTGGATACCGGCGTGACATTCGAACAGATGTCGTGGCGGGTTGCCAAACTCAATGACATTCCACCACTCGACGCTGCGCGCTTCGTAGGCACAGCAATAGCCGCCTACTGCCCACAGCACAATTCATTGATGGAAGGGCCGCCCGGATAGCAACATCGAAAGCCCTGGTCACGGCAATGCGCCCCGCTGCTGGTCCTGGTGGCGCGTTACGATGCGAAGCTGTGGGGCCTAATTCGGCGGAAGATTCACGTCCGGGCAGAGGGCACCGTCAGCGGCCCCGATGATCACGTTGGCTTGATTTCTGGAGTAGACCCCGTCACTTGTCGTCATATCCACAAGCGTGCCGACCGATGTGCCGCCTCTGAGCGCGCGACAAATAACCTGCCCGAAATGGATCGCAGCGGCGCGATTGCTGTAAGGGACACCCATCCCGTCGAGAGTGGTTATATACATGTCTTCGCCCGAGTCAGCATGTGCCGGAGCGGCAACTATCAGGCCACCGAGAAGGACCGCACAGATTACGAGCATTTGGACTTTGGCCATCAGAGCGGTGCCAGGCTGGGGCAGTAATTCTGGACGGATCGATCGACAAAGTGCGCCGCCTCGGTCATGTTCCACGAACGCTCTTGCTTTACTTGGATCATCGCGTCCAACATCGAACCATTTCCGGACAGTAGGTAATTGCAGACCGCGTGCCCTCCTGTGATCGCATCGGAACGGTTCATCGAGATGCCGTCGTCTGTGATCGCCGCGATGAACGCATCATCCTCCGCGCGATCGGCTTTCGCGATCGGGCTGGCAATGAACGCCATCACGGCAAGCATGGCGGCCGCCAATATCGTTCTCACATGTCGCTCCTACCACATCCATAGGGTTGAGGGAGGTTAATTCGCAACAGTGGGAATGCTTTGGCGAAACGACCCCGTTCTGGAGCTATTGCGCCACGCCGCCGCTGACCGAGACGCAGCGCGCCCCGGTGGCGAACGTGGCAACCCCAATCGCCAGGCCGCTTCAACGCCGTCGGACCCGATGGCTAGCGATGGCACGCGCCGCGGAAGATCACACGCAGAACGCACGAGCCGCCAGCCAGGAAGCGCCGAAAACAGGGGTTGGATCAGTCTATTTTCACACTGGTGCCCCTGGTGCCCCTGGTGCCCCCGGCAGGATTCGAACCTGCGACACCGGCTTTAGGAGAGCCTGCAAGCGCTCCTAGTCATCGCGCCGAAAGGCGTTGTGATCTGCCGATATAACGCCATCTGACACCAGTCGAAACCATGGCGTGTCGCGGATTCACCGACCAAGCACCGACCACAGATCAGCGTTCGATTCCGGGCTCGATAACGAGCGAAGCCCCCCGGCTGCAACCGAGGGCTTCATCACGGAGGCGAATGTGGAAACCACCGCTTTTGCGCGCGCGATCAGTCTATCGCGGGCACTCAACGGGAGCACCGTTCCGATTATCGCGGGCGGTGCCCGATGAACCAGACCGAAAGCGACTCGACGGAACGCGCGTACGAGATCCGCGACTATCGGCATGATCCAGACGGTCCGGACCAGATTGAGGCTTGGCTATCAGGTTGGCCGTGGCCGGTGGTGCGTGCGGTGCAGCGCGAGGACGTATGGCTGGTGCTCGTAGATCCAGCGGTTAGCGCGACCGCTGGCGTGCCCGAAGCCAATCGGAGGGGTCTCGATGCGATCAATGCAGACGAAGCGCGCATTTGGGTTGAGCTGCTGGCGGCCCTCTACGTGAAAGCTGTCGCGAAATGAGTCTGAGGGCATTCGACGACAGCACCGTTTCGACGATCTCGGGGGTGTCCAATGAGCTTGATGCCTAACGGTTGGTCCGTCGATGTCGATGTTGAGAACGTCGTCGTGACGTTCCCAACCGGGGGCGGCGTAGCTCGGCTTGAGCTGAGTCGCTATGAGGCGCGGGTTCTTCGATTTCAACTGCGTCTCGCGTATGCGCTAGCGGGGCGCAACGTCTGGACGGCTGGAGAGTTCTCCGAGAGGAGTGGCCCGGAATCCGACACCTTTGGTGCGCTGGTCCGCGACCGCCTCGACCTCCGGCGGGTTGAGATCTCCGAAGAGGAGCGGGCTGGCTTGTGGGCTCGACACCGACAACGCGTCAAGCGGTATATCGAGCAGCTGGAACACGATGCGGCACGCCCTGAGACTGCCACATCATTCGACGACTGGGAGAACCTGAAAGCAGGTGCTCAGGCAGCCGACGGAGGATCTGCGGCGGACATGGGTGCGGGACTTGCCGGGCTTGGGCCTGCGGCGCAAGTGCCAGGCGGCTGGAGTATCGAGCTCGCCGGTCAGTTGATCAAGTTTGTTGTGCCTGCGAGCGGAGTAGACGGGGAGTTCGAGCTAACGGATGCAGAAGCTCTCGCAGCAGGTGTCCGGCTGATCGAACTGTCTGCGACCGCTCGTTGGGTGCGTGTAGCGATGGAAGGAGCCGGCGAATGAGCGAGCATGCCACTGGTCAATCTCGGCCCGCCGGCGCGCCGGCTAGGAGCAGCGGAGCCGCGGAGGGCCCGAGCGTCCTTGTTGCGCGCAGTGGAAGCTTAGGAGCAAGACAACCCCGGATCACGGTCCTCAGACAGTCACTTGTGCCGAAGCCGTCGGTTCAATTCGGCGGAACGATCGGCGATCGTGCGGGCCAGTTCGCGGACCTTGTTGTCGCGGCTCGCCGCTGCGGAAGTCTTTTCGAACTCGCGCTGTTCGCCAGGTGTGAGGCTGGCGAGCAACTCCCGCCGCCTTTCCTTGTAGCCAGTCACTGGCAGATCGTATCCCTCATGCTGTCCCGGCTGCACTGTGCTGAAGCGGGTGAGAGATGAACCTGTTCGCGTACCTGCGCGTAGGCCCCGGTGGCAGCATCTATCTGCCTGCCGAGTTTCGAGAGCAGATAGGGCTAGCTGACGCAGCGGCGTATATCGAAGCACGATTGGCTGTTGATGGCGTCATCGAGCTTGGGCCAGTCGTGCTGGGTGACCTACCTCCACGCACGTTCGGTCAACACACCGACCTGGAAGTGCCGCAGCCGCTTGAGGAACCGCTCCAGTCGAACGAGCTGGCCGGATGGGAGGCAGACCGTGATCTCGTTGACCACGAGATCCGTGATCCTTGGCGTGATGTTCCTGAGACGGCCGGTGAGGAGGTTGCGAGTCGTCCAGTCGGATCGGATCGCGCACCTGCAGACGGTGATTCACTGGATGTCTTATCAGGTGCAGATTGGTCGACGGTGGCCGAATGGTACGTCGATGTGGAGAGCGACCATGTCGTGGTCCGATTTCGCTCGGCTTGGGAGCGACGTGACCATGATCTGACCGTCGAACAAGCGTGGCTTCTGGCCAATGAGCTGAGGGCTGCGTGCCTGGCCGTCACCGGTGCGCTCGGGGACCGAGATGCGGCGCGTGCTGCCTTGCGCGCCTACACGACACGTAGTGCGCGAGCGCTCGGTATCGATGCCGACACGCACAAGGTGTATGAACCGGACCTCGATGCGGGATATGGCCAACTTGCTGCAGAGTTAAGCGCCGAGTCAGCGGAGGACTCGACTGGAGCAGATCAAGAGGCGAGTCCGTTTCCTCGTCGTGGTTACAAAGTCCGTGACTACCGCGATGCCGAGGAGGGCGGCCCGCGGGTCGAGGTGTGGTTGGCCGGATGGCACTGGCCCGTCGTCCGCGCCGTCAAGTACGCGGGCGGATGGCTGGTGCTGGTCGATTCGACGGTAGCTGAGTTGGCCGGTGTCGGCGGTGTCTCTCTGGCGGGCCTGCATGCCAGCAATGCCGACGAGGCAATCAAATGGATTGAGTTGCTCGCTGCGCTCTACGTGAAGGCGGTGGGCAAATGATAGTGGTGCCTATGAGCAATCTGGCCTCTTACGCCGACCCGGCGGGCCGGAGCGCCCCAGGCGCGGAGGGCCAGAGGGTGGGCGGCGCGAGCGCAGCGAGCGCTCTTGGTAGTACTCAGAGTTATTGCTTCACACCTGATTCGCTGGAACGCCGGCGGCTTCGGTGGGGAGCACGGGCGATGCTTTGGCAAGCGTCCTCTCTCAAGGCGGTCCGTTGCTGCGGGAGGATGCTCCACAACGACGCGGTGGGTGACCCAGACGACGGGCAGGCTGTTCAGATCACACGTCGTGACGTCGATGGCCTGATGGTTGCCAGCTTCAAGGGTCTGATGACGTGCGGGTCGGTGTGGTCTTGTCCACGGTGTTCAGCGGTGATCGCGCATACGAGAGCCGCTGAGGTAGGGACAGCAGTGCGGGAGTGCTACCGCCAAGGCGGCACGGCATACATGCTCACCTTGACGATGCGGCATGCTGCCGGCGACCGCCTCGCCGATTTGTGGGATGGCCTGAGCTCTGGTTGGAGATCAGCTTTCGGTACGCGCACGTGGACGGGGCAAAAGGCCCGAACTACTTGGCGGAACGGCAAGTTGGTACAGATCAAAGAGAGGACAGGTGATGCCGAATTGTTCGACGTTGCTGGACTGACTCGGGTCGTCGAGGCGACGTATGGAACGGCGTCGCAGGGTGGACACGGATGGCACCTTCATATTCATGCCCTGGTGTTTTCGGCGTCACCGATGCAAGTG
>NZ_JAEKMI010000098.1 GCF_020217485.1 Mycobacterium sp. WUMAC-067 | reverse complement strand
GAGTTTTCGCGTCGGCTCGTCACGCAGTTGACGTGACCCGTCGGAACTGCGGAAGTGCCAGGTTGCCTCGTGATTCGAAGACCACCTCGACAGCCATACCGACCCGCACTTCATCGACGTTGCATTCGATCACGTTGGTCATCATTCGAGGTCCTTCTTCCAGCTCCACTATCGCCAAGACGTAAGGAGCGGTGAAAGCTGGCGACGGGGCCTGACGGACGACGGTGTAGGTGACGATCGTCGCTTTTCCCGAAGGTTCTTGCCAATCCAGATCCGCAGCCCAGCAGTATGGGCACCAAGGGCGGGGATGATGATGGAATCGCTTGCACTCCCGACATTTCGGGAGCACAAACCGCCCGACAGCTGCCTGCTGCCAGTACACGGCCGTGCTGTCAGTCACGGTGGGCATGGGAGCAGTTGTCACGGCGTCCTCCCCAAGAGTACGGTCGAATGGTCTGCCATCATGCCGCCGTAAGTGTGTACCAATGCTATTTCTGCAGACACTTGACGATCCGCAGCCTTCCCCATCACTTGGCGCGCAGCTTCGATCAGCATCGACATTCCCGACGCGTCGCCGGTGTGTCCGAATGACAGCAGACCCCCGTAGGTGTTCACCGGAAGGTCACCGCCGGGCGCCCCCCGCCCATCCAGGAAGAAGTGGCCACCTTTAGCTGCCGCCACCAGCCCCGTTTCCTCCAACAGCAGTATCGGGTTGATCGTGAAGGCATCGTACAGTTCGGCCACCTGCACGTCCGAAGGCGAAAGATCGGCCATTTCGAACGCGGCACGCGCTGACACGCTGGCACCCATTGTTGCGAAGTCGCTGGTGTGGGTGATGTTGCCGTGATCGTGGTGTTCACCGAAGCCCAATACATAGGCCGGTTGGTCGGTGATTTCCCGCGCGCGGTCACCATGGGCCACTAGGAACACGGCGCCACCTTCACACGGTACTGAGCAGTCCAGCAAATTGAACGGCCACGCGATAGGTCGTGAAGCCAGAACCATCTCGACGGTGAGCGGACCCGCGTTGCGCATCAAAGCATCTGGATGCCGTAACGCCCACTCGCGGCTCGAGACCGCCACGGCGGCAAGAGCATCGCGGCTCGTTCCGCGTTCGGCCATATGCCGCGTGGCGGCTAAGGCGTAAAGGGCTGGGATGAAGCTGCCGTATGGGTACTCAAAGTCCGGGTGGCTGATCATGCGCGCCATTGCGTTGGCGCCGCCTCCCCGCCCCACCTTGGGGAATTTCCCCGCACCGATACAGAGCACCGCGTTTGCAAGGCCGGCGCTGATTGCAAGTGCAGCCCGCGACAGCATGATCGTGTAGGTCGCCCCACCGACGTTGACAGTCTCACAAAAGCGCGGCCGGATGCCCAACACGTCATTGAGGCGCTCGTGGACGAAGATGTCGGCACCCGCACCGCTGGCCATGCCGGACGGGCAAACCAGCAGGCCGTCCACATCGCGGGGACCAAGTGAATGGCTCTGCAGAAACCGACGAAGCACCAACTCCTGCATGCCCGCGCCGTCGTGGCCTTCGTACTTTCCTGGCGGTAGTTCTTCTACTGCGGCGATAGCCGGCTCGCTGGCAAGTGCCCAAGTTCTCACGTTGACCTCATGGAAGCAGCCACCCAAACCTAGTCGACGTTCAGTATGACCGTGGAAGCGCGAGACTATGCTGCGCAACATAATTGAGGATCATCTCCCGGCTGATCGGTGCCGTCCGCATCAACCGCGCCGGTCCCCACAACGTCGCCAACCCGTACTCCGTAGCCAGACCGTTGCCGCCATGCGTCTGAATCGCTTGGTCCAGCGCAAGGATTCCGGCTTCAGCTGCCGCGTACTTGGCCATATTCGCCGCCTCGCCGGCCCCTGCCTCGCCGGCATCGTGTAAGGCGGCCGCCCGTTGGGTCATCAAGCGTGCGAGTTCAACCTGAATTTTGGCGTGCGCCAGCGGATGAGCGACTCCCTGATGTGCCCCTATAGGGGTGTCCCACACCCTGCGCTCCCGGGCGTAGGTACATGCCTTGTTTAACGCGTACCGGCCGATCCCATTGCCCAGCGCCGCCCCCATTATCCGTTCCGGATTCAGACCAACGAATACCTGCCGCAGTCCCTCGTCCCGAGCGCCGATCAAGTTGTCACCGGGAACACGTACATCGTCGAAGAACAGGGTGAACTGTTTCTCCGGTGTCACGGCTTGCACGGGAATCAGAGTCTTCTGCAGGCCGGCAGCGTCCGTGGGAACCACCATCAGCGACAGCCGGCCGCGCCCACGCTCGTCAGTACCCGTTCGGGTGACCACCAAGATGGCTTGCGCCTCGTCCACTCCCGAGATGTAGTACTTGGTGCCACGCAGAACCCAGTCGGCGCCGTCCCGCTTGGCGGTCGTCGCTATGTTGTGCGAGTTTGAGCCCGCGTCGGGCTCGGTGATCGCAAACGACATTATGATCTCGCCGCTCGCAATGCCCGGAAGCCAACGCCGTTTCTGCTCGTCGGTTCCGAACGCTTGGATGATGGTGCCACAAATGGCCGGCGACACCACCGTCATCAACAACGGGCACCCCGCCGCCGCCAACTCCTCTCCCACGGCATGCAGTTCGTAGATACCCCCACCGCCACCGCCGTACTCCTCGGCAATATTCACCCCGAGAAAACCTTGCTTACCTACCTCCTGCCACAGTTCCGTAGACTTCTCGCCCCCCAGGGATTTGGTCAGGTAGTAATCGTGGCCGTACGACTTCCCGATGGCCGCAACCGCCGCCCGCAGATCCCGCCGTTCCTGGCTCTCTGATATCTCCATACCGCTCAACCCCTTGAATCACCCGCAGGTCCGGGTTTGCACCGGCCACGACAAACTTCAGGCGACACACCGAGGAATTCGAGGGAAGCTTCCGTCACCGCTCGACAGCAGCGTAATCGCCCGGTGATACGTTATCGGCCGTTAACATTGACGCGCAAGTCCGCGTGTCGGTAGTGCGTCGACTTCCAGTGACCGGCTTTACGCCACGCCGGATACGTGATTTCTCGGCAGCAGCCGGAGTCGTTCTAATCCCCAGCCCATGAGCAGAAAGGCAATCTCGCCCCTCTGGCGTGGCGCAACGTCGACAACTTCGGGAAGCTCGATTCGCTTGACCCGGACGCCGGGCCTCGGGTCACTGCCGAGCGGTGTCAAGACAGCGTACGCTAACGCCAATTAACAGGCCCGCGGCCAAGAGCTTTGCGGTCGACGGCCGGGGACAGAGAGGAGGAAAACACGATGCCCGGAACGATGCTGATTGCTGCGGGGGTCACCGGCAAAGGACGGCTGGCCGGGCGCGCCGCATTCGTGCCCTTTGTCGATCCGGCAGTCGGCGGGATACCGCCAAGCGCGCCGCCGCCTAGTGCCGACATCGCGGCGGCAAGCGCCGAGGCGGCGCAGGAGTGCGCATGAGTGCCAGCGTGCGGATCGGTGCTGGTGCCGGCTATTGGGGTGACATGGTGGATCCCGCGGTGGAACTCATTGAGCAGGGCGGTGTCGAGTTTGCCTGCTTCGACCTGCTGGCCGAGTTGACCGTTGCGCTCCTTACCCGTGCCAAGATGCGTGACCCGGGTAAAGGGTACGTGCCCGATGTCGAACCCATTCTGCGTCAGGCGCTGCCCGCTGCCCGCCGTAACGACGTCGGCATCGTGACCAATGGGGGCGGAGCGAACCCGGGTGCCGCCGCACTGGCCGCTGCGCGAGTGGCCTGTGACGCCGGATATCCCGACACCCGCATCGGAACCATTGAGGGCGACGACTTGACGGGGAGAATCGCCGAAATCAGGGATTCGGGTTGGCAATTCGCGCACCTTGAGTCCGGCGAAGAAGACATCGACCGCATCGCCGACCGGATCGTCGCTGTCTCGGCGTACACCGGCTCCGACGGGATCATTGACGCACTTGACGGCGACGCCGATGTCGTGATCGGCGGCAGGCTTGCCGACTCTGCGCTTTATTGCGGGCCGCTCATGCGCCACTTCGGGTGGATATTTGAGCGTAATCCCGACCTGATCGGCGCCGCGCTTACCGTCGGTCATGTACTGGAGTGTGCGGGCATCGCGACCGGCGGCATGTCCTCGCAGTGGCGGCTGTCGCGTGATCCGTGGCGGCTCGGGTTCCCGATGGCCGAGATGTCGGCTGACGGCACCGCTGTGATCAGTAAGGTGCCGGGCTCGGGTGGGGTGCTCAACGAGTGGACCATCAAAGAGCATTTGCTTTACGAAGTGCACGACCCGTTCTGCTATTTGCTGCCCGACGGTGTCGTCGACATGGGCGGTGTCGAGGTCAAAGAACTCGGCCCCGACCGCGTGCAGCTCACGGGCATGACCGGCCGCCGACGGCCGGACACGCTCAAGGTGCAGATCGGCTACGAGGACGGCTACCTCGCCGAGGGGCGCACGATGATCCCCTGGCCCGATGCTCTGGAGAAGGCCGACTTCTGCGAGAGGCTAGTGCGCGGCCGCATCAAGTACCTGGGTGTCATTCCGCAGGAGATGCGTTTCGACCGTGTCGGTTGGGACGCGCTGGCCGGCCCGGTGGCCCCACGACCGGCACCCGACGCCCAGCCCAACGAGGTCGAGCTCCGGATGGTGGCCAAGTGCCGCACCCGCAGCGAGGCCGAGGTCGCCCGCCGCGCGATGCTGCTGCCAGCGACGGCCGGTCCGGTGGGTACCGCCTTCGGCGCGCCGCTGGCGGTGCGCAAGGTGATAGCGCTGTGGCCGACCCTGGTACCGCGTGAGTTCGTCCCACAGCACGTCCGTGTCCAGGCCGCCAAGGAGATGCTCGATGCCCACCATTGACGAGTTGGCGTTCGTGCGTTCAGGCGACAAGGGTGACATCTCCAACGTCGTGGTGCTCGCCCGCGACGCCGAGGCTTTTGCCGCGCTGCAACGCGGACTGCGGCCGGAGGCCATCACCTCCTTCATGAAGGGTCTGGTCACCGGAACCGTGACGATCTACACGCTGCCTCGCCTGCATGCGTTCAACATCGTCATGCGGGGAGCCCTCGGCGGCGGCGCAACCGCAACACTGCGCTTCGACGAGACCGGCAAGTCGATGTGTTCGATCCTGTCCCGCATGCCCCTGCCCGAACCCGCCATCGAAGGGAAGGCAACACCGTGAGCTCCCACACCAACGATGTCACCGGGCTCGGGATGGCGTTCGGCACTCTAGAGGAGGGCCGGTCCTGGGTCGGTCGTCGCTCCGAGCCAAAGCAGGCGTGGTTTCCGATCGACCGATCGATGATCCTCTACTACTGCTCTCTGGTTGAGGACGCCAACCCACGGTACTGGGAGGGCGACGAGTGCCCACCGGGCCTGCTGATGACCCTGGGCATGAACCCGCAATGGGCGCCCGCGCACCTGCACCGCGAGGACGGGCTTTTCGCGCTCAACGTTCCCCTGCCCGGCCACCACATCATCAACGCCTCCACCACCACCGAGCTGGAGCGCCGACCCCGAGTCGGTGACCACGTTTGGATAGTCGAGGAGATCGTCTCGCTATCCGACGAGAAGACGACTCGGCTGGGAACCGGCGTCTTCATCACATCGCTTACCACCTACACCGACCAGCACGGCGAGAACATCGCCCGCAACACCAACGTCCTGTTCCGCTACGACACAGCCCAGTAAACCCGGGGGCGCTCATGACCAAGATCAGCACTGCAGACATCAAAGGCCTTACCTTCGATGACGTCATTGTCGGCGACGAGATCACGCCGGTGTCGATTCCTATCACCTACAAGCGGGTCTGCATGAACGCCGCGGCGACGTGGGACTGGTTCCCGGGCCATCACGATCCGGAGTACGCACGCAGCCAGGGCCAGCGAACGATCTACCTGTCGACGCTGTTCTTTCACGGCTTCATCGACCGGGGCCTCACCGACTGGGCGGGCCCCGACGCGCTCCTGCGCCGGCGCAAGATATCGATGATCAAGTCGATCTACCCGGGACAGACCGCGACCCTTACCGGGCGGGTGGTGGCCAAGCGCCAAGACCGCGGAATGCGCCTGGTCGACCTGGAACTGGCAGTGTCCAGCGAGGAGGGCATATGCGTGCCCAGTGAGGCGACCTTGCAACTGCCGGCCGGTCGGCGGTAATCGAGAACTTCGACAGCCGTCGCTGCATCATCGTTGCCTACGTTCCTGCGCCAGCTCGACCGGGGGACGACCCGCTCTGGATCGCGTAGCTCTGCGGCTCTGGCGACGACGGCGCGCGTCGCTTTGAAGGCTGCCGGTAGATCAGTAACAGTGGTTCCTACAAGGCCTGCTTCCTTCTTATACCCACCACTTCAAAGACGACGTGGCCCCGCGCCAGCGACCTCGATCCGCTATACGCGGGCTTTGGGATGCTACAGGGGGCCGCACCAACGAAAAGCTGGCTGGCTTATCGTGATATCCGTTTCCTCGGATTGGGATCCGAGCCTGACAAGCTACCTCATCGCAACATCCGCACGCGGGGTCCTTCGCCCATTGACGCAAGCACTACCGTCCAACCAGTACGGGCTTGCTGTGATGGATCGGGTGCTTCGGGCGGCGCTCATCGCGTCCCGCCCACGCCCAGGACTGCGCGTAAGGCTGGTCGACACCGTCTTCGCCGGCGATCGAGTGAGGGGAGATTGGGTCGTCGCACCGAACGTCAACCCGGACGGGCCACCGATCCTTTACATTCACGGCGGCGCATTTTCGATGTGCTCTCCCAAAACCCATCGCGGTCTGCTGGGCGAACTGTCTGCCGCGTCGCTGCGCCCGGTCTTCGCGGTCCGCTATCGATTGGCTCCGCGTTACCCGTATCCGGCGGCTGCTGACGACGCAC
>NZ_JAEKMI010000097.1 GCF_020217485.1 Mycobacterium sp. WUMAC-067 | reverse complement strand
CCGTACTTGCTGAGCGGCTGCTCGGCGATGAGGAGATCCAGGCGATCCCGGGTGATGCGGAGGTGTGGAACCTGCTGAACTGGCATGCGCTGGAGGAACTTGAGCACAAGTCGGTTGCCTTTGATGTATTCCGCTCGGTGCGGGGTACCGAGCGGGTGCGTCGACGTGTGATGGCGGTAATGATCCCCCTTCTGCTCCTCCTCATAACCGCCGTACTGGCTTGTTCGGTGGCGCGGGATCCCGAAGCGCGCCGTCAGCCAGTGCGACTGGTGCGTGAGACCTATCGGCTCTACCGCGGCCCCATTCTTCGTGGCGTGATCCCAGAGCTCAGGCAATACCTGCGACCGGGATTTCATCCCGACGACATCGACACCAACGCGTTGCTGGAGCAATGGCAGGAGGAACTCTTCGGCACCGAGGGGGCCCTGGTCGGCTACCTGAAGTGACCGACCACCACACTCAAAACAAAGGAGAGTGTCATGGTAGCTAGTCACGCAGCAGTTGCGAACACAGGAATGGCACCGGAAAGACCAGCAAAAAAGGCGTATCCGAAAACTCGCCGGATTCGGTTCTCATTCGGTGATCCGCAGCCGATGCAGCGTCACTTCGTTGAGGGCGACATCGTGCTTAGCCACCTTGTGGCGTTGCTGTCGGGCATATTTCCGCCCGGCGAGGAATTATTTATCAGGTCGGTCCGGCGCTTCGCCGATCGGGTGACCGATCCGGAGTTAAAGAAGCGGGTGGCCGGATTCATTGGTCAGGAGTCGGTGCATGGGCAGGAACACCGCCGGCTCAACGAGCAATTGGTGGACAGGGGCTATCCCCTGGTCAGTTTTTTCATGTTCGATGCCAATAGTCGGCGGCAGCGGCTGTTGGTGCGGATCGAAAACCTGCTGCCCGCGCGGGTACCCCTGGCGGTCACTGCAGCGGCTGAACACTTCACTGCCACGCTGGCTGAGCGAATGCTAGGCGAGGAGTTACAGAAGATCCCTGGTGATCCCGAGGTGCGAAACCTGCTCAACTGGCACGCGGTGGAAGAGCTGGAGCACAAATCGGTTGCCTTCGACGTTTACCGGTCGGTCCGCGGGCCGGAGTGGCTTCGCATCGGTGTGATGGGGGTTTTATACGTTCTGGCCATCCCGGTGATAACGATCGGCGTGTTGCTGTCCATCGCGACGGACCCTAAAGGGTGGCATCCGATCAAAGTGACGCGTCAAGCGCGTGCTGTGTTTCGAGGCCCGCTGCTCAAGGGTTTGATGGCCGACCTGCGCATCTACATGAAACCCGGCTTTCATCCCGACGATGTCGACACCCGTGCGCTGCTGAACAAGTGGCAGCAGGAACTGTTCGGGACCCATGGCACCCTTGTGGGTTACCAAAAGTAGCAGCAAGTCCGGCGAGCCCGAATTGAGTACAAAAGTCGAGATTGAACAGTTACCTGCTGCCGAGCGTGTCACTCCTGACCATGACGTCGTCATTGTGGGCGCTGGGTTCGGCGGTATCGGCGCCGGTATCGCCTTGCAACGGAGAGGTATTCACGACTTTGTCATCGTCGACAAGTGGGATCGGGTGGGCGGCACCTGGCATGCGAACACATATCCGGGTGTGGCGGTGGATATTCCGTCGTTTGTCTACAGCTTTTCCTACGAGCAGCGCGGTGATTGGTCGCGGATCTTCGCTCCGGGTGACGAGCTTCGGGATTACGCCGATGACGTCGTGGACCAATACGGCCTGCGTGAGAAGCTTCGGTTGAACACCACCGTCGCCTCGGCGGTGTTTGATGAGCACAACAGTCTATGGCGATTGACCGCCGCCGGCAACCAGGAGATCACGAGCCGATATGTCGTAATGGCGGTCGGCGGCCTGGAACGCCCGAAGATGCCCGATATCCCAGGTTTGGACGAGTACGGGGGTGCGCTCGTGCACACCGCGCTATGGGATCACGACGTGGTGCTGGCCGGTAAGCGCGTCGCGGTGATCGGCACGGGCGCCACGGCGCTCCAGCTTGTCCCGGCCATCGTTGACGAGGTCGAACATCTGACCGTCTTCCAGCGAACGCCGATCTGGGTGTTCCCCAAACCGGATATGGAGATCAAGTCCGTCGGCCGATGGGTCCTGGGCCGTAAACGAATCCGCTCGGCTATCCGCACGGTGGGCACTGTCGCAACTGAGATCGGGATGGCGGGGATGTGGGTCGGTCCAGGGTGGCTAGTGAACGGGACTCGCCAGCTGCTCGAGCTAGCTACACGCCGCTGGATGCGTCGGCAAATCGAGGATCCAGTAATTCGGGAGAAGCTGATCCCACACTATGGCTTGGGCTGCAAGCGCCCATCGATGTCAAACGACTACCTCCGCACATTCAACCGCGAAGATGTCAGCCTGGTCACCGATGCGATCGAGTGCATAACCAGGAAGGGGGTGCGGACAGTGGATGGTGTAGAGCACGAGGTCGACGTGTTGATATGCGCGACCGGGTTCAAGCTGTGGGATACGGGTGCAGTGCCACCCTTTCCCGTCATCGGGCGCGACGGCATCGATCTCGGGCGGTTCTGGTATGAGCAGAGATACCAGTCGTATCAAGGCGTGTCTGTTCCCAAATTTCCGAACATGTTCTCCATCACTGGGCCTTATGGCTTCGTGCTGGGATCATATCTGTGGATGATCGAAGCGACGTCGGCTCATCTGAGCCGCGCTATAGCCGAGGCGAAGCGCTGCGGCGCGACGGTCTGCGAGATACGTCAGGAAGTCCACGACGAGTATTTCCGGAAGTGTTTGAAGCGCCAGGAAAAGAACTTTCTGTTCACTCCGACCTGCGCGGATTCGAATACCTACTATATCAACAGCCAGGGCGATTCACCGTTTCGGCCGTCGACGCATGGCGAAATGTATTGGCAGAACCGACATTACAACCTTGATGTCTACCGCTACAGTACGGGCGTTAAGCTTCCGGGTGCGATCGGGGCCATGAGGAAGGAGAACGCGTGAAGGTCAATCGGTTGCGTCCACGCGTGGTGGTGGTCACCGGGGCTGCAAGCGGTATTGGCCGGGCGACAGCGATCAGGTTTGCCAAGCTCGGCGCCCATGTCGTGGTGTCCGACATCGATCTGGATGCGGCACAAGCGACCACGGCGATGATCCGTGGTCATGCCCGCAGCGCGTCGGCGGCGCAATTGGATGTTATCGACCCCGATGCCTGGGAGGCGCTCGCTCGCAGCGTGTTAGCCGATTACGGATACGCCGATGTGCTGGTCAATAACGCAGGAATCTTGGTGGGCGGCCCGTTCTTAGAGCTGCGTCCGTCGGATTGGGAACGCCAACTCGGTGTGAACCTAATGGGCGTCGTTCATGGGTGCCGTTTCTTCGGCGCCCAGATGGTTGAACACGGCGGTGGCCATATCGTCAATATCGCCTCGGCGGCGGCATTCACGCCCACCCCGGTTATGTCGCCGTACTCGGTTTCCAAAGCGGGCGTGAAGATGCTGACCGAATGCCTGCGGCTCGAGCTCGGACCGAAAGGCATCGGCGTCAGCGCGATATGCCCGGGTGTGATCAATACCAATATAGGTGATCGCGCGGTGGTTGTCGGCGTCAACCACGAACTGATCGAACAAGGAAAACAGTTCACCAAGAAGCTCCAGGAATTTGGCGAGAAGTTTCCGATCTCACCGATGAGTCCCGACCTCGTCGCTCGCGCCGCCGTGCGTGCTGTACGGTTTGATCTCGCGGTCGTACCGGTGCGCACCGAGGCCTGGCTGGGCTATTTCATGCTCCGCATTGCCCCCGCTGTCAACCGCCGTATGACACAACCATTCTCAGTGGAGGCGTTGCAGCGGCTGGGCACTCGCCTGTTGAGCACCCAGCGCGCCACGAACCAGGACAAACTTGTCCCCCGTCGAGCCGATTCGGCGGCGTCGGTCGTCAGCACGGGAAAGTAGTCTGCTGACGATCAATGGCCATTCCGAAGTCGAGTGTTTCCGACATCATCAGTCCTTCCCGCCAAGCTCACGCCCGGCGTGTCAGACCAAGATCAGATCCACCGTTGTTCAGACAGTCCCAGGTATGGAAAATGACCCCGACGAAATCCTGCCCCACACCCGTAAACGGGTTTCAGACGCAGGACCCTAGTAGCGCAGGGCTTCAAGTGCGGCGCGGACCAAGACGCCGGTCGCAGCGACCAGGCCGACGCTTATCCGGCCCGTTCGAACATCTACGCTCGAGGAGCTTGATGTACGC
Organism: Mycobacterium sp. WUMAC-067; assembly: GCF_020217485.1. Taxonomy (GTDB): domain Bacteria; phylum Actinomycetota; class Actinomycetes; order Mycobacteriales; family Mycobacteriaceae; genus Mycobacterium. The sequence goes on along the minus strand of NZ_JAEKMI010000097.1, from coordinate 2,745 downwards.
CATACAGCTTGACGACTTGTCGACGCGCGTCAAACAACCAGCAGGTCAGTACGGCCCTCAGCCCGCAGCAGCTCCTCGTACCGCGGGAAAAGCTTCTTGGCGACGGGAATAAGCTTCAGGATCTTTGGAACCGGCCCCTTGGCGCGGACCTGGCCTTTGGCCAGCGCGACAGCGAGATTGAGGTTGCCCTGCCAAAACCGGTTGGCCATGTCAGAGGTCATGAACATCGCTACGGTAGGCTTGATGTCACAGTTCCCGGTGAACACCTTCTTATTAGGCATGTCGACCGTAACCTGGATATCCGGGTCAGAGCAGTTGAGCTGCAGCACAACACCGGATGCCGCTAGTTGATCGGCGATCGACTCATCGTCCACCGCCTCCTCGAAGATCCCGGCAATGTACTTCGTTGCCTCGACGCCGTCTTTGAAAACGCCCATGACACAACTCCTAGTCATTTGATGGGGTGGTGATGGTCGGGACGCCGCGAGGTCTGACCGAAAAACCACGATGATGATGTCGTGATAGATCGGCAAAGCTGACGGCGACGCGGCGGGAGCTCATGCGGCAGCTGACATTGTGGGTCGAAGCCACAGCTATCGCCTGTCCGAATTTTGGCAGAGAGGTCAGAATCAACCTCCGCGCCAAGCGGCCGCGCGACACGTGGCCCCGGCCACCAATCTGATGCCAATCCCTCAGCTCCTGGATCTTTTGATGTATCAGCTATCTTTGCGCGCTGCCCAGTCGTATAGCTTTCCGATCTTCGTGTAGCCATTGTCCGGGACAAATGCCGCCTCGACCCGCCCGTCGTGAATACAATCGACGGGGCACAGCGGGACGCACTTCCCGCAGTCGATGCATTCATCGAGGTCGATGACGAATCGGCCCAGGAAATCGTCGGCCTTCTTGGATATGGCATCGACCCGTCCCGGGCACGAGTGCTCACACGCTCCGCACCCGATGCACGTGTCATCGATGTAGAAATGGCCTCGCCGAGTGCCGCTCATGCTCTTTCCTTTTCTTCAGCGGCGACTCACAGCCGAGCGCTCTTGTTGATGAAATGCTGCAAACTCTGGTTGTAGCGGAAAAACATGTCCTTGCCCAGAGGATCAGATGACCAGACCCGTATCGGCGTCGACGCCATGCTCAAGGCGTTGAGGGTGTGATCGAGGTCCGGTCGGCCGTCTCCGGCGCGGATGTTGTCCACCATGTCCAGCCACGAATCACGGTCGGTTTCGATGACGAAATCCATCGACTCCAACCCTGTGTCGCTGATCTCTTTGATCTCGCTCACCTCGAAGCCGTCGAACGTGAGCTGGACAATCAACGCAGACCCATCTGGGCCGCCATCGAAGATGTTGACGGCAAACCGGCAGTCGACCTCGCCGAGTTTACGGAACTCGGCGAGGTCAGCCTTACTGACCTCCGCCAGCCTGGTGAACCACTCAACGGTAGGAAGATCTGCGCTCGTACTTACGCCGTCCACGGCATCTCCAAGGGGATCGTCACCTTCTCGCGACGGTCAAACCCGGCCCGCTCACAGCGCTGCAGGTACTCCTCAATAATCGTCCCCCACAGGAACGACACACCCTCCATACCTTCGTCGATCTTGTCCACTCCACCGCCCATAAGAACGGCCAGCGGTTCCAACAGCCCGGGACTGCTCAGTGCGGTGAGGATGATCTGCTCGCCAAGATCGGCGAAGCGATGCATATCCGAAAGCGCCTTTTCCCGATCAGTCGAGCTGTCGAGGAAGTTCTTCAATTCCAGGGTCCCGTACGACACGTGACGGGCCTCGTCCTGCATGCAGCGCCGGAAGATCTCCTTGTCGACATGCGTCTTGGACAGGTACTCCCCGGCCCGGAAAATCGTAAGGACAAGCCCTTCGCCCAGCACGTTCAGCAGGAACGTGCCCTGGGTGTGGCTCGGCGACTCGAGGATCGCCTTCAGTGCCCACTCCAGGGCCGGGCTGGCGTGCAACAAGCCTCCCCCGCCGGCGAGGGCACGCTTTCGGAACACCTCCATGTGGCGGGCCTCGTCCATCATCTGCGTCACGAGGAAGTTCTTAACCTCGTAGAAATCCGGTGAGGTGCGATACACCCACCGCGACGGAAAGTCACCGGCGACGAACTCAACCTCCGTCAAAGAGGTAGCCAGCTGGCACGCCGCCTTCTCCAGATCCTCACTGGCGGGCTCCAGCTCGTTCCACGGAATATCGCTGGTGGAGTTCCACTGCCGTGCCTTGGCCTCCTCATACAGCGTCATGACGTTGTCCGCCCAGGCCTCCTTCTTGTCGAGGATGTCATAAGCGTCGATGGTCGGCATCTGGTCAACATAGGGCTCACGCACAGAGCCGCGCGGGGCGAAGTTGCGCCACGTCGTGTGCTCGGGCAGCGTGCCGTAGGCTGGCGGGCGGTTGATGTCGGTATAGGTCAACCCCCGCGAACTCGGGCGCGCGCGAACACCCCAATTGGCCTTGTCGGTGTTCATCCAGTGCAGCGAAAACGAGCCGCGCCCGAGCCGGTCGAGGTTCTCCTGCAACAACTCAGCCCAAATCGTGTTGTCCTCCCGAAACTTCTTCTCGTAAGCCGCCAACGCCTCGTCTTCGAGCGGAGTTTCACTGGGAAGCGCCTGCATCTGGGTCAGCATCTCGGTCATGTGGTGATCCTTCACATTAGTGACCTAATCCATTCGTAGCGCCAGCGTATGGCGCCGCTCACATCGCGTGTAAGGTCCGGCAGGTGTCCG
>NZ_JAEKMI010000096.1 GCF_020217485.1 Mycobacterium sp. WUMAC-067 | reverse complement strand
ATCCACGATAATAGTTGCTGCCCTCCCCCCACCGAGAAACATATCCGCCGAGTCCTCGGATACCGAGACCCCACTCGGTGCACTCATAGTGGTCACGACCCCCTATATATCTAGCCTGTGCCCCCGTCGACCACGAAGGTTACCTTTTCCCCGAACTTCTAGTTTCGGATACTGACAGTACAGGGTGTCGGGCGTTACAGTACTGCGAAGCGACAGGGTGCGCAACGCTAGCCCCGCGACGTGCTGACCGCGGGGGGGCGGTCAAGGTGCAGGCCCCGCGGGTCAATGACAAACGTATTGATCCCGATACCGTTGAGCGGCAGCGGTTCTCGTCGACGATCGTGCCGGCGTAAGCGCGTAAGTCGCCGCAGATGGCCGAGGTGTTGCCGTTGCTGTACCTGCATGGGCGTCCAGCGGGGATTTCAGGCCGGAGCCCTGGAGCAGTTCCTGGGTCGGGGGCCGGGTTGTCGGCAGCCACGATTACCCGGCTGACCGCCCAGTGGCAAGACGAAGTCGCCGCGTTCGGCGGCAGGGATCTGTCCGCCACCTGAATCGCCCCGGTGAGTCCGGAGACTTTCTGATGTGAGATTTCAGCCAGCGGCTGGTCTCTGGCGTGGAGTGCAATAGGCGGCTTCGAGTTCAACTGGTGGGGATATCGCCGCAGTATTCGTAGAGGCGACGGTGGTTGAACCAGTCGATCCGCCGTGCGGTGGCCAGCTCGACGTCCTTGATGGAGCGCCAGGGCTTGCCGGGCTTGATCAGCTCGGTCTTGTACAGGCCGTTGACCGTCTCGGCTAGTGCATTGATGCTCCTATATCCGTCAAGCGGCTGGTTTTTCGGCTTGTGGAGTGGTGCGCAGTGGATGCACGAGGCCCATATCTCACGGGCAAGGAAGCGTTTTAAGCACCGGATGATTTCGGCCTTGGACTTGCCTTCGGCGGTGCGTCTTGCGAGGTACGCCTGGGTGGGTTGATGGTGTTGCATGCCCACGATGACGGTGCGGTAGATCGCCGCATTAGCCTGGCGGTGGCCATCCCAGTTGAGCAGGTGGCGAACGGTTTTGCCGGTGGAGGCTGGGATCGGGCACACGCCGCACAGCTTGGTCCACGCGGCTTCAATACGGATCCGGTCGGGGTTGTCGCCGGCGACGATGAGCATCTCGGCGGCGGTGTCGGCGCCGATGCCGAATGCTGCGGTCAACTCTGGCGCGATCTCGGTGACCAATTGGGCGAGTAGTTTCTCGTGTTCAGTGATCTCCTCGTTGAGATGCTGCCAGCGGCGGGCGATCGAGCGCAGGGTGTGCTTGGTTGCGGCTTCGACCGTGCTGATGCCAGCTGGCCTCAGGCCGGCGTAGCGGCGGATTAGGGCCATCTTGGACAAGGGCTGCAGTTGTTCACGCAGCTCGTCTGGGGCGTTAACGATGACCGTCTTCAGCGAGATCATCGCTGCCGAACGGGCTTTGACCGCAATATTTTTGGCGATTTTGATCTGTCGGATCATATCCACGGTGTCATCGGCGGTCTTCGGGGTGGCGGTGGCATGGCTACCAAGCACGGCACGGGCGGCGTTTTCGGCGTCCAGGAAGTCGGACTTGCCGCGCAGCCGCCGGTCGCGCCGGTCGGTGCGCATTACCTCCACGACACCGATGTCGCTGCGACGCACGGCTGCGGTCAGGCCGGCTCCGTAGGAGCCGGTGCCTTCGATGGCGAAGGTCAGGATGTGGCCCGGGTGGCTAGCCCATTCGATCAGCTCGGCATAGCCGGCGCGGTCGGCTTGGAACGTTCCGGTGTCAAGCACCGCGCCGAAGTCGTCGAACGCGGCGGCGACATGAACGAACTTGTGGGTATCAACACCGATCACGACTCGACCGCGGCGAGGTGTGGTTGCCATGCTTGTCATTGCGACCTTCAGCGGGTTGTTGAGGCTGGCCGGTCGGGTGACGGGACTGCGATGGGACCTGGTGTGGTCAGGCTTCTATGAGGTCACTGCCCGCTCGGTCAGCACGAGGTGGAACGACCGCCCGTTGGACGACAGATCAACAGCCAGGACACCCATACCGCTGGGTCAGTCATAACACGAGTCAGGCGACCAGACAGCCGCCAACATTCTCACAGTCATAGGAGCTGCCGACCGCTCGGACCGAGGACTGGATGCCCGCTTCTGCGTGCCGTTCGCTGAACCTGATCGAGGTGTATTGACTGCGATCCCCGATCCGTCTGGTGGACAACGTCTTTGAGATCAGTACACCTTCTTGTTGACGGTTCTAGATGGCTTGCTCGATCGCATCGAGGACCATCGAGGTGGCCATCGTGGAAGCGACCCGCCAGCCCAGCATCCCGCCGCGCGTAGGCGTCGGTGGCGAAAGCGACGTAGGCAAACCCTGCTCGACGGTGCATCTGGCCACTGGAGTGCCCTCGCGGTTGAGCGCCAGCCACACCTTGTGGGCACCGTACACGCCGTAGTTGGCGGCGTAGAGCCGGCTGATCTGTTCTTTGAGTTCGTCGTCACGGCGTTCGCGGCGGCTGGGCTCGCGGTTGATGTGGTCGTAATAGGTCGATGGGGCGATCGGCATACCCAGCTCGGTCAGCTGTGTGCAGATCGACTCGACACCCCACCGCAAACCATCAGGGCCATCGCGGTGACCGTGATGATCGGCGATGAACTGGGTGATTAGTGTGTTGGCAGGTCGAGCTCGGCCGCGGAGAAAGCCGACGCCGTCTTGAAAATCGCATTGGTTATCTGAGGCCGTGAGGAAGCTGTTCACCATGTAGACGACACGCGTTCGGAGATGCCGGGAAATGCGTTGTGGACCAGTTATCTTCGGTGTCTGTGACGAGTCCTGGGCTGCGGGTGCAGTCGGTGGTGATGCCGTTCGGCGACCGCGAATCGTGGACGCTGGTGGATCAGGATGCGGTGGTGGTGGAGCCGGTCGAGGCGTTCTTGTCGCATCTGCACGCGATCGAGCGCTCACCGAACACGGTCAAGGCCTATGCCCATGATCTGCGGGATTGGTTCGAGTTCCTCGATCGGGGCGGCCTGGTGTGGTCGCGGGTGCGACTGGAGGAGGTGGGCCGGTTCGTGGCGTGGCTGCGACTACCCGCGGCGGGGCGAGTGGGCAATGTGTCAGCGCTGCCGACGGCGGAGAGCATGTGCTCGGAGGCCACGGTGAACCGCAAGCTATCGGCAATCTCGGCGTTTTATGAATTCCATCAGCGCCACGGAGTGGACCTGGGTGATCTGTTGACGACCTGGCAGCGGCATAAGGGACATGGTGGATCGTGGCGACCACTGCTGGCGCACCTGGGATCTCGACCGGAGCGCAGCAGGCGGATCCGGTTACGGGCCCAGCGGCGCATCCCGGACACGCTGGACACGGAACTGGTCGCGGCGATCGTGGCGGCCTGTGATCGGCTGCGGGATCGGTTCCTGTTTTCTCTGCTGGCTGCATCCGGGCTGCGGGTTGGTGAGGCGTTGGGGTTGCGGCACAGCGACATCGATGCGGCTGCTCGGCTGGTGACGGTGGTGCCGAGGGTGAATACGAATCGTGCCCGAGCCAAGGGCGGGGGTCGCCAGGTGCCGGTGCCGGGCGCGGTGATCCGGCTGTATGCGGATTATCTGCATGGCGAGTACGGCGAGCTGGACAGCGATTACGTATTCGTCAACTTGTGGTCCGGTCCTATTGGGTATCCGTTGACGTATGCCAGCGTCTACGATTTGGTCTGCCGATTGCGGGAGCGGACCGGAATCATGTTCGGGCCGCATACTTTTCGCCACTCGTATGCGACAGAGTTGTTGCGCCGCCAGGTGCCGGTCGAGGTGGTGGCCCATCTGTTGGGGCACGCGTCGATCGCGACGACCAGTGACGCGTACGCGCATCTGAAGGTCGAGGACACCCGCCGCGCGTTGGTGGCCGCGGGGTGGCTGGCGGACCGGGATGGGTCGTGGTGAGCGTCGAGGTGCTGGCGCCGCCGATTGAGCCCGGCTGGGTTGCGCGTTTGGGCGCAGCGGTGCGTGCGGAGTTCCGGGTCGAGGTGCTGGTGCCCGCCGTCGCGGATCCGATTCTCGGGTCGCCGGCATGCGCGGTGCCCGGGTGTGTGCGTTCGAGTCGCTACGCCGGGCTCTGCCCGGCCCATCTGGGCCGGTGGAGAAAGGCGGGTCGCCCGGATGACCGACGGGCGTGGGCGGCGACCGCTGATCCAGAGGTGATGGGGTACCGGCCGCTGCAATCGTGCCTGGTGCCCGGTTGCGGCTTCGGGCAGCATCGGTATCGGTTGTGCTACACGCATTCCCACGCCTGGGACAAGGCCGGACGCCCAGTGGTGGATCGGTGGAAGCCGGACGTGGCCGGCACGCCGGCAGCGGTGTGCGCCATCCCGGGGTGCATGTTGTGGGCCGAACTGGACGCCGGGTGGTGTCATTCCCACCACCGGCGGTGGCGGCTGCGTGGTCGCCCGTCGGCGGCGGAGTTCATCGCCTACTGCGCCAGCTACGGCGAGGATCGCTTCGACTTGCGGCCGCTGCGGCCGCAGTTGCGGCTGGAGATCGGCTACGCGCTGCAATGCCGCGTCGACCTGAACCGAACCCGCACCACACCGCGATCGATCAAGCCGCTGCTGGACCACTTGTCGGCAACCGGGGCCGAGTCGCTGCTGGATCGTCCGCTGGCCGACTGGCTGGCCGGGCTGCCGGCCGCGGCGTCGGTCAACACCCCGCGCGCGTTCCTCGGTTACGCGATCGAGTGCGTGCTCGATTTGCGCGACGGGACCGGCTGGGACAGCGAATACCAGCGTGACGTGTGGCGGCTACGGCGGCTCGGTGTTTCCGGCCATGACGGGGCCAAACTGGATTTCACTGCGGTGCACCCAGTCTGGCTTCGAGAGCTGGCCAAACGATGGTGCCGGTGGCGCATGTCGTGCGGAGTCGGGCTGGGGCAGCTACGCAGTGATCGCCTCGCGCTCGTTCGTTTGTCGCAGTTCATGCCCGGACTAGCGAGCTCGTCGGGCCCGGGTGCGCTCGAGCGGGCAGCGCTGGAGGCCTACCTGGCTCGACTGGCCGTTGAGATCCCACAACCGAAGACCCGCAGCGCCGAGATCGGCTGTGTGACCGGGTTTCTGAATGCCGTTCGCCAGCACCGGTGGGCATCGCTGCCGGCCGAGGCGCAGCTGTATCCCAGCGACCAGCCCCGCCGTGACGAGACACCGGCACCGCGGGCGATTCCCGAGTTCGTCATGGGCCAGTTGGAAAGCCCGGCCAACCTCGACCGGATCAGCGACCCGCGGATCCGGCTGCTGGTGGAGGTCCTCATCCGCACCGGCCTGCGCATTGGCGACGCCACCCGGCTGGCGCTGGACTGTCTGGTTCGCGACCCGCAGGGCGCGGTCTATTTGCGCTACCGCAACCATAAGATGCGCCGCGACGCGGTGGTGCCCATCGACGACGAACTCACCGCCATGATCCAGACGCAGCAGGAGCGCACCCGGCAGCGGTTTCCAACCACCGCCGTGTTGCTGCCGCGCAGCAGCGCCAACCCCGACGGACGGCTGCCCATTCCCACCGTGACGTTCCACCTCCAGCTCGGGCAGTGGCTCGAAACATGTGGTGTCACAGATGAACTCGGTCAGCCAGCGCATATCACCGCTCATCAGTTCCGGCACACGGCGGCCACACGATGGATCAACCATGAGGTGCCGCAGGAAGTGGTCCGACGCCTGCTCGACCACACCAGCCACACCATGACCGCCGTGTATGCCCGATTGGCCGACACCACCATACGAGAGCAGTGGGAACGCGCCCAGAAGATCAACATCCACGGTGAGCCGGTCGACATCACCGTCGACGGGCCCCTCGCCGATGGCGAGTGGATGAAGCAGAACCTTGCACGCGCGAAAATAGCGCTGCCCAACGGCTATTGTGGTCTGCCACTACAGAAATCGTGCCCGCACGCCAACGCATGTTTGACTTGTCCGCTGTTCATCACGACCGCCGAATTCCTACCCCAACACCGCAAGCAGCTCGATGACACCCGCACGTTGATCTCGCGTGCTCAAACCGACGGCCACACCCGCCTGGCCGAGATGAACCACACCGTCGAAACCAACCTGCTTACCATCATCGCCACCCTCGAAACCGACCAACGCGACTGCCGGTGCGCTGCAGCGGGCAGCGAAACATGCTGCGGAAAGGAACCATCCGATGCGCCATGACAACAGCCACTACCTCCTCGCCGCTGCCCAACGCCGCCGCGCCGACACCCTCCAACGCGCCCGGCAAGCCCTGCAGGAACTCGGCGAAACCGGCCAGCGGCGCACTATCACACAGATCGCCGCCCTCGCCGGCGTCTCCCGCTCATGGCTGTATGCCCAGCCCGCACTGCGCGACCAACTCCGCCGACTGACCGCCATATCGGAGACGCCCGAGCCGGCACCACCTGCCCCAGTCGAGCGCGGCTCCGACGCCTCCCTGCGCCAACGCCTCACCCTCGCACACGAACGCATCCGCGAACTCGACAACGAAAACCGTCAACTACGAAACCAGATCGCACTCCTGCACGGACAGCTCCGCGCCAACCGCATCGCCGACACCCACATCACGGACACCGTCCACGACACAAACACCCAGATCACGCCCCCAAACAGTCGAGCCCGCCCAAGATAACGTTGGTCCTTCCGAATTCGGCGTTCTCTCGCCGCAGTCGTTTTAGCTCGGAGGACTCTTCGGTCGTGATCCCCGCGTGCGCCGCATCGATCTGAGCCTGGCGCACCCACTTGCGCACCGCCTCGGCCGTGCCAACACCAAGTAGCCCGGCGATCTCACTGGTCGCTGCCCACTCCGAATCGTGCTGATCGCTGATCTCCGCGTCCATCCGCACCGCCCGCTCCCGCAGCTCTGGCTGGTACCTCCTCGACAAACCACCTGACATGACTCCATCCTTTCCAAGAAATGGAGTCTCCAGACATGCCGGGGCGGTTGAACGCGCATGCCAACTCTTTCACGGTCCAAAACAGTTGTCATGGAAACGTGGGCATCGGTCATCGCGTTGGCGCGCTGGTTGGGAACCGAGAGCCCCGCGCCCGTGCCGA
>NZ_JAEKMI010000095.1 GCF_020217485.1 Mycobacterium sp. WUMAC-067 | reverse complement strand
GTAGTAGTTCTCCGAGTCCTCGGGGAGCAGGACGCGTAGACGGTCGCGGATCGTGATGCCGGGTGCAACGATTAGAAAGCGGTTCGTGAACCGTGCGTCCCGCGGGGTGTACTGCTTGTTCAAAGTCTGCCACGCGATGAGCATCGCCATGACGACCGTCTTGCCCGACCCCGTCGCCATCTTGAGCGCGGCGCGCGGCAGGCCGTTATTGTGCGCCTCGTTCTCCGGCTCGAGCCGATTACGCCAGTCCGCATAGGGTGCATGACGTCCTGCGACTTCCGTTAGGAAAATTGCAGTCTCCGCTGCCTCGCGCTGGCAGAATAGGACACGATTCTCCCTGTTCGGGTCGGACCAATGCTGAAGAAGCTTCCGTGAGATCGGGGTGACGCCGATGTACTGTCCATCGCGACGCCACTTCTCGACCTCCCGTCTGAGATCGTTGATCAGGCTGTTCTTTTCGCGACGCTCACCAGTCAAGTCGAAATCGATTTCTTGCTGGACGCCCTTGCCTTTTTTCTTGATCGCGGCGACGGGTATGAAGGATTCGCTTGGTCGCCGACCGTCGCGGATCTCCCCAGTTGGCCCCTGCGGCCCGATCTCGTAGTAGCGGTCCGGTTCGTCGTACGGCCCGTTCAGGATTGGGTTGTCGATATGCGCTGTCACGTGCGGCGTCCTCGTCTTGATCGGCGGCGATGTTTTTAGAGTCGATTCGACGCTAATGTCACCGACTGCGCCGTCTTGGTGGGTCTTGGCAGTGCCTTGTGTTCGTCGTTGCGTCGATACCTTTGCTGGCTTGCGCCGGCGGGCGACCCGAACGGTCGGCTGTCTCAGTCTCGCCGAATGCCACAAATTCGCGCAGTACGGCGGCGCGCAGACTTTTGGCGTTACGGAGTCCGCCTAGGTAGGCTAGCTGCTTCTCTTCGCCACGCAGCGACCCATCCTCACGGCGCGAGCTGCGGAGTGTCCGAACTATTACATCTCGAGCTTGGTTCGCAGACCCCAGCCATGCGGTCATGAGCGTCGGCCACGCTTCGCGAATGAACTCCTCATCTGGACGGGCGCCATAGACCGAGCGCAAGCCGGCGGCCGGATCTGTTTCGTCGTATCCCTGGAGCAGGTTTTTGCACAACACGAGTAAGAGTCCTCGTGGCAAGTTTCCCCATTGAAACCTGTACCTCGGCAACTGTCTCCCGCTCTCTACCCATCCTCCCGCCGACAACTCGCGGTGGATATGAAACCATGCCAAGCCAGCTCTTCGCAGGCGTTTTCCGTCATTTCTACGTCTGGGTTTGAATTAATTATGTGAGGTATCGGTAGCGCTCGTACTCGCTTCCGCGGGGAGATTCCAAAGGAAATGACGCGCTGAAGAAGTACGTGCAACGGCGCCGGCCGAGGTGACAAATCGCTGAGCGAACGTGCCCGGCCGGGGTCGGCTGCGCTGGACGATGGATCAGCTGTAGTCACCACAGGGCTGAGAGCTGCGTGGGCATCCCGCACATCGTTGACGAGCTCGCTCCAACTGACGAGTCCTCGGAAGAGCCCGTCGGATCGCCGGCATCATCGGCCTCAGGGCTGGTGCCAGCTCCGCTGTGGCAAGCGTATGCAATGTTGCCGCAGTGCTGGCATATCGGACATCTCGGCTCCACGTATGGCACTCCCGACGCTTCGGGGTGCCGCCGTGACCGATGTTGCCGGCGGTACCCAGCGATGCCGGCGGTACCCAGCGATGCTGGCGGGAAGCTGCCCGGTGCCGCGGGCTGTTCGGACTGTCGAGCCAAAATTTGGCTCGACAACACGCCGGCGACGACGGCGTCCCTGCTTCGACAAAAGTACCGTCGGAGTCATCCCAAAGTAATGAACATGTCCTTCCAAGTCTTTAACGCCTTCGCCCGCACCGACCGCCGGTACATCTGACCATCAGGCACGACGTACCGGCCAGTGCCCGGGTCGTAATTCAGCACTGCGACCGACGGTGGCACACCAGAACTGTTGGCGCCAAACGCGCTTGGTGCCGCTGGCGCGGCACCCGAATCGGGCGCGGTTGGGGACTGGTTGACCGCTCCCGGTGCCAGCGGCCTCGGCGGTGTTCCTGCGGGCGCCACCCCCGGCGGCAGCGGCGTCCCTCGACCGGCCCAAGAGTCCTCTGCTCGATGCCAACCCGGTCATCCGGCGGCAGACCCTGAGACAGCAGATTGGGGTCCGCTGGATAGGGCGTCAGCGCATGCTGCGGCTCCGCAAGGGGCACGTACTCTTTGTCGCTGTTGCAGATTTCGACTGTGGGAGCGCGCTTTCCGGGCTTAGCCATGCACGGATAGTTGCGCGCCCCGCGCACGGAGATCGGCGAGTCCTGCGGCAGCTTGCAATACAGATTGTCGGGGGTATCGGCCTCGCTCACATCGGCGGAGGAGCGCCACTGCGACGGCGGCAAGAACCCGACCGTGCACGCCGGCGGGTCGGCGATGGTCAGCGTGAACCCACCGACCGCCAGGCCGGTCGGATTGTTGGTCACACCGTAGGAGCCATACGCCGCCACCGACGGGGGCAGCAGCACCAGCAGCTGCTCCAGCGCGGGGTGATAAACCACGCCGATCTGCCCGATGGTCGTCAGGTCCGCCAAGAACACCGGCAGGGTCGGCTTCACCTGATCCAGCAACCGCGAAACCTCTTGCGCGAAACCGGGTCCGGTGTGCAGCAGCCGCCGGAATTCCGCATCATCCTGAACCATCTGATCGGTGAACCCGGCCAGATTGCGCGCCTACCGCCGCGTCTGGCCGGAGGTCTGAGCCTGCGCGTCCAGGAGGGGCCTGCCGTCGTCGAACAGGGCGCGGGTGTGGTCGACTACGGCCGAGGCGTCGTGCGAGAGCTTGCTCGACGAATCCAGCATGGACTCCAGGTCATAGCCTGCCCCGTTGAACGCTGTGAACGTCTCGTCGAGCAACTGCCCGAGCTTGTCTTCGGAAATGCTCTTGACCAACGCGCTGAGCTTGTCCAGCATCGGCCCGACCGAGCGCGAAATGCTGGTGTCGCGCGGGGCGATCATCGAGCCGTCGCGCAGATAGGGCGCGCTCTCCGAGCCCGGCACCAGATCAACGTACTGCCCGCCCGCCGCCGACATGCTGCGCACCGGGGCGTGCACGTCGGCCGGGATCTTCGGCGAAGTATCAATCGCCAGTGTGGCTTTCGCGCCGGTCGCGGTCGGGCCGACCGCGGTCACCTTGCCGATCTGCACGCCGCGGTCGGTGATGTCGTTGAACCGGTACAGCCCACCGGTATCCGGCCGATCCAAGATGACGGGGAGATGCCCTTCCGGCTGGACAAGCTCCGTTGAGCAGGCGCCAGGTACGCGGGTAACTTTCGATGCGATAGCGCATGAGCTGGCGGATTTCAGCGGCGCTTTGTACTTCCGAACAGCGGTGTTCACTACAGTCGAGATACCCCCGCCAAAGGAGAACGCGTGACCCGAATGCCGCTCGCCAAAGCCGGCGAGCAACCCGAACGCATCCGTCAGCTCCTCGAACGCCCCGGGACCCTCGACGTGCTACGCCTGATCGCCAACGCCCCCAACGTGTTCGAGGAGTGGGCGCAGATGGCCGGGCAGCTTTTCGACAGCCCGACGTTCACCCCGCGGATGCGGGAAGTGATCATCCTGCGGGTGGGCCACCTGCAGGAGTCGCCCTACGAGATCGCCCAGCACGTGGTCTTCGCCCGAAAGGCAGGGCTCACCGACCACCAGATCGACGCCCTCCAGAACCAAGCGGACCTCGACGACGCCGGATTCAGCGCCGACGAACGCCTCGTCATCGACACCGTCACCGAGCTGTGCGTCACCCGCCGCCTGTCCGACGACTCTTTCACCAAAGCCCACGCCCTGCTCGGCGACGAGGCGCTCACCGAACTGCTGATGATCGTCAGCTGCTACTACGGCCTGGCGTTGGTGCTCAACGCCGTCGACCTCGACATCGACGCCCCCGCATGACCCGCATCCCGTACCGCGAACCCGAGGACATGCCCGAGCTTGCCCGCGAATTGACCGCGCGGCGGGGCAATCTCAACGTCTACCGCGCGCTGGCCAACGCCGAGAAGGTGTTCACCCGCTGGATGGTGGCCGGCGACGCCGCCCTGACCAGCCCGGTGCTGCCGAGGAGGCTGCGCGAACTCATCGTCCTGCGCACCGCCTACCTCATGGACTGCGCCTACGAGCTCGGCCAACACAGAGACGTCGCGCAAACGGTCGGGATCGACAGCGACACCATCGAAGCCCTCACTTCCGAATCCGATTGGCAGACCGGCAATTTCGACCCCACCGAGTTGGCCGTGCTGCACCTGACCACCGACCTGGTCACCACCCGCCGCGTCGCGGCAGAGCTTTTCGCCCAGGTGCACCAAGCCCTCGGCTCGGAGGCCACCATGGAGGCGCTGATGGTCATCAACCGCTATGCGGGCCTGGCCCTGATGCTCAACGCGCTCGACGTGGACCTCGACGACACCGCCCGGCTCCCCGTGCCGCCGACCCGCTGACGCGTCGGTAACCTGCGGTTCCTCCACCAGGCAATCGACCTTCCCGTAATCTCCACGGTGTGGTGGTGCGCAAGCAGCCGTCGACCCGCCTATCGGCCGAGGACTGGCTCGAGGTGGGCTACACCGTGCTCGCCGAAGAGGGTGTGCGCGCGCTCAAAGTCGAACGCCTCTGCCAGCAGGCGGGTGTCACCCGCGGCAGCTTTTATTGGCACTTCGAGGACATCGACCACTACCGGGCGGCGCTGGTCGAATCGTGGAACAAGTTTCTCGAACGCGACCGCCAGGCGCTCTCCGAGCTCGACGAGCTGCCACCCCGGGAACGCCTGTCGGCCCTGACGCACACCCTGGTCAGCCCCCAGTACTGGGTGCTCGAGCGGGCGATGCGCGAATGGGCCCGCCTAGACCCGATCGCCGCCGAGAACATCCGCGCCGCCGACCGGCTCCTGCTGCGCACGGTGGTGAAGGCCTACCACGACTACGGTTTCAGCCTCGAGGACGCCAGGCTGCGCGCTGAGCTGACCTTCGCCGCCGGCATCGGGCTGCTGCACCTCACCAGTTCGCCCGAGCAGGCGCAATCGCTGTCCCAACGGGAGCGGTTCCTCGACCTGATGCTCTCCGAGGTGGGCGTCGCGCGCTCAGATCATTGAGATCGGCGAGATCTTCGCGCCAATCGCCAACGCCCCGGCCAACTCTCGGCTCGTGTCGTAGTCGAACACCACATGGCCCGACGCGATGTCGACGTCGCGCTTGGTGCGCTGCAGCGGGCTGGACAAGAAGTGGGCGCTGGCGCCGGACGCTTCCATGAGATCGGCGATGATCGCCCGGCACTCGTGCACGGTGCGCGCGGCCGCCAGCCGGGCGTCGGCCCGCACCGACCGGCTCACCCGCTCGCCGCTGACCACGATCGTCTCGATCTCGTCGGCGGTCGCCGCGATCAGCGCCCGCAGCGCGCTCAGCCGCACCCGGGCATCGCCGAGGCGGATCTGCGCGGCCGGCTGATCCTTTTGCGCCACCCCGCTGTAGGCCAGCACCCGTCCGCCGAGCCGCTCGGCGAACAGCTCGGTCACCCGTTCGGCCGCCCCGAGCACCGGCATCGACGCCGTCAGCGCCAGCGCGGGAACCATCGGCCACCGGTACGTCGGGGCCCCGTGCGCACGCGCGCCGGGCGCCGTGCCGCCGTAGATGTCGGCCACGGCGACCAACCGGTGCTCGGGGACGAAGGCGTCGTCGACGACCAGGTCATGCGAACCGGTGCCGCGCATGCCGGCCGTGTGCCAGGTGTCGACGACCTCGACCTGGTCGGCGGGCAGCACGACGAGCGCCGGATCGATTCCGTCCTCGCGCTCGATCAGCGCGCCGACGATCATCCAATCGGCATCCATCGCGCCCGTCGCCCACGACCACCGGCCGGTCACCCGAACGCCGCCGTCGGCCGGGATGCCGCGGCCGGTGGGGGCCAGGGGAGCCGGCGCCAGCACCGGTCCGGACGCGAACACCTCCTCCTGCGCCCGCGGATCGAACAACGACAGCATCCAGTTGTGCAGCGCGTAGAAACCCAGCGTCCAGGCGCTTGAGGCGCAGCCGTGCGCCATTCGCCGAATCGGTTGCAGCAGTTCGGGAAACGAGGCCTGCAGGCCGCCGAACCGCGACGGCAGCAGCAGGCGGAAGAGGTCGGTCTGCCGGAAATCGCTGACGGTCGCCGCGGGGAGGCGCCGCAACCGCTCGGCCTCCTCGGCGCGATCGGCCAGCCGCGCGACGAATTCGTCGGTGATGCCGTGCAGGGGACGGCTGTCGACCACGGACATGCCGACGACCGTAACATACTTTTTAGTATGTAGGTGCGCTGGTTGTTACCATCGCCCGGTGAGCGATCGCCAAGGCGGGCTGCGATCACGCCGCGATGTCCTGAAGATCGCCGGTGTCATGCCGGTGGTTCTCGGCGCCGCCGCCGTCCTGCCCGCCCCCCGCGCGGCCGCCGGCATCGCGGGCATGTCCGTCTTCCTCGACCCCGGCCACAACGCAGTCAACGACGCCTCGATCAACCAGCAGGTGCCCAACGGCCGCGGCGGCACCAAGCCCTGCCAGACCTCGGGCGCCGCGGCCGGCGACGGCTATCCCGAGCACACGTTCGCCTGGGCGGTGGTGGGGCTGGTCAGCGACGCGCTGAACCAGATGGGCGTTCGCACCCAGCTGTCGCGTGACAGCGACAGCGGCGTCGGCCCATGCATCGACCAACGCGCGGCGGCGGCCAACGCCATGCGCCCGGACGCGATCGTGAGTGTCCACGCCGACGGGGGACCCCCGTCGGGCAGCGGGTTCCACGTCAACTACTCGAGCCCGCCGCTGGGCGACGTCCAGGCCGGGCCCGCCGTGCAGCTGGCCCACGCGATGCGGGATGCCTTGGCCCAGTCGGGTTTACCGCCGGCGAACTACATCGGTTCCGACGGCTTGTACGGGCGCGATGACCTCGCCGGGCTGAACCTGGCTCAGTACCCGGCGGTGCTCGTCGAACTCGGCAACATGAACAACGCGGGCGACGCCGCGCGGATGCAAAGCGTGGACGGCCGGGCGGCGTACGCCGTCGCGGTCACCCGGGGGATCGTCGCCTTTCTCAGCGCCAAAGCGCCGACCGGCTGACTCAACTGCCGAAGCCCCCGCCCGTCGGCGCCGGCGCCGG
>NZ_JAEKMI010000094.1 GCF_020217485.1 Mycobacterium sp. WUMAC-067 | reverse complement strand
CACTTGGCTGCATCCGCTATCACACCTGGCGATCTAGATGTCTGGGTAGTCCGGTCGGGCCTGCCCGAGCCGGGCGCGGCAGCCGCAGCCTTCGAAGAACTGCAGCAACAACTGCCCACCTCGGACCTTCAGATCGTCTACGACGATATGAGTCGCGACCGTGACCGCTTCGACGCTCTCACAATGCTTTCCGCGCTGCCGAGAGTCGCGACTGCGATGGGACCTGTGGTCGACGAGCCCGACATCACGGACTACCGCCTTGGCACGCCAGAACCATCGGAGGTCTGTAAGGCTGTCCCCGACGATTAGAGAGGTGGACGGGATCCTGAGTGCGACTCTGGATGTCAGCTGCTTGGCGGGGTTGTTCGCCCGAGCTCTTCTTCAAGGGCAGACAGCTGTTGTCGGGCGGTGTTGATGAACGTTCGAGCGCAATCGCTGCAGTAGTGGGCAGTGTCACGGTCGACCTTGACGATAAGTATCGGGTCGCCCTTATTGAGCACGTGGTTTTTGTCTGACCGACACGGGTGCCGTCGTCCTGCCGTGCCAATCGACAGCGTTCGCAGCAGTGAGCGGGGCTTACCCATGTCGCAGTTCCTCCTCGACCGCAGCAACGATCTGAGGCAACCGCGCGATGAGGTAGTCGCAGTCGTCCGCGGTGTAATCCTTCCTATTGGTGGCACCGCTGGGAACCATTGTCTTGATCCGCCTGTCGATGGCCGATTTCACGGTGACGAAGTTCTCCCGGGTGCGGTCCAGCTCGCGGCCAACGCGATTGAGGCTGTGTTTGGCCAGAAACTTGCCAGCCTCGTTCTTCACCAAATCGTCGAGCAGGGTCTTTTTGGATCGACGTGTCTGTTGTTTGGTGGGCTGGACGCGTTGTAGCTGATCGAATTTGACTCCGGTGTCGATACCCTTTTCCTTGAGCACGGTCAGGGCCTGCGCAACATCTGGGTCGGCGCTGAGGGCGATCAGGGTCAGGTTTTCGAGTTGGATGTCGGCCTGGCCAGTGATCACCGGCAGCGGAGCGTTCTGGCCACCTCCAGGTGGGGGTTCGCGAGTGGGCAGGGGTTCAACAACGGTCTCGTCGATGAGCTGCGCGAAGAACTCTTGGTCTGCTTCGGCGAACTCCTGGAAGTCGTTCCAGACCCCGGTGATGTTGCCGCCGACGTGAAAAACGACGACGCCATCGTTGACGGCATCGAAGGGGTCAACATCTGGAATCACCCGCATGATGCGCCCCACGAACTGCATGAAAGGGCTGAGGTTGTTGAAGATGCTGAAGACAGCGGCGACGCTGAGATACGGGTGGTCGTATCCTTCACCGAGTTTGCGCACCTGTACGATCACGTCGAGTTCGTGGTTCTCCAACCGCTGGTAAACTCGCTCGTTCGCTTTGCTCTTGCCTTCGATCAGGCTGTGAACGAAGTCGGCGCGGAGCCCCAGTTCGCGGAACTTGGCGACGACCTGTTTGCAGTGCTCCATGTTCAACGCCGCCGCAATGATCTTAAGCCTGGCCTCGCCGGTCTTTTCCCGCAGCTCGAACAATTTCTGGCGGGAGGCCTCGGCGATGGTGGTGAGGGTGGCGTCTGAGCTCACGACGCTGCGCCGGAAGCCTGCGTCGCGCTCGCCGAGGCGGCGGACCTCTTCCAAGGACACCTCGACTTCGGTGTTGTCGTCAGGGCGCCGGACGTAGTGCAGCGTGGTCGGGTTGAGGCGGTAGCCGTTGATGCGCTTGACGTATCCCTTCTCCACCGCGCGAGAGATGGGGTAGCTGTAGATGATTTCACCGGCCATGATTCGCCCGTCGGCACGACCGGGGGTGGCGCTCACGTTCACGATGCGTGCGTCCGGGAAGTGCCGCCGCAGAGTGTCCCAGCTCTCGGCCACGTTGTGATGGCCTTCGTCGAACATGATCAGATCGAAGAAGTCGGCAGGAAGCTTTGCAAGCCAGGTGTTTTCGGCTCGCTGGAGCTGATGAATATTCGTCACCACGATGTCAGCCACTTCGAGATCGGTGACGTTGGTCGACGTGCCTCGGATTTCTGCGGGCTCTGGGAACGGCGCGGAGTCCAACACTTTGCGCTTAAGGTAGAAGAACTTCGGGTCGCTAGGTGTCAGATCCTTCAGCAGCTGGTCGGCGATCTTGAGGTTCGGTGCGACCAGCAGTGCGCGGTGAGACTGTGCGGCGAACGGCGTGAGAGCCAGGAGGCCTGACTTCCCGCAGCCCACCGGCAGCACGACGGAGACTTCGCGGCCCTCGGGAGCGTCGAAGTCGTGCCCGGTGAGCGTTTCGTATGCCTCGATCTGCGGCTCGCGCAAGGACGCATTGCCCGTCACGGTGGGTCGCAGGGTGACGTACTGGTCGATTTTCATAAAGCTACCCCTTTTGTGGAAAACGTTGTCGGCAAGGCGATCTGGTTCAGGATGCGGAACTCTTCGGAGGCCGCAGCTTCTCGACGCCGCTACGGATCGCGGGGGGCAGCGTGCGGATCGCGAAATCGCTGATCGACCACTCGACGTCATCGGCGTCGGCCGCCCGCAACGCTTCCACTGCTGCCGAGGCCATCTCGTCAGACTTGACCTCCTGCAGGATCTTGACCAGGACGTCACGCACGTGCCACCGGTTGTGGCGGGGCCCCAGCGACGCGAGCGCGCCCACGCTCATCCGCATCACGCTGGAGTCCTTCGTCTCGGCCACGACAATGCGGGTGAAGTCAGCCAGCACGTCGCAGTACTCGAACGAGAAGTTCCCATGCCTCAGAAAGTCGGTGAACCGCTGGTAGACGCGCTGGAACGCGCCCCGCTGTTCGCTCCAGAGGAATTTGACGGACCCTCGAGTGCACCAGGGCAGCACTCGGGTCAGCACGTGCATGTCGTCGTGGCTGGACTCATCCAACGCGGCTGCCCACTCGATCATCTCGATCAAGTCCGCGTCGGCGACCGACGGACTGCGCATGCGGTCCTGCAGGCGCTCCGCTGCCTCTTCCTTCGACTCGTTGGCCACGTATTCCTCGTGTGCATCAACAGCACGCTCGAGTGCATTCATGAAGTGCTCGATCGACTGGTAACGGCGATCAGGCGAGTTGGCGATCGCGGTCTCGATGACAGGTCGCAGCGGGCCGGGCTCCACCTCGTTGTTCACTGGGAAGTCCTGAGTCACGAGCTCCTGCAGGATCTTGCCCAGACCGTAGATGTCGGAACGGTGGTCGGCGCTTCGGGCCCGTTGCCACTGCTCCGGTGCTGTGTAGACCCACGTGCCCAACCCTTGTCGCAGCGTTGAGGTCAGCGGGTCGGTGTGCCGCTCGGCCTCAACGGCAAGCCCGAAATCCGATACCGCCCAATCGCCGTTGCTCAGCCGCAAAACGTTGGCCGGCTTGAGATCTCGGTGATAGATGCCCCGATCATGGACGTAACCGAGCCCCGTGCAGATCTGACGCATGATGTCGACGATCAATCGCGCTTGGCCGCCCACCGTGTCGACGTAGTCGGTCAGGCTGCCCTGCGCCAACGGCATCGCATACCAGATGTTGTCGTCGTCGGTCTCGCCGTGGGCAAGCACCGAAATAACGTTGGGGTGGTGCAGGTCTTCGAGGAGCCGAAGCTCACGCCGAAACCTCTTGATGGCTTCGGGGTCAACCGCGACGGTGTCCTTCAGCACTTTGACGGCGACCAGTTCGCTGGTCTTGCGGTCGGTGGCACGGAAGACGTCGGCGAAGCCGCCACCACCGATCCGAGCGTGTTCCAGCAGGAATCGCCCACCCAGCGTGCGGGTCTTCTCGTCCGACTTCGGCCTGCCGGCCTTGGTCTGACGGAGGCCTGAGCTGTTCCATCCAGCGACAACATCGAGGTCCCAGATAGGGCCCTGCGCAATCTCCCCCACCGCGTCGGGGAAGTCGTTTCGCTGCCGCAGTGTCGCGATGCGCTGAGTGCTCACGCCGAGCTCCTCGGCCACCTCCGATATTCCGCCAAGACGCACGGTTGCCTCCAGAAATAGTTGTTCTCAAATCAAGTATAACACCGAATTGGTTGTGGTTGGCTCAACTATTTATCGCGTCGTCGCCGAGCGGCGACAAAACCGGTTGCCCACGTCCGCGCGTCGTAGCACGGTGGGGACGACGACGAGTCGGTAATTTGGCTGCGAGAGACCCCGAACGGAACGGATCCCTGTTCTAAGCAGATCACTCAGTCATCGGTGATGCCGATTTCTGGAGATTGTTGCTTGGCGTGGGGGCCGCGTTCGCGAAGCCAGGTGGCCTCAAGGTGTCGCTGGTAGGCGGCGTGGATGGTGGCGTGGAGCTGGGCGGCGCGTGCGAGGCTGTCGCGCAGTCGCTCGTCGAGTATGGCTGGGTGCAGGCGCCCTGCCTGGGTGAGCGCGGGGTCGAGGTCGGGCGGGGTCCCGCGGTTGATGACAGCCGACGTTGGGGGCGCGCCGATGGTTGTCGTCCAGGGTAATTCGGTGGCGACGAGTCGCAGGAGCCGCTGGGCAGGCTTGGGTGGCCACGTTTGGCCGGTCGTGTCGAGCAGGACAAGGCCGGACTGGTTGGCCGCGGCGTGTTCGGCGAGGTCGGCGATTATTGCAGGGTCGGCGCTGGCGGCGTCGTCGATGATGATGAGACTGCCGGGGGGTAACGGCGACTGCGACTTTTTGTTGGTGATGGTGGCGTGGGTTTCGGTGATGGTGGCAGCGGTGTCGGCGAGCTCGTTGGTCACGGCGTCCTCGGCTTGTTCGCGAGTAGGGCTGCACCACAGGATCTTTCGTTCGGAGGCTGCAGCCGCGCTGTGCAGGGTGTGCAGGGCGGCGCGGCGCTCGGGCGAGGGTTGGGCGTGCACGACCGTGACGGCGAAGGGCAGCCTTGCGGTGCTGGTGATGGCGGCGGCTATGGCGGGGGAGAGGTCGGCGGCGGCACTGTTGGCAAGGCTGAGGGGGCGGTGCGGTTGGAAGCGGCTGGCGGCTTCGAGCACGCGTAGCTCGATGGCCAGTTGGCCGAGTTGGGCGGTGATGTGCTCGGCCGAACGGGTTTCGGCGGCCGCGAACGCGGCGGCGGCAGCCAGTTCTGCGCGGTCAAGGTCACGGCGCAGCTGGCTGGAGCGCCGGCGGGCGGCCAGCACGGCGCGATCGTCTTCGGATCGTGCTTCGGCGATGACGTTGTCGACGTCGTCACCGCTGATGACGCGGTCCGCGCCGCCGGCGGCCTTTGCACGCGCCGCGAGTGCTTCGCGAAGCGCAGCCTGATAGCGCTCGGCGGGCGCAGTGTCGGGGAGTGCCATGAGTCGCAGTTGGACATCGAGTTTGGCCGAGGCGATGTCAAGTGGGTCGACGTCAGGTTGAGCCTGCAGCTCGTCGAGCTGGTTGCGCGCCCAGTCGACATGGCTTAGCGCTGTCTCGTATTCGGCTTCGGCGTCGGCCCATTCGGCGGTCACGTCGTGAACGGCGATCAAGTAGGGGCGGTCGGCGTCGGCGCGCTGGCGCAGTTCGCGGATGCGCGGGGTGGCTTGGCGCATTGCCGGTCCGTCACCAATTGCGGCGCGGGCATGCAGGGCCTGATGGTCGGCCAGCGCCTGCTGGTATTGGGTCCGCAAGCTGGTGAGGTCAAGCAGAGCGGCCGGCAGTGGCGGGGGTGCCACGCGGTGGCGGGGGAGGTCGTCGAAGTCCAGGCCGGCGAGTTCGTCGGCGGTCTCAAGCGGGGTGTTGGTCGGGTCGGGCTCAACGAGTTCGGGGTGCCACGGTTGCGTAGACAGGTCGGTGGCAGGCATGTCAATCCTGGTTGCGTGGGGGTCGGGGGGAAGTTGTTCTTCTTCCTCGGGGTGCAGTGGGGGTTGTTCGGGTAGCGGGTGGTCGGCGTGGTCGTGGTGGCCGCCGATCAGGTCGACGGTGTAGGTGATGGTGCGGGCGTATTGGTAGGCGGGGATGGTGTGGTCGGGGTCGACGTCGGCCAGGTGCTCGGCGGCGACGTGAAGAAGGTCGGCGGGGGTCCAGCGGGTGGGGTCGGCGGCATTGACAGCTGAGACGAGGCCGGGCCAGGCGGGATCGGCGACGATGGATTGCGCGGTTGCTGACCCAAAGACGTTGTGCAAGTCAGCGATCCAGGCAGGGCGCAGGCCGGTGTGGGGGGCATCGACGGTGGCCGCGGGCGTGAGTTCGGCGGCAAGACGCCACCACAGCGCGGCGGCGGGCAGCTCGTCGGGGAGCGGACGTTGGATGGCGGCCGCGCGAACGAGGCCGGGCAGGTCGGGCCGGCTGGTGGCGGCTTGGGCGAGGTGGGCGGCCAGTTGGGGCCAGTACCCGTCGGCGCGGATGCGCGGATCGATGGAGTCGATCAGCTGCTCAAAGCGGCGAGCATGCGGGCTTTGGGTGCGCACCACCGCTTGAGCCCGGTTTTCGAGGAGTTTTTGGATGGTGCGGGCGCGCACGGCGTATTGGGGTGGGCCGAGCAGGGTGGTGTCTTCGGCAACCACGTTGTGGGCGGCGCGGAAGACCGCGATTTCGGCGGCGAGTTGGGGGTTGGCGGCCAGCACGGGTTTGGCCCAGGCCGGCGCGGTCGCCGGTGTCCATTGGTGGGTGACGGTTTCACGGATCTGGTCTGCCAGCTCGGCAACCAGCACGGCGCGACCGGTCAGGCAGTTCTCCCATGCGGGGTCGTTGGCCAGCAAAGTGGGAGTGGCGGGCAGCCAGCGCAGCGGCCCGATACCGGCAGAGTGTCCGCCGGTGGGGTCGATGCGCCAGTCGAGCACCGCGGCGGGATCGTGGGCACTGAAAAGCTCGCCTACGCTGGCGGCCTCGGTCAGTGTGGCGAACGGGTCGCGCCCGTCGGCGCCGATGATCGCCAAGTGTTTGCAGAGCACTGGCCATGCTTCGGCGCGGGTCAACCCTGGATAGAGCTGATCGGCGGTGATGTGCAGTTGGGCCAGCAGGGCCGGGGAAGCCAGGGCCTGGGCGGCGTCGCCCAAGGCGTTGTAGTACATCGCCGCGGCCGGGCCCAACCGCACGAAGGGGTCGCGGGCTTCGCGTGCGGCACTGGTGGCCGAGACTTGTGCGCCGTCGCGTGACAGCGTTTTGGTCAGGACATCGACGGCCGTTTCGGGGTGAGTTGCTTTGGGCGACAACACCCGGTGCGGGTCGGATTCCGCGGTGGATAGATAGATGTGGTTTTCGATGCGGCCGCGAGTTAATGCCACGTAGAGCAGTTGGCGAGTGAGACTC
>NZ_JAEKMI010000093.1 GCF_020217485.1 Mycobacterium sp. WUMAC-067 | reverse complement strand
CTGTCAAGCGGCAATACGACCGAATCGAATATGGCGGGTTACCAGTGAGTTTCCCGTGAGTTCAGCCGGATTGAAGCGATTTCAGTTGGAACCCACGGCCTTTCGGCTGTGAAGGTTCATAACTGCGGCGGGTTCGCGGGCCCTGAGTCTGGCGGCGTTGGGTGGCACTACGGTTCTACCGGCTGCTCGAGTTCGTCGCTGAGCAGCCGTTCGGCCACGGTGGTGTAGCGCCGTGCGGTGTTGTGGGAGATGCCGAAGACGAGAGACAGGTGCAGTGGGTCCGGGCCTGCGGTCAGCGCTTCGTGAAGGATTCGGTCGGCACGGATGCGTTCGATCGTGAATCCATTGTCGCTCAACGATGGTTTCACCGATTTTTGACTGACCGGCGTTGTGCGCAATGCAGTTTTCGTCGTGAGTAGAACGTGCCGGTTCGGAGTGTGGGGCCATCTGTCCCGGCGGTGGTCGAGCCATGTGTTCAGCGCGATGTGGGTGAGCTCACCGAGCCGTTGGTTGTGTCCGGCAAGGGTGATCCGCCGGTTCGGCAGGTCGATGTCGTCGAGCGTGAGTTTGCGTATAACGGCTGTGCGGCAGGCATGTTCGACGCTCAGCGCCACGACGAGGCGTTCAAGCGGTTCGCTGGCGAGCTGTTCGATCGAGCGCACCTCGTCATCGGTGATGGGCAGGAGGTCCTGGTCTACTGGTTGGCTCTTCAAACCCGCTGTTGGGTTGCTGAAGACCAGAGCATTCTTCTTGGCGTGCCGGAACAGCGACCGCAGCGCCTTGATCAGATTGTGGCGCTGGTTTCCCTGAAACGGCCGCAGCGCCGCGTCGACGTCGGCCCTGGTGACCTCCCTGAGATGCTCGTAGGAGGTGGACCAGTGCGCGAGAAGGGGCTTGACCGAGCCGAAGTAGCTGTAGAGCGTCCTCGGTGATCGTGGGCGAGCACGTGCGCCGCCGACCAACAGGGTAAGGAGCCAGTGGTGGGCCGGCTCGGCGAATCCTGGCGGAAGTTCCGCGGTGACGCGGTCGATCCAGGCACGGATCGGAGGTTCGGTGTCGTCTTTCAGCAGGTCGAAGTGGGATAGGATTTCGACGAGCCTGCGACGGGACGCGAGCCGATGCGGCCGGGTTCGAACCTCGGTGAGCGGCACGCGATCACCGGTGGGCCGACCGGCCAGAAGGGTGAGCAGGGCGTCGAGGCATCGGTTTGTGGTCTCACCGCACCAATCGTGGGCGGCACCGAGTTCCCGGGCGTGTATCGCGGCGGCCGCGAGCACGGGGTCGTCGGATTCCAAGGCTGGATGCCGCCGGGGCGGGCGAGCAGGCAGTCCCGCCTTTCTGCGTTGGTAGGACGCTCTTCTTGAACAGCTTCTGCCGCAGTATTTTTGGTCGCGGCGACTGTTGGCAGGCAGCGCAGTCCCGCAGTGCAGGCAGTTCATCGCGGCGGCAGCGACCTGCCGGCGCGAGTGCGCGGCGTGACCGACCGGGCCTCACCGACCGCCGCTGACTCGTCGTCGGTGACGGGCGTGGCCGCTGCCACGGTTTCGGGTTCGGGAATCAGCAACTCGTCGACCCCGCAGCCGAGGACGGCGCAGATGACGTCCAGGTCGTTCAGTTTGATGGCGTTGGGGTTGCCCGACCACAGGCCCGACATCTTGCCGGCGCTGATGACCAGACCGCGGTCGGCGAGCATCCGCTGGAGTTCGCTGGCCTTCCAGATGCCGCGATTGGCCGCGGCCAATCGCAGGTTCCATTTCATCGAGCGAGTCCTTTCCATCGATCGGCGACCCGGCGTTGCCCGGTGACCCAGGCATCTTCGACGTGGGTGGCGTGCACGTGGATATACCGAGCCGTTGTGCCCGTCCAGGCGTGACCTAATAGTTCCTGGATCGCGAATAGGTTCATACCGGCCAGATAAAGCTGGGATGCGCAGAAATGCCGCAGCACATGCGGTGTCAGCTTCCCCGACCACCTCGGCAGATATCGGTCGGTGGCCTCGGCCAGGGCGCGGCGATAGACGTCGGCGGTCGCGCGCATACACGTCCCGTCGATGTTCTTGCGTTCGGACGGAAACAGCGGCGCAGCATGGTTTTTCGGGTCGACATCGAACAGGCCCAGCACGTCTTCGATGAACCACTGCAGGCTGCGGTCGGCGCCGTTGATCAGTGGCACTACCCGCGGCTTGGGACCTTTGCGACGAGATCCCTTGCCATGACGGACGTTCAGCTTGCCGAACCGGCCCAGCTCCCAGCGCACGTCATCCAGGTCGAGCATCCGCGCCTCGTTGATCCGCAATCCGACATCGGCCACCAGGCGAGCCACGGCGTAGTTTCGGGCGGTCGGGGCGAACTTGCGGCAGGTGACCAGCTCCCCGCGCCACCCCGCGAACAGCTGCTCCACCTCGTCGGCGGTCGGCGGGATGCGCAGCTGCGGATCCACCCACGCCCGCGGTCGGTTGATCTCATCGAGCGGGCACTCGATGACCCGGCCGCTGAGATTGTGCAACTCGACCTTGTGACGCAGTTCGAGGAACTGAAAGTACACCGTCAGCGCGGCCGCCCGCCCGGTCCGAGTCGACGCCCGGGCATCACGCAGCACCTTGCCGAAGTAGGTGTCGGCGTCAGCAGGCTGGATCTCCCACAGCGGCCGACCGAACCAGTCCCGGATCAGCTCAAGGTGATTCACGTCGTTGCGGATGGTCGAGTCGACCAACCCGGCCGATGCCCGGGCAAGGACGAATCCGGCCAGCACATCGGTCTCGAAGCCGGCGAGCTCATCCTCGGTCGCCGGTGCCCGCTGCTCCCTCAGGTCCCGCACGACAGCCAGAGCCAACCCACGCCTCCTCAACTTCACCCACAGTGAAGAATCATCAGCTGATCAGTTATCCAGTCGGCAAAGATGATGCCACTTCATTCGCGGGTTTTGCAGCAGGGACACGCCCACAACAGCTGGTCCAGGCACTCGACGGGCTGGCGCACACCACTCGGTGGCTCAGGAACCCGTCGACTGTTGGTTAACTACCGCATATAGCGCAATCGGTTGTACTTCAACGTAGTCGAGCGCCACTATACATTCCCGATAATCCGCCGCCATACGCATCGCACGCTCTTGCAACCGGTTTCGACGTGATGCAGCGAGTGTGGCACTAACGCATTGTGATTCACTCGATGAGTCAATTCCTAGGGCCGATAACCGGGCGAGCGGTCGAGCGGGCGGGCGTTTCCAGCAAACGCTCCTGCCTGTGGTCCTACTGCGCAGCCGCTCCCCCGCCGGGGGATTGGAGCCTGCTTTGGCCCGCCAACCCGAAGCCCAACAACGCATGTTCGTGCCCTTCCTCATCACGGTGGGCCTCGTCGAAGCAGCGACCTGGGAACGTCTCCCTACGACAAGGTGGAGACCGTAGCCACCGTCCGCCGACACCGCGGACCGCGAGGGGCGCAGCGTTGATCAATGAAATTGACCACCGCTGCGAAAATGCCGAAATGCGCCCCATGCTGCGGCGATCGCCCTATCGTTTGTGCCATGACGGGGGTAGGCATGCCGGCGTGGCCGGCAACAATGGCAGCATTCGTGCTCGAACTCGCCGGGATCGTGCCACCGCTAGATCCAAGAGTGCGAAATGAATTGGCTCAAGACGAAGAGAGTGTCGAGCTCGCGCAGCGTCTAGCGGAAGAACCCTCGCTACAAGATATCGTGTTCTCGGATGCGGATCATCCGTCGCTCCACACCCCTACCGTATTGTCTTTCACCGCAGAATCGTGGGCTCAGGCGCGCTCAGGTCTGGGCATCGTTGAGCGGGGTCAGGGCGAGCGCATCGCGGCCATCTGGCACACGGCGGTTCCGCTGGTCAACGGTGACTACCTGTTGACCCCGGATCCGGGTCACCCTGAAGCGGTGTCGTTCTATCGAGCCACGCGCAATGACGACGAGGGTGCGATCGATTTTCGCGTGGGCACTGCGTCGAGGGGCCCGTATGAGGTCGTGTGGGAGGACAACGACGACCGCTGCCATCTCAGACGATTCTTCAACGGCCTCTTGCAATGCAAGGTGGTCGGGTGCAGCGAGGTGTGTCATAGAGGCATCGAGGTGGACCCCATAACGGGCGCACAGTCATTTCCGTGCGGGTGTCCCTGATGTTCGGCATCGACTGGATTATTTGGGGCGTCATCATTGCCGCCGCCACGTTGGGGGCCGCAATCGGCGTGCCGGTCGTCCTCTACATCCGTCAGAACCGCGCCAACATCACGGTGACAAGCGAATTCGACAAGACCGGGTTCGTGGAAGTCGTCCTCGCCAAGGAGGGAAGCGGGGCCGCGCAAGTCGATTCGGTTGAACTCATGGCAGCTGGCACCAACACCAAGCTGCCATTAATCGGACGTTCCAAAACTGGTGCCGGGCCAATCAACTTCGATGGCGGCAAAGCCAAGATTCGCGTCTACTTCACACTCACCAGCGGGGCGAGTGCAACCGATGCCATCGAGGTACACGTCGAACACAAAGGCAAATCGTCGAGGGTCAAGTCCACCTGGACGACCAAGACCATATCTCCCCAGGCTGGCACCGAAATGATCGATCTGCGCGACCCGATTGAACCCGAAGCAGACACCACTACGAAAAAGGCGCCTGGCACTGCTGGTACTGGCACGACTGGGGCGAATCCGCCAGCAGCTCAATCAAATACACCCGCGCCAGGACTTTCCAACCCGCAGCGTGACACAGACGATCCCGACGTCAAGACGTAGAGCGTCCATCACGTCGAGGTCTCCCCCGGCGCCTCCAAGGAAGCCCGGTCGCGGAGGTTCGCGGCTGTGGCCCACACAACGGAAGGCCGTCGGGGACAGCCTTCGGGTGAGGATCCACCGGCGATACCGAATATCGCGATGTGGACATCCCACGTTGCCGAGACGCGGGTCGGATTGGCCATATCTGACTATTGCGGCCGCCGCCCGGCGGAGCCATTCGAGACCTGGATGCTTCGAGGCTGTGCCACGCCTCCGTAGCCCTGGCAAGTCCCCCGTCTGACGCTAATTTTGCCCGCGGCCACGGGCTACTTGACCCGTCGTGTGCGGGCGCATGGTTGGTGTGCGACGACCATCGAGACTTTGCACAGTGCACGAAACACCAAGGGGCGGTGTGTAAGTCGTGTGTTGGCACTGTGCTGGTGGAGTGGTCGTATTCGAAACCTGCGGTATTGCCGTGGTGGGCTAGCGGTTTTCGGGTCCGACGTTCTGGCTGCACTGGTCAGGTGCCCGGATCTCGCCGGCCGCGCACCTCCATCGGACGCGGGCGTTCTGGGGGTGAGCTGTTGGGGTAGGAGATGTTCAGAAATGCTCAAAGTCGTTGACTATCGAGCACAGGCGTGGTCGCAGATTGGTCTGCGGGGGGAGCTAGCGTGGCCGTATGCCGGTAAACACGACGTCGTGGATTGTTCGTGCGATTAGATCTTCGTCGAGCGTATCGTCGGTGATTAGGTAGGTCAGTGCGCTGGTGGTGACTGCACCGAATAGCGCGATGGCGGCAGCTCTGGGGTTGTCGAGAGCCTCGAGTGAACGGTCGTTAGCGCCCGCGCGAAGCAAGGTCTCGACGGGTTCGAAGTAGGCGGTGCTGATCATGTTGGCGATGGCGGGCATGCGGGCGGCGCGGCCCAGTTCTCCTATGAGGGCGCGACAGACAGCGGGCCGCTGGGCCATCACGCGCAGTTGGGCACTGATGACGTCGTGCAGGCGTTGGGCGGCGGCGCCGTCTGCCTCGACGATCGCGGTGACCTCGTGCGCGACGTGTTGTAGGGCGTCTTCGAGGAGGAAGGCGAGTATTTCTTCTTTGCCGGCGAAGTAGTAGTAGAGCGTGGCCTTGGCGATGCCCGTGGTCGCGGCGACGTCTTCGATCTTTGTGTCGTTGAGCCCGCGCTCGGCGAAGAGTTCGGCCGCGGCAGGCAACCGGTCGGCAATCTGAGCGGGAATCTTCCGCATAAAGTCCTCCCCTCGGTTTAAACTCTCAGTCTAAACCGACGTTCTGCAATGTGGCAGGAGACGCTATGTCGACGGTACAACTTCGCTACGATCCCTTTGACGCGGAAATTCAGGACGACCCCTACCCCGTCTACCGGCAGCTACGCGACGCGGCACCGGTCTATCACGCCGCCGATACCAACACCTGGGTACTTAGTCGCCACGCGGATGTCATCAGCGCGCTGCTTGACCATCACAGCTACTCGTCGGTCGACGGAGTATTTCCGACTCCACCGGGCTCGACTTTTCGCGAATCGCTGCTGCCGATGATGATTTTGATGGATCCCCCGCGACACGATCAGCTGCGGGCATTGGTTAGCAAGGCCTTCACCCCGCGACGAATCGCGGCGCTGACGTGCGCGATCGAGGACCTCGCTGATCAGTTGACGGCCGGCCTGATCCAGGAAGCCAGTTCGGCCGATTTCGTCGCCGACTTCGCAGCTGTACTACCGGCGATGGTGATCGCTGATTTGCTCGGTGTGCCGCGCGAGGACCGTACACAATTTCGGCGATGGTCGAACGCGTTGGTGCAGTCCAATCCCACCCACGGCGAGACCGGCGAGGCTTTGGCAGCCGCGGCCGCGATCTATGGCTACTTCACCGATTTCCTCGCCGACCGCCGCGGCCAACCGCGCGACGATTTGATGTCAGCGTTGGTGTGTGCCGAGATCGACGGAAAGCACCTTAGTGACGACGAACTGCTTGGCTTTTGCTTGCTGCTGCTGATCGCCGGTCATGAGACGACGTCGAATCTGCTGGCCAACGCCGCGGTGGTACTGGCCGACTATCGCGACAC
The DNA here is from genome assembly GCF_020217485.1 of Mycobacterium sp. WUMAC-067. GTDB lineage: Bacteria > Actinomycetota > Actinomycetes > Mycobacteriales > Mycobacteriaceae > Mycobacterium. The sequence goes on along the minus strand of NZ_JAEKMI010000093.1, from coordinate 458 downwards.
CCGCCACCGGCTGGCTGGCGATGAGAGCTTGCTCGGGGCAGCTGTTGAGGAGCTGCTGCGGTATGACTCACCGGCTCAAGGACTTTCGCGAACGTTGACCCGCGACGTGACAGTGCATGGCGTCACAATGTCGGCGGGTGATTCGGTGCTGTTGTTGTTCGGCTCGGCTAATCGTGACGAACGCGTGTTCGCTGATCCCGACGTGTTTGACATCGGGCGCAAACCCGAACACCAAGTGGCATTCGGCCGAGGCATTCACTTCTGTCTCGGTGCGTCCTTGGCCCGGATGGAGGCCCGGATCGCGTTGCGCGCCTTGCTGGCCCGCGTGCCCAACTGGGAAGTCGACTTGGGCCGCGCGCAGCGCCTGCGGTCGGGCCCGATCCGGGGCTATTTGTCGTTGCCGATCTCCTGGTCGGCGAACTAGCCGCGCTGCGGTCCAATTGGCTGTGACCGACCCG
>NZ_JAEKMI010000092.1 GCF_020217485.1 Mycobacterium sp. WUMAC-067 | reverse complement strand
ATGGGTCGGGAGCGAAGCCGGCCCGACACCGCGAAGGCCCCGCGCGACCCGAACAAGAAGGACAAGGCAAACGCCCCAGCAATCGCCCCGCAAGTTTCGCCGGTCGGAGCGATCAACATCGCTGCCGAGCTGCGCGAGCTGGCATCGCTACGCGACGCCGGAATCCTGACACAGCAGGAATTCGACGAACAGAGAATGCGCCTGCTGCCAACCTGATCCAGGCCCATGCCGTGTGTTCGTAACCCGGCGCTTAATCCCTCGCGAAGGGTTGAGCGACGTGTGCTTGCGCGAGGTGTGACGGCTGCCCGCGGGTTGTCGCAGCCGTTCGTCTCACTGCGTCGTGTGAGCTCCACCTGGCAGCGGATGTATTCATGCGTGCAGCGATCAAGAGCGAACAAGTCGTGCGATTGCGGCGGACGCTTCGGCCAATTTCGCGTGGGCCTGGTCGCCGCCCTCCGCGGCGGCGCGGGTCAGGCAGTGGTCAAGGTGCTCGTCGAGCAGATTCAGCGCAACTGACCGTAAGGCGCTGCTGGCGGCGCTGATCTGGGTGAGAACGTCGATGCAATACTTGTCGTCCTCGATCATCTTCGCGATGCCGCGGACTTGGCCCTCGATGCGGCGCAGTCGCTTGGCGTAGTTGTCCTTCTGCGCCGAATATCCGAGTGGGGTTGTCATCTATCCTCCCAGCGTCGTGGTCATCGGGGACCCGCGCCTACTGCGTGGTGACGAGGGTCAGCCATCGCAATGGCGTCGGTGTCGTGGAAGCGGTGCCAGGATCGCGGAAATGCGAGTGCTGATGGGCCTCATTATGGCACGTAGCATGCCGTATCGCGCCCGACGGGCGTTCGCCCGTTAGAGGGCGCACCGGGACCGGTGCCCGATTCCGGCTCGTGTGGCCCCGCACGTCAGGGGCAACGTTCTGTCAGCCGCATGGCTATTACAGTGAGTGCGGGACCCTCTCGACACCGACACGCGAAGTTGGAGCCGCACTACCCTTTGCGGGTACGGGGTACAGACCGTATCGTCGTTGGTGTGGACTTTCCCCTGCCTTCGTTCGGGCCTTCGGCCGACCCCCACCGGCGGCTGAAGGGGTATCGATCACGGACAGGTCTCGGCCAGGCGTCGACTCGATTTGGAGCGGGAATGGCCGCGACCGGCGGTGCTACGGTCGGGGTGTTATGAGATTGGCCAGCGCTAGCGGAACGCCACGGCTGCGGTATGCGGTGGCGGTGGGGGCTGCGGCGTGGTTGGCGATGTGGGGGGTGCTGATCGGCGCCCACAGCATCATGGGGCATCCCCAGTCTTCGCTAGCCCATCCAGCGCACGCGTTGGTGGCTTCGCTGGGTGGCGAGTTCACCGTTAATGTCGATCATCCGCATGTGGGCAAGGGGTCCTCGGGCGGCCATCATGAGCAGTTCACCACAGCGGTGCTGCCCCGCTCGGGTGCCGCGCTGGTGACGCTGGCGGTGTTGGGTGCGGTGCTGGCCGTGGCCCTGACCGCTGGGCCGGCCCGGTTTGGGCTGCCCGCCGGGCGGGGCCCGCCCCGTACCCCGGCTTTTTCTGTTACCGGTCAAGACGTCTTGACCCGGTTCTGCCTGTCTCGTCGCTGACTGGTCAGCGCCAGGCCGTTTCTGCCCTTTGCGGCGGCGGCCGGCGATCGTTGACCCCTATCACCATGTGCCGCGCACCGATATTCGCGGCTTCCGCGTGAAAGCGACGAATCCCATGGCTGAAATTCTGCCTTTCGACAACACAGGCGTTCATCCCGTTGCGGCACTGAAGGTCATCAAGCCGCGGGACTGCGCACCCCCCGCCCCCGCCACCTCCCGGCGACCCGCCGCCCTGGTGGGCAACACGCCCCTGCTGCGGATCTCGGCCCCGCTGACCCCACCCGATCGCGGGTTTTGGGCCAAGTTGGAGGGGTTCAACCCCGGCGGCAGCATGAAAGACCGCCCCGCCCTGCACATGGTCGAAGCCGCCCGCGCCCGCGGCGAACTCACACCCGGAGCCCGCATCGTGGATTCCACCAGCGGCAGCCTGGGATTGGGCCTGGCGCTGGCCGGCCAGGCCTACGGGCATCCGGTCACCGTGGTCACCGACACCGGCATGGAACCCATCGTGCGCCACATGCTGGCCGCCTACGGCGCCCAGATCGACCTGGTCACCGAACCCCACCCGATCGGGGGCTGGCAACAAGCCCGCAAAGACCGCGTCGCCCAAGTCCTGGCCGCCGAGCCGGGGGCCTGGTGCCCCGACCAATACAGCAACCCCGACAACATCACCGGCTACCAGTCGCTGGGGTTGGAGCTCATGGACCAGCTCGGAAACGTCGATGTGCTGGTCTGCTCGGTGGGCACCGGCGGACACTCCGCCGGTGTGGCGCGGGTGCTGCGCCGATTCAACCCCGACATGAAACTGATCGGGGTCGACACCATCGGCTCGACGATTTTCGGCCAACCGGCCACCACCCGGCTCATGCGCGGGCTGGGCTCCAGCATCCACCCGGCCAACATCGACTACCCCGCCTTCAACGAAGTCCACTGGGTGGCCCCGGCCGAAGCCGTCTGGGCGGCTCGCACTTTGGCGGCCAGCCAGTTCGCCAGCGGCGGCTGGAGCGTGGGGGCCGTGGCGCTGGTCGCCGGTTGGGCCGCACGCACCTATCCCAAAGACACCCGGATTGCCGCGGTGTTTCCCGACGGACCGCAACGCTACTTCGACACCATCTACAACGACGATTACTGCCACCAACACCAACTCCTGGGCTGGCAACCCACTCCCCACCCCACCACCCTCATCGACCCCAACCAACACGTCATCACCTCCTGGACCCGCACCACCACCATCACCAACCCCACACTGCTGCGCGGGGCAGTACCGATCCGGAAGGCGGCTGCGGGGATACAGGGAGGAAATGGCTCAGTCGAGGTGAAGATTCCTGCATAGCCCCGCTGCACGAATTGCACGAGCAGGAACCCCATTGGGTCACTGCACTGGATGAAAAATACGAGAGGACGTAATACAGTAATGGTTTCTGCAGCAACAGGCAGCCAACCGGTACAGCAGATTCTGGACCGCGAGGACGTTGCACTGCGCGTGCTAACACGCAGCGATATCGCCGACATTGCGATCAGTCCCAGTGAGGTAATGGAGCTGGTCAGGGGCGCTTATCTGCGAGTGGCCGATGGTTCATCTCGGGCGCCGGCCAAAATCATGATGCGCTCGCCGTACCGGGATTCGGCTGCCTATGCGATGCCCGGCTATGACGGCGGTTCACAAATCACGGCGTTTAAAGATTATTATATGCAAAACGACGACGGGAAAAAAGAATACATCACCATTACGCTCTACGACGATAAGGCGGGTTTGCCGATAGCGTTTATGGACTGCTTCCGAGTGACCGCGCTACGAACGGCCGCCAACACCGCGCTGATCGCGGGCGCATGCGCACCGCCGGGGGCTCGCACCGCGCTGGTGACCGGTTCGGGCGCTCAAGGCCGATACACCTTTCCGTTCCTGTGGACTGCTCTGCCGGACTTGGATCGGCTGCTGTTGTTCGGCACCCATCCGGATGGCATCGCCGCCGTGCGCGCGTATGTCCGCGAGCAGCACCCCGACCGAGACATCGAAGTCGTCACCGACCCCGAGAAAGCCGCCAACGAAGCCGATGTTCTGGTCGCGACGTCGGCTGGCCCGGCCACTGAGGTCAAGTTCCGCACCAGCTGGCTCAAGCCAGGGGCGCTGTTCGTCTCGGTCAACGGGACCGGCGTGCACTCGTCCTCGCTGCGCGACGCCGACTACGCCGTCGCGACGAGCGCGGGCCAACTGGCGGTGACGGGCACCCGCTTCGCCGACGAGAACGGCTCGTTACGCTTGGACGCCGAGCTTCCCGACATCCTCGCCGGACAAGCACCGGGCAGGCGAGACAAGGATGACCGGGTCTTCGTTTTCAATAGCGGCATGGCCATCACCGACATCCCCGTGGCGCACGAACTGGCCGCCCAAGCGATCGCTCGTGGACGCGGACAGGAAATCAGGCTGTGGAGCTAGCACAGATGCCCTTGTCGCTGCCGGCGGTCGAGCCGGAATGGTTCCGCGAAGTCATATCTGATCGTTCGTTGGTAGCCGATATGGCTCATGCGGTCGGAGGCCCGTTTCACGTGCTGTTCGCGCCGCAGTTCGCCCGAAACCTGAAGGCGTTTACCGATGTGCTCGACTCGGCGGGCGTGGAAGGGCAAGTATTTTTCGCCAAGAAAGCCAACAAGGCGGGGTGCTGGTTGCGCGTCTGCGCGCAGGTCGGCGCAGGTGTCGATGCAGCCAGCGCCCCGGAATTGGTTCATGCGCTTAGTTGCGGTGTGCGCGGTTCAGACATCGTGGTCACCGGGCCCGCCAAAAGCGAACATCTGCTCTGGCTAGCTGCCCGCCACGGTTGCTTGATCGCAGTGGACGCCCTCGACGAGCTCGACAGGGTTATCGCGCTGGTCCATCGCGGCGAGAGCGTCCGGATCTTGTTGCGGGTGCTTCCGGAGGTGAACCCGCAGAGCAGATTTGGTCTGGACCCCACAGAATTGGATGCCGCGCTACAACAATGCGCCAGGCAGCGGTCGCGTGTGTCCATGGAAGGATTCTCGTTTCACCTCAACGGATACGAGGTCGCGCCACGGGCGCAGCTGGCGGCCCAGCTGGTTGACCGTGTCGTTGAGGCACGTGCGCAAGGGCTGGCGGCAACGTCCATTTCTATCGGCGGCGGATTCGCAGTGAGCTATCTCGACGGCGAGACGTGGGACCGGTTCTTGCGCGACAGCACCGAAAGCGACTTTCACGCCGGCAAGACGTTCACCCACTTCTACCCCTATCATCAGGAGCCGACCGGGGCCGACATGTTGGCCGCAATCCTCGCCAGCGAGGACACCCGCGGCCAAGGCACCGTCGGCGACCGGTTCGCCACAACGGGAACCAAGCTCCTGCTCGAGCCCGGCCGCGCGTTGCTCAACGGGACAGGGTTCACCGTTTTTCCCGTGCAGGGATTCAAGCGGCGCGGCGACTACGGGATCATCACCGTTCTCGGGCTGAGCATGAGCTTGTCGGAGCAGTGGAAATCCAGCGAGTTCCTCCCAGATCCGACGCTGTGGCCGCAAGAAAGCTCGGACGAGCTGCAGTCGACGGGCCCGGTCCGATGCTGCGTCGGCGGGGCTAGCTGCCTGGACTATGACATGCTGACCTGGCGAAAAGTGGAGCTACCGCGGCAGCCGCGTTATGGTGACCTGCTGATCTACCCCAACACCGCTGGCTACCAGATGGACAAGAACGAATCCGAGTTCCATGGACTCCCCTTGCCGCCGAAACTCGAGGTGACTTGTGACGACGAGGGCCGGTTTCGCTGGCGCCCCGACCAGAACGGTGATCGCTTGTGAGCCAGGCGCCCGTGGGTGAAAACCGCCGGGTGCGGCTTGCTCCGCTGATGCGCACCGGCCGGCAGCTCACCGCTTTGGCGGCACCCATCGCGGGTGTGCAATTCGCCCAAGTTGCTTTGACCACCACCGATTTGGCCATGATGGGACTGATCGGGGTGCAAGCCATCGCCGCCGGTGGGCTAGCCGCGATCCTATACAACCTGATGCGCACCATGTGCGTCGGTGTAGTCACCGCGGTGGGAAACCTGGTCGCCACTGCAGCCGCTCAAGGGGAGGCACGTTCCGGAAGCGACCGCCCAGACACCAAGGCGCACACGGAGATCCGCCAGATCAACCGATCTGCCTTCTTGGTGGCCACCGTGACGGCTGTCCTTCTCGGCGGCGCGCTGATCGCCTTAGGCTATGTATTGCCCGTTTTCGGGGTGGACAAAGACGTGCTGGCCCTCGCGCGCCCCATGATGATTGCCTTAGCTCCAGGGCTGCTTCCGATGGTGTGGCTGAATGTGTTGCGGCAGTTCTCCGTTGGTATGCGCCGCCCCGGTCCTCTGTTGGCGGTCAGCATCGCCTCCATCGCACTGAACGCGGCGCTGGATTTGGTGTTCATCTACGGGCTGCTGGGCCTCCCCCGGCTGGGCTTGGCGGGCATCGGACTGGCAACGACGCTGGTGCAGGTACTCACCGTTGCGGCGTTCTATTTCATCCTGCGCCGCGACAATCACCTCGCCCCGCTGCTGTCGGTCGACGGCTGGAATGCCGACGCTGGAATGGCCCGCCACATTCTGCGGTTGGGAGTGCCTATTTCTTTGACGTACGGCTCGGAAGCCGGGATCACGTCGCTCGCCGCCGTGGTGATGGGAACCTTCGGCCCGATCGTGCTGGCCGCGCACAATGTGGTGACTCAGCTGACCCGCATCGCCTTCCAAATCAGCATCGGCTTATCCCATGGATCATCCATCCTCATCAGCCGTGCGACCGGCAAAGGTGATAAAGGGCAGGCCGAGCAGATAGCGGTCGTCGCGCTTCTTCTTGGGGTAACTAGCACAGTGGCGCTCGGACTGCTCTACGTGGTAGCACCCTACTGGGTTTTACGGCCATTTTTAGACCCCGCCGATTCGGCCACTATGGTGATCGCCAAATTCTTCCTCTTCTTCGCGATAATCCAGCAAATCGTGGACTTCACCCAAAACATCGCCGTGGGACTGCTGCGGGGCATCGGCAACACCAAAGCCGGATTGCGAGCAACCACGATCGGGTATTGGTTGGTTGGCCTGCCCGCCATGTTGCTCCTGGCGTTCCCGGCGCAATTGCATGGGGCCGGAGTGTGGATCGGGCTCAGCACCGGCTTCGCCGCGACGGCGGCGCTGCTGCTGCGACGGTTCCGTAAGGATCTGCCGCAAGCAGTCTGACCGGCGTCTGCGTTTTGATAGCGGGGGTTGACGTATAGGGTGCGGTCAGTGGGTTTTGTGGCGCGGTTCCGCGGGTTCGACAAGCCCAGCCGGATTCTGCTGATCAATCAGTTCGGCATCAACGTCGGTTTCTACATGCTGATGCCCTATCTGGCCGGCTACCTGGCCGGCCCGCTCGCGCTGGCGGCGTGGGCTGTCGGGCTGGTCCTGGGTACCAGGGATTTCTCTGAGCTGGGCATGTTCATCGTGGGGGGCACGTTGGCCGATCGGCTGGGCTACAAGTGGCTGATCGTGGCCGGATGTCTACTGCGCACCGGCGGGTTCGCGTTACTGGTGGCGGGCCAGTCCTTGCCCGCCGTGTTGATCGCCGCCGCGGCTACCGGTTTCGCCGGTGCATTGTTCAACCCAGCGATTCGCGCGTATCTGGCCGCCGACGTCGGCGTCCGCCGTGTCGAGGCGTTCGCGATGTTCAATATTTTCAATCACGCCGGCATCTTGCTCGGCCCAATTGTTGGACTTGTCCTGATGGCCATGGACTTTCGGGTCGCGGCGGCCGGCGCGG
>NZ_JAEKMI010000091.1 GCF_020217485.1 Mycobacterium sp. WUMAC-067 | reverse complement strand
CACCGACCGACCTTATCCGCCGGTGGCCGATTACCGCGGCGCCAGCGTGGTCGTGGATTTGCCAGCCGAGCTGCAGCAGCGGATTGCACAGGTGGCCCGCGAGCACAACGCGACCAAGTTCATGGTGATCCAGGCCGCCCTGGCGGTGCTGCTGGCCAAGCTCAGCGCCAGCAGTGATGTGGCGGTCGGATTCGCGATCGCCGGGCGGCGCGACCCAGCGCTCGACGAGCTGGTCGGGTTTTTCATCAACACCCTGGTGCTGCGCGTCGATGTGGCCGGCGATCCCACCGTGGCCGATGTGCTCGCGCACGTGCGGGCGCGCAGCGTCGCCGCCTACGAGCACCAGGACGTGCCCTTCGAGGTGCTGGTGGAGCGGCTCAACCCGACCCGAAGCCTGGCCCATCACCCGTTGGTGCAGGTGGTGTTGGCCTGGCAGAACTTCCCCGGGCACACCAGCGACCCCGCCGCCGGGCTGGACCTGGGCGATCTACAGGTCACGCGTTTGCCAGTGGCCACTCAGTCGGCACGCATGGATCTGACATTCACGCTGGCCGAACGGTTCACCGAGGCCGGTGACCCCGCCGGGATCGCCGGGGATGTCGAGTTTCGCACCGATGTGTTCGACGCGGCCAGCATCGAGGCGTTGATCGAGCGCCTGCAGCGGGTATTGGCGGCCATGACCGCCGATCCCACCCGGCGGTTGTCGTCGATGGATGTGCTGGATGCCGCCGAGCACGCCCACCTGGACAAGACCGGTAACCGGGCGGTGTTGGCCCGGACGGTCCCAACCGCGGCGTCCATTCCGGCGGTGTTCGCCGCTCAGGTCGCGCGCGCGCCCGAAGCGCTGGCGGTGACCTTCGAAGGTCACTCGAGCACCTACCGAGAGCTCGATGAGGCGTCGAACCGGTTGGCGCATCTGCTGGTCGCCCTGGGCGCCGGCCCGGGGGAGTGTGTGGCGCTGCTGTTGCCGCGGTCGGCCGAGGCGGTCCTGGCGGTGATGGCGGTGCTCAAGACCGGGGCGGCGTATCTGCCGATCGATCCGGCGCATCCGACCGAGCGGATGGAGTTCATGGTCGCCGACTCCGCACCGATCGCCGCGATCACCACCAATGGACTGGCCGACCGGTTCGACGGCTGTGGCCTGCCGGTTGTCGACGTCGGAGACCCGCGCATTTCCGGTTGCTCGTGCACGAGCCTGCCGGCGCCGGCCCCCGACGAGATCGCTTACCTGATTTACACCTCCGGCACCACCGGGGTGCCCAAGGGGGTGGCCGTCGCCCATCACAACGTGACCCGGCTGCTGACGGCGCTGAGCGCCGACCTGGAACTGTCGCCAGAGCAGGTGTGGACGCAGTGCCATTCGCTGGCCTTCGACTACTCGGTGTGGGAGATCTTCGGTGCGCTGTTGCACGGTGGGCGGCTGGTGGTGGTGCCCGAGTCCGTGACACGCTCACCCGAAGACCTGCACGCGTTGCTGATCGCCGAACAGGTCAGCGTATTGAGTCAGACGCCGTCGGCGTTTTATGCGCTGCAAACCGCCGAAGCGCGCGCACCCGAGCTGGGACCTCAGCTGAGGCTGGAGACGGTGGTGTTCGGCGGCGAGGCGCTCGAACCCCAGCGCCTGGGAACCTGGTTGGACCGCCACCGCCGATCACCGCGGCTTATCAACATGTATGGCATCACCGAAACGACGGTGCATGCCTCGTTCCGCGAGATCAGCGTCGTCGACGTCGACCGCAGTGTCAGCCCCATCGGGGTGCCGTTGGTGCATCTTGGCTTCTTTGTGCTGGATGCGTCGTTGCGTCCGGTGCCGGTCGGGGTGGTCGGGGAGTTGTATGTGGCCGGCGGCGGGCTGGCGTACGGATACTTGGGCCGGGCGGGTCTGACCGCGTCGCGGTTCGTGGCCTGCCCGTTCGGCGGCGCCGGAGCGCCGGGCCAACGGATGTATCGCACCGGGGACCTGGTGTGTTGGGGCGCCGACGGGCAGCTGGATTACCTGGGGCGTGCCGACGAGCAGGTCAAGGTCCGCGGGTACCGCATTGAACTCGGCGAAATCCGCACGGCGCTGGCCGCACTCGACGGGGTGGAGCAGGCGGCCGTGATCGCCCGCGAGGACCGCCCCGGTGACAAGCGCCTGATCGGCTATATCACTGGAGCCGCTGACCCGGCCGTTGTTCGGGCCCGGTTGGGTCAGCGGCTCCCCGCCTACATGGTTCCGGCGGCGGTGGTGGTGATCGACGCGCTGCCGCTGACGGTCAACGGCAAACTGGACACCCGGGCCCTGCCGGCACCCGAATACACCGAGGGCGATCGCTACCGCGCCCCGAGCACCCCCACCGAGGAGATCCTGGCCAACATCTACGCCCAGGTACTCGGCCTCGAGCGGGTCGGGATCGACGACTCCTTCTTTGATTTGGGCGGCGATTCGCTCTCGGCGATGCGGGTCATCGCCGCGATCAACAAGACCCTCGACGCCGGCCTTGCGGTGCGCACCGTGTTCGAATCGCCCACCGTCGCCCAGTTGGCGCCCCGTATCGGCTTGGACGGGGAAGGGCGCAAGCCGTTGGTGGCCGGCGCGCGGCCGACGATGGTGCCGTTGTCGTATGCGCAGAGCCGGTTGTGGTTCCTTGACCGGTTCGAGGGCGGGGTGGCGACCTACAACATGCCGACCGCGTTCCGGATCAGCGGGGCGCTGGATGTCGAGGCGTTGACGGCGGCCGTCGATGATGTGATCGCCCGCCACGAGGCGCTGCGCACCATATTTCCCGACATCGACGGTGTGCCGTTCCAGCAGGTGCTGCCGGCCGAGGCCGGGATGTGGCGGCGCGGGGGCCCAGCAGTGGTGTCATTGCCGGAGCAGGATCTGATCGGCGAATTGGTGGCGCTGGCGGGGTACCGGTTCGATCTGGCGACCGAGATCCCGATTCGTGCGCAGATCTATGCGGTGGGCCCCGGACAGCATGTCGTGGGGATTGTGGTGCACCACATCGCTTTTGACGGGTGGTCACTGGCGCCGATGGCCAGGGACATCGGCCAGGCCTATCTGGCGCGGCGGCGGGGCCAGGCCCCGCAGTGGGCGCCATTGCCGGTGCAGTACGCCGATTACACGCTCTGGCAACGGGATTGGTTGGGCGTCGAGTCTGATCCCGACAGCGTGATCGCCGGGCAGTTGGCTTATTGGCGGCAGGAGTTGGCTGATCTGCCCGAGGTGGTGTCGCTGCCGGCGGACCGGGCGCGCCCGCCGGTGCCCAGCTACCGCGGTGATGCCGTGGACATGCACCTCGACCCGAGACTGTGGGCGGGGATCAAGGCGTTGGCGGCGGCGCATAACGCGACCGCCTCGATGGTGTTGCAGGCGGCCATGGTGGTGGTGTTGCACCGGGCCGGGGCCGGCGAGGGCGTGACGATGGGCACCCCGATCGCCGGACGGATGGATGCGGCGCTCGATGAGCTGGTCGGGTTCTTCGTCAACACCTGGGTGCTGCGGGTCGGTGTCAACTCTGCACAGCGGTTCAGCGATGTGCTCGAGCAGGTGCGCCAGAAGGCGCTGGACGCCTACAGCAACCAGGATGTGCCGTTCGAGCGGCTGGTCGAGCAACTCAACCCCGTGCGCTCCACGGCGCATCATCCGCTATTCCAGGTGGCCCTGGCGTTCCAGAACAATGTGCGCCCCGAGGTGGCGCTCGACGGGGTCACCGTCGAGCCACTGGCGGTGGACAGCCGCACCGCCAAATTCGATCTGGATGTCGATCTGCGGGAGGTGCCCTCCGAGGACCCGACCGCGCCGATGGCCGCCGGGGTCGTCACCTATGCCACGGACCTGTATGACCGGGCCACCATCGAGCGCTTCGTCACCTGGTTCACACGGGTGATCGAAGCCGTCGTGACGGATGCGTCGGCGGTGGTGGGTGATCTGGCGTTACTGGATCCCGACGAGCGTGATCTGGTGCTGTCGCGGTGGTCTGGCGCCGGGGTCGGGGCACCGGCGGGGGTGGCGCCGGAGTTGTTGGACGCGGCGGTGGCCGCCGACCCGGACGCGGTGGCGGTCGTCGATCGCGCCCGGAGCTTGTCCTATCGCGAACTCGACACGTGGTCGACGCGGCTGGCGCGGGTGCTGATCGAGGCGGGGGTCGGCCCGGAACGCGCGGTGGGCGTGGCGATCGGCCGGTCCGCGGAGCTGGTGGTGGCGTGCTGGGCGGTCCTGAAAGCCGGCGGCGTGTATGTCCCGGTGGACCCCGCTCACCCGGTCGAGCGGATCGCCACGGTGCTGGACTCGGTGGGCGCGGTGTGCGTGTTGACCGGCGATGCCGACACCGTGGCCGGCGCCGGGGCGCGCCCGGTGCTGCGCATCGACGGCCTGGACCTGTCCGGGCGATGCGCCGAGCCGATCACCGACACCGACCGACTGGCGGCGTTGGGACCGGAGAACACCGCCTATGTGATCTTCACGTCGGGGTCCACCGGCACCCCGAAGGGGGTGGCGGTCACCCACGGCGGTCTGCCCGGGGTAGCCGCGGCGCACCGCGAACCGTTTGGGCTGGGCCCGGATACCCGCATGCTGGCTGTGCTCTCCCCGACATTTGACGCCGCGCTCGGTGAGTTATTGGTCGCGGTGGGATCGCGGGGAGCGTTGGTGGTTGCGCCGCCGGAGGTGTACGCCGGCGAGGCTTTGACCGCATTGCTGCAGGAGCAACGGGTCAACGCGGCGGTGATGACCCCGACGTTGCTGTCGTCGCTGGATCGGAGCCGGTTAGATGTGTTGTCCACCTTGATCGTCGGCGGTGAGGCCTGCCCCGACGAGTTGGTGGCCGCGTGGGCGCCGGGGCGCCGCATGTTCAACGGCTACGGCCCCACCGAGGCCACTATCTGGGCCACCACGGCGCCGCTGTCGGCGGGGCAGCCGGTCCGCATCGGCACCCCGCTCCCCGGGATGCGCGCACTGGTGCTCGACGCGCGGCTGAACCCGACCCCGATCGGGGTGGTCGGCGAGTTGTATCTGGGCGGACCGGCGGTGGCATGCGGCTATCTGGGCCGGGCGGGTCTGACCGCGGAACGGTTCGTGGCCGATCCCTACGGGCCCGCGGGCGCGCGGCTGTATCGCACCGGCGACCTGGTGCGCTGGGCGCTCGACGGAACCCTGGACTATCTCGGCCGTGCCGACGCACAAATCAAGCTGCGCGGACACCGCATCGAACTGGGCGAAATCGAAAACACCCTGCTGGGCTGCCCGCAGGTTGCCCGGGCGGCCGCCACCGTGCATGAGAGCGGAACCGGCTCGCATCTGGTCGCCTATGTCACCCTCGAGCAGACCACCACCGCCGAACACGACGCCGAAACCGTCGAAGCGTGGCAACACCTGTATGACGAGGCGTATGCCGCTGACGTGGACGCGCCGGAATTCGGCATGGATTTCCGCGGCTGGAACAGCAGCTACACCGACGATCCGATCCCGCTCGAACAGATGAGGGAGTGGCGTTCGGCCACGGTGGATCGGATCCTTCAGTTGCATCCCGCGCGGGTGCTGGAGATCGGCGTCGGTTCGGGGCTGTTGCTTTCCCAGTTGGCCCCGGTCTGCGCCGAGTACTGGGCTACGGACTTCTCCGCGCCGACGATCCAGAGGCTGCAGGCCGACGTGGCCGGGCAGTCGTGGGGGGATCGGGTGCGGTTGCGGGTGCAGCCCGCCGATGTCGCCGATGGGTTGCCGGAGGGCCATTTCGATCTGGTGGTGCTCAACTCCGTGGTGCAGTACTTCCCGAGCGCGCGGTATCTGAGCGATGTGCTGGCGGTCGCGATGCGGTTACTGGCAGCGGGCGGGGCACTGTTCATCGGCGATGTGCGCAACCACAGCCTGCTGGGCGCTTTTCAAACCGGCATCGCGCTCGCCCGCACCGCCGACGGCGACGCCGACGCCGACGAGATTCGCCAACGAGTTCAGCGCGCCATGCTCGGCGAAGCCGAATTGCTTTTGGCCCCAGAGTATTTCACTAACTGGGCTGCCGGCCATGCATCGGTGGCCGGGCTGGATATCGAAGTCAAGCGCGGGATGGCCGACAACGAACTCAACCGGTATCGCTACGACCTCGTCATCTATAAATCCCCCGCACCGGTGCGCTCACTGGCCGGCGCAGACAGCTGGGCGTGGGCCCAGTGCGCCGGCCTGCGCGGGCTGCACGACCGGTTGGTAGCCCAGCGTCCCCACACTGTCCGCATTACCGAGATCCCCCGCGCGGGACTGATCAGCGACGTCCACATCGAACACGCCCTTGTCGACGGACTGGCGCTTGCCGACGCACTGGCCCTCGCCGACGGTGCCGATGCCGTTGTCCCAGAACAACTGCACGGCCTTGGTGAGAGCGCCGGATATCACGTCGCGGTCACCTGGGGCGCCCAGCCGGGCACCGTGGACGCGGTGTTCATCACTGCGGCTGACGCTGAGCAGACCTCGGCGCTGACCGATCTGTATCTGCCGCCTGACGGGCCCCACCGAGTCACGAGTTGCGCCAATGACCCGCAGACCAACACCAAAATCACCGCGGTGCGTCAGCAGTTGAGCGCGTGGTTGCCCGAATACATGGTGCCGACGCACATTGTGGTGCTCGACGAGTTCCCGATGACATCCTCGGGCAAGATCGACCGAAAGGCCTTGCCGGCACCGGTGTTTGCCACCACGGCATTCCGGGCGCCGCAGACCCAGACCGAAAAAATCGTCGCCGGAATCTATGCCGAGGTGCTGGGGATCGACAAGGTCGGGGTCGACGACTCGTTCTTCGACCTGGGTGGGGATTCGCTGTCCGCGATGCGCCTGATCGCCGCCGTGAACACCAATCTGGATGCCGATCTTTCGGTGCGTGCCGTATTCGAGGCGCCGACGGTCGCCCAGTTGGCGCCCCTCATCGGTAAGGGAGGAGGACTGGAGCCGCTGCTGCCGGTTGAGCGGCCGCCGGTGATTCCGTTGTCGTTTGCCCAAAGCCGGTTGTGGTTCATCGACCAGTTGCAGGGGCCGTCACCGCTTTACAACGTCGTGCTGCCGTTGCGGCTCAGTGGGCACCTCGATGCCGACGCGCTGGGTGCGGCGCTGGTCGATGTCGTGGGCCGCCACGAGAGCCTGCGCACCATGTTCCGGGCGGCCGAGGGGATCCCGCAGCAGCTGGTGGTGCCCGCCGAGCAGGCCAACTTCGGCTGGGAGGTCATCGATGCCGCCGAGTGGCCGGCCGCCCGCCTGGAGGAAGCCCTCCGCGCCGCGGTGCGCTACCGGTTTGACCTGGCCACCGAAATCCCGTCGCGGGCATGGCTTTTCCGCGTCGCCGACGACGAACACGTGCTGGTGGCGGTCGTGCACGAAATCGCCGCGGATGGCTGGTCGACGACCCGGCTGGTGCGTGACATGAGTGTGGCCTATGCGAGCCGGTGCGCGGGGCGCGCGCCGGATTGGGCGCCATTGCCGGTGCAGTATGTCGATTACACGCTGTGGCAGCGCGCGCAGTTCGGTGATCTCGATGACAGCGAAAGCCGCATCGCTGCGCAGCTCGCCTACTGGGAGCAGACGCTGGCCGGGATGCCTGAGCGGCTGCAGCTGCCCACCGACCGGCCCTACCCGCCGGTGGCCGATCAGCGCGGCGCCAGGGTGACCGTCGAGTGGCCGGCGTTGTTGCAGCAGCAGATCGCGCGGATGGCCCGCGAGCACAACGCGACCGGATTCATGGTGACGCAGGCCGCCCTGGCGGTGCTGCTGTCGAAGCTCAGCGCCAGCAGCGATGTGGCGGTCGGGTTCGCGATCGCCGGGCGCCGCGATCCCGCGCTGGATGAGCTGGTGGGTTTTTTCGTCAACACCTTGGTGCTGCGCGTCGATCTGGCCGGTGACCCCACCGTGGCCGAGCTGCTGGCCCAGGTGCGAGCACGCGGCCTGGCCGCCTACGAGCACCAGGATGTGCCTTTCGAGGTGCTCGTGGAGCGGCTCAACCCCACCCGATCGTTGGCCCATCACCCGCTGGTTCAGGTGATGTTGGGCTGGAACAACTTCCCTGGGCAAGTCAACGTCCCCGCGGCCGGGCTGACTTTGGGTGATCTTCAGGTCACGCCGCTGCTCGAGGATACCCAGACCGCGAAAATGGACCTGGTCTTCTTCCTCAAAGAATGCTGGACCGACACCGGCGAGCCCGCCGGGATTTCGGGGCAGGTCGAATTTCGCACCGACGTGTTCGACGCGGACACCATCCAGGCGTTGATCGCGCGGTTGGAGCGGGTGTTGGTGGCGATGGCCGCCGACCCCGCCCGGCGGCTCTCGTCGGTGGATGTGCTCGACGCGGGTGAGCATGCCCGGCTGGAAGAGCTTGGTAATACAGCGGTTTTAGCCAGCCCGCAGAGCGTTCCGATGTCGGTGCCGGCATTGTTCGCCGTCCACGTGACGCGGACGCCGGATGCTGTGGCGTTGGTGGGCGAGGGCGTGTCGGTGACTTATCGGGAGTTGGATGAGGTATCGAATCGGTTGGCGCATGTGTTGGTGGGCCGGGGTGCGGGGCCGGGCG
>NZ_JAEKMI010000090.1 GCF_020217485.1 Mycobacterium sp. WUMAC-067 | reverse complement strand
ACAAATGCGTCCGCCGCCGCGGGCAGTTGCTGTATGGCGCGGGAACCCTTGCGCACCACGGTGATCAGTTGTTGGCCTGGGTCGACATCGCACTGGCGAACCCCCAGCAGCTCGGACGCGCGGGCTCCCGTTGAGATCCAGAATGCAACCATTGCTCGGTCCCGATTCGACGGCAGCGCGGTGAACAGCGTGTTGAACCGATCGTCGGGTATCGCCCGCGGAATCCGCTGCGGCATTTTGGGGCGATAGCGCCCTACACGGTCGTGCTTCCAGGCCTCCATCGGGTTGTGGTGGGCATTCGCCCGCTCCGACCGACGTGCGATATCGAGGGGAAACGGATTCAAGATCGGTCCGGCACCGAGGTCACGCTGGAAGTCGTAGAAGCCGCGTAGCACCGTCTCGCTGTGAGCGATCGTCGCCGGGGCATACCCGGGGCCGAGGGCGGCCTTGCCCGTTACGGGGTTCGGCGGCCCAACCGACTCCACGGTTGCAACCACTTGGTCCGACGATGGCCTTCTCCGGTGTTTGACCGTCAGCTGAATCCAACAGCTGAAATCGCGCGCTTCGATCCGCGTCGCGCGGCGCCAATCGACATCGACCGCGCCGAGGAATCTCCACCACCGCAGCAAGTCCATGCCGTAGGAACGCAGCGTCGCTGGAGAACGCCCAGCCGCGAGCAGCTCCCGTAGAAACGCGGCCACTGATTCCACGACGGCGCCCTCGGCGTCGATCAACCGGTAAGGCTCACCCAGATCGCCGGTTGAGGCGAGCTCCCCACAGCGAGAAACAACAAGACGGGCTACATCCCTGGTTTGTACTGGCTCTTGGTTCATGGCCGAAAGCTATCGGGGCCGGCGCATTACGCCGCGCCACGCCACGCGGCTGGGCCAGTTAGTTCAGTCAACGGTGCGTTGGCGTGCGGGCAGCTCTGCTGCACCGGCAGTCCGCAGTAGCCGTTGGGTAGGGCCTGGGTGGCTCGGCCGAGGCGCTGTTTGGCCCAGGCGGCCGCGGCGATCGGACCGGACGGGTCGAAAATGATTGTGGTGCGGTGGATGTCGACCTTGCGGGCCGCCTCCCACTGGCGGCGCACGGTGGTGTCGTGCAGGCGGGCGTAATGCCCGGTCATCTGCGCGGAGTCGTGGTCCAGGATGCGTCGCACGACCTCTTGTGGGACGTCGCGGTTGATCAGCCGGGTGCCCAGGGTGTGGCGCCACTGGTGCGGGGTTAGGTGCACCGGCTGGCCGTGCTCGTCACGGATGTCGCAGACGGACAGCCAGCGCAACAGCGCCATCCGGTAGGTGGGGCTGGCGATCGGGTGGGTGCCGTCAATGTTCTTCGTCGGCCGTGGGAACAACACCGGCGTGCCTGCCGGCCAACGCTGGGCGGTGCGGTTGCGATGTTCGGCGGTGAGCTCGCGCAACTGCACGTCGATGGGCACCAACGCGTCGCGTTTCATCTTGTGGTTGAGGTAGCGCAGATACGGAGCACCTTCGGCGTCGGCGACCACACAATCGCGGCGCAGCCGTAGCGCATCGGTGATCCGTAGCCCGCAACGCATCAAGATGATCGTGATCAACCGGTGGGCAGGATCGGTGAATCGGGCGAGGTTGTCGGGATCCTCGAGCTGAGCCATGACCTGTTCGGCCAGTGCCCGAGGCAACCGTTCGTCGCGTTTCGGGTAGTCCTCGGCGAAGAACATCGCGTCTGCGGGAAGGTCTGTGTCCCAACGGTGTTGGCGAACGGCGGCGAAGAACCGGTTGAGCAGCCCGATATGGGTCCCGCGACGTTGGGCACCGATGGAGTCGCCGCGCAGGTTGGCCAGATAGCGCTCCAGCACCGGCCGGTCGATCCGGTCGATGCTCTCGACGCCGATGTCGGCGAGGAACCCGGCGAAGCGGGTGAGCACAACGACCGGCCTGCCGCCGCCGGCTTCCAGGCCCAATCCGGTCGACAGCCGCCACCGGGCCCACCGCTTGGCCAGATCCCGCAGCCACGGCTGCGGAATACCGCCGAACCGCAGCGTGCGGTCTCCGTCGTAGCCGAGCCGGCGCATGCGCCAGACATCGCGCGGGTATTCGGCGTCCCAGCCGCCGGCTTCGGCCAGGTCGGCGATCACCCGGGATGCGTAGCTGAGGAACCCACGGGAGCGAGTGTCATTGATCGTCGACCGAGCCCAGTCGTGCCAGATGTCCTCGTCGTGGTTGAGCAGGGAGCCCACGCCTATTGCGGCCAGTGCCTTCACGACGCGCATGACCACGTCCGGGGTCAGCTTGCCCTGCCGATCGTCGTGACGGCGTTGCAGCACGTACTGCAGTTCCAGCTTCAGCTGACCGGTCAGCCGGTCGAGCCGGATCTGCTCGCTGGCCAGCGGGGTTTCGGCGGCGAAGCGGTCGGCGAACTCGTCAATGTCGGGTCTGCCGTTGACCCTTCCAGGTATTGGTGTGGGTTTGGCAGAACGCAGACGTGCCCTGCGGCCAGAGCTCGCAATGCGGGATGCGGCAGGTCGCGCCCGGCGCTGGCTGCTTGAACGGCTGTGGTTCGGCCAGCCATCCCGCCAGGCTGGGGCGCCCGGCTCGTTCCCATCGTTGCGCGTGCAGCCCGCACATGCCGCCACGGGCAGAGCCGTAACCGCAACCGGGCACCCGGCAGCGCTGGTTGGGTTGTCGCCGCCGCCACCGCGGATCGGTCGACACGGCGAACCGCTCCAGCGACGGACGCCCCTCTTCATGCCACCGTTGCCGATGTCCTTCACACAGGCCGCGTCCACGGGCGGTTCGCTCGCACCCCTCAACCCGGCACTCGGCTCCACCAAACACCGGATCCTCGGGCCCGAATTCCAGTACATTGCTGCGGAATTCGTTGCGGACCTCGGCCATCAGCTTGCCCAGCAGCCCCGACGGGCCGGCAGGCTTGAGCGACGGCGCCCTCACAGCCGCACCTGCCCATCGGTGAACCAACCGGCCTGTTCCATGACCCGCCGAGCGTCCTCCACGGTGAGGTGCCCATACGTCGTGGTCGTCGTCGCCACGTGCGCATGTCCGAGCAGATGCGCGACCACCTCGATGCTGACTCCGTCGCGCAGCAGCCGGGTTGCGGCCGTGTGTCGCAGCCAGTGCGGGTCGAAGTCGATCCCGGTCCGCCGGCGCAGCCGCCGCACCAGGTCATAGACCGCGGCGTAGGTCAGCGGATGCCCCTGCGGACGGCCCCACAGGTTGACGAACACATAGTCGCTGTCCAGATCGCCGTACTCAGTGTGAAGGTAGTCGGCGAACAATCGGATCAACGCGCTGCTGACCGGGATCGTGCGGACGGTCTGTGACTTGGCGCGCGCGCCATTGGCGTTGTCGCGTCGCCGCACCGTTACTTCATGCTCAGCGGAGGCGATGTCGTTGTGCCGCAAACCAAGTACCTCGCCGATCCGCATCCCTTCTCCGGGGTTTCCTGACCTGTTGCGGGACGTTGCTCGATCTACATGATCGGGCGGGTTGCTCGGCGTTTCTCCGGGGGTGTGGTGCTCGTGGCTGGTAGTTGTTTGTGACTGTCGGCCCGAAAGTGAGAGCCCATGCGAGTATTCCCGGTGAGTTTGCCGTCCGGGCAACGGTATTGGACGGTGCTGGATGAGGACCTGCAGGTGGTTGATGTCGCCGATGCGTATCTGCGGCATCTGCGGTTCGGCCACGACGCGGCCGAGTCCACGACGAAGGCGTATGCGCATTCGATCGCGTTGTTCCTGCGCTGGTGTGCCCGGTCGGGCCGGTCCTGGCAGGCCGGTGTGGAGGGTTTCGCGTTGTTCATGACGTGGCTGGCTCACGCCCGGTCATCGGTCGATGACGCCGCGAGCGTGGTGGTGGCCGGACCTGGCGCTGCTGCGGTGCGGGGCCCGTCGCGGATCAACGGGGTGCTGACCGCGGTGCGGGGCATGGTGGTGCACGCGGTGGCGACCGGCCACGGCGCGGCGGGGCTGGTGTCGATGCTGTATGAGGTCGCCGATGACCGGGACCTGCCGGCGGAGGCCCGCGGCGAGGACGGGCGGATGGCGTGGCGGATGCGGGCCCGGCATCGGCTGCGGGAACCGGAGACGACGATCGATCGGGCCAGCGACGAGCAGATCGTCGCGCTGCTGCGGGCGTGCCGGTCGGCGCGGGACCGATTGATCGTGTTGTTGATGGCGCGGGGCGGGTTGCGCCGCGGGGAGGTGTGCGGGCTGCGGCGCAGCGATGTGCACCTGCTGGTGGACTCGCGGCGGCTGGGCTGCGATGTCGAGCGCGCGCATCTGCATGTGGTGCGCCGAGACGACAACCCGAACCAGGCCTGGGCCAAGTCGCGGCGGGAGCGGGTGGTGCCGCTGGATTTCCTTGTGGTGCAACTGTTCGACGTCTACGAGTTCGAACGCATGCGTGTCACCGGCGCCGCCGACAGTGACTTCGTGTTCGTTAACCTGTTCCGCGGCAGGATCGGTGCGCCGATGCGGCCGGATGCGATCGGCGAGTTGATGGCCGCGGCGTCCCGGCGGGCCGGACTCGACGTCGCGGTGCGGCCCCACCAGTTGCGACATGCCTTCGGCAGCAACGTTGTTGATGCCGGGGCCGGGATCGATGTGGTCGCCGACCTGATGGGCCACGCCGCGGTGTCCTCGTCGCAGGTTTACCTGCATCCGGACTCCTCCCGGCTGCGGGCCGCCGTGGATGCGGTGCCCAGTCCCCGCGAGCAGGCCCAGGTGACCCGGTGACCGCCGTGGGGCTGGCTGAAAGAATCGCGGTCGAGCAGGACTGCGGCGAGTCCCCGCACGTGTTGGACGGGGTCGTGGTGATCGGCACGGCCGCGCGGCTGGCGAGGATGCTCGACCGCAGGTTCTTGGACGAGGCGGGGTGGGATCCGCGGACCAGGGTGTTGTCGTTGCTCGCGGAGCATCGATTGTTGGGCCGGACGGTGTGCCGGGCCGAGGGATGCCAGAACACCGTGCAATCCGGTCTCACGGTGTGTCATCGGTGCTGCACGCGCCTGACTCGGCGGGGAATGAACACGGCCGAGATCGCCGCTGCCGCATGCCTGCCCGCCGAACCCGCGTCCGCGACGCGGTGCGCGGTGCCGGGATGCCGGTGTGTGCCGACGGTGCGGCACGCGGTGTTGTGCGAGCCGCACGCCAAGAAGTTCCGCCTGCGGCGACCGCCGGTGTCGATGCAGCAGTTCCTGGCCGACCCGCGAGTGCGGCCGTTGCCGCCGATGCCCGCGTGCGCGGTGGCCGCGTGCACCCGGCCCGCCGACAGCGCGCGCGGCTACTGCAACACCCACTACCAGCGCTGGCGTAGCGCGCTCGGTACCAACCCTGAGTTCGATTCGCATCGGTGGCAAGCCCAGGAATCGGGTGTGGCCGAGTGCGGGCGGGTGAACCTGCGCGCGCTGCCGGTGCTGGTGGTGGTCGAGGTGCTGTTCGGCGTTCAGCAGCGCGTCCGGGGCGGGGCGAAGATCACCGAGGTAGAGCTGCGGGTGCTCTGCGACGGGCTGCGCCGGCGACAGGCCGCCTCGATCACCACCGACCGGGCCGAGATCACCCGCAACAAGTCCGTGCGGTCGCTGCGGAGCGCCCTGACCCAGCACGTCCGGCGGGCTCTGGCCGATCCCGGCAGCGAACAGGCAAAGGACACATGGGATCTCGCGGTCTTCGGCCATCGCGGGTCTTTGTCGTTCACCGGGATCGGCCAGGCCTGGCTGGCCCAGTCCGTCAAGCGGTGGGCAGCAGAACAACTCCCGCGCCACCGAGGTCGCGGCGCCGCGAGAGTGCGCGGCAAGATCAACGCGCTGCGGCTGCTGTCGGAGTTCCTCGGCCGCAGACCCGATGGTGGACTCGTCGCTTCGGCGTTGGGCCGCAGCGACATCGAGGATTTCCTCAACCGACTCGCTTATCTGGAGTCCGTCGGCGAGATCAGCCGATACCGGCGCAACGGCATCTGCCGTGACATGCGCGAGGTGCTGGCCGGGATCCGCGCCCTCGGCCTGACCCGGCCGGGGCAGACAGCCGCCGGACTGGCCGGCGATTTCGCCATCGAGCGCGGCGATATCCCCGCCGAACCCGAACGCGGCGAACCCGGCCGCGACCTGCCACCGGAGGTCCTGGCCATCCTGTGCGCCCACCTCGATGCCCTCGAACCCGTCGAGGTGCGGGTCGCCACCCAGATCGGCATCGACACCGGGCGCCGGCCCGAGGACATTCTCGCCTTGCCGTTGAACTGCCTGCACCGCGACAAGGACGGATCGGCGGTGCTGGTTTACGACAACGCCAAGGCCAACCGTCTCGGACGGCGTGTGCCGATCGGCGAAGCTACCGCGAAAGTCATTGCCGCTCAGCAGGACCGGGTGCGGGCGATGTTTCCTCACACCCCGCCCGCAGAACTGACACTGCTGCCCACACCACGCCGCAACCCCGAGGGGCGAAAGCCGATCAGCATCGATACGCTCGACAACCGGCACCGCGAGTGGATCTCGACCCTGCCCGTGTTGCGCACCCGCGACGGGGTCGAGGTCGACAAGACCAAGGTCACGCCCTATGCCTATCGGCATTGTTATGCCCAACGTCACGCGGATGCCGGGGTGCCGATCGACGTTCTGGCCGAATTGCTCGATCACCGTAGCTATTCCATGACCCGGCGCTACTACCGCATCGGCGAGGACCGTCGCCGCGACGCCGTCGACACCGTCACCGCGCTCAGTTTCGACCGGCACGGCAACCGGATCTGGCGTGACGCGCGCATGCTGCTGGAATCCGAACGCGCCCGCCACGCCGTCGGCGAGGTCGCCGTCCCCTACGGCACCTGCACCGAACCCACCAACGTCAAGGCCGGCGGCGGGGCCTGCCCGGTCCGGTTCCGCTGCGTGGGCTGCGATCACTTCCGCACCAACATCGCGTTCCTGCCCGACCTGCAGGCCTACCTCGATGATCTGCTACGCACCCGGGAACGGCTGGCCGCCACCATCGACGGGGTCGATGACTGGGCCCGCGCCGATGCCACCCCCACCGACGAGGAGATCACCCGCATCCGGCGGCTGATCAACCGCATCAAAGCAGACGTCGCCGACCTCAACGAGACCGAGCAAGCCCGCATCGACGACGCGATCGCTATCGTGCGCCGTCACCGCGCGGCCCACACCGTCCCGCTGGGCATGCCCAGCCTCACCCCACCCGCACCGACAACCATCGCCTCGGAGGCCACCGCATGACCACCACCGCTACCACGTCGAATCACACACCCGCACAATCCGTCTCGTCGACAACACGCACCCGATCGATGCTTGACGGCCGGCGCGACGACTCGATGCGCCGACGCCGGCGCGTGCTGGCCGCGATCGACCAAGCCGCCGCCGCCGGCGACCGGCTCAGCGCCACCGCGATCGCCCGCGCCGCCGCCGTTGACCGCACATTCCTCTACCGACACCCCGACCTGCTCGAGAAAATCCATGCGCTGCAAGCAGATCCAGTCCCGAGTGAGCACACCGGCCCTGGGGTCACCCGAGCCTCACTGCAGGCCGATCTGCTCGCTGCCCACGAACGCGCCGCCCGGCTCGGCGCGCGCATCCAGCAGCTGGAGAAGCGGCTGTCCGAAGCGCTCGGTGAACAGACGTGGCGCGAGTCCGGGCTCGGCGCCCGCACCGATATCGACGCCCTCCACCAGCGCATCAGCCAGCTCGAGCAGCACAACCTCGACCTTAAGCAACAACTCGACGAACGCGAGGAAGACCTCGCCGCAGCCCGGGCGGCCAACCGCGAACTCATGGCCCGACTCAACACACCAACCCGGCTGCGATGACACGCGCGAGTCTGCTTGCACCACACCTGTTGCGGTGGATAGCATCTCCGACATCAGCTTCTGAGCTGCACAAACTCAGAGAATCACGCTGGCGCACGGGGGCCGAGCCCTGGAGAACATCCCGGTGTCGTAGAGCACGGCGAAGAGCAATCGGTCCCGCAACCGGCCGCAGCCGTCCAGGATCGCCTGCACCTCGTCCGGCGACAGCACCCGCGGCAGCTTCTTCGGCGTCTTCAACGCGATCACCCGCCTCGACCTCGGCGTGCCCTTGCTGATGTGGTGCAGGAACGGCTTCCAACCGCCGCGCGCGCCGCCGACCTGCCACGAGGTCAGCAGCTCACCGACATCCACCCCATCTCGTGCAGCGTGGGTGTAAAACGCCCCGACGGCCGAAAGTTTGCGGTTTACAGTCGATTCCGTGCAATGATGCGGCACCGACGGCAACACCGCGACCTGCCCATGCCGGGCCTGCAGCGGAAGCCGCAGCCAGGCCACGAACTCACCGAGATCGTCGAGCCGAACGCCCCGCCAGTCCAGACCACGCTCGGCGAGAAAACCGAACCAGTCCTTGAGATCGTGCGCGTATGCCTTGACCGTGTTCGGTGATCGCTCGATGTCGGTCAGATACGCCAGATACCGGTCGACCGGCGCTACCGGAGCATCGTCGTCGCCGAGAACGGTCCACGACTCACGCAACGAGACCGGCGAGATAACTCGTGCAATCTG
>NZ_JAEKMI010000009.1 GCF_020217485.1 Mycobacterium sp. WUMAC-067 | reverse complement strand
CCATCAACCCGCCGGTAGCAATCAGTGCCGTCGCGGCTACCTGAGCCCGGGCGCCCAGAGGCTTTCCCGCTGCGTGGATGTGCATTGGTCGGCGAAGGCAAACCGGACGGGCGCTGGTCGGGCCCCACCACCTTGCAGTACCCGTCGGCACGAGATTGGAACGGGGGCCGTTGGGAGCCAACAAGGTTGGCCGTGGCCGGTTTTGTGGCGCTTCCGCGCTTTCGACGAGGCCGCCAGCCGAGAGTGGATTAGCCGTCCACCGCCCCGGCACGGCCCTGAGTTCGGCACGACGGTCTAAGTGGCGCGCGGCCGGAAGTATTGACCACGATACCCTACGGGGGTAGTGTCGACTACATCGAAAGATGTTGGTCTGACGCCACTGTATCCGTCGGCTACACGTGTGGTGCTTCTGCTCAACTCGACGGCCTTGAGGCACACCGAGTTGAGCATGCGGCGACAAATCACCGGTCGGCCAGGTTGACTCAAGTGATTATCCAGGTGCTGGTTTGCGCTGCTATCGCTATCGGCTCCGTCGGGGAAGCCGCACTGGCCAGTGCCGACCCGAGTCCGTTCGGCACCCTCAGCTGTAGCTGCCAAGACATAGCTCCAGCGGGCAGCCCAGCCCTAGGGGAAGAGACAGATCGGGGGATCCGGGAAGGTTTGTCTGCCTGGCTGCCAGGACATCGCGTCGAGCCAATGGAATAAGCGCCGCCTACGGTCGGCTTTCATGCTGCATTCTTTTCGTTGGTAACTGCTGTGATCCTCGATCAATCTCCTTGTCAACGAGCGGAGCTGTAGGTCAATACCCCTGATGCAGACCGCATCTCGCACGTGTAGCAGCGCAAAACGACGCGCGGTCGTATCAACCACGCTTTGCGCGCGGCCGCCAGGCGCCGATAAGACCACCTCCGTCAGCCACTAGTGACGGTGCTCCCGCCGTGATCAGAGGCGATGGCCCACCGACTTTTGTCGCGAAAGCCAATTGCACAGCGTCGTCATCAGCTACTAATGCCGGCAGCGCCAAAGAGTTAGTAGTCGAATAATGCTCTCGTGCAGGCGCTTCGCTTAGTCGCCGAACCATCGGACGACTCGTCGGGCCGAGCGCCAGCTACACGGGTCTTCGTCTCAGGTTCGTGTCATATATGACATCCATATGACATCTCAACTGAGAATGTGACACCGAAGCTGAGAACCTACACGGGCGATCAAGGATGCGGCGCACCCACCCCAAACCTGCCATTGACCAATGTCACCATTTGGTGTTGACTGCGTTGTATGACGGACGGCGTTCCGGCTCGCGGCTCGTTGCGATCCCGCGGCGCGGCGGCGGTAAGCGCGTACACCCTTCGGCCGATCACCAGCGTGATCCCGCCCGAGCGGGCATGGGGTCTGTGGCTCTCGCGCCAGATCATCGCCAGGATCATGGGAACCTTCGGCCCCTCGCTGGCGGGCACTCGTGTCGAACCGGTCGACACCAGGCTGCCCGACGGGCGCCGCATCAAGGGCGAATGGGTCTACGGGCCGCGCACGCCCACCAGCGAAACCGAGCGCTCATCGACAACCGCGGGAGCCATCTACTACGTGCACGGCAGCGGGTACGCCGTGTGTTCGCCAAAGACGCACCGGCGGTTGACATCCTGGCTTTCGTCCTTGACCGGACTTCCCGTGTTCTGCGTGGACTACCGACTGGCACCGCGTCACCGCTTCCCCACCGCGGCCGACGACGTCCGCGCGGGCTGGGACTGGCTGGTGAACACCTGCGGCGTGCCACCGAAACAGATTGTGATCGCCGGAGATTCGGCGGGCGGCCACCTGTCCGTCGACCTGCTGCTGCAACCCGACGTCTCCGCCAACCATCCTGCGGCACAAGTGTTGTTCTCTCCCCTGTATGACCTCACGTTCGAACTGGCGCTCGCCCGGGAACGGATACGCCCCGACCCCGCCACCAGCGCCGCGAACGCGGTGCGGTTGGTCGGCCTTTACCACAGCGGCGTCGAACTCACGCATCAGCGGCTGACACTCGACGTTGCGGGCGGCCCCGCGCTTCCGCCCACGCTGATCCAGGCCGGCGGCGCCGAGATGCTGCAAGAGGATGCGCGCCAACTCGCCGACGACATCCAAACGGCCGGGGGCCGATGCGAACTGCAGATTTGGCCCCACCAGGTGCACGTCTTCCAAGCGTTGCCACGCATGACCCCGGAGGCCGCCAAAGCCATGGCCTACGTAGCGCGATTCATCGCCCACGCCCTGCAGGATGCCCGCACCCCGGCCGAGGAGGCCCACTGACGATGTTGGACAGAATCCTCAACCGGTCGAAAATCAGCCACGCCGCCTCGGCGGTGGTGACGGGCGCCGGAAGCGGCATCGGCGCAGCCTTCGCCGTCGAACTCGGCCGTCGCGGTGGCGCGGTCGTGTGCAGTGACATCGACCAGACCGCGGCCCAACGCACGGCCGACACGATCGCCGAGCACGGCGGAAAAGCGATAGCAATCCGTTGCGACGTATCGCGATTCGACGAGGTGCAGGCGCTGGCCGAACAATCGCAGGACTGGTTCGCAGCGGCACCCACGTTGGTGATCAACAATGCCGGCGTCGGTGCCGGCGGCGCCGCGATCGGCGATGCGCCGCTGGATGATTGGTCATGGACGTTGGGGATCAACCTCTGGGGCCCCATTCACGGCTGCCATGTGTTCACCCCGATCCTGCGCGACGCCGAGTCCCGTGCGCCCCGGGGCATCATCAATGTCGCCTCCGCGGCGGCATTCGGCGCCGCCCCGGGTATGGCCGCCTATAACGTCAGCAAGGCCGGCGTCCTCTCGTTGTCCGAGACGCTGGCCGCCGAACTGGCCGGAACACCAGTGCGAGTCACCGTGCTGTGCCCGACCTTCGTCAAGACCAACATTCTCGAGTCCGGCCGCATCAGCGAACAATCCAGCGAACTCGCCGCGAAATTGATGCGCTGGACCGGATTGTCCGCGGAGAAGGTCGCGCGGACCTGCCTCGACGCACACGACCGCGGCGAGCTGTACTGCATGCCGCAGTTCGACGCCAAGGTCGGCTGGAACATCAAACGTTTGGCCCCGCAGGCCTATACGCGTACGGCCGGCCTGCTCTCCCGCATCAACTTGCCCTGAACGCCCGACTGGAAAGGACCTTCCCGGTGGCCATAGACATGGAAGCCATGCTCGCCAAGATCAAAGACCGGCAGTGGGCACTCGCCGACATCGATTGGGACGCGCCCGGCGCCGACATGATCAGTGACGAACAGCGGCCCCAGCTCAAGGCGTTCATGGCCGACCTGTGCTGGATCGAAAACATCGGCGCCAGGGGCTTCGCGGCGCTCGCGAAGAAGGCACCCACGGCGACCATCGCCGAGATCTACCGCTACTTCCACGCCGAGGAACAGCGCCACGCCAACGCCGAACTGGCGCTGATGAAGCGCTGGGGCATGCTCGAGGATGGTGAGATTCCCGAGCCGAACGTGAACATCCGGCTGGCCATCGACTGGCTGGACCGCTGGGCCGACGACATGCCGTTGTCTCTGCTCGGCACCGTCATCCCGATGCTCGAAGTCGCGCTGGACGGCGCCCTGTTGAAATTCCTCCTCGACGAGGTGCACGACCCCGTTTGTCACCAGGTTTTCGAGAAGATCAACAATGACGAATCACGCCATCTGGTCGTCGATTTCGAGGTTCTCGACATGATCGGGCACGCGAAGATCCGGCGGCTGCTGATCGACTTCATCGGTCACAATGCCACTCCGGGTCTCATCATCGGCGCGATCATGGGTGCACCGCTGATCAACAGGATCCGCAACGAGATCACCGCGATGGGTCTGGAGCCCGAGCGGCTTTACCGGGCCGTGAAGCGATTCAGGGAGCTTGGCGACCGCGGCGAACGCACCAAGCGGGTGCCGACTTATCGGTTCCTGAGGCGCTACGCCGGCGTGGTCACAAATCCCCGCCACCCGTACCACCTGCTGGCGAATTCGATGGTGTGGCTTTCCGACCGATATCCGCGGCCCCTGCTGCCGTCGGTACCGACTTGGGTCAGCGAACTCACCCACGAGCCGGCGGCATGAGCATGGCGAACAACAACGGTGCCCATGCGGCGCTGATCATCGGGGCCGGCTTCACCGGACTAGGCGCGGCGATTCGATTGGCCGAAGCCGGAGTCGACGACATCGTGATACTGGAGCGTGCGGACCGGGTCGGCGGAACCTGGCGCGACACAACGTATCCCGGTGCCAGTTGCGACGTCCCCTCACTGCTGTACTCGTACTCGTTCGTCAAGAACCCGACCTGGTCGCGGACCTACTCCCCCGCCCCGGAAATCTATCGCCACCTCGAGGACATGGCGGACCGATTCAACATTCGCGGCCGCATAAAGTTCGGCCACGAGGTGAAGGACCTGTCCTTCGACGAGGAAGCCGGCGTCTGGACCGCCACCACCAAGAACCGCAAGAAGTTTCGCGCACGCACCGTGGTGCTGGCCTCCGGCCCCCTGTCCGACGTCAGCTTCCCCGACATCCGCGGCCTGGACAGCTACCGCGGGCACAAGATCCACAGCGCCCGCTGGGATCATGACTACGACTTCGCGGGCAAGCGCGTCGCGGTCATCGGCACCGGCGCCAGCGCCATCCAGATCATCCCCGAGCTGGTCAAGAAGGCCGAATTCGTCAAGGTCTTCCAGCGCACGCCGTGCTGGGTGCTGCCGCGCTTGGACGTCGCCACCCCACCGTCCGTGCAAGCCTTGTTCGCCAAAGTCCCTGCCACCCAACAGCTTGCGCGCCAGGCCCTCTACTGGGGCCACGAAGCCAGCGCGACGGCGCTGGTGTGGGACACGCCGCTGACGTCGCTGGTGGCCCGGCTCGGGCGGGCGCACCTGCGCGCTCAGGTGAAGGATCCGTGGCTGCGCCGCCAGCTGACACCCGACTTCCGGCCGGGGTGTAAGCGCATGCTGGTCTCCAGCGATTACTACCCCGCGCTGCAGCGCGACAACTGCAAGCTCATCGACTGGCCGATCGCCACGTTGAGCCCGGCCGGCATCCGCACCAGTGACGGCATCGAGCACCACCTGGATTGCATCGTGTTCGCCACCGGCTACGACGTGCATCTGACCGGTCCGCCGTTTCCGGTCACCGGGCTCGGCGGGCGCTCGCTGGCCGCCGAATGGGCCGATGGCGCACAGGCTTACAAGAGCATCAACGTGCACGGCTATCCAAACCTGTTCGTGATGACCGGCCCCAACTCCGGGCCGGGGCACAACTCGCTGCTGGTCTACATCGAGGGCCAGCTGGACTACGTGGTCCGCGGCATCACCACCATCCTCAACGACGACCTGCGCTACCTCGATGTGCGCGAACACGTCCAACGTCGCCACAACGAGGATCTCCAGCGCCGGCTGACCAAGACGACCTGGATGTCAGGTTGCCGCAGTTGGTACCTCACCAAGGACGGATTCAACGGGTCGATGTATCCCGGCTTCGCCACGCAGTATCTTCGCCAGATGAGGGATTTCCGGTACGAGGACTATCAGGCGGTGGCGCAC
Organism: Mycobacterium sp. WUMAC-067; assembly: GCF_020217485.1. Lineage (GTDB taxonomy): Bacteria > Actinomycetota > Actinomycetes > Mycobacteriales > Mycobacteriaceae > Mycobacterium. Next base: position 162,252 of record NZ_JAEKMI010000009.1, on the reverse strand, counting down.
GCCCGGGCACACGCGACCCGGTCCGCCTGAGATGCAGGACTGACATGGCAACCGAGCGCGCGTCGCGGCCCGAGCCCGGCACCATCGCGGGCGTGCTGCACAACGTGCGGCGCGCGCCGAAACGCGTGCGGCGCCAATCGCGGGAATATCGCCAGCTCATCGAGGGCGCGGTGTCGCAGCTCTTCGACGCGGCGGTCCGTCACCCGCACGGCGGCGCGAACTCCGGTGAGTACCGAATCGACGACCTGGCGCGGTTGGCGGGCACCACGACTCGCAATATCCGCGTCTACCGCGACCGCGGGCTGCTGCCCCCGCCGCTGCGCGTCGGGCGGATCGCGTTGTTCAACGACACCCACCTGACGCGGTTGCGGCTGATCACCTCGATGCTTGACCGCGGCTACACCATTGCGCACGTACGAGAAATGCTCAGCGCGTGGGAGGAAGGCAAAAACCTCGGCGACGTGCTGGGCCTCGAAACCGCCATCGCGGGCCCGTGGACCACCGAGAAGCCGGAAACCCTGCCGCTGGCCGACGCCCAGCGACTCGTCGACGACCCGCACGCGTTCGAGCGCCTGGTCGCCCTTCAGCTGATCCGGATCGACGGGCCGCAAGCCACCCTCACCCGGCCGAAGCTCATCGAAGCGTTCAACGAGATCCGCGGCTACGGCGTCGAATTCGACAAGCTCATTGACCTGCACGAGCAGATCGTGCCCGAGATCGACAAGATCAGCGACATGCTGGTGCGCGCCGGGGCCGAGCACGTGCTGGACCGCATCAAGCCCGGCGAGCCGCTGCCGGCCGATGCCGAGATCGCCGAGCTGATCACCATGCTGGTGCGCTTCCGGACTCAAGCGGTGGCGACGGTCACCGCCACGCTCGCGTCCTCGATCGAATCCAATATCGAGTCGCTCGTGAGCCGCATTTTGGCGGACTATCTCGCCGAATCGAGCTCTTCGGCCTGAGCGGCGGTGGCTTTCGGGAATGTCCTCGGCCGCCTCATGCCGTGAGCGCGCGACCTAACAGTGGAGCGCTAAAAAGGGACGACAGTGCAGGTTGGGCACGTGAAAGTGCCCGTGCAGGCCGCTGCCGTGGGGAAAGTGAGCGCCAGCATGACGGCAAGAATGACTTTCGACTTGAGACCAGACACGAATACTCCATCCCGTTGAAGTTGGGACAGATGTTAAACGCAACACCGCGAAAAAACTTGAGAATGACGGATATTCGCTGTCAACCCTTTAGTGGACATTGAGATTTGGTGGGCCACGGGGCGGGAATTACCCACTGAACTGTGCATAACCGTATTCAGGGCCCACTCGGTGTCAGCGTTCCTTTCGTTTGAAGCACTTTGCTGGCGTTGATCTACTCGGTCCTTCGCGTTCTCGCGCTCGAGGTAAACGCCGCTTGGGCTCGTCGAATTCCTCGCCTATGGACGCGCAACCAGATAGGGCGCGAGCGTGGACAACTTCTCGCATGTCTCCTCGAATTCGCGCTCGGGAGTGGACTCTTCGATGATGCCGGCTCCGGCCCGTAGCCAGGTCCTACCGTCACGCTCGTAGGCCGCGCGCAGCGTCAGCGCCGCGTCGAGCGCACCGTCGGCTGAAATCATCACGACCGCACCCGAATACAGACCGCGAGGTCCTTCGTCGAGGCGCATGATCGCTTCGACACCGCCGGCTTTCGGGATGCCCGAGGCGGTGACCGCCGGGAACAGCGCTTCGAGCGCGTCCATCCGGTCGTTCGACGTGCCCAGGCGCCCGCTGACCGTGGACCCGAGGTGCTGCACGCTCCCCCGTTCCCGCACCGTCATGAAATCGGTGACGACCGCGGTGCCGGGTTCGGCGATCTCGGTCATCTCCTGCAACGAACTTCGCACCGAAATCGCATGCTCGACAATCTCTTTGGAGTTCGACTCCAGGTCATCGCGCGCCTCGCGGTCACGCGCCTCGCCGCGACCGAGCGCGCGGGTTCCCGCCAGTGGCTCGGTCACCACGACGCCGTCGCGACGGACCGCCGCGACCAGTTCAGGGCTGTAGCCGACGGCACGAATTCCACCCAGCCGCAACAGAAACGACCGCACCGGGGTGTTGTGCCGGCGCGCCAGCCGGTAGGTGGACGGGAAGTCGAGCGCGAAGGGCACTTCGAGAGAACGGGAAAGGATCACCTTGTGGTAGCGGCCCGCCGCGATCTCCGCCACGGCCGACGCCACCCGATCGCGGTAGTCCGAGGGGTCGGCGATGACGTCGACCGCCGAGGCGTCACGCAGACCGGGCACGCCGTCGCCGATCACACCCAGCACGTCGTCGCGGTGGTCGGCCGACGCGTCGAACAGACGGATTGCCTCCCGGGACACCGCGATGCGGCCCCGCGGCCAAAACACCCGGGCCAGCGGGGTTCCCGGCGCCAGGCGCTGCTGCAGCCCGTAGCGATAGACCCCGAATTCGAAGGCGATCCAACCGAAGAGTTGGTCTGTTTCCAGCAACAGCCGGTCGATGGCCTCGCCCAGCACCGGCCCGGGCCTACCCGACCACTGTTGGCGCTGCGTCACGCCGTCGCGGATCACCCGCAGCTCGTCGCTGTCCAGCTCGACCATGGCGTGCACACCGGTGGCCAGCACCCATTCCCCGCCGCGCTCGTAGAGTAGGTATTCTTCCCCGACGCGCTCAGACAACACCACGGCCAGCTCGGCCGCCAGGTCCGCCGGATCGATATGGGCGGGAAGCGGGATCGATGGCGACGCAGAACCGGCGGAACTTGTCTCGACGCTGACCTCGGTCACGGTTAGTAAATGTAGCCTAACCTATGTAGCTGTGCGCAACCGATCCCATCGAGTTGCCCCGGATGGGCGCGTTCGGCTAAAACTCTCTCGGAGTTGAAGCCCCGTCCGGCCCGAGACTACCCGCGGGAATGCGTCGAGCCGTCGCCGTGGCCGCTCCGTTCGCGCAGCTAGGCGACGGTGGCGCCGACTTCCGAGCCGGGCCCCGCCGACCAGTTGTGAGGCTCGCCACTTCGAACGTTTCCCCACCGTTTACGTCGTTGTCGCGCAACACACGGCTCTGGCCGCGAGACTCGTCCTAGTGCCGCTGCCCGTCCGCCTGACTTGGCTGGATTGGAGGCTGGATTGGAGGAACAACGTGTTCAGCATTCGCCTCTTCAGCGGCGAGGAAGTCCAGGCAAGCGAAGGCGACGAACTCGAAATCAACCAACAGACCGGTGTGCTCTCGGTTTCCCGCGTCGACGGCTTCGAAGAAATCACGACGCACTACTCGCCATCGGCCTGGGCGTCGGTGACCCACCGGAAAAAGGGCGCCGCGATCAGACCCTCGCTCAAGTCGTCGACCGGCTGACCCCAATTTGACTGCACAGTAAACGCACAGCACTTTCACACCAATCTCACGGTAGATGGGACGCCGGCGCGCGGAAGGTGTGGCGTCCCCAAAACCGCTCTGAGCAGCGTGTTTTCGGTGCGGCCCCGTCTGGCGGGCCCGCGGTTCCCGCTGAGCTTTCGAGTGGCAGGCCCGCGGCCTCGGGGATAAGTTTTTGGCGGTCGTCGGGATGTTTCGTGGTTGCCCCGCGTTGCGGACGGTGCTTCCCCTGATCACGGGTCTACTCAACGGAGGCATCGATGCTGCACGAGTTTTGGCACAACTTCACCCACAACCTGTTCAAACCGCTCCTGCTGTTCTTCTACTTCGGCTTTCTGATCCCGATCCTGAAGGTGCGCTTCGAATTCCCGTACGTCATCTATCAGGGGTTGACCATGTACCTGCTGCTGGCCATCGGATGGCACGGCGGCGAAGAGCTCGCGAAGATCAGCGCCTCCAGCGTCGGCGCCATCGTCGGATTCATGGTCCTGGGCTTCGTATTGAACTGTGCCATCGGCGGTTTGGCCTACGTGGGGCTCGGCCGCCTGCGATCACTTCGGAAGGTCGACCGCGCGACGATCGCGGGGTATTACGGGTCGGACTCGGCCGGGACCTTCGCCACCTGTGTGGCCGTGCTGGCCGCCGTGAACATCGCCTTCAACGCTTACATGCCGGTGATGCTCGCCGTGATGGAGATTCCGGGCTGCCTGGTCGCGCTGTACTTCGTGGCCCGACTGCGCCACCGAGGCATGGACTCCGCCGGGTACATGCCCGACGAGCCCGGCTACACACCGCCCGTCAAGGTCGGGGTCGGTCCCGGCAGCGCCGCGCGACCCCAGCTGGGCCAGAGCCTCGAGACGCAGGAAGCGGGCCTCGAGCACCAGCTGGAGGATTGGGAGCCCGAGCAGAGCCCGGTCGGCATCAAGACCAAGCGGATGCCGATCTTGTCCCGCGAGCTGTTTCAGGAAGTGTTCCTCAATCCGGGGCTGGTCCTGCTGATGGGCGGCATCATCATCGGTCTGGTCAGCGGGCTGCAGGGCCAGAAGGTCGTCGCCGACGACGACAAGTTCTTCGTGCTGGCGTTCCAGGGCGTGCTGTGCCTGTTCCTGCTCGAGATGGGCATGACCGCGTCGCGCAAACTGAAAGACCTGCGCACGGCGGGCCCCGGATTCATCGTCTTCGGTCTCGTGGCGCCGAATATCTTTGCGACACTGGGCATCTTCGTCGCCTGCAGCTACGCCTCGCTGACCCACACCGACTTCAAGACGGGTACCTATGTGCTGTTCGCGGTCCTGTGCGGCGCGGCGTCCTACATCGCGGTCCCGGCGGTGCAGCGCCTCGCCATCCCCGAGGCGAGCCCGACGTTGCCGTTGGCCGCCTCACTGGGTCTGACGTTCTCCTACAACGTCACCGTCGGAATCCCGCTCTACATCGAGATCGCCCGGGTCTTCGAGCAGTGGTTCGGGGTCTGATCGCGTCGGCCGGGCCGCTACCCCAATAGCGTCCGCACGACGGCGTCTGCCAACAGCCGCCCCCGATCGGTGAGGACGAGCCTGTCCCCGGCCGGCACCAGCAACCCGTCGGCAACGACAGCCTCGGCGCGTTCACGCTCTTCGGAACTCAACACTTCAACCGGAAGGCCTTGGCGTAGACGGACTTTCAACAGCACGTCTTCGGTGTGCAACGTGTCGGCGCCGAGTTCCTCGAATCCCGCGACCGGCAGCGCGTTCGCCGACAACCTTTCGGCATACGCGTTGGGATGCTTGACATTCCACCAGCGCGTGGTGCCGACGTAGCCGTGCGCACCGGGTCCCGCGCCCCACCACTGCCCGCCATCCCAGTAGCCCAGGTTGTGCCGGCATTCACCACCCGGCCGCGACCAGTTGGAAACCTCGTACCAAGACATCCCCGCCTCGGACAGTCGCGCGTCGACCAATTCGTAGCGGTGGGCCAGCACGTCGTCGTCGGGCGCCGCCAGCTCACCGCGCCGCACTCGCCGGGCCAGGGCGGTGCCTTCCTCGACCACCAATGCATAGGCCGAGACGTGATCGACGCCGGTGTCGATGGCCGTGTCGACCGACCGCAGCAGGTCGTCGTCGGACTCCCCCGGAGTTCCATAGATCAAATCGAGGCTGACGTGTTCGAATCCCGCGGCCAGCGCCTCGCGGGCGGCGGCCGCCGATCGGTTCGGCGTGTGAATGCGGTCGAGGACACCCAGCACCCGTGGCGCCACCGATTGCATCCCCAGCGACACCCGGGTGTAGCCGGCCGCTCGGATGGCGTCGAAGAGGTCCGGCCACGCCGACTCCGGGTTGGCCTCGGTGGTGACCTCGGCATCTGTCGCCAGCGGAAAGTGCTCGCGCACCATGTCCAGCAGCGTCACCAGGCGCGCACCGCCCAGCAGCGAGGGCGTCCCCCCACCGACGAACACGGTGTTCACCGGCGGCGCTTGCAGCCGCGCGGCCGCCAATTCGAGTTCCGTCCGCAGCGCGCCCAGCCAGGCATCGGGATTGACACCCCCCAGCTCGGCCGGGGTGTAGGTGTTGAAATCGCAGTAGCCGCAACGTGTTACGCAGAACGGGACATGCACGTAGATGCCAAACGGGCGCCCGGCGACCGCCCGCACGTCGGGCAGGTCGACCGGCTGCTCACGAATGGCCATGCCAAATGATCCCACGGCAGACGGGTGGCCCCGGGGCCCTCGATGCCGCCGACGCCTGACGCTGAGCACCCGTGCCGAACGTGCCATCGCGGCGAAATTCTGGCCGCTGTTCCGCGCTGAGTACCCGCTCGGCGTTGCCATGCGGCTCCACCACCCCCGGCTTGGCCGGGACTTTTAATCATCGTGAGCCCAGATTTGACCTGCTCGCGCGGCCCCTCGGCATCCATGGCACAATGGTGGCGTGACTGTCGCCCAGCCCAGCCCGCACATTGTGCTCGTGGCGCGACGGCACATCGATCTCAAGCGCGTTTGCAGCTGTATCTGTCTGCCTTGACTTGGTAGACCCAGCCCACTGTGTCTCCAGCAGGCCGACGGTTTCGTGCCGCCCATAAGTACCGCTGAACTGTGCTGGCCGCGCTGGCGATCTTTTTGAAGGAGAACTTCCGATGACCACCGCCCGACCCGCGAAGGCCCGTAACGAGGGCCAATGGGCACTGGGGAATCGTGAGCCGCTGAACCCGAACGAAGAGATGAAGCAGGCCGGCGCCCCCCTGGACGTGCGCGAGCGCATCGAGACCATCTACGCCAAGAACGGCTTCGACAGCATCGACAAGAGCGACCTGCGTGGGCGCTTCCGCTGGTGGGGCCTCTACACCCAGCGTGAGCAGGGCTACGACGGCTCCTTCACCGGCGACGACAATGCCGAGTTGCTCGAAGCCAGGTACTTCATGATGCGGGTGCGCTGCGACGGCGGCGCGCTGTCCGCGGCCGCATTGCGCACCGTAGGCCAGATTTCCACCGAATTCGGCCGCGACACCGCCGACATCACCGACCGGGAAAACATCCAGTACCACTGGATCGAGGTGGAGAACGTCCCCGAGATCTGGCGGCGGCTGACCGAGGTCGGATTGCAGACCGCCGAGGCGTGCGGCGACTGCCCCCGTGTGATCTTGGGCTCACCGCTGGCCGGTGAGTCGCTCGACGAGGTGCTCGACCCGAGCTGGGCGATCGACGAGATCGCGCGCCGGTACATCGGCCAGCCCGAGTTCGCCGACCTGCCGCGCAAGTACAAGACCGCCATCTCGGGCCTGCAAGACGTGGTGCACGAGGTCAATGACATCGCGTTCATCGGTGTCAACCACCCCGAGCACGGCCCCGGCCTGGACCTATGGGTCGGCGGGGGGTTGTCGACCAACCCGATGCTGGCCCAGCGCGTCGGCGCCTGGGTGCCGCTCGAGGAAGTGCCCGAGGTGTGGCACGCGGTGACCTCGATCTTCCGCGATTACGGCTACCGGCGGCTGCGCTCCAAGGCGCGGCTGAAGTTCCTGATCAAGGACTGGGGCGTCGAAAAGTTCCGCGAGGTGCTGGAAACCGAGTACCTCAAGCGTCCACTCATCGACGGCCCGGCCCCCGAGCCGGTCCCGCATCCGATCGACCACGTCGGCGTGCAACGGCTCAAGAACGGGCTCAACGCGGTGGGCGTCGCCTCGATCGCGGGACGGGTGTCGGGGACGATCCTGACCGCTGTGGCCGACCTCACCGAGCGGGTCGGCTCCGACCGGATCCGGCTGACCCCCTACCAGAAGCTGGTGATCCTCGACGTACCCGACGACAAGCTCGACGAGCTGATCGCCGGCCTCGAGTCGCTCGGCCTGCAGTCACAGCCGTCACAGTGGCGCCGGAACGTGATGGCGTGCACGGGGATTGAGTTCTGCAAGTTGTCGTTCGCCGAAACCCGGGTCAAGGCGCAGTCTTTGGTGCCCGAGCTGGAGAGCCGGCTCGCGGACATCAACCTGCAACTCGATGTTCCGATCACCGTCAACATCAACGGCTGCCCCAATTCGTGCGCGCGCATTCAGGTCGCCGACATCGGGTTGAAAGGCCAGATGGTCGACGACGGCGAAGGCGGCTCAGTCGAGGGTTTCCAGGTACACCTGGGCGGCAGCCTGGGCCAAGACAGCGGCTTTGGCCGAAAACTGCGTCAGCACAAGGTCACCAGCGACGAGCTCGGCGACTACATCGAGCGGGTCGCGCGCAACTTCCTGAAATATCGCGGCGAGGGTGAACGTTTCGCACAGTGGGCCATGAGGGCAGACGAGGACGATTTGCGATGAGCGAACGAACAACCAGACATTCCGAGGCCGAGCTGCGCGAGCTCGCTGCCCGGGGCGCGGCCGAGCTCGAGGGCGCCAGCGCCAGCGACGTATTGCGTTGGACCGACGAGACGTTCGGCGGCATCAACGGGCCGCGCGGATGGGCGACCTGCAACTACGTCGTGGCCTCCAGCATGCAAGAGGCCGTGTTGATCGATCTCGCCGCCAAGGTGCGCCCGGGTGTGCCTGTGGTGTTCTTGGACACCGGCTACCACTTCGTGGAGACCATCGGCACGCGGGACGCCATCGAGTCCGTTTACGACATCCGGGTGCTCAACGTCACTCCCGAGCAGACCGTCGAAGAGCAGGACAAACTCCTGGGCAAGGACCTGTTCGCGCGTGATCCCGGTGAATGCTGCCGGCTGCGCAAGGTCGCTCCGCTCGGCAAGACGCTGCGGGGATACTCGGCGTGGGTGACCGGGCTGCGGCGGGGCGAAACCGCCGCGCGCGCCAACGCCCCAGTGGTCGGTTTCGACGAGGGCTTCAAGCTGGTGAAGGTCAACCCGATGGCGGCCTGGTCCGACGAGGACGTGCAGAATTACATCGACGAGCACAGCGTGCTGGTCAATCCGCTTATGTACGAAGGCTATTCGTCGATCGGTTGCGCCCCGTGCACGGCCAAGCCGCTGGCGGGCGCCGACCCGCGCAGCGGGCGCTGGCAGGGGCTGTCCAAGACGGAATGCGGGTTGCACGCCTCGTGAGAGATCACGCGGACGTCAGCGTGTTCTCATCCTCGTCGGCCTCATCGGTGCGGCTGGGGTCCGCCGCGGCGGGGGCGATCGGCGGGACCCGGGTGGCACGCACGTAGACGGTGTCGCCGTCGCGCAATGCCAGGGCCTCGGCGTCGCCGCGGGTGATCTGCGCCGTGAAGAAGCCGCCGGTGGCGGCGCTGGTCAACTCGACCCGCACCTCGAAACCCAACGCGACCACCCGGTCCACGGTGGCCCGCACCACCCCGATGGACTCCGCGGTGCCGTCCCCGCCGGCGATCGCCATCTCGGGGTTGCGACCCACCCGGATGTCGTGCGGCCGTACCAGGGCACCGTTCAGCGTGGACACCGCGCCGAGGAACGACATCACGAACGCGTTTGCCGGCGCGTCATAGACGTCGGTCGGGGATCCGATCTGCTCGATACGGCCGTGATTGAGCACCGCGATCCGATCGGCGACATCCAATGCCTCGGCCTGATCGTGGGTGACCAGCACCGTGGTCACGTGCACCTCGTCGTGCAGGCGGCGCAACCACGCCCGCAAATCCTCACGCACCTTGGCGTCCAGCGCACCGAACGGCTCGTCGAGCAGCAGCACTTGCGGGTCGACCGCCAGCGCCCGCGCCAGCGCCATCCGCTGTCGCTGACCACCCGAGAGCTGATTGGGATAGCGGTTCTGAAAACCGCTGAGCCCCACCACTTCAAGCAGGTTGTCGACCTTGGCCTTGATCTCGGCTTTGGGCCGCTTGCGAACCTTGAGCCCGTAGGCCACGTTGTCGCGGACCGTCAGATGCTTGAACGCCGCGTAGTGCTGAAAGACGAACCCGATGCCGCGGCGCTGCGGTGGCACCCGCGTCACGTCGCGACCGTAGATCGTGACGGTTCCGCTGTCGGGTTGGTCGAGACCGGCGATGGCACGCAGCAGGGTCGATTTACCCGAACCGCTGGGACCCAACAACGCCGTCAGCGACCCGGTCGGCACGACGAAGTCGACGTGGTCCAACGCGACGAAATCGCCATAGTGCTTGTAGGCGTCGCGCACGATGATGGCGAGGTCATCCCGGCCGGCACGGGTGTCTGTCACGTCATCCTCCTCGTCAGGCCTGCTTCGCCGCTCGGGCGCGGCGGGCGTCGAGAACCACCTGGAAAATCAGCACCAGCACCGCAACACCCATCAGCAAGGTCGACAGCGCATAGGCGCCGTACTCGACGCCCCGGTTGTATCGGTCCGAAACAAGCAATGTCAGCGTTTGCGACTTCCCCGGCAGGTTCGACGACACGATGAGCACCGCACCGTATTCCCCCAGGGTACGTGCGATTGTCAACACGATGCCGTAGGTCAGGCCCCACCGGATGGAGGGCAGCGTGATCCGCCAAAACGTCTGCCACCAGCCCGAACCCAGCGTCGCGGCCGCCTCCTCCTGGTCGGTGCCCAGCTCGTGCAGCACCGGCTCCACCTCACGCACGACGAACGGCAGGGTGACGAAGATGCTGGCGAGCACGATGCCCGGCAGACCGAAGATGACCTTGAACCCGAGATCCTTTTCGACGAACCCCAACGCGCCGGCCGAGCCCCACAACACGATCAACGCCACACCCACGATGACGGGCGAAACCGCGAACGGCAGGTCGATGATCGCCTGGAGCACGCCCTTACCGCGAAACCTGTTGCGCGCGAGCACCAATGCCGTCGGAATGCCGAAAACCACGTTGAGCGGCACCACGATGGCCACCACCAGCAGGGTCAAGTTCAGCGCCGATATCGCCGCGGGGGTGCTGACCCAGGCGTAGAACTGGCCGAATCCGGGTCGAAATGTCCTCCACAGGATTAACGACACCGGCACGACCAGCAACACGAAGATGTATCCGAGCGCCACGAATCGCAGGGAATAGCGGACTCCCGCCGACGACGTCATCCGGCGAGCTCCTCGCGTTTGGCCGCGCGCCCGCCCACGACCCGCAGGACGAGCAGGACCACGAACGAAATCGCCAACAGCACAACGGATATCGCGGCCGCGCCGGTGCGGTCGTCGTTCTCGATAAGGGTCCGTATCCACTGCGATGACACTTCGGTCTTGCCCGGCACCGCGCCGCCGATCAGCACCACCGACCCGAACTCTCCGATGGCGCGTGAGAACGCCAGGCCCGCGCCCGATAACAGCGCGGGCAGCAGCGCCGGCAGCACCACCGAGGTGAAGATCTTCGGGCCGCTGGCGCCCAGCGACGCGGCCGCCTCCTCGGCGTCACGGTCCAACTCCAGCAGCACCGGCTGGACCGCGCGGACCACGAACGGCAGCGTGACGAAGGCCAACGCCACCACCACGCCCCACGCGGTGTGCTGCAGGTGCAGACCCACCGGGCTGTTGTTGCCGTACAAGGCCAGCATGACCAGGCTGGCGACGATGGTGGGCAGCGCGAACGGCAGGTCGATGATCGCGTCGACGAGCCGCTTCCCGACGAAGTCGTCGCGCACCAGCACCCACGCGATCACCAGGCCAAAAATCAGGTTGAGCACAGTCACCCCGGCCGAGATCGTCAGGGTGACCCGAAACGACTCCAAGGCGGCGTTCGAGGTGACCGCGAGCCAGAACGCGTGCCAGCCGCCGCCGGCGGACTGCCAGACGATCGCCGCCAGCGGCAGCAACACGATCACGGACAACCACACGGTGGCCGCCCCGACCCGCAGGGCGGTGGTGCCGCGGCCCCGCCCGGGCAGCGGCCCGTGCTCGGGCTCGCCGCTGAGTTCGGGCCGGACCGCCGCCGGGTCCGGCGTGATGGCCGTCATCCGGTGGCCTGCGTGTAGATCTTGGTGATGCTGCCGGTGCTCTTGTCGAACAGCTGCGGATCGACCGTGCTCCACCCGCCGAGGTCGGCGATGGTCCACAGTTTCGTCGGCACCGGATACTGGGCGCGGAAGTCGGCGGCGACGGACGGATCGACCGGCCGGAAACCTGCCTGCGCCCAAACCTTTTGGGCCGCCGCGGTGTACTGGAAGTTCTTGAAGGCGACGGCGGCCTGCAGGTGGGGGCTGGTGTTGACGACGGCGACCGGATTGTCGATCTTGAAGGTCTGCGGCACGTTGACGTGGTCGACCGGCTTGCCCGCCCGCTCGGTAGCGATGGCCTCGTTCTCGTAGCTGATCAGCACGTCACCGCTGCCCTGGATGAAGACGTCGGTGGCTTCCCGCCCTGATCCGGGACGGAGTTTGACGTGCTCGGTCACCAGCTTCTTGATGAAATCCACACCGGCCGCGCTGTTGGCGCCCCCTTCGCTCTTGACGGCGTACGGTGCGAGCAGGTTCCACTTGGCCGACCCCGAACTGAGCGGGCTGGGCGTGATGACCTCGATGCCGGGCCGCAACAGGTCATCCCAATCCTTGATGTGCTTCGGGTTGCCCTTGCGCACCACCAGCGTGACCACCGACCCGAACGGGATTCCCTTGGTGGCGTCGGTGTTCCAGTCTTTGGAAACCTTGCCGGCCTTGACCAATCGAGCGATGTCGGGCTCGACGGAGAAGTTCACGACGTCGGCCGGCTTGCCGTCGACGACGCCGCGGGATTGGTCACCGGAGGCCCCATAGGAGGTCACCACCTGCACGCCCTTGCCCTCCTCGGACGCATTGAACGCCGGAATTATCTTGCTCCATCCGGGTTCTGGGACCGAGTAGGCGACCAGCGTGATGGAAGTGTGCGCGCCGGCCAGCCCGCCGCCGCCGACGGCATCGCTGGCACCCCCGTGGCAGCCGGCGACGATGCCGGCTATCGCAATCAGGGCGAAGACAGGCCGCCAACGCAACGCGGTCCTGATGTCCATCGAAGGCCTTCCGGTGGGGAACGTAACGGATCTCGGTCCCGTATCAGCGGAAAGGCAACCAGAACTTCAGGAGGATTCGAGAACTCCAGAACCAGACCGCACACGGGTTTGGGAGTCAGCGACAACAGTGCACGAAGGCATAGCACCCGGGAATGCCAAACGCCACGCGCATGGCGGGAAGCCTAACAGGAATTGACGGTGCCGCCACCGGAGCCGGCGCCGAGCGAATGCGGCGAGCGACTCAACGGTGCATCAAGTGCGTGACCAGCCACATGCCGATCACCAGCGCCACCAAGATCAGGAGAACCAGCGTCACGTGCGACCGAGGCATGCGCGTCACCCGGAGGTCTCACCGGCATGGCGGGCACGGCGCATCAACTCGATGCCCTTGCCGAGCAGCCCGTCGAGCAGGGCCGCCGTCACGTAGGCCACCGCCAGCACGACCGGCATCACCACCATGGCCTGCAGCACGAAAGGGAGCCCCGAAAGCCACAGCTCGTTGCCGTCCCACCAGTTGAGGAACGCGTTCACGGAGCTCACCCTATGCGGCGCTGCCGCACAAAACCAATGCGTGAACGCCGGCGCCCGGGTAGGTGCGCGCCACGCCGCCTCGGCGAAACGTTGGACGCCGGGCCGCCGCGCGGTCGATGATGTCCAGATGGTTCTGCATGTTCAGCCCGACGACCAACCGGCCGACACCATGCCCGAGGAAGCGCCGCAGACGGCGGCCGCAACGTCGATGTCTTCGTCGATCGACCTGCGCACCCCCGGGCCCCTCGCTCCCAGTGCAGCCCTGCGCAATCCCTTTCCGCCGATCGCCGATTACGCGTTCCTGTCGGACTGGGAAACCACCTGCCTGATCTCTCCGGCCGGGTCGGTGGAGTGGCTGTGTGTGCCGCGGCCGGACTCGCCGAGCGTGTTCGGGGCGATCCTGGACCGCAGCGCCGGCCATTTCCGGCTGGGCCCCTACGGCGTCTCGGTGCCGTCGGCCCGCCGGTATCTGCCGGGCAGCCTCATCATGGAGACCACCTGGCAGACGCACACCGGGTGGCTGATCGTGCGTGACGCGCTGGTGATGGGCCCCTGGCACGACCTCGACCGCCGGTCGCGCACGCACCGCCGCACCCCGATGGACTGGGACGCCGAGCACATCCTGCTGCGCACGGTGCGCTGCGTCAGCGGCACCGTCGAACTGATGATGAGCTGCGAGCCGGCGTTCGACTACCACCGGGTGGGGGCCACCTGGGAATACTCCGCCAACGCGTACGGCGAGGCCATCGCGCGCGCCACCAGGCAGCCCGACGCCCACCCGACACTGCGGCTGACGACCAACCTGCGGATCGGGCTGGAAGGCCGGGAGGCACGGGCACGCACCCGGATGAAAGAGGGCGACGACGTGTTCGTGGCCCTGAGCTGGACCAAACACCCGGCGCCGCAGACCTACCAAGAGGCCGCCGACAAGATGTGGCAGACCACCGAGTGCTGGCGGCAGTGGATCAACATCGGCAACTTCCCCGACCACCCGTGGCGGGCCTACCTGCAGCGCAGCGCGCTCACGCTGAAGGGGTTGACCTACTCGCCCACCGGCGCGCTACTGGCGGCCAGCACCACGTCGCTGCCGGAAACACCGCAGGGCGAACGCAACTGGGACTACCGCTACGCCTGGGTGCGCGACTCCACGTTCGCGTTATGGGGCCTGTACACGCTCGGACTGGACCGCGAGGCCGACGACTTCTTCGCCTTCATCGCCGACGTGTCGGGGGCCAACAACAACGAGCGGCACCCGCTGCAGGTGATGTACGGCGTGGGCGGCGAGCGCAGCCTGGTGGAAGAGGAACTGCATCACCTGTCCGGCTACGACCAGGCCCGGCCGGTGCGCATCGGCAACGGCGCCTTCGACCAGGTCCAGCATGACATCTGGGGCTCCATCCTGGACTCCTTCTACCTGCACGCCAAGTCGCGCGAGCAGGTCCCAGAGACGTTGTGGCCGGTGCTGAAGAAGCAGGTGGAAGAGGCGATCAAGCACTGGCGCGAGCCCGACCGCGGAATCTGGGAGGTGCGCGGGGAGCCGCAGCACTTCACGTCGTCGAAGGTGATGTGCTGGGTGGCGCTCGACCGCGGGGCGAAGCTGGCCGAGCGGCAGGGCGAGAAGAGCTACGCCCAACAGTGGCGGGCCATCGCCGAGGAGATCAAGGCCGACATCCTGGCGCACGGCGTGGATTCCCGCGGGGTCTTTACCCAGCGCTACGGCAGCGACGCGCTGGACGCCTCGCTGCTGTTGGTGGTGCTGACGCGGTTCCTGCCGCCGGATGACCCGCGGGTACGCAACACCGTGCTGGCGATCGCCGACGAACTCACCCAGGAAGGCCTGGTGCTGCGCTACCGGGTCGAGGAGACCGACGACGGCCTGTCCGGCGAGGAGGGCACCTTCACGATCTGCTCGTTCTGGCTGGTGTCGGCGCTGGTCGAGATCGGCGAGGTGCGCCGCGCCAAACGCCTGTGCGAGCGGCTGCTGTCCTACGCCAGCCCGCTGCACCTCTACGCCGAGGAGATCGAGCCGCGCACCGGTCGCCAGCTCGGCAACTTCCCGCAGGCGTTCACCCACCTGGCGCTGATCAACGCCGTGGTGCACGTCATTCGGGCCGAGGAGGAGGCCGACGGCTCCGGGATGTTCCAGCCCGCCAACGCGCCGATGTAGCTGGATCCGTCAGCTGCGGGCGCCGAGTTTGTCCATGAGTGCGCGGGCGAGGTCGATGGCGGTGGTGTTGATGTCGCCGTTGCCCTGATCGCCCGGACCATAAATGGGAATGAAGTCGACGGTCACCTCGACCACGTAAGGTCCCTTGACGCCGAGGGCCCGAGCCGATGGGATTGCGTTCAATCCCCCGCGTGGGCCGGATCGCATCGAAACCGTAGCCGCCACAACCGAATCCAGGACGCGCACGTCGGCGATGGCGTCGAAACCCCATACATCGATGGGCTCCACGGTCAGCGTGGTCCCGTCGCACTTCTGCCACTGCGCGACGAACCTGGCGAATAACGCGTCGGCGTCCGCGGCCGTCCGCAACGCGACGATGCCCTGCAGGACGCTGTCGATCTTCACGGAATCGCCTTTGTGCACCCACATTTCGCCGGCCGTTTCCTGTATCGGCGCCGAGCCGTACGTGACGCGCTGCATCAGGTGAACGACCCCGATGCACTCGGTCGGCCGGTCGTTCTCCCAATTGGTCCCCAATTTGTCGCCGCCGCCGAATTCCGAATAGTGCGGGTAGGGCTGGAACGGCTGGTCGAGCAGTTTTGCCAGCGCGGTCCCGTCGAACAAGACCCGTTTGATGGCCGGCACCCGACCCGCGTTCGGCGCCAGACCTCCTGTGCCGGCCGTGGTTTCGGTGCACCCGCTCACCAGCAGCACCGCGATCACAGCGGCCAGCGAACGCCAGGTGCTTTTCACTTCACCCCTCCCGGCCGCCCGGCCCGCGTCAGCTCAGCGCGTTGACCCTGTCCATCATGGCGTGCGCGATGTCGAGCGCGCTGGTGTTGATGTCGGCCGATCCCGGGTCGGTGGATCGCCGCCCGCCGAAGAAGACCACCTCGACTTCCACGAGGCAGTTCGACCGGATACCGATGGCACGCGCCTGCGGGGTGGGCCGCAGGGCCGGCATGTTGGGTAGCACCGAGGTGGCGGTTTTGGTCGCCGCGATGGTCGTCGCGGTGCCGCGGACATCGCTGATGACGTTCGTGGTGCTGATCGGGCCGGACTGTTCCGAGGTCGTCATGCCGTTGCATTGCTGCCACTGCTGGGAGAACTGCGCGAACAGCGCCTGAGCCTGCGCGGCCGACGGCAGCGTGACCACGCCCTCCATCACGGTGATCACCTGCGCCGGTTCGCCGTTGTTCCACCACGACTCCGAGGCGACGTCCTGCACTTGGCCGGACCGGTACACGCTCTTCTGCAGCATCGCCGTCACGCCCAGGCAACCGGCCTGCGACGTCGACCGCTTGACCTGGTAGAGCTTCTCGGGGCCGCCGACTTGGGCCGGATCGCGGGAGACCAGGGTCTGGTCGAGCATCCGCGACAGCGCCGCGCCGTCGAGAAGCACCTTGCTGACCGCCGCACCATTCAGCGGCCGCAGCTTCAGGTTCGGCGCCGGCTTCGCGGTACCCTCCACGACCCCGCCGCAGCCCGTCACCAGCGTGGCCAGCGCCGCGAACGTCGCCGCCGCCTTGAGTATCCGCATGGCTACTTCTTGCCCTTGTCGCCCGCCGCGTCCGCGGACAACGCCGCCACGAACGCTTCCTGCGGCACGTCGACCCGCCCGATGGTCTTCATCCGCTTCTTGCCTTCCTTCTGCTTTTCCAGAAGTTTGCGCTTGCGGGTGATGTCACCGCCGTAACACTTGGACAGCACGTCCTTGCGGATGGCTCGGATGTTTTCGCGCGCAATGATTTTCGATCCGATCGCCGCCTGGACCGGCACCTCGAACTGCTGTCGCGGGATCAGCTCTTTGAGCTTGGTGGTCATCTTGTTGCCGTAGGCCGAGGCGCCGTCCTTGTGCACGATCGCGCTGAACGCGTCGACGGCCTCGCCCTGCAACAGGATGTCGACCTTGACCAGCTGGGCCTCTTGCTCGCCGGCCTCCTCGTAGTCGAGGCTGGCGTAGCCTCGGGTGCGCGACTTCAGGGAATCGAAGAAGTCGAAGATGATCTCGCCCAGCGGCATGGTGTAGCGCAGCTCCACCCGTTCGGGCGACAGGTAGTCCATCCCGCCGAGTTCGCCGCGGCGCGACTGGCACAGTTCCATGATGGTGCCGATGAATTCGCTGGGCGCGATGATCGTCGTCTTGACCACCGGCTCGTACACCGCGCGGACCTTGCCCTCCGGCCAGTCCGACGGGTTGGTCACGACGATTTCGGTGTCATCTTCCTTGATGACCCGGTAGACGACGTTGGGTGACGTCGAGATCAGATCCAGGTCGAATTCCCGCTCCAGACGCTCCCGGGTGATCTCCATGTGCAGCAAACCCAGGAAGCCACAACGGAATCCGAAGCCCAGCGCCACCGACGTCTCGGGCTCGTACGTCAGCGCCGCGTCGTTGAGTTGCAGCCTGTCCAGCGCGTCGCGCAGGTCCGGGTAGTCCGAACCGTCGACGGGATACAGGCCCGAGTAGACCATCGGCTTGGGTTCGCGGTACCCGGTCAGCGCGTCGGCCGCGCCGCGCCGTGCCGTCGTCACGGTGTCACCCACCTTGGACTGGCGGACGTCCTTGACCCCGGTGATCAGGTAGCCCACCTCGCCCACCCCCAGGCCGTCGCTGGCCTTCGGCTCGGGCGAGACGATGCCGACCTCGAGCAGCTCGTGCGTGGCGCCGGTGGACATCATCGCGATGCGCTCGCGCGGGGTGATCTTGCCGTCGACCACCCGGACGTAGGTCACCACGCCGCGGTAGATGTCGTAGACGGAGTCGAAGATCATCGCCCGCAGCGGCGCGTCGGCCTTGCCCTGCGGGGGCGGCACCTGGCGCACCACCTCGTCGAGCAGTTCCGCGACTCCCTCGCCGGTCTTGCCCGACACCCGCAGCACGTCGTCGGGCTCGCAGCCGATGATGTGGGCCAGTTCTCCGGCGTAGCGGTCCGGGTCGGCGGCCGGCAGGTCGATCTTGTTGAGCACCGGGATGATGGTCAGGTCGCGGTCCAGCGCCAGGTAGAGGTTGGCCAGGGTCTGGGCCTCGATGCCCTGGGCTGCGTCCACCAGCAGCACCGCGCCCTCGCAGGCCTCCAGCGCGCGCGAGACCTCGTAGGTGAAGTCGACGTGGCCCGGGGTGTCGATCAGGTGCAGGACGTGGTCTTCGTCGTCGACTTTCCAGGGGAGCCGGACGTTCTGCGCCTTGATGGTGATGCCGCGCTCGCGCTCGATGTCCATCCGGTCCAGGTACTGGGCGCGCATCGAGCGCTCGTCGACGACGCCGGTGAGCTGCAGCATCCGGTCGGCCAGCGTCGACTTGCCGTGATCGATGTGGGCGATGATGCAGAAATTCCGAATCTGCGCCGGCGCGGTGAAGGTCTTGTCGGCGAAACTGCTGATGGGAATCTCCTGGTCTACGTCAAACGTGATGGGCGCTGCGCGGCCGTTGTGCTGGCCGTTCGCGGGCAAGTCCAGCGTATCTATGCAGCGTCGTCCGGACCTACTTGGACACAGTCGCGCCCGGTTGCTCGCGTCTATGCTGCGAATATGGCGTCTGCCCGGAAATCGCAGTGGAAGACGTTCCAGCGGTTCGCCGAGAATCTGGTGTTCAACGGGGCCCCGCGGCTGGCGCGGCACGTGCAGAATTCCCAGACCGTCCTGCGCGAGTTGCAGCAGGCCGTGCGGATCACCGCGAACGTCATCGCGGCCGCGACACCGCCACCGTCCGACACGACGGTCACGGGCCGGCCGGTGACCAGCAGCAGCCTGCCCACCGCGCAGCGGGCCCGCAAACTCGTGTACGCGCCGAGCCTGGACGGCCGGGCCGATCCCGGCGAGATCGTCTGGACGTGGGTGGTCTACGAGGACGACCCCAGCCGGGGCAAGGACCGGCCCGTGCTGGTGGTGGGACGCGATCGCGGCACCCTGCTGGGATTGATGGTCTCCAGCCAGGAGCGCCACGCCGCCGATCCCGACTGGATTGGAATCGGTTCTGGCAGTTGGGATTACGAGGGAAGATCCAGCTGGGTCCGGCTGGACCGCGTGCTCGACGTGCCCGAGGAGGGCATCCGCCGCGAGGGCGCCATCCTGGATCGCGAGATCTTCGACGTCGTGGCGGCCCGGCTGCGCGCCGACTACTCCTGGCGTTGAGTCGGCCAAGTCGCCGAGCGTGTAACCACGGCGATAAAACGGCCGATTTTTCGCCCTGAATGCACGCTCGGCGAGCGGGCGGGCAGGCCGGGCAATCAGCCCTGGGTGATGTAGGACTGCAACTGCTGCTGCTCGGCCTCGAGTTCTTCCATCCGGGTCTTCACCACGTCACCGATGCTGACGATGCCGATCAGCTTCTTCCCGTCCAGCACCGGGACGTGGCGCACCCGGTTCTTGGTCATCAGCACGCTGATCGCGTCGACGGTGTCGGCCTTCGTGCACGTGGCCAGCATGCTGGTCATGATCTTGGACACCGGGCGAGAGAGCACGCTGGCGCCATGAGTGTGCAGCTGGCGCACGACGTCGCGCTCCGACACAATGCCGACGACCCCCTCGTCGCCGACCACGACCATGGCGCCGATGTTCTGCTCGGTCAGACCCGCGAGCAGCTCGCGAACCGTCGCGTCCGGGTTGATGGTCACCACCGCCGCGCCCTTATTCCGCAAGACGTCCGCAATCCGCATCAAGGCCTCCAGCCGGGTTTGTGATCCGCTTCACATCAGGCTACGGCTAACTCGCGCGGCGGAAAAGCCACCCACGGAACCCGCAAACAGATCGTGTCCAAGCGCCGACGGCCGGCCGGATCGTTCGATTGGGCCACTGCTCACGGCGGGGACCTGCAAGATGGGGCCATGATCGAGGTCACCCTGCTGGGCACCGGTAGTCCGATCCCCGACCCGAACCGCGCCGGGCCGTCGACCCTGGTGCGGGCCGGCGGGCAGGTGTTCCTGGTGGACTGCGGGCGCGGGGTGCTCCAGCGCGCGGCGGCGGTCGGGGTGGGCGCGGCCGGGTTGTCGGCCCTGCTGCTCACCCACCTGCACAGCGATCACGTCGGCGACCTCGGCGACGTCCTCATCACGCGGTGGATCAGCACCTTCACCCCCGATCCCGCGCCGCTGCCCATCATCGGGCCGCCCGGCACCGCCGAACTGGTGGAGGCGACGCTGGGGGCGTTTCGCCACGACATCGGCTACCGGATCGCCCACCACGCCGATCTGAATGCGCCGCCGGCCGTCGAGGTCCACGAACACACCGACGGTCCGGTCTGGGACCGCGACGGCGTATCGATCCGGGTGGGCGCCACCGATCACCGGCCGGTGGCCCCGACCATCGGGTTCCGCATCGACTACGACGGGGCGTCGGTGGTGCTCGCGGGCGACACCGTGCCGTGCGCGAGCCTGGACGAGCTGGCGGCCGGTGCCGGCGCCCTGGTGCACACCGTGATCCGCAAGGACATCGTCGCCACCATCCCGCAGCAGCGGCTCGTCGACATCTGCGACTACCACTCGTCGGTGGAACAGGCGGCGGCGACCGCGGCCCGCGCGGGCGTGGACACCCTCGTCATGACGCACTACGTGCCGGCGCTGGTGCCCGGCCAGGAAGAGCAGTGGCGGGCGCTGGCCGCCGGGGAGTTCGGTGGGCGCATCGAGCTCGGCGACGACCTGCACCGGGTCCAGATCGACGCGCCGTCCTGACGAACGTCGCGCTCACCGGGATGGCGAATCCCGTTGCACCGCACGGACAATGGCCGCACCGGCCACCACCAGCCAGATCAGCGCCAGGACCCGCGCGACCGGCAACAGGACGCCCAGCGCGGGCCAGATCAACACCCCGGCCGCCGATTCGGCGAGGACGGCAGTCGCCAGACCGATCCGGGCCAGCGGCCGGGGCAGCGCTCCCCCGGTCGGCCCGGACGCCGCCATCGCGGCGACCAACAGGCCCAACGCCACGATGTGACCCGGGCCGCCGGTGAGAAAGACCAGCAAGTACAGCGCCCTCACCAAGGCGGTGTCGGTACTGACGTCCGGCCACGACATCGCCCACCCCAGCAGTCCGGCCAGCCCCAGCGCCCCGGCGGCCAAAACACCGCCCGCGAACGCGATCGACGCGGCGGCACCGGCTCCGAGTTGCCTCAGCCGCGCGGCGGCCATCGCCGCATAGACCGCCAGCGGGACCGACGACGCGAACGTCGCAACGGCCATGATCCGCACGGCCACCGGCTGGGCACGCACGTACGCCGCCACCGCGCCGACCGGGCCGTACGGCAAGGGCATGACGCCGCCCATCCCGACGCCGATCGCGATCCCACCGAAGAGCAGCCCGATGCAGAGCAGGGCCAGCGCCGTCAGGGCCGGCCCGCCGCAACGGGGACGGTTCGCCTCGAGGCGGGCCGCGGCTTCGCGGTTACCGTTCATTGCTGAACGGTAACCCTGCGGCGCCTCGGCGTCGGCTACCCAGCGCGTCGGGCGCGAGGACAGCGGCCTCGTCGAGGGCTCAGCCTACGGATCGGCCGATCGTGACGAAGGCCGCGAGCAACAGGAGAATTACGTTGATTGGCAACGGTTGTCGCTCGTTGCGAGTCAGGTGCACGCGCATCGCCCCGATCTGCACGATGACTAGGCCCACCGCAGCGGCTGGGGTCAGGACGCGGGCGATGCCGGTTGCCTCGGGCAGGATCACGCCGAGCGCGCCGAGGATCTCGACCGCGCCGACGGCCTTGACCGCAGCGTCCGAGTGGTCCTTCATCCAGTCGAGTCGGCCCGATGCTACGAGTTGTTCGCGCGGCCGAACGACTTTGAGCCCACCCGCGACGAGATAGACGAAGGCGAGCAGACTCTGCGCGGCCCACAGTGCGATGTTCACGGTGTTCCCCAATCCTTACCATTTGTGCGTAGCCACATCGTGTGTCAGCGCTGGGGCCGCCGCATAAGGCACATCGATGTATGTATCCAGGACGGAGACTTCGATATGACGAACGTCACACGGAAGACGCCACGGATACCCAAGGGCGGCGCGGTCCGGGAGGTCCTCGATCGCATCGGCGACAAGTGGAGCCTGCTGGTAATCGGCACGCTGCGTGACGGGCCAATGCGGTTCGGCGAGTTGGAGGCGACCGTGGAAGGCATCTCGCAGCGGATGCTCACCCTGACGCTCAAGCATCTGGTCGAGGATGGCCTGGTCGACCGCACGGCCTACGCCGAGGTGCCACCGCGAGTCGAGTACGAATTGACCGGACTCGGACGGACATTGCTGCCGCTGGTGATCTCCCTGGCCCAGTGGGCCATGGCGCACCACGAGGAGATCAACGCCAACCGCACGTCACGGTAACGCCGCATATCGGCCCTTAGGCGAGCCGGGTCACCTCCACGATCACGTCGAGGTCGGTGGCGCCCTCCCCGGAATAGATGCCCTTCAACGGGGAAACATCGGCATAGTCGCGGCCGGCACCCACGCCGACGTACTGCTCGGTGATCTCGGCGTCGTTGGTGGGGTCATAGCTCCACCACGCGCCCGTCCACGCCTCGATCCAGGCGTGGCTTCGCCCGTCCACGGTGTCCCCGACGACGGCGTCACGTTTGGGATGCAAGTAGCCCGAAACGTAGTGCGAGGGAATCCCCATGCCGCGCAACAACATCAGCGACAGGTGCACGAAGTCTTGACAGACGCCCTTGCCCGCTTTCAGGGCGTCGAGCCCGGACGAGTGCACGCTGGTGGTCCCCGGAAGGTAGTCCAGCTCCTCGCGCACCCAATTGGCCGCCGCAACAACGGCTTCGGCGGGGCTGTGGTTCTTGCGGATCTTTTTGCCCACCGCAGCCACCCGCTTGCTGGCCGGGGTGTGTTCGGTGGGGCGAAGCAGGTCGTCGAAGCGATCGATCACCGCATCCGAATGCAGCTCCCCCCAGTCCACCTCGGTGGCCGGCGCCTCGGCGCGTTCGGTCTCCACGACCGACGAGGACATCACCGTGAGGTCGGTATGCGGCGCGTGCAAGTCGAACGCCGTCACCGCGGTGCCCCAATAGTCGATGTAGCGGTAGGACCGGGTTGCCGGGATGGTCTCCACGCGGTTGAGGATGACGTTCTGCCGGTTGTTCGACCGCGGGGTCAGCCGGGCTTCGTTGTAGGAGGCGGTCACCGGCGACTGGTAGGCGTACCCCGTGGTGTGCACCACCCGCAGCCGCCACATCAGCCGTCCCCTTTCGTGCTGACCAGTCCGGCGCGCTGACCGGCGTTCGACCACGCCACCCACGGTGTGATGTGAAAGTACTGCAGCGCCAAGGCTTCTCCGACATCGCGGCAGGTGCGCTGCAGGCCCGCCAACCGGCTTTCCAGCGTCTCCAGCAGCACACCGGGCTGGACGAACTCCAATTCGCTGCGTGCCTGCCCGAGCAACCGCTGGGCCTCGGCGGTGGCCCCGATCCGGCTCTGCCGATTGCGCACCAGTTCGTCGAGGTTGTGTTCGGCCAGCCGCAGCGAGTAGAACACCGAACGCGGAAACAACCGGTCCAGCAACATGAATTCGACCACGCGGCCCGCGTCGAGCACACCGCGATAGGTGCGCAGATACGTGTCGTGCGCGCCCGCCGAGCGCAGCAGCGTCACCCACGCCGGGGACGAGGCGCTGTCCCCGACCCGCGACAGCAACAGCCGCACCGTCATGTCGACGCGCTCGATCGCCCGGCCCAGGACCATGAAGCGATATCCGTCGTCGCGCGACAGCGTCGAGTCCGCCAAGCCGGCGAACATCGCCGCCCGCCGCTCGACGAACGACAGAAAGTCATGGGGCCCAAGGCGTTTGGCGGCGCGTTCGCGTTCGGGCAGGGCGTGGTAGGTGGTGTTGAGGCACTCCCAGATCTCGCTGGACGTCACCTCCCGCGCCGACTTGGCGTTTTCCCGCGCCGCGGTGATCGCGTCGACGATCGAAGAGCCGCCCTGGGTGTTGGTGCTGTAGGCCACCAAATCTGTCAACGACCACACGTCCAGGTCATGATCGGGCGGATCGATGCCGAGCACCCGCAGCAGCAGGCGCGAGGCCTGATCCGGGTCAACGCTGGAATCCTCGAGCAATTGGTGCAGCGCCACGTCCAGGATCCGCGCGGTGTCGTCGGCGCGTTCGACGTAGCGGCCGATCCAGTAGAGCGCCTCGGCGTTACGTGCCAGCATCACCGGATCACGATCTGCCGCTGCTTCTGCTGGGGTTGGTCGTCCTGCCGCTCGTCGGCCTGGCCGTCGCTGCCCGGCTCCGCCATGGAATCCGGCAGGGAGCGCACCACTTCGGCGGCACCGAGTTCGTGATCGCCGGTCGAGGTCCGCGACGCCAACACCCAGGTGTCCTTCGAGCCACCGCCCTGGCTGGAGTTGACCACCCGTGACCCCTCGACCAGGGCCACCCGCGTCAGGCCGCCGGGCAACACCCACACGTCGTTGCCGTCGTTGACCGCGAACGGCCGCAAGTCGACGTAGCGGGGCGCCAGCGCGCTGCCGACCTGCGTCGGCACGGTCGACAGTTCCATCATCGGCTGGGCGATCCAGCTCCGCGGATCGTCGCGGATCTTCTTGGCGACGGCGGCGAGCTCCTTATGGGAGGCCTCCGGGCCGAACACGATCCCGTAGCCGCCGGACCCCTCGACCGGCTTGAGGACCAGCTCGTCGATCCGGTCGAGCACCTCTTCGCGTTCCTCGTCGAGCCAGCAGCGCAGCGTCTCCACGTTGGCCAGCAGCGGCTTCTCGCCCAGGTAGTACTCGATCATGGCGGGCACGTAGGTGTAGACGAGTTTGTCGTCGCCGACGCCGTTGCCGATCGCGCTGGAGATCACGACGTTTCCGGCGCGGGCGGCGTTGACCAGGCCGGCCACCCCCAGCACCGAGTCGGCCCGGAATTGCAGCGGGTCCAGGAAGGCGTCGTCGATGCGCCGATAGATGACGTCGACCTGGCGCTCGCCTTCGGTGGTGCGCATGTACACCTGGTTGTCGCGGCAGAACAGGTCGCGCCCTTCGACCAGCTCGACCCCCATCTGGCGGGCCAGCAGCGAGTGCTCGAAATACGCGGAGTTGTAGACGCCCGGGGTGAGCACCACCACCGTTGGGTCGGCCTCGTTGGTGGCCGCGGAGTTGCGCAGCGCCCGCAGCAGGTGGCCGGCGTAGTCGTCGACCGAACGCACGCGATGCGTGGCGAACAGGTTCGGGAAGACGCGCGCCATGGTGCGCCGGTTCTCCATGACGTAGGAGACGCCCGAGGGCGACCGCAGGTTGTCCTCGAGGACCCGGAAATCGCCCTTTTCGTCGCGGATCAGGTCGATGCCGGCGACGTGGATCCGCACGCCGTTGGGCGGGACGATGCCCATCGCCTGCCGGTGAAAGTGCTCGCAAGAGGTGATCAGGCGGCGCGGGATCACCCCGTCGTTGAGGATTTCCTGGTCGCCGTAGATGTCGTCGAGGTACCTCTCGAGCGCCTTGACCCGCTGCGTGATGCCGCGCTCCAGCCGGGCCCACTCGGCGGCCGAGATGACCCGCGGCACCAGGTCCAGCGGGAAGGGCCGCTCCTGCCCCGACAAGGAGAAGGTGATGCCCTGGTCGAGGAAGGCGCGGGAGAGCGCTTCCGCGCGAGCCTTGAGATCGGAGGCGTCCGACGGCGCGAGTTCGGCATAGATGCCCTTGTAGGGGCCGCGAACGGCGCCCTGCGTGTCGAACATCTCATCGAAGGCCATCTCGTAGGCGTCCGAGGATGTGTTGTATCCGCCGAAAATTCGCTCCGAACGCGCAGCGCGAAAACCCCGCCTGGTCTCCTCAAGCTGGTTCGTCAGACTCACTGTTCAGATGCTGCCTCAGATCGACGTTATGGCAGCCCACGTGTTCCCGTTTTGGGGGAAAACGTAACTCACTGATAACCTGGGCAATCGCTGTGGTGATTTCCGGCGCCCCAACCAAACGTCTGATCGAAGAAGGAACTCGAGCGTGGCCAACATCAAGTCGCAGCAGAAGCGCAACAAGACGAACGAGCGCGCCCGCCTGCGCAACAAGTCGGTGAAGTCGTCGCTGCGCACCGCCGTCCGCGCCTTCCGCGAGGCCACCCACGCCGGCGACAAGGAGAAGGCCGCCGAGCTGCTGGTTTCGACCAACCGGAAGCTGGACAAGGCTGCCAGCAAGGGCGTGATCCACAAGAACCAGGCCGCCAACAAGAAGTCGGCCCTGGCGCAGGCCCTCAACAAGCTCTGAGTTCTCAGCGGCCGCGCTGGGCGGCCAGCTCGGCAACCTGTCTGACCGCGGATTCCAGGGCGTAGTCGGCGTCGGCCACCGCGCCCTTGACGTTCGCGTTGAGCGCGGCGACAACCTTCATCGCCGTGGCCACCGTGTCCCGCGACCAATGCCTGGCCTGTTTCTGGGCCTTTTGCACCCGCCAGGGCGGCATCCCCAGCTGGGAGGCCATCCGGTAGGGATCGCCCGACAGCGGGCCGACCCGGCCGATGGTGTGGATCGCCTCGGCAAGCGCGTCCGCCAGCACCACCAGGGGCTCCCCCCGCATCATCGCCCACCGCAGCGCCTCGGCGGCCCCCTCGATGTCGCCGGCCACCGCCTTGTCGGCGATGTCGAAGCCCTTCACCTCGGCCTTGCCGCTGTGATAGCGGCGCACCGCGGCGGCGTCGACCGCCCCGCCGGTGTCGGCGACCAGTTGGGAGCAGGCGGACGCCAACTCGCGCAGGTCGGA
Source organism: Mycobacterium sp. WUMAC-067 (assembly GCF_020217485.1). Taxonomy (GTDB): domain Bacteria; phylum Actinomycetota; class Actinomycetes; order Mycobacteriales; family Mycobacteriaceae; genus Mycobacterium. The sequence continues at coordinate 135,177 of NZ_JAEKMI010000009.1, read as the reverse complement.
GCCGACCGCGTCCAACATCGCGGTCACCGTCGCCTCGTCGGCCTTCACCCGCAAAGCGCGGAACTCCTTGCGGACGAAGTCGATGCGCTCGCTGAGTTTGGTGATCCGCGCGCACGGGTGCAGTTGGGCGCCGAGCTTCTGCAGGTCGGTGGCCAGCGCCTTGGCCCGGCCGCCGCCCGAGTGCACGACCACCAGCACGACGCCCGCCGGCATGTCGGCCGCGGCCGAAACGATCATTGCGGCAGCGTCTTTGCCCGCTTCACCGGCCGACTCGAGCACCACGATGCGCTCGTCGGCGAACAGCGAGGGACTCAGCAGCTCGGCGAGCTCGTAGGTGCTGACGTCACCGGCCCGCATCCGGTTGACCGGGATGTCCGCGTCCTTGCCGGCCCGTTTCCGCGCCGACCGCAGCACGTCGGCCACCGCCCGCTCGACCAGTAGTTCCTCGTCTCCCAGCACCAGGTGCAACGGCGAAACCTCGCTCACCCCATGATGGTGTCACGACCGACCGACGATCCCGGACAGCGCCCAGGCCAGCCCGGCCAGCGCGGCCACCCCCGAGACGACGCGGAACGGGCTCCACCGCCACAGCACGATCGCCAGCACCGTCACACCGCCGACGAGCAGCGTGCCGGGCATGCCCTGCGGGACCGGCACCGTCGCGCCGGGCAGGCCGGCCGCCCAGCGGGCCACGCCGCCCACCCACCACAACTCGGGGCCGGTGAACCGGATGAGCAGCCGCGCGGCGGCCGGCCACACCGGGCAGAGCGCGGCCGCGGCGGTGCCCAGCACCGTGATCGGCGCGATCCCGCCCGCCACGACGAGGTTGGCGGCGGCGGCGACCACGCTGAAGCGGCCGGAGATCGCGGCGACCAGCGGCGCGGTCACGATCTGCGCGGCCCAGGCGACGGCCAGCGCATCGGCCAACGGCTTAGGGATCCCCCTTCCCGTCAGCCGCCGCGACCACTCCGGTGCGATGACGACCAGCGCGGCGGTGGCGAGCGCCGACAGCGCGAAGCCGACGTCGACGGCCAGGTGCGGGGCGAGCGCCAATAACAGCAGCACCGTGGCGGCGAGCGCCGGAATGGCTTGCCGCCGACGCGAACTCAGCATTCCCGTCAACGCGATGGCGCCCATCGCCGCGGCCCGCAACACGCTCGCCGTCGGCTGCACGACGATGACGAAGGCCACCAGTGCCAGTGCGGCCAGTACGACCGCCGTCCGGGGGCCGATCAATCGGGCCGAGAACAGCACGGCGGCGCACACGATCGTCACGTTGGCCCCCGACACGGCCATCAGGTGCGTCATGCCGGCCGCGCGGAAGTCGCGGCCCGTGTCGCCGGGCACCGCCGAGGTGTCGCCGAGCACCAGCGCGGGCAGCAGCGCCGCCTCCTCGCCGGGCAGTGTGTCGCGGACGGTTGCGGAGAATCGACCGCGCACGGCGTGCGCCGCCCGTTGCACGACGCCCGCGGTGCCCATCGTCGGCCGGCCCGACGCGTTGAGCACCGCGACCGTCAGGTCGCGCCGCGTCGGGCGGCCGATGCGGGCGCTGAATCGCAGTGGCTGGCCCACCATCAGCCCACCGAAATCCGCGGCGCGCGCGAAAACGACGACGCGCCCGGATATTTCGTCGGCGCGCAGGCGTTGCAGAGTGGCCCGAAACATCAACCGGCCGCTGCCCAACGACACCGGGCTCTCGGTGGGGGTGACCGTGACCGCGGCGGTCACGCCGTATGCCGCGGTGATCGGGTGGCGATCGACGGCGTCGGCGCGCAGCGCGATGGCGAACCCGAATCCCGCCCCCACGACACCGATCGCCGCGAGCCCGGCGCTGATCGCCCGCAACCGCGCACCCCCGCGGCCGCGCAGCGCCCGCCACGCCAGCGCTCCGGAGGCGCCGATCAACGCGACGCAGCACCAGGCGAGGATGCGCCCGATCGGCCACCAGATGCCGCCGGCGGTCACCGCCCAACAGGTCAGCGCCGCCGGCACCAGGCGCACATCGACCCGCACCGCGGGCGAGGCGGCCGACCCGGGGTGATGCACCCGGGTCAGACACGGACCAGGGCGCGCAGCTTCTCCAGCCGCGCCGGCCCGATCCCCTCGACGTCGGCGAGCTGGTCAACGCTGGTGAACTTGCCGTTGGCCTGGCGCCACGCCACGATCGCGGCGGCGGTGACCGGCCCGACCCCGGGCAACGCGTCGAGTTCCTGCACCGTCGCGGTGTTGAGGTTGACCGCCTCGCCCGGTTTCGGCTTGACCGTCCCCGACCGCGGTGGCGGCGCCTTCGACGTGGATGTCGATCCGGAGGCCACCGAACTGCCCAGGGCCGTCGGCTGTCCCGAGACGGGCGCGAGGCCGACCACGATCTGCTCACCGTCGCCGAGCGGTCGGGCCATGTTGAGTCCGATGGTGTCGGCGCCGTTGACCGCGCCGCCGGCGGCCTGCAGCGCGTCGGCGACGCGGGCGCCGGGTGCGAGCGTCACCAGGCCGGGCGTGTGTACCAGGCCGACCACGCTGACGACCACCGGCTGATCGGGTCCGGGCGTCGGGCTCGCCGAGGAGCGTGGGCTCGCCGTCGACACCTTCTCCACCGGCGGCAGCTTGGCCGACATCACCGGCGCCGGCCGGTCGCGCACCAACGTGAAAACCGTGACCAGCACCGCCAGCGCCGCCACGATCGCCAATCCGATGGCGCCCGCGCGTCCCGGGTCGGCGCGCACCTTCGCCACCCAGCCCCGGTCCTGGGACGAGTCGGGCAGCCACCGCGGCAGCAGCGAATTCTGGTCGTCGTTCGGGGCGTCCCCGTCCGGGTCCGCCCCGGAGTCCTCGCCGTGCGGGTCGGTATCCGGTTCGGCGCGCAGCCGTCGCTGCAGGCGCTCGGCCGGAAGTTCTGTTCGCATGGGCCGACCGTAAATCCGCCCACCGCCGCAACCGCCCCGGCGAAGGGCGCCTCCGACCCGTTCTGTGGATTAACCCGAGGCTGTGCACAGGCCCCGCACGGGATGAGCCAAGATGGAGGTTGAGCGAACGACCAGCATCGCCAGAAACCAGCTCTGGGCGATGGGCCGCCACGCTCACCGGAGCAACGACAGGAGGCTGCCATGCAACTGGCGCTCACACCCGAGGAAGCCGCGTTCCGCGACGAACTCCGCAGCGTCTACACGACCAAGATTCCCCAGGAGTTGCGCGACCGGGTGCGCCAGGGCTCGGCGGAAGTGAACCGCGACGACATCGTCACCAGCCACAAGATCTTGCACGAACACGGTTTGGCGGTACCGAACTGGCCGGTCGAGTGGGGCGGCAAGGACTGGACGCCGACCCAGCACCAGATCTGGGCCGACGAAATGCAGCTGGCGTGCGTCCCGGAGCCGCTGAACTTCAACACCAAGATGGTGGGCCCGGTGATCGCCGAATTCGGTTCGGAGGACGTCAAACAACGCTTCCTGCCCCCGACGGCCAGCCTCGACATCTGGTGGTGCCAGGGGTTCTCCGAGCCGGAGGCCGGGTCCGACCTGGCGTCGCTGCGCACCACCGCGGTCCGCGACGGCGACAGCTACGTCGTCAACGGGCAGAAGACCTGGACCACCCTCGGCCAATACGCGGACTGGATCTTCTGCCTGGTCCGCACCGACCCGCAGGCGCCCAAGCGTCAGGCCGGCATCTCGTTCCTGCTCTTCGACATGAACACGCCGGGCATCACGCTGCGGCCCATCAAGACGATCGACGGCGGCCACGAGATCAACGAGGTCTTTTTCGAAGACGTCCGCGTGCCGGCCAATCAGCTTGTGGGAGAAGAGAACAAGGGCTGGACGTACGCGAAATTCCTGTTGGGTAACGAGCGCACCGGCATCGCCGGCGTGGGCCGGACCAAGGTGCGCCTCGCCGAGGTGAAGAAGCACGCGGCGGCCACCGGGGTGCTCGAGGATCCGTTGTTCGCGGCGCGGCTGGCCGAGGCCGAAAACGAGCTGCTCGCACTGGAACTCACGCAGTCACGGGTGGTCACCGACTCCGCTAACGGACAGCCCAACCCGGCCTCGTCGGTGCTCAAGCTGCGCGGCAGCCAGTTGCAACAGATCGCCACCGAACTGCTCGTCGAGGTCGCCGGGCCGGATGCGTTGCCGGCCAACGGCGAAGACATCTCGTCGCCGTCCTGGGCGCAGCACAGCGCGCCGCACTACCTCAACTACCGCAAGACGTCGATCTACGGCGGCAGCAGCGAAGTGCAACGCAACATCATCGCGTCCACCATTCTGGGATTGTGAGGCAGCCATGGACTTTCAGTTGAGCGACGAGCAGTCCCTGCTCCGCGACACCACACGCGACCTGCTGGCGCGCACCTATGACCCGGAAAGCCGCAACAAGGTCATCGGCTCCGAACTGGGCTGGAGCCGCGAGGTCTGGAGCCAGCTCGCCGACACCGGGATCCTCGGGCTGGGATTCGAGCCCGACGAGTCCGGCCAGATCGAGATCGCGGTGGTGCTCACCGAGATCGGGCGGCGGCTGGCCCCGGAACCGGTCCTGCACGCCGCGCTGGGACCCGGTGCGCTGATCGCCGAGCTGGGCAGCCAGGAGCAGAGGCAGCTGCTCGACGAGGTCGCGTCAGGGCAACGGCTGTTGGCCTTCGCCGACCTCGAACCGGGCCAGCGTAAACCGTCGGCCGAGGTGACCACGGCTGCGCGGCAAGGTGATTCGTGGACCGTGAGCGGCCGGAAGAACCCGGTGCTCGCCGGGGACTGCGCCGACACGTTGGTGGTCAGCGCCGCCCTGCCCGACGGCGGCACCGGCCTGTTCCTGGTCGACGCGGGCGCCGCCATTCGGCACCCGTACCGGACCTTCGACGGGCAACGCGGCGCCCAGGTCGATCTCGATTCCGCCCCCGCCGAACCCCTGGGTGAGGCGGCCGACGCGTCGGGCGCCATCCGCAACGCCGTCATCCGTATCCAGTCGGCGCTGTGCGCCGAAGCGCTCGGGGCGATGGAGGAATCGCTGCGCCTGACGACCGATTACCTCAAGACCCGCAAGCAGTTCGGTGTCACGCTGAACAAATTCCAGGCGCTGACACAGCGGGCCGCCGACATGTACGTGTCGCTGGAACTGGCCCGCAGCATGAGCCTGTACGCGGCGATGTCGATCGCCGACGGCAACCTCGACCCGGTGATCGCCTCGCGGGCCAAGCTGCAGATCGGCCGCTCGGGCCGGCACATCGCGCAGGAGTCGATCCAGATGCACGGCGGCATCGGTGTGACCGCGGAGTACCCGATCAGCCACTACGCCGCCCGGCTGACGGCGATCGAACACACGCTGGGCACCTCGGGTGAGCACCTGCACAACCTGATCGACCACCTCGGCGACTACGACCTGGCCCGCCTCTAAGGATGGCCGAGCTCTCCGAAAGGGTCGTCTCATTCCTCTCAGCCGGCACCCGTACGGGGATGCTCGGGTACGTCGCCGCCGACGGCCGGCCGCTGGTCACCCCGGTGTGGTTCGTCGTCGACGAGGGTCAGCTGGCCTTCAACACCGGGCGTGACACGTCGAAAGGGCGTGCGATAGCGCGTGATTCGCGTGTCGTGATCTGCGTCGACGATCCCCATCCGCCGTATTCCTTTGTCCAAGTCCAAGGTCTGGCGACGGTCAGCGAGGACCCCGCGGACGTGCTCGACATCGCCACCCGCACCGGCGCCCGGTACATGGGCGCCGAACGCGCCGAGGAGTTCGGCCGCCGCAACGCCGTTCCCGGCGAGTTGGTGGTGCGGGTGCGACCGACCAAGATCAACGCGGGGTTCGACATCAGCGACTGAGCGCTTAACGGGTCGAGCGTCGACTTGTTGGGCCGACACCGGTTTTCCGCGCCACAAGTCCACGTTCGTGCGGGCGCGCACGCGCCGGACGTTACGACGCCTCCTCGACCGGTTCCGGTTCCGCGTCGGGCAGCTGGGCCACCAGATATTCGGCGAGCCCCCCAATGGTCGGATAGTCGAAGACCGCCGTCGCGTTGATCGTGAACTTGCCGCCGAACTGGCTGTGCAGCCGGTTGCGGAGCTCGATCGCCATCAGCGAGTCCGTACCCAGGTCCAAGAACCGACTGCTCGCGGCGGGCGGCGACGCGAGCCGCAGGAAGTTCTGCACCTCCCGCTGCAGGAATTCGGTCACGAAGCCGGCGCGCTGGGGCACCGGAACCTCCATCAGCTGCTTGAGCAACTCACTGTCGCCGGTCACCTCTCCTGCGGCACTGGGCAACACCAGATCGAGGATCGGCGGACGCGAACTGCCCAGCACCTTCGCGGCACGCTGCCAGTTGGCCTTGAGGACGGTGGCCTGCCCGGTTCCATTCGCGACGACCTCGGCGAGCGCGCCGAGCGCGGCCGACGGCTCCAGCGGAATCAGGCCCTGCGCACTGATATTGGCGGTCGCGGCGTCCGAAGAGGCCATGCCCCCTTGGGCCCAGGGGCCGAAGTTGACACCGGTGGCCGGCAGGCCTTGCGCCCTGCGCTGCGCGACCAGGCCGTCGAGCAGCGCGTTGGCGGTCGCGTAGTTGGACTGGCCGGGCGAACCGAACAAGCTCGACACCGACGACGACACGATGAAGAAGTCCAGCTCGTCGGCCTTCGTCAGCCTGTCCAAGTGGTAGGCGCCGATCGCCTTGGGCGCCACCGTCGTTCGGAATCGCTCCACGGTCTGCTGAGACAGGAGCGCATCGTCGAGCACGCCCGCCAGATGCACCACACCGGCCAGCGGCGGCAACTCGGTGCGGATGCGCTCCAGCAGCCCCGCCACCTCGGACTCGTCGCCGACATCGGCGGCGAAGACATGGATGCGGCACTTGTAGCGCTCGGTGATCTCCTCGATCAGCCGTTGCGCGTCCGCACCGGGCTCGCGCCGGCTGGTCAGCACGATGTCACCGGCACCGAGTTGGGCCAGATGCGACGCCGTGTGCAGTCCGATCGCGCCGAGCCCGCCGGTGATCAGGTAGCTCCGATCATCGCGCGGCTGCAGCGGATTCGGCATCTGGACCACGATCTTCCCGATGTGCCGCGCCTGTTGCATGCGGCGGAACGCGGCCCTCGCCTCGGTGAGCGGATAGATCTCGGCGGGCAGCGGCGTCCACTCACCACCGGCCAAACCTTGCGAAACCTCGGTGAGCAAGTCGCGAATGCGATCGGGTTCGGTGAACATCACCGTGTCCAATGCCACGATCTCGTAGGCGATATCGGGACGCGCCTCGGCCATCTGCTCGGGTGTCCAGATGTCGCGCTTGGCGATCTCGGCGAAGCGGCCGTTCTTGGCGGTGGCCTTCAGCGTCGCCTCGATGAACCCTTCGCTGGTCAGGGAGTTGAGGACCACGTCCACGCCGGCACCGTCGGTGTCCGCCAGGATCTGATCGGCGAAATCCGTTGTACGCGAGTCGTAGACGTGCTTCACACCCAGCTTGCGCAGCGTCGCGCGCTTGAAGGTGCTGGCCGTGGCGAACACTTCGGCACCGCACCGCTGGGCCATCTGGACCGCCGCCAGACCCACACCGCCGCTGGCGGCGTGGATGAGAACCTTGTCACCAGGCTTCAGCTGCGCCCAGTCGAAGGACAGCCGCACCGTCAGCGCCGCGGCGGGAATCGTGGCCGCCTCGACCGCGCTCACCCCGTCCGGGATCGGCGCCAGGAACTGGGCGGGCACGTTGAACCGGCTGGAGAACGCCCCCTGCATCGAGCCGTAGACGCGTTGCCCCACTTCGACTCCGGTGACGCCGTCGCCCAATTGGGTGACGACGCCGGCGAAGTCGCCGCCGATCGGTCCGGGATCGCCCGGGTAGAGGCCGAGGACGTTGAGCACGTCGCGGAAGTTGAGGCCTGCGGCCTCGACCCGGACCTGCACGTAACCCTCGTCCGGCGCGGGGACGTCCTTCTCGGTCAGCCGCAGGTTGTCGATCGCGCCGCGTTCGGTGGGCGCCAGGACGTAGTCGCGCCCGCGCGGCACCGTGAGATGACCGCTACGCGCCCACGGCAACAGCCGCGAGGCCAGCAGCTTTCCTTGCCGCACGGCCAGTTCCGGTTCGTCCACCGGGGTGGCGAGCAGTGCGGCCAAAGCGTGCACGGCTTCGGGTGAGCCGTCGCAATCGACGAGTTTGGCGCGCAGCGCCGGCTCCTCGTTGATCGTGGTGCGGCCAAAGCCCCACAGCGCCGCCTGCACCGGGTCGACCGGCTCGCCGGATTCGGTGGCCACCGCACGCTCGGTGACGATCCACAATCCGCCGGGCAACTTCACATCGCCGTTTTGTGAGCCGCGTTGCACGGTGTGCACGACGCTGAGCAGATTGGCGATTTCGGTCTCGAGGCGCGCGGTGACGTCCGCGCTCGACTCTTCCCCGCTCGGCGCCTTGCCGCGCCAGACGACACCGGAGAACGGCAGCCCGCGCTCGTGGGCTTGAGTCAGCACCTGCCCCAAGAGCTCCTGGTCCGCGTTCCGGTCGAACGGGATGCAGCCCGGCACCTTGGCGGCCAGTTCGTCGAAGCCGGCGATCAGCCATGTGCCGCTTGGGTTCTCGGCCTCATCACCGGATGCGGGCGGCGGTACCTCGTGCCAGCCGAGGGTGTAGAGCAGACGGGTGGCGTCCCCACCGAGGCCGCGCAGCAGGGCCTCGCGCGGTGCGCGCTTGACCGTGAACTCGCGAATCCCGCCCAGGTGACGGCCATCCCGATCGACGAAATCGAGGTCGAAGACCTGGGTTTCGCTGTTGAGTTCGCTGCTGTGCCACCTCGCGCGGCAGTAGAACCGCCGAGGCATCTTCTCGCGCAACGACACTTGCCCGTATCGGAGCGGCAGGAACAGGTCGTTGACGCCCTGTTCGGCCGCGAGAAGCGCCGGGAAGGCCGGGAAGGCGACGCCGGTGCACAGATCCATCAGCACCGGATGCATCGGCTCGCTGCCGAGTTGTTCGGCGAGTTCTTCGCCGACGAGGACGTCGCCGATCGCCTCACCCTCGCCGAGCCAGAGTGACTTCAGCGAACCCGACCAGGTCGGCCCCCACGCCAGCTCCAGGTCGGCGAAGGTCTCAAACAACTCCTGCGGACGCATGCGGTTCAAGCGTTCGATCGCTTCGTCGACCGGGTCACCCTGGGATACCGGCTCGTCATCGGCGCCGGCGCTGACGGTCCCTTCGGCGTTCAACGACCATTCGGCGCCGCGTTCGCCGTACGGGCGGCTGTGCACTTGGAACGTGGACTCACCGCCGTCCTGCAACGGGTGCAAGGTCAGCTGCACCTCTCGAGAACTCTTCTCGGGCAAGATGATCGGCTCGTAGAAGAAGACGTCCTTCACTCGCGCCGGGGCGCCGACCGCGGCCAAGGCCATCGCCGCGTACGTCGCGCCGGGGACGACGACGGTCCCATAGATGACGTGATCGGACAGCCACGGCTGCGATTTGACGGACAACCTGCTGGTGTAGACCGAGTCGCCCGAGGCGAGGTCTTTCGCATTGCCGAGGATGCCCGAGGACGAACCGGCCCCTCCGTCGACGGCGATGCCGGACGTCTTGGGCCAGAAGCGGCGGCGCTGGAAGGGATAGGTGGGCAGCTCGAGCCTGCGACGCGGCTGACCCTGCAGCGCAGCGAAATCGGGGCGAAGCCCGCCGACGTAGGCCGCGGCCAGCGCGTCGGCGATCTGGCGCCGATCGCTCACGCCTTTGCGCAGCGAGACGATCGCCCGCGGCGCGGACAGGTGCTCCGGCCAGACCTGCACCGCGGCGCCGGACAGCACCGGTTGCGGCCCGATCTCCATCAACACCGAGCAGCCCAGCGCCGCCACGGTGCGCACACTTTCGGCGAACTGCACGGGCTGGCGGGAATGCCTCCGCCAGTACTGCGCGTCGAGCGGCGTCTGGGCCGTGAGCACAGCACCGGTGCGGTTGCAGACCAGCGGCATCGTCGGGGCGGCGAACCGGAATTGCGCTGCGTACGACTCGAATTCGTCGAGCACCGGATCCAGCAGTTCCGAGTGGAAGGCGTGGCTGGTCTGCAGCCACGTGCAACGGATCCCCTCGTCACCGCACTTGGCGACGATCTGCTCGAGATCCTCACCCGGCCCCGACAGCACAGTGTTGGGCCCGTTGTAGGCCCCGACCGACACTCGCGGGAATTCGCCGGCGGCCTGCTCGACGTGCTTGGCGTCGGCGAACACCGCCACCATGCGCCCACCTTCGGGCAGGCTGCCGAACATCCGGCCGCGCTCGGCCATCAGCCGGGCGCCGTCCTCGAGACTGAACACGCCTGCGACACATGCCGCCGCGTACTGGCCCACGCTGTGCCCCAGCACCACATCGGGTTGGATCCCCCACGACTGCCAAAGCCGGGCCAGGCCCATTTCGACGGCGAACAGCGCCGGCTGCGCAAACGACGTGTGCCGCAGCCTTTCCCCGGCTTCGCCACCGGTTTCGCGATCGGTGGCGAACAGCACCTCCAGCAAGGGGCGCGGCAATATGTCACTGACCGCGTCCGCACACCGCGTCACGGTTTCGGCGAAAACCGGCTCGCTGTCGAACAACTCACGCGCCATCCCCGGATACTGACTGCCCTGGCCGGTGAACAACCATGCCGTCGTCGGGTGATGTGTGTGCTCGCCGCGCACGACGCCGGGCCGCAGGCGGTTCTCCGCCAATTCGGCCAGCGCCTCGCGCGCACCCTCAACCGAGTCCACGACCAGTGCGGCGCGATGTTCGAAGTGCGAGCGGCCCGTTCCGGCGGTGAGGCACACCTCGGCGAGATCCACATCCGGGTGGGCGGTCAACCAGTCCTGGTAACGGCGGGTCAACGCCACCAGCGCCTCCGGAGACCGAGCGGACAGCGCCAGCACCCGCGCCTGTCCGGCCCGAGCCTCCGACGCCGACGCGTCGTCGTCGGCAACGCGCCGGTCGGTGGAGGCAGGCGCCTCCTCGACCAGAACGTGCGCGTTGGTGCCGGTGAACCCGAAGGAACTCACGCCGGCGCGCCGCGGTCTGCCGTTGGGCAGCCACGGCATCGCCGCGTCCACGACCCGCACCGGCAGCGAATCCCACGGGATGTGCGGCGACGGCTCCTCGAAGTGCAGGCTTTGCGGTAGGACCTCGTGCTGCAGCGACAACACGACCTTGATCAGACCTGCTGCGCCTGATGCCGATTCGGTGTGTCCGATGTTGGTCTTCACCGAGCCCATCAGCAGCGGCCGGTCCGCGTCGCGGGAGTCGCCGTAGGCGGCCGCGGCCGCCTGGACCTCGATCGGATCACCCAGCGGCGTGCCCGTCCCGTGCGCCTCGAGATAATCGACGTCCCCGCCCGTCAGACCGGCGCGGGCCAGCGCCGAGCCGATAAGCCGTTGCTGTGCACCACCATTGGGCACCGTCAAACCGCTGGACGCCCCGTCCTGGTTCACCGCGCTGCTGGGGATGACCGCGCAGATCCGATCACCGTCGCGCTCCGCGTCGCTCAGCCTCTTGAGCACGAGAATTCCGCAGCCTTCGCTGCGCACGTAACCGTCGGCGGAGGCGTCGAAGGTCTTGCATCGCCCGACGGGCGAAAGCATCCGCGCGCGGGAGGCCGCGACGACCGTCACCGGACTGAGCAGCACGTTCACGCCGCCGGCCAACGCCATGTCGCAGTCACCGGAATGCAATGCCTGGCAGGCCTGATGGACGGCGACCAACGCCGAGCTGCACGCGGTGTCGATCGCCACCGCCGGTCCTTCGAACCCCAGCGCGAAGGCGACCCGGCCGGAGATGGCGTTGAGGGCGTTACCGGTGATGAAGTGGGGTTCGATCTTGTCGATCGACTCCGAGGACAGCAGGTGCGCATATTCGTTGGCCGCCACACCCACGAAGACTCCGGTTCGGCTGCCGCGCAGGGCGGCCGGGGCGTACCCCGCCCTTTCGAGGCCCTCCCACACCGTTTCGAGCATCAGCCGCTGCTGCGGCTCGATCCAGACGGCCTCGCGGGGTGAGATGCCGAAGAATTCAGGATCGAAGCCGTCGATCCCTTCGAGGAAGCCGCCGAACCGCGTGTACGTCTTGCCCGCAGCGTCCGGATCCGGGTCGTAGAACTCGTCGATGTCGAATCGGTCCTCGGGGACCTCTCGGATCGCATCGACACCCCCGGACAGCACCTCCCAGAACGCTTCCGGGTCGGGCGCGCCGGGGAAGCGGCATGACACCGCGACGATCGCGATCGGTTCATCCGTGCGCGTCGTCACGACCGATGCCGGCTGCGGCCTTGGTTTTGAGGATGCCTGATCGCCGAGCTCGAGCACGTCGCTGAGCAGATAGTCGGCCACGTCGGACAGCCGCGGGTGATCCATCGCCAGGGTGGCCGGGATCTCCTTGCCCACCCCCTGTTCGATGCGGCGGCGCAACTCGACGGCCATCAACGAATCCATGCCGAGGTCGAAAAAGCCTGCGTCCTCCCGGATCTCCGCGGCATCGACGCGGGTCACCTCCGCCACCGCGTCTCGCAGGTAGTCGGTGAGAAGTTTCTTGCGCTGCTGCACCGGAGCGCCGGTAAGCCGCTCCACCAAAGCGGTCTTGCCCGAGGACGTTGCGGACGGCGCCGCGGCGGTCATCAGGCTGGGCACCTCGCGCTCGAGCTCCGCCAGGAACGACCGCCTACCCGCTTGCTGATAGAGCGGCAAGAAGCGGGCCCAGTCGATACGGGCCACGACACCCTGCGCCGGGCCCTGCGCCGAAGCGGCCGCCACGGCATCGGCCAGACCCGCGAGCGCATCGGCCGGAGACAACGTCTGGACACCGCGCCGATCCAGTCGCGCACGGGATTCCGCGTCGGCCATGCCCGCCGACCACGGCCCAAAGTTGACGCTGACCCCGAGGATGCCCTGCTCCCGCAGGCGCCACGCCAGCCCGTCGAGGAAAGCGTTCGCGGCGCCGTAGGCGGTCTGGCCGAATCCGCCCCACACCGAGGCGATCGAGGAAGTGCTGATGAAGAAGTCGAGTTTCAGGTCGACCGCCGCTTCGCTCAAATGCCAAGCGCCCCAGACCTTGCCGGCGAAGACGCGATCGACCTCGGCGTCCTGAAGCGCGCTCAGCGGGGTGGTGCCGATCTCGCCTGCGGCGTGCACGATGCCGGCCAACGGTGGCAGCTCGGCCTGCACGCTTGCCAGCAGGCGTGCGACGTCGTGCGCGTCGGCGACATCGCCGGCCACGGCCCGGATGGTGCAGCCGTGCTGTTCGCACAGTGCGTCGATGCGCTGTTGCGCGGCATCGCTGGGCGCGCGTCGGCTGGTCAGCACCAGATTCCGGGCGCCATTCGCGGCCAGGTATCCGGCGATCTCCAGTCCGATCGCTCCGAGTCCGCCGGTCACCAAATACGTTGCGTCGTCGCGCAGTTGCAGCGGTACACCGCTCGGCGGCGCAGAGCGCCGGGCCAACCGGGGCATGTAAACCGCCCGATCACGCAGCGCGAGCTGGTCGTCCCGAACGGCCGAGCCGTGCGACGCGGCGATCCGGTCGATGAGCGCAGACCATTCGTCGGCTGCGTTGTCGCCGCCTTCTGACAGGTCCGCGAGTCCGCCCCACACGTGCGGGAGCTCCAGCGAGGCGGCACGGCCGAATCCCCACAGGCAGCTCTGATGCGGCGCCACGGTGTCCGTGTCGGTGACGCGCTGCGCGCCACGGGTCACGATCCAGATGGGGCTGCGCAGTTCGGCGGCCACCGCCGCGCGGAAGAGCCGCCGCGTCCCGCCCAGGATCCGGTGTTGCATCCGCAACAGTGAGCGCATCGACGGTGCGGCCGCGGCCTCCAGCGCCGCGACATGCACGATGCGTAACGTCGAATCGTCGGTTGCCGCCGCGCGCAACGCGTCGGCGAGCGCTTCCTCGTCCGCGTCGGAGACCGGCAATCCGACGACCCGGTGCCGGCGGTTGCGCGCACTCAGCAGCTCGACCAACGGCCGGGCCGCGTCGGCATCGTCGGCGACGACGATCCAGCCGGAGCCCTCGTCCACCTCCGCGCGGGAGAGCGGGGAATTTGACTTTTCCCAGCGGATTTCGTAGCGGTCCTCACCGATGGAACGGCTCATGCGCTGTTGATTGTGTTGCGCCGCAAGCTTGGTGAGCATCTGCAGGGTTTGACGGTCGTCGCTCGCACCGCCGAGCAGGGCGGCGAGTTCCTCGATCCGGCCGTCCTCGAGGAGGCGGACGGTTTCGGTACGCGGTCCGCCGACGTCCTGGGGTCGGTCGGGGCGCTCGCGATCATCCCGGAACCAGTATTGGCGGCGCTCGAACGGATAGGTCGGCAGGTCGATCTTTCGCGCGGACGCTTGCCGGAAGGCGGCGAAGTCGGGCAGGTGGCCCAGCACGTACGCGTCGGCGACCGCTTCGGTGATCTGCCGGTGGTCGGCGGTGTTTCGGCGCAGCGACGTGATCACCCGTGGTGCGGTGGCCTGGTCGGGCCACGCGCCGAGGGCCGCGGCGGTGAGCACCGGTCGCGGGCCGATCTCGAGCAGCAATTTGCAGTTCAGCTCGGCAAGGGTGCGCACGCTCTTGGCGAATTCCACCGGCTGGCGGGCGTGCCGGCGCCAGTAGGCACCGTCGAGCTTCACACTGCGGCCGAGCGCGGCCCCGGTGCGGTTGTCGATCAAAATCCGTTGCGGCGTGGTGAAGTTGAATCGCCCCGCATACGATTCGAATTCGTCGAGGATCGGGTCCAGGAGCGCCGAGTGGAACGCGTGGCTGGTGTCCAGCCAGTCACATCGGACACCGTCGGCCGTCAATCCGGCCACTGCGTGCTCCAAATCGGCTGCCGGCCCAGACAATACGGTGTTGGCGCCGTTGTAGGCGGCGACAGACAGGCTGGGAGACTCGTCGGTCAACCGCTCGACCCGCTCGGCGGCGGTGAACACCGCGACCATCCGGCCCCCCGCGGGCAGACTGCCGAAGAGGCGACCGCGTTCGGCCATCAACAGCGCGCCGTCCTCGAGACTGAGCACGCCCGCGACGCAGGCCGCCGAGTACTGGCCGACGCTGTGCCCCAGCACCACGTCCGGCTCGAAGCCCCACGACTGCCACAGCCGCGCCAGGCCCAGTTCCACCGCGAACAAGGCGGGCTGTGCGTAAGAGGTCTGCTGCAGCGTCGCTTCGCTGTCCGGGCTGTCCACATCGAAAATGACGTCCAGCAACGGCTTTTCGAGGACGTCGGCGACCGCGGCCGCGCAGCGGTTCAGCGTCTCGGCGAACACCGGCTCGGTGCCGAACAGCTCCCGGGCCATGCCCGGGTACTGGCTGCCCTGACCGGTGAACAGCCACGCCGTCTTCGGTCGGTCATGGGATTCTCCGCGAAACAGACCCGGCGCCGGGCGCTCCTCGGCGAGCGCGCCAAGCAGCTCCATGGCGGAGTCCCGCGAATTGACCACCAGCGCGGCGCGCTGCTCCAAGTGCGCTCGCCCCGCCCCGGCGGTAAAGCACACGTCCGCCAGGGTGGCCTCCGGGTGGGCGCCCAGCCAGGCACGGTAGTCCTCGGCGAGCCGCATCAACGCGGCGGGCGTTCGCGCCGACAGCGGAAGGATGCTGAACCGCCGGTCGCCGGACGGCTCGACCGGGAGCGGGGCCGCGGGGGCCGGTTCCGCTTGCTCCGGCGCTTCCTCCAGGATGACGTGAGCGTTCGTCCCGGCGAATCCGAATGAGCTGACTCCCGCAATGCGCCGCTGCCCGTTGCGTTTCCAGGGCGTGGCCTCCTTGACGACCTCGACCGCCAGCCGTTCCCAGGGGATGTGGGGCGACGGGTTCTGAAAGTGGAGGTGCTGCGGCAGCAGCTCGTTCTCGAGGGACAGGATCACCTTGATCACGCCCGCGATACCCGCGGCCGCCTCGAGGTGTCCGATGTTCGTCTTCACCGAGCCCATCAGCAGCGGCTGGTCAGGTTCGCGCCCGGCCCCCAGCGCCGCCCCCGCGGCCTGGGCCTCGATGGGGTCGCCCAGCGATGTCCCGGTGCCGTGCGCTTCCAGGTACCCGACATCGCGGGGCTCGAGGTCGGCACGCTTGAGCGCGTCAGCGATGACCCGTTGCTGGGCAACTCCGTTCGGGACCGTCAACCCGCCCGAAGCGCCGTCCTGGTTGATCGCGCTGCCCCGGATCACGGCCCGAATCCGGTCCCCGTCGCGCATCGCGTCCTCGAGACGCTTGATCACGATGACGCCGCACCCCTCGCCGCGCACGTAGCCGTCGGCGGCCGCATCGAAGGTCTTGCACCGACCGTCGGGCGCGAGCATGTGCGCGCTGGAGAACGTGATCATGGTGGCCGGGGTGAGCAGGACGTTCCCGCCGCCGGCCAGCGCGAGGTCGCATTCCCCCAAGCGCAGCGCTTGGCATGCCTGATGGATGGCCACCAGCGACGAGCTGCACGCCGTATCGACGGCAACCGCGGGACCCTGCAGCCCCAACCGGTAGCTGATCCGGCCCGCCGCGGCGGCGTTCGACGTCCCGATGGCCATGTAGGCCTCGATCTCGGGATAGGTCAGCTCGTCGGAGGCCATTCCCAGGTAGTCGTGCGTGGCCAATCCGACGAAGACACCGGTGTTGCTGTCAGCGAGATCCGTTGGCGCGTAGCCCGAATGCTCCACCGCGCGCCACGCCGTTTCCAGCAAGATCCGGTGCTGCGGGTCCATCAACCTGACCTCGCGCGTCGACAGACCGAAGAACGGGGCGTCGAACCCCGTCACGTCGTCGACGAAGCCCGCACGACGGGTGACGACCTTGCCCGGCGCACCCGGTTCCGGGTCGAAGAATTCGTCGGCGTCCCACCTGTCCTGCGGCACATCGGATATCGCATCCCGGCCGTCGCGCAAGACATCCCAGAACTCATCCGCATCAGCGGCTCCCGGAAACCGCGCCGCATAGCCGACGATCGCAAAACCCGATGCCGACTCCCCCAGACCTTCGACGGATGCCATGCGCTTGTCCTCTCTTGGCCGGTCAAGATCGATCCCGCGGGGGGCCAGCTGCGCTCGGAGCATCATTCCGGAGGCCAGCACCGCATGTGCAGCGCCGCACCGCGCAGCGGCAGCCAGCGTGGCCGCCACCCTGCGTCCCCGCCCGGCCGCTCGATCGACACAACTCGATCGCCGCAACTCGGTCGCCAAAGGCCGGTCGGATCCCTGAGCGAGTGTAGGCGGTGCCCGCGCACGGGTGCGACCGCGATCACGCGCAGGGTTATCTTGGTCTCGCCGCCAGCGTGGCGCAGCCGTTCAAACCGGGGAAGGACGAAGTTTTGCGCATCGGGAAGATTACGATCGGCTCACTCGATGATTGGACGCTGACACCAGGCTCGGTCACCTCTTGGCACCCGACCCCCGCGGCCACCGAAAAGGCCCGGCAGGCCCCGGTGAGTTCCGTGCCGGTCAGTTATATGCAGGGCCAACACCTTCGCAACTACCGGGAACGGACGGCTGCTGGGCTGAACTTCTCACGACAGATCATCGCCACCTGTGAGGTGGCCGGGACGTGCGACGTTCCTGCCATGAACCACGCCGTCAACACGTACCTGCGTCGGCACGACACGTTCCGCAGTTGGTTCGAGGACACCGGCGACGGAGAGTTCATCAGGCGGACCATCAGCGATCCTGCCGATATTGAATTCGCACCGATCGAGCACGGCGAGATGACGGCCGACGAAATACACGCTCACGTGGTGGCCATACCGAATCCGCTGGAATGGGGCTGCTTCACCTTCGGAATTATCCAAAGCGAGAACCATTTCACCTTCTTTGCCGCGATGGATCATGTCCACGGGGACGCGACTTTGATCGGCACCACGATGATGGAGGCCAACGGCATGTACACGGCGTTGAGCGGGGGTGGTGAGGCCCTCACTCTTCCCGATGCCGGCAGCTTCGACGATTTCTGCACCCGCGAACGCGAATACACGTCGACGTTGACCCTTGATTCGCCCGAGGTGCGCGCGTGGATTGACTTCGCCGAGAACAACAATGGGGGCTTTCCCGAATTTCCGCTGCCGCTGGGTAACCCGAAGGAATCCAGCAGCAGCACCATGACCTCCGAATTGCTGATGGACGTGGCGCAGACGGAGCGATTCGAATCGGCCTGCGCGGCGGCCGGCGCCCGCTTTGTCGGGGGCCTGTTCGCCTGCCTCGCCCTGGTCGAGCACGAATTTACCGGCGCCCTCACCTATTACGGCCTCACTCCCCGGGATTCACGCAAAGCCACCGACAATTTCATGACGCAGGGTTGGTTTACCGGGTTGATTCCGATCACCGTGCCGATAGCAGCGGCCTCGTTCGGCGATGCCGCGTGGGCGGCGCAGGCGTCTTTCGATAACAGCCTGGACATGGCGAAGGTGCCCTACTACCGCGTGTTGGAATTGGCGCCGTGGCTGCGCTGGCCGCAATCGAACTTTCCGGTGTCGAACTTCTTTCATGGCGGCGCCGCCCCCCTCAACGCCATTCTTGCTGCCGCCGACCTGGGGCTTGCGAACAATATCGGGATCTACCCCGACGGCCGGTATTCACATCAGCTGACCATTTATATATTCCGGTACGGCGAAGGCACGGTCATGGCGATCATGCATCCGGACAACCCGGTCGCCCGGAAGTCTGTCGTCCGCTACATGGAAGCGATGAAGTCGGTCTGCGTGCGGGTCGCCGGCAGCGGGAGTTGGGGACGCGTCGCGTAGCGTGGAGCACTTCGATGGCGCGTGATGCGAAATCGCGCGGTTTGACCGGGCCCGGTCGAGTGCGGCCGAGTTGCCGCCGGCCGGGGGTGAGGGCGGTATGCGACGGCTAGCCGATTTTGTGGTGCGGTGGCCCTGGGCAGTGATAGGCATCTGGGTCGCGATTGCGGTCGCGCTGCCGCTGACGTTCCCGTCGCTGGGCGAGATGGCCGAGAAGCATCCGCTCGCCATCCTGCCCAGCGATGCGCCATCGAGCGTCACCGCACGAAAGATGACCGAGGCGTTTCACGAATCGGGCTCCGAAAACCTCCTGCTGGTGGTCCTGACCAACGACAAGGGCCTGGGCCCCGCCGACGAAGCCACCTACCGCACACTGGTGGACACGCTGCGCCAGGACACGCGAGATGTCGTGATGCTGCAGGATTTCGTCAGCACACCGGCCCTGCGGTCGGTGGTGACCAGCAAAGACCACAAAGCCTGGGTGCTGCCTGTCGGCGTCGCGGGCGAATTGGGCACCCCCCACTCGTACGCCGCGTTCAACCGGATCGACGACGTCGTCAACCGCGTCGTCACCGGCACGCCGCTGACGGTGAACCTGACCGGCCCCGCGGCGACCGTCGCCGACCTCACGGTCGCGGGCGCCCGGGATCGAATGCCCATCGAGCTGGCGATCGCGATTCTGGTGCTCATCGTCCTGCTGGTGATCTACCGCAGCGCGGTCACCATGCTGCTGCCGTTGCTGACGATCGGCACATCCCTGGTTATCGCGCAGGCGGTGGTAGCGGGCTACTCCCAACTGACCGGCTCGGGCGTCTCAAACCAGTCCGTCGTCTTCCTGAGCGCCATAATGGCCGGCGCCGGAACGGATTACGCGGTCTTTCTCATCAGCCGGTATCACGACTATTTGCGGGCGGGCGCGACTTCCGACCCGGCCGTCAAACGCGCGATGTTCTCGATCGGCAAAGTGATCGCCGCATCCGCCGCCACCGTCGGGATCACGTTTCTGCTCATCAGCTTCGCCCGGATGGGGGTGTTCAAAACGGTCGGGGCGTCGGCGGCGATCGGGATCGGTGTGGCGTTCCTCGCCGCGGTGACGTTGCTGCCGGCCGTTCTGGTGCTTGCGGGGCGGCGCGGCTGGGTCAAACCCCGGCGCGAGCTGACCGCGCGCTTCTGGCGGCGTTCGGGCATCCGCATCGTGCGGCGGCCGAAGGTCAATCTGGTCGCCAGCGTGCTGGTGTTGATCATCCTGGCCAGCTGCGCGGGCCTGGTGCGCTACAACTACGACGATCGCAAGGCTTTGCGGCCTTCCGCGCCGAGCTCCATCGGGTACGCCGCGCTGGATCGCCATTTCCCGGTGAACCAGTCCATTCCGCAGTACATCCTGGTCCAATCGCCGCACGACCTGCGCACGCCCAAGGCCCTCGCGGACCTGGAACAGCTGGCGGACCGCGTCAGCCAACTGCCGAACGTCGCTGCGGTCAGCGGCATCACCCGTCCCACCGGGAATGTGCCGGAACAATTCCGGGCGACCTATCAGGCGGGCGCCATCGGCACCCTGCTGGCGGACGGGTCCACCCTGATCAAAGACCACACAGGTGACCTCAACCGACTGGTCGCCGGCGCGGGCACGTTGGCCGACAACCTCGGCAACGTGCGAGGCCAGGTCGTCGAGCTCGCCGCGAGCGTGCAGCAACTGGAGAGCGCCTTCTCGTCGGCGAAGAACCAATACAGCGGCGACGCGCTGGTGAGACAGGTCGACCTCACGGCCCAGCTCGTCGACCATGTCAACGCGATCAGCAATTCCATGGGTTGGAACTTCTCGGCGGCCAAGAACGTGTTCGCCTGGATAGGCCCGGTGCTGGCGGCGCTGCAGGGCAACCCGCGATGCGATGCCGATCCGTCGTGCAGCGACACCCGCGGGGCCTTCGAGCAGCTGGTCGGCCCGCAAAATCAGGCGGACCTCGACGCAATCAACGAGTTGGCCCATCGACTGCAGGAGTCCCCGGACAAGCGGACGCTGAAAGCGTCGACCGAGCGTGTGCGTGCCTCGCTGGCAAAGCTCACCAAGGTGTTGCACTCCATGGGGTTGGACAAACCCGGTGGCATGCAAACGAATCTGAACACTGTGCAAGACGGTGCCAACCGATTGGCCGGCGGCAGCCGCCAAGTGGCCGACGCCGTGGCTCAACTCGTCGACCAACTCAAGCAGCTCGGTAGCGGGCTCAATGAGTCAGCGGCGTTTCTGTTGTCGCTGAAACGCGACGCCGCGCATCCGGCGATGGCCGGTTTCAATATCCCACCCCAACTGCTGCAATTAGAGCAGTTCCAAAAGGCGGCCAAGGTATTCATTTCGCCGGACGGCCACTCGGTGCGGTATTTGGTTCAAACCAAACTGAATCCGTTCAGCACCGAAGCCATGGATCAGGTCAACGCGATCACCGCGGCCGCCCGGGGGGCCCAGCCGAATACCGCTTTGGCGGACGCCACGGTGTCGATGGCGGGATATACCGTCGCCCTGAAGGACACCCGTGACTACTACCAACACGATATCCGGTTCATCATCGCGGTGACGCTTATCGTCGTGCTATTCACCTTGATCGCGCTGCTGCGCGCGATTGTCGCGCCGCTGTATCTGGTTGCTTCCGTGGTCATTTCGTATTTGTCGGCGGTGGGTATCGGCGTGCTCGTGTTTCAATACCTGCTGGGTCAGCAATTGCATTGGAGTGTGCCCCCGCTGGCATTCGTGGTGTTGGTCGCGGTGGGGGCCGACTACAACATGCTGCTCGTCTCGCGAATGCGCGAGGAGTCTGGACACAGCATGCGATACGGCATCATTCGAACGCTGGGCTCGACAGGCGGTGTGATCACCGCGGCGGGTCTGATCTTCGCTGCCTCGATGTGCGGTCTCTTGTTCTCCAGCATCAACACCGTGGTCCAGGGCGGTTTCGTGATCGGGGTGGGAATTTTGCTGGACACCTTCTTGGTGCGCACCGTCACGGTTCCCGCCATCGCCGCGCTGGTAGGACGGGCGAACTGGTGGCCTTCACACGGGCGCGTACGGGCCGCAACGCGGTCACCGGACGGACGCGCCGAGCCGCAGCCCGGTTAGCACCCACACGTGATGTATGTGAGACTACGAGGCGAATCCGAGCGGTCAGGAGTAGGGATGAAGAAACTACTCGCGGGAGTGACGGCGCTGGTAACCGTCGGTGCCACAGGGTGTTTCGGCGTCAATACCGCGACGGCTGACGAGTCACCCATCGGCGGTCCGCCGACCCCGGGGGCCCCAGGCGACCAGACGGCGTTCGCCCTCGGCGGCGCTCACGTTCTGGGCATCCCCTACGACGAGTACATCCGTCAGGAGGGCGCCCAGTGGTTCCCCGGTCAGAAGCGCGAAATCGTCCGTTACCCGGCGGGGCAGGTTCAGGGGCACGTGCTGGAGCGGCTCTTCCCGGGCATCGGCAAGCTCGATGAGCAGTTCCCGGGTCTGGGTGCGGACGGCCCCAGCGTCGGCGAGTCGGTCGACGTCGGAATAGACAACCTCGATGCGGCGATCCGCACCGGCCGCCCGGGTACCGCGATCGGCTTGTCCGAGGGCGCGTTCGTGGTCGATGGCGTGCAGGCGCGGCTGGCGAATGACCCCACTGCTCCCCCGCCGGACACGCTGAATTTCGCCACGTTCGGCGACCCGATCGGGCGTCACGCCTTCGGTCAGAGCTTCCTGACCGCGATGTTCCCGGTCGGCAGCGTCGTTCCCGCACTCGACTACACGATGCCGCCGCCCTATGAGAGCCAGTACGACACAAACAGGTTCGTGGCCGCCTACGACTCGATCGCGGACTTCCCCGACCGGCCGGACAACATGTTCGCGCTCGCCAACACGCTGCTCGGCCTCGCCACCGGTCACACGGCGGTGGCCTTCACGAACCCGAGCATGGTGCCGCCGCAGAACATCAGGACGACGATCAACTCGAGGGGCGCGAAAGACACCACGATCATGGTTCCGGAAAAGCACCTTCCGCTCGTCATGCCGCTGAAATACGTCGGGATTGACGAAGGCACGCTGAACAAGCTCGACGCCATCCTGCTCCCCCGGGTGAACGCGGGCTATTCGCGAAACGACGACCCGTCGACCGCCCCGGTTCAGGTGGACCCGGTGCACGGCTTCGACCCGGCGGAGGTGACTGCGCCGGCCAACCAGGCGACCTTCGGCGGCGACGCCGACCCGCTCTCGCAGATCCTTGCCGGTGCCACGTCCGTGTTGTCGCACGGCGCAAGCGAAGTTACCGACTGAGCACGCGCCTATGTCTCAGTCATCGATCCTGTCCATGTTGCACGGACGTGCCAGCCTTCGGCCCCACGATGTGGCGTACACCTTCACCGATTACCAGCGCGACTGGGCGGGTGTGCGCGAGACGCTGACGTGGTCGCAAGTATCGCGCCGAACGCTCAACGTGGCGCGCGACCTCGGCCCGCACGGGTCGGTCGGAGACAGGGCGGTAATCCTGGCGCCCCAGGGCCTCGAGTACATCGCGGCGTTCCTGGGATCCATACAGGCCGGGCTCATCGCGGTTCCGCTGCCGCTGCCGCATCGCGGCTCGAGTCACGAGCGGGTGGCTGCGGTCCTCGCCGACACGTCGCCGTCGGTGGTTCTCACGACGTCCGACGTCGCGGAAGACGTCGCCGAATATGTCGATCAGGCACGCATGGACGACGTCCCCAAGATCGTCGAAATCGATTCGATGAACCTGGATGGCGAGGGCGAAACAAGCGTTTCGACGGATGATTTGCCCAGCGTCGCGTATTTGCAGTACAGCTCGGGTTCGACCCGCACGCCGACCGGCGTGATGATCTCGCATCGGAATCTCGAGGTGAACTTCGCGCAGTTGATGCGCGGCTTCTTCGCGGACTCGCACGTCAAAGCCCCTCCGGACGCCACGATCGTGTCGTGGTTGCCCTTCTACCACGACATGGGTCTGGTGCTGGGAGTCTGCGCACCCATCCTGAGCGGCTATCGCGGCGAGCTGACGACCCCGGTCTCGTTCCTGGAGCGGCCGGCCAGATGGATGCGATCTCTGGCCGAAAATCCCCATGCCTGGTCGGCGGCGCCCAACTTCGCCTTCGACCTGGCCGCCCGCAAAACAACCGACGGCGACCTGGCCGGGCTCGACCTCGGGCAGGTGCTGGGCATCATCAGCGGCGCCGAACGTGTCGAGCCGGCCACCTTGGAACGTTTCGTGGATCGGTTCGCGCACTTCAACTTTCGCGACCACATGGTGCGTCCGTCATATGGCTTGGCGGAGGCCACCGTGTTCGTGGCGGCCGGCACCTGGAGTGAATCAGCCGAGGCGGTTCACTTCGATGTCGCGGAATTGTCCGCCGGCCGCGCTCAACGGTGTTCGGCCGGGGCCGGCACCGAGCTGGTCAAATACAAAGTGCCGCAATCACCCACGTTGCGGATCGTCGATTCCGACACCAACCGCGAATGCCCTCAGGGCGTAGTCGGTGAAATCTGGGTGCACGGCGGCAACGTCGCCGACGGCTACTGGCGCCGACCGCCGGAGGAGCAGCGATGCTTCGGCTCAACACTGGTCGAACCGTCGCCGGGGACGCCCGACGGACCCTGGCTGAGAACCGGCGACCTCGGATTCATCCATTCCGACGAACTATTCATCGTCGGCCGCATGAAGGATCTGCTGATCATCCGGGGGCGCAACCACTATCCGGAGGACATCGAGGCGACGGTCCAAGAGATCACGGGTGGTCGGGTCGCGGCGATATCGGTCCCGGTGAACAGCACCGAGAAGCTGGTCACCGTCATCGAGCTCAAGAAGCGAGGTGACTCCAACGAGGACGCGATGCACTGGTTCACCTCGGTCAAGACCGACGTCACCTCCGCGATTTCCAACGCGCACGGCGTGAATGTCGGGGACCTCGTCCTGGTACCGCCCGGGTCCATTCCCACCACGACCAGTGGCAAGATCCGGCGCGCCGCCTGTGTGGAGCAGTACAGCCGGCACGAATTCGCCCGCTTGGACGCCTGAGCCCGGGCGGTGGACGCGCGCGCGCCGACGGGTAGCGCGCTTCGCATAATGGTTCCACCCCCGCAGCGGCAAAGGAGCCACGATGAGCACAACCAGCACTGACCGTCCCCTACGCGTCATCCAGTGGACCACCGGGAACATCGGGCGGCGGTCGCTGCATGCCATCATCGGGCGGCCCGACATGGAACTGGTCGGGGTGTACGCGCACGGCGAGGACAAGGTCGGGGTGGACGCCGCCGAACTGGCGGGCTGGCCGCAGCCGACCGGGGTGAAGGCCACCAACGACATCGATGCGCTGATCGCCCTGGGCGCCGACGCGTGTTGCTACAACCCGTTGTGGCCCAACATCGATGAGCTGGTGCGGCTGCTGGAATCGGGAGTCAACGTGTGCACGAGCGCGGCCTGGATCACCGGCGGCAAGCAGACGCCGGAGGACCGTCGACGCATCGAGGACGCCTGCCAGAAGGGCGATTCGACGATCTTCGGCAGCGGCGCGCACCCGGGCATGACCAACATGGTCGGCATGGCGCTGTCCGCCTCGTGCGAGCGCGTCGACGAGATCCGGATCACCGAGTCGGTGGACTGCTCGACCTACGAATCGGCGGAAACCCAAACCGCGATGGGGTTCTCGCAAGACCCCGACACCCCGGGGCTGGCCGAAAGCGTACGACGGGAGAGCGAGGTCTTCGCCGAGTCGGCCGCGATGATGGCCGACGCGATCGGGGCGAAGCTGGACAAGATGACCTTCGACGTCACGTTCACGGCGGCGACCGGCGACTCGGATCTAGGGTTCATGAAAATTCCGGCCGGGACCGTCGGCAGCGTCTACGGCTACCACCGGGGCTGGGTCGGCGACCGTAACGTCGTCAGCGTCGGGTTCAACTGGACCATGGGCAGCCATGTCGTCCCGCCCAAACCGCTCGAGCACGGGCACGTCATTCAGGTGTTCGGGCTGCCCAACATGCGCACGGTGCTGCACTGCCTGCCGCCCAAGGATTGGACGGAGCCCGGGTTCATGGGATTGGGAATGATCTACACCGCCATGCCTGTGACCAATGCCGTCCCGGCGGTGGTGGCGGCCCGGCCCGGCATCGTGACGCTGGCGGATTTGCCGCCGGTGACCGGCCGTCTCGCCCAGTAACGGCTATGCCGTTCGCCACACCCGGCGGCCCCGAGGAGGAACGCTTGCGTGCACTATGGTTAGGATGCCTAGCTGAGCAAATTTTCCGTTGACATCCGTGTCGTCGGCGATGGTTGGTGAGCTTTGCGGCAAGGCCCGAAGCGGTGGGCGAAAGGCGGTCAGGTGATGGCTGATCCGAAAACAAGTCCTCGCCCCGGCATCGCGACCCGCGTGCTGAAAAATGGGTGGATACCGCTGCTGCTGGTCGTCGTTCTGGCTTTGTCTGCACTCGTGGTGTCGCGGCTGCACAAGCTCTTCGGCTCGGAAGATCTCAACGCGAACGCCGGCAAGGGGATCGAAATCGTGCAGTTCAACCCGAAGGTCGTCGTCTACGAGATTTCCGGCGCCCCGGGCACCACGGCGAACATCAACTACTGGGACGAGAACGCCAACACGCATCAGGTCAACAACGCCCCGCTGCCCTGGTCGACGACGATCTCGACCACGCTGCCCTCGGTGAGCGCCAACATCATGGCGCAAAGCGACGGCCCGACGATCAATTGCAAGATCACCGTGGACGGCGTCGTCCGCGACAACCAGAACTCCGACGGCCATAACGCCCAGACCTTCTGCCTGGTGAAGTCCGCATGAGCAATGTGAACAACGAGACCGATTCCGGCGCCAGAAGCGCCGAAGACGACGCAGCCACCGGCCCGATCAGCACTCGCGGCCTGTCGAAGGCCGAGCGCGGCCACCGCCCCTACCTCCCCCACGCGATCCGCATCTTTGCGATCCCGATCATCCTGGGCTGGGTAGCGATCACCGTCTTGGTGAACGTCCTGGTCCCCTCCCTGGAAGTGGTCGGCGAGGCGCATTCGGCGCCAATGACTCCGCTGGACGCGCCGTCGATGAAGGCGATGATGCGCCTGGGCAGTAACTTCCACGAATTCAACTCGAACAGCACCGTGATGATCGTCCTGGAGGGTCAGCAGCCGCTGGGCCCGGACGCGCACAAGTACTACGACAAGCTGATCCGAGACCTGCGCAAGGATCCCGCGCACATCCAGCACATCCAGGACTTCTGGGGCGACCGCCTGACCGCTGCGGGAGCGCAGAGCGCCGACGCCAAGGGCGCGTACGTGCAGGTGAACCTCGCCGGTAATCAGGGCACCACGCAGGCCAACGACTCCGTGGACGCCGTCCGCAAGGTGATCGAGGAGAACAAGGCGCCACCCGGCGTGAAGGCCTATGTCACCGGCCCCGCGGCGCTGTCCGACGACATGCACATCATCGGTAACGCCAGCCTGGCCAAGATCACGCTGTTCACCCTGGGCGCGATCGCGATCATGCTGCTGCTGGTCTACCGGTCGATCGTCACGACGCTGATCCAGCTTTTCATGACCTTCGTGGCGCTGGCGTGTGCGCGGGGCGTCGTCGCGGTTCTGGCCTATAACAACGCATTCGGGCTCACCACGTTCGCCGCCAACATCCTCACCATGCTGGCGATCGCGGCGGGAACTGACTACGGCATCTTCCTCGTCGGGCGATATCAAGAAGCCTTGGCCGCCGGTGAGGACCGAGAAACGGCTTACTACACCACATTCAAGGGCGTCGCCCCGGTCGTCCTGGGCTCTGGGCTGACGATCGCGGGAGCGACCTACTGCCTGAGTTTTACCCGCCTGCCCTGGTTCAACACCATGGGCGCGCCGGTGGCGATCGGCATGCTGGTCGTGGTGCTCGCCGGGCTTTCCCTCGGCCCCGCGGTCGTCTTCATCGGCAGTCGCTTCCACTTCTTCGAAAGGCAGGCGAAGCGAGGGCGACTGTGGCGCCGGGTGGGCACCGCGGTAGTGCGTTGGCCCGCACCGATTTTGGCCGTCAGCGCCGCCATCGTCCTGGTCGGCATGGTGGCACTGCCGGGCTTCAAGCCCAGCTACAACGACCGTCACTACCTGCCGTTGTCAGCCCCCGCCAATCAAGGGCAAGAAGCCGCGAATCGGCACTTCTCCGAAGCGCGGATGAACCCCGACTTGTTGATGGTCGAATCCAACCATGACATGCGAAACCCGGCCGACATGCTGGTGTTGGACAGAGTGGCGAAAAACGAGATGCGCACGCTCGGCATCGCCATGGTTCAGGACATCACGAGGCCGCTGGGCATCCCGATTCAGCACAGCTCGATTCCGTTCCAGAACAGCGTCCAGAGCCAGACGACGATGCAGAACATGGGCTTTCTCAAGGAGCGCATGAACGACATCCTCAAAATGGCCGATGACTTGCAGACCCAAATCGACACCACGCAGCGCCAATACGAGGTGTCGCTCGATTTGGCCAACGCGGCCGACGACAGCGCCAAGACCACGCAGGTGACGTCGCAGATCACCGACAGCCTGCGCGACCACATCGCCGATTTCGACGACACGTTCCGGCCGGTCCGCACGTACTTCTACTGGGAGAAGCACTGCTACGACATTCCCGTGTGTATCGGGCTGCGATCTTTGTTCGACACGTTCGACGGGTTCGACCAATTGGCCGAGCAGTTCCACTATTTGACGACCGACATCACGCACACCGCCAAAGCGTCACGCGACCTGACCGAGCTGTTTCCCACGCTGATCGCCACTTTGAAAACGACCAGGGGCATCACGCTGACGCTCTATCAGACGTTCAAGGCGATGATCGACCAGATGGAGGCGATGAGCAACACCGGGATCGTCATGGGGCAGAGCTTTGATCAGTCGAAGAACGACGACTTCTTCTACCTGCCACCAGAAGCCTTTGATAACCCCGACTTCCAGACGGGTCTGCGCATGTTCTTGTCGCCGGACGGTAAGTCGGCGCGATTCTTCATCACCCACCAGGACGATCCGATGACGCCGGAGGGAATTGAACGGGTGGCGGCCGAACGCACCGCCGCGCAGGAGGCGCTGAAGCAATCCTCGCTGGCCGACGCCAAGGTGTACCTCGGCGGAACCGCCGCGACGTTCAAGGACATGGCTGACGGTGAGAAGTACGACCTGATGATCGCCGTCATCGCGTCACTGACGCTGATCTTCATGATCATGCTGCTGCTGACACGAAGCGTGGTGGCCGCACTGGTCATCGTCGGCACCGCTGCCAGCTCGATCGCGGCGTCTTTCGGTCTGTCCGTGCTGATTTGGCAGGATTTGTTCGGCATCAATATCCACTGGATCGTGATGGCGCTGGCGGTCATCATCCTGCTGGCGGTCGGATCCGACTACAACCTGCTGCTGGTGTCCCGGTTCAGGGAAGAGATCCATCACGGCCTCAAGACCGGGATCATCCGGTCGATGGCCGGGACCGGTGGGGTGGTGACGGCCGCGGGTCTGGTGTTCGCGTTCACCATGGCGTCCATGCTGGGAAGCGATCTGCGCGTGCTCGGTCAGTTCGGGTCGACGGTCTGCATCGGTCTGCTGCTCGACACGCTGATCGTGCGCACGCTGCTGATGCCGTCGATCGCCACCCTGCTCGGGCGGTGGTTCTGGTGGCCGCAGGTCGTGCACCCGCGCGGGGACAACGCGCGACGGCCGGTGAGCGCCTAGGCCGTTGGTGGCGACCCGCAGTGCCCGGCTACGCCGCGCTTGCGATCGCCACTAAGCTTCGGCGAGCGCCACGCTCACCGCGACCGCGCCCGCGCCGACGTGCAGCGCCAGCACCGGCCCCAGCTCGGTGACGATCGCCGGCTCACACGCCGGTAACCGCTTGCCCAGCGCCGTCGCCACCTCGGTGGCGCCGTCCGGGTTGTTGACGTGGTGCACCGCCAGGGCGGCCGTGCCGTCGCCGACGACCTGGCAGACCCGCTCGATCATCGCCTCGGTCGCATGACTGACGGTGCGCACCCGTTGGGCCAGAACGAGTTTCCCGTCGTCGATACGCAGCAACGGTTTCAGTGCGAGCGCGGTGCCCAGCCACGCCTTGGCGCCCCCGATGCGGCCGCTGCGGCGCAGGTTGTCCAGCCGGTGCACCACGATGAAGGCGTGCCCACGGTCCACGGCCGAGCGCGCAGCATCCGCGACGGTGTCCAGGTCACCGCCCGCGGCAGCCGCCCGTGCCGCGGCCACGGCGACGAATCCGGTGCCCATCGCGGCCGACTTGGAGTCGACGACGCGCACGTTGGGATCCAGGTCGGCCGCGGTGCGTTCGGCGGCGCGGCACGTTCCCGACAGCGCCGACGAAAGGTGCACGGCCACAACGCCGTCGGCGCCGCTGTCGGCCAGCGCCTGCTGGTAGGCGTCGGCGAGTTCGGCCGGGGTGGCCGCCGCGGTGGTGGCCGCGAGTTTGTAGATGTCGTCGGGGATGTCGTCCACGCCGTCACGCAGGTCGGCGCCGTCGAGCAAGATGTGCAGCGGAACGACGCGTATCCCCCACTTTTCGAGCAGGTCGGCCGGCAGACGCGCCGACGAATCGGTCACCACCACGACAGTCACGAGCGCTACCCGCGCGGCTTCTCGGTCGACACGCCGGCCTGATTGCGCGGCTTCTCCTCACCGCGCTGCGCGCGCTGCATCGTCGCCACGCCGGCCTCGGCGAGCGCCTTGAGCATCAGCTCCGCGACCGCCTGGTGGGCTTCGAAATTCCAGTGGATGCCGTCGGGGTTTCCCCGTCCGCTCATCACCTGTTCGGCGACGGCGGCTTTCAGATCGACCAGGGGCACGTTGTGGTTTTGCGCCCATTCGGTGATGGCGGCCGCCGTCCCGGCGCGGCCGTGGTGCGCCCTGCCGTAGGTGTCGGCGATGTGCACCGACGGCAACGACGCCACGATCGGGATCCCGGGTCGGTTGAAATCGATTGCGCCCCGGGTCTGTTCGAGGTAGTCGGCACTCAGGTGCGGCGGCAGGGCGGGCCTGGCCACCGGGGAGAGCCTGGGCTGCAGCCACCCGTAGCCGTCGCGGACCCAGCGCCGCAGCCGGGGCGGCCGCACGTAGCGGATCAGCTCACGCAGCGCGGTGGGCAGCACCGACGGCAGCGAATCCATGCCGCCGGTGGCGAAGATGACGGCGCCCGCCCGCGGCAGCGCCGCCCACGCCCGCGGGTCCTGGGTCGCCGCCCACCAGACGTCCCGACACGTCCAGCCGATCCGGCCGATCAGCTCCACATCCCAATCCAATTGGGCCGCAACGATGTTCGGCCAGATTCGGGGATCGTCGGCGGGCAGCCCCCCGGTTGGGCCGTAGTAGGCCAGCGAGTCGGCGAAAATCAGCAGGGTGGGCCGGTGCCGCTGCTCAGAGGACATCGTTGGACACCTGTGCCGAGGCGTTCCACACATCCAGACGCCAACGGATGCTCTCGAATTCGTCGCCCTCGTCCCCGGAATGGCCGGACAGCTGAACCCAGCTGGCGTTGCCCATGCCACCCAGAATCGGCCAGTTGCCGACGGGAAGCTTCAGCAACGCGGCCGACAGCGCGGCGATCAGTCCGCCGTGGGCCACCAGCACCACCGGGCGGTCCGGGCCGTCGGGATCGCCCCATTCCGGTTCTGCGGAGGCCAGTTCGGCGACCAACGGCACGCTGCGCGCCGCGACGTCCACCCGGCTTTCGCCGCCATGCGGGGCCCAGGTGGCGTCCTCACGCCAGGCCAGCCGGGCGCCGGGGGCCTGCGCGTCGACCTCGGTGTGGGTCAATCCCTGCCAGTCGCCGAGATGCGTCTCCCGCAGCCGCTGATCCACCCGGATCGCCAAGCCGGTCCGCTCCCCCAGCCTGACCGCCGTGTCGTAGGCGCGATGCAGATCCGACGACACGATGAGCAGCGGCTGCAGCTTGCCCAGTACCTCGGCGGCCGCGATGGCCTGTGCGCGCCCGAGTTCGCTGAGTTCGGAATCGAGCTGGCCCTGCATCCGGCTGCCGGCGTTGAACTCAGTTTGCCCGTGCCGCAACATGATCAGCCGACGAATCATCATTGCGCGCTCGGGTCTTCGGAGTCCCCGTCGGGCTCGTCCACCTTCACCGGCACCACCGGGCAGTCGCTCCACAGCCGGTCCAGGGCATAGAAGTCACGGTCGTCCTGGTGCTGGATGTGTACGACGATGTCGCGATAGTCGAGCAGCGTCCAGCGGCCTTCGCGGGTGCCCTCGCGGCGCGCGGGTTTGTAGCCCGCCTTGCGCATCTTCTCTTCGACCTCGTCGACGATGGCGTTGACCTGTCGCTCGTTGGATGCCGAGGCGATCACGAAGCAGTCGGTGATGGCGAGCTGGGCGGAGACGTCGATGACGACGACGTCGTCGGCGAGCTTCGCGGCTGCGGCGCCGGCGGCGACCGTCGCCATGTCGATGGCTTCCTGGGTGGCGCTCACGTTGGCTCCTCGCCGCCCGGCTTACGGTAAAGCCGCCGCTTGGAGACGTACTGCACGACGCCGTCAGGCATCAGGTACCACAGCGGGCGGTGGTCCTCGGCGCGGCGGCGGCAGTCGGTCGACGAAATCGCCAGCGCCGGAATCTCGACGAGCGTCAACGCGTCGTCGGCAAGCTCGCCCAGAACGCCGGTGATGTGGTCGTGGCTCAACTCATAGCCGGGGCGGCTGACGCCGACAAAGCGAGCCAGGTCGAACAGTTCCTCCCAGCCCTGCCAGGACAGGATGGATTCCAGCGCATCGGCGCCGGTGATGAAGAACAGCTGGGAATCCGGGTTCAGCGCGCGCAAGTCGCGCAGCGTGTCCTTGGTGTAGGTGGGGCCGGCGCGGTCGATGTCGACGCGGCTGACCGAGAACCGGGGATTGGACGCGGTGGCGATGACCGTCATCAGATACCGGTCCTCGGCGGCGGAGACGTGCCGATCCTTCTGCCAGGGCTGACCGCTGGGCACGAACACGACTTGGTCGAGGTCGAACAGGTCGGCGACCTCACTGGCGGCAACCAGGTGGCCGTAATGGATGGGGTCGAACGTCCCACCCATCACTCCTAACCTGCGAAGCTGCTTTTGCACGATGTGCCAGCTTACTTGAGGCGGTGAGCAGGGCCGTGGCGCGGCGAGGTCCTCACACGGGCAGCAGCTGGTCGATCACCGCGGCCAACTGCTTGGCGGACCGGCATTCGTGCATCGCGATGACCTCTTGATAGCGCGGCACCGCCGAGTCGCCGCTTCCCCACAGATGCTTGGGCTCGGGATTCAGCCAGTGCGCGTGCCGGCTGGCGGTCACCATGTGGGACAGGAGCTCGATCTCCGGGTTGCGGTAGTTGGTGCGGCCATCCCCGAGCACCAGCAGCGAGGTACGCGGGCAGAGCACGTTGGGGAACGCCTGCACGAACGACGCAAACGCGTTGCCGTAGTCGGAGTGGCCGTCGCGGCTGTAGACGCCCGACTCCCGGGTGATCCGCTGGATGGCCACGGCCAGGTCGGCTTCGGGCCCGAACATGTGGGTCACTTCGTCGGTGGTGTCGATGAAGGCGAACACGCGAACGCGTGAGAACTGTTGGCGCAGAGCATGTACCAGAAGAAGGGTGAAATGACTGAACCCGGCGACCGAGCCGGAGACATCGCACAGCACCACGAGTTCCGGCCGCGCCGGGCGCGGCTTGGCCAGCACCACGTCGATCGGCACCCCGCCGGTGGACATCGACTTGCGCAGCGTCTTACGGAGATCGATCGACCCGGCCCGGCTGCGCCGGCGGCGCGCCGCCAGCCGGGTCGCCAGGGTCCGCGCCAAGGGCGCCACCACCCGACGCATCTGGCGCAGCTGCTCTCCGGAGGCGCGCAAGAATTCCACGTTCTCGGAAAGCTGGGGAATGCCGTACATCTGAACGTGATCGCGTCCCAGTTGCTCGGCCGTGCGCCGTTTGGTCTCGGCGTCGACCATCTTGCGCAACTGGGTGATCCGCTGCGCCGCAAGGGCTTTGGCGATCTCCTCCTGGGAGGGTGTGGGTTCGTCGCCGTAGGAGGCGAGCAGCCCCGCCAGCAGCTTGCCCTCGAGTTCGTCCAGGGCCATCGCCTTGAGCGCCTGATAGGACGAGAAGGACGGGCCCCGGCTGGAACTGTATTTTCCGTAGGCCTCGACGATCCTGGCAATCATCGCCACGAGGCGCTCGTCCATGTCGGCGAGATCGGGGTTTTCGGCCAGCAGATCCAGCAGCATCTGGCGCATCGCCTCGACGTCGTCGGGCGGCAACGCGTTGTCGTCCGGGGTGTCGCCGGCCTCATCCTCGGTGACCACCGCGCGGGCGCCCAGCGCCGCCGGGAACCACAGGTCGAACATGGCGTCATAGGTGTCCCGATGATCCGACCGGCGCAGCACGGCGCACGCGATGCCCTCGCGCAGCACCTCGCGGTTGCCCAGCCCGAGGGTGGCCATCACCCGGCCGGCATCCACCGTCTCCGACGGGCCGACCGAAATCCCCGCTCCCCGAAGCGCTTCCACGAAACCGACCAGGTGCCCGGGCAGCCCGTGCGGGGCGAGCGGCCGGGAGGGTCGGATGCGGCGGGCGGCCATGGCGGTCTTCCTAGTTCAGCCGCAGCTCGCCGGTCGCGCGCTGCTGGTCGGATTGATGTTTGAGGACCACGCCCAGCGTGGCGGCGACGACCGCGTCGTCGATGGTGTCCAGTCCCAGTGCAAGCAGCGTGCGGCCCCAGTCGATGGTCTCGGCGATGGACGGGACCTTCTTGAGTTGCATCCCGCGCAGCACGCCGATGATGCGCACGAGCTCCTCGGCCAGATGGGCGGGCAGCTCGGGAACCCGGGACAACAGGATGCGGCGTTCCAGGTCGGGGCTGGGAAAGTCGATGTGCAGGAACAGGCAGCGACGCTTGAGCGCCTCGGACAGTTCGCGGGTCGCGTTGGAGGTCAGCACCACCAGCGGCGTGCGCTCGGCGCTGATCGTGCCCAGTTCGGGGACGGTCACGGCGAAGTCGGACAACACCTCCAGCAGCAGGCCCTCGATCTCGATGTCGGCCTTGTCGGTCTCGTCGATGAGCAGGACCGTGGGCTCGGTGCGCCGGATGGCGGTCAGCAGCGGACGCTGCAGCAGGAATTCCTCGCTGAACACGTCATCCTTGGTCTGGTCCCAGTCGCCGGAGCCGGCCTGGATGCGCAGGATCTGCTTGGCGTGGTTCCACTCGTAGAGCGCGCGGGCCTCGTCGACCCCCTCGTAGCACTGCAGGCGGACCAGGCCCGACCCGGTGGCCTGGGCCACGGCGCGGGCCAATTCGGTCTTGCCCACGCCGGCCGGGCCCTCCACCAACAACGGCTTGCCGAGCCGGTCGGCCAGGAACACGGCCGTCGCGGTGGCGGTGTCGGGCAGGTAGCCGGTCTCGGCCAACCGCCGCGAGACGTCGTCGATGTCCTCGAACAGCGGCTTTGACCGGGCGGGCACACTCACAATCGGTTCTCCTAAAACACTTTCTCCACGGGGGTATCAGGCCGGACGAGTCTGTCCGTCTCCCCACGCGATCCATTTGGTCGACGTCAATTCGGGCAGTCCCATGGGGCCGCGGGCATGCAATTTCTGGGTGGAGATGCCGATTTCGGCTCCGAAACCGAACTGCTCCCCGTCGGTGAAGGCCGTGGACGCGTTCACCATCACGGCCGCGGCGTCGACGGCATCGGTAAACCGTTGCGCCGCAGCCATATTCGTCGTCACGATGGCCTCGGTGTGGCCGGTGCCGTATTCGTCGATGTGGGCGATCGCGGCGTCGATACCGTCGACCACCGCCACCGCGATGTCCATCGACAAGTACTCGCGTCGCAGATCGTCCTCGTGCGCGTCCTGAGAAAAGCCACCGTGCACGGTCACACCGGCGTCTTGCAGGGCGGTCACCAGCCGCGGCAGCGCCTCCTCGGCGATCGTGGTGTCGACGAGCAGCGTCTCGGCGGCGTTGCAGACGCTCGGCCGACGCGTCTTGGAATTCAGCAGGATCCGCTCCGCCACGTCCAGATCGGCACCGTCGTGCACGTAGACGTGACAGTTGCCGACCCCGGTTTCGATGGTGGGCACCTGCGCGTCGCGAACCACCGCGTTGATCAGGTTCGCTCCGCCGCGCGGGATCACCACGTCGACCAGGCCGCGGGCCTGGATCAGATGCGTCACCGTGGCGCGGTCGTCGGACGAAAGCAGCTGCACCGCATCGGCCGGCAGGTCCTCGCTGACCAGCGACGCCCGCAACACCTGCACCAGCGCCTTGTTGGACCGGGTCGCCGATGAGCTGCCACGCAACAGCACGGCGTTGCCCGACTTCAACGCCAAACCGAACGCGTCGACCGTCACGTTGGG
Source organism: Mycobacterium sp. WUMAC-067 (assembly GCF_020217485.1). Taxonomy (GTDB): domain Bacteria; phylum Actinomycetota; class Actinomycetes; order Mycobacteriales; family Mycobacteriaceae; genus Mycobacterium. Next base: position 99,146 of record NZ_JAEKMI010000009.1, on the reverse strand, counting down.
CCGGCCCTCGTAGATCATCCCCACGACGCCGAGCGGAACCCGCTGCTGGCGCAGCTGCAGCCCGTTCGGCAAGGTGTAGCCGCGCAACACCTCCCCGACGGGATCGGGGAGCCCGGCGACCTGACGCAGGCCCGCGGCGATGCCCTCAACGCGCTTGGTATCCAAGGCCAGTCGATCGAGCATCGCGGTCGGGGTGCCGGCGGCGCGGGCGGCCTCGACGTCTTCGGCGTTGGCGGACAGGATCAATTCGGCGTGGGCGTCAATGGCCTCGGCCGCCGAACGCAGCGCCTGGTCTTTGGCGACGGTCGGCAACAACGCCAGGACACGGGAGGCCACGCGGGCGCGGCGGGCGGCGTCGTGCACCTCCCGGCGCAAGTCAGGCTCCCCCCGTTGGGCCGCTCCGCTGCGGAATGGTGCCTGCAGACTCATTGAACCAGGGTATCCGGCCGCAAAAGCCCGGGTAACGCGGCCCGTTCTAGCCCGCCATCCCGACACGACTAACGTCGGGCCCCATGGCAGGCGTATGTGTAGTCGGCAGCGTGAACATCGATCTGTCGCTGGGCGTCGACGCCCTTCCGCGGCCCGGCGAAACGGTGTTGGCGTCGTCCTTGACACAGGCCCCCGGCGGCAAGGGCGGCAATCAGGCGGTGGCGGCGGCGCGCGCGGGTGCGCGCGTGCAGTTCGTCGGTGCGGTCGGCGACGATGCCGCCGCCGAACAGTTGCGTGCCCACCTGCGGGCCAACGGCGTCGGGCTCGACGGGGCCGTCGAAATCCCCGGGCCGAGCGGCACCGCCATCGTCGTCGTCGACGCCAACGCGGAGAACACCATCGTGGTCGCGCCGGGCGCCAACGGGCGTTTCACGCTGACCGACGACCGCGCGCGCAGCGTGGTAGCCAACTGCGATGTGATGCTGACCCAGCTGGAGATTCCGGTCGACACGGCGGTCGCGGCGGCGCAACACGCTCGTTCGGCCGGTGCCGTCGTCGTCGTGAACGCCTCACCGGCCGGCCAGGATCCCGCCTCGCTGGGCGAGTTGGCGGGCACCGCCGACGTGGTGATCACCAACGAAGAGGAAGCCAACGAATGGCCTTGGCGCCCAACGCACCTGGTGGTCACTCTGGGTTCGCGCGGCGCCCGCTACTCCGGCGCCGACGGCGAGTACTCGGTGCCCTCCCCCTCGGTGGACGCGGTGGACACCACCGGCGCCGGCGACGTGTTCGCCGGTGTGCTGGCCGCGAACTGGCCGCCCAATCCCGGCTCACCCGATGAGCGGCGGCTCGCGCTGCAGCGCGCCTGCGCGGCGGGCGCGCTGGCCACGCTGGTTCCCGGCGCCGGGGATTGCGCGCCGGACGCCGACGCGATCGACAAGGCACTTCAGAACGCGTCCTAGCGGCTTTGCCGCTGACGTCGTGGGCGATGCGGTGCATCGGCGACGTGCTGGCCCGCGGCGGCCTCACCGGAACCTACGGGCGCTTGCCTTCCGGCATGAGGGCGGCTACCTCACGCAGCGCCAGTCCGGTTGTCGCCGTGGCGAGATCGCCTCGAGTGAGCGCCAGCGCGGCGGACTGCACAGCCGCGGCGGCGTGAGTGTAAAGCGCGGAGCCGGTACTGATGCGCTTGACTCCGGCCGCCGATAATTGCGCCACCGTCGGCGTCTCCGACTTGGTACCCACCACAAGGTTGACCGGCTTCGGAGCGACCGCTTGCACAATCGCCCTGACCGCCGCCATGTCCGGCGGATATGGCGCGTAAAGGACGTCGGCACCGACCTCCGCGAATGCCGTCAGCCGACGGATCGTGTCATCGAGGTCGTTGCGACGATGCAAGAAGTTATCGGTGCGGCCGGTGAGCACGATGCGGCCCCGCGCAGCCTGGGCTGCCGCGCGTACTCGCGCGACGGCGTCGTCGAAATCACGGATCGGGTCAGCCGGGTCGCCGGAGGTGTCCTCCACCCCGATGCCGGCCAGACCGGTGTCGATCGCACCGCGCACCGTCGCGGCCACATCTTCGGGTGTCGCGCCGTAGCCGTCCTCGAAGTCGCCGTTTACCGGCAAACCGCTGACTTCCATGAGCAACTTCGCGTGCGCCAGATGTTCGGCTGCGCTGACGGCGTGGCGCCCGTCCTGGCGACCCAGCGTGGCGGCCAGCGCCGCCGACGAGGTGCCTAACGCGGCGAATCCTGCATTCCTGAAGATCAGCGCAGACAATCCGTCCCATGCGTTGGGCATCACGAATGCTTCGGCCTGCTGATGCAAGGCCAGGAATTGCTCATAGCGTTCGGGTTGGGTCATCACGCTGTCCTGTCTGTGTGCGCTACTGCCAACGGTGGATCCACACACGGCTACCTCTTATGTCCTGTGCCGATCATGCTTGTCTCAGCAACAACTTTCGCATCAACCCTCGTTGTAGTCGGGGAAAGCGACCGGACCCGTCTCGCCTACCAGTACGAGGGTCATGTCGCACACACTGAGACACCTCTCCTCGAGGAACAGGCCAGAGGATACGACGACCGAGCTGCGGCCGATGCCACCAATCCCGATGCCCACCTTGATCGTTGCGGGCCAGAACGCCTCGGCGAGAAAGTGCACCACATTTTGCGAAGTCACCAGCCGCAAGCCACGATTCGTCGGATGGTAGGTCCCAGGGACATACTGCTCGTTGATTCGCGCTCGCGCATCTTCGTGCAGGGCTTCCAACCCCAGATGGTTGAGGTGGCCATTCACATCCATGTCGCTGTAGCGAGCTTCCGCTGTCCCGACGATCGGGTAGACGCTCAGCACGCAGCGACACGGATGCGGCCGACTCGTTGTCGTTAGCCACTCCGCGGAGACGGCGTGTTCATACTGCATGGCAATTCACCCTCTCGACGTTCTAGTGTTCGCGCGATTATCGGACGACTCGCGCGTGAATGACGCCGTGGTCCATTCCAGACACGACAGTGCCAAATCTGGCGAGTTTGCCTAGCAACCAATGATTATCGGCTACTGCGGAAACACATAGATCTTCGTGAGGTCCAAGAAGGTCGATGAGCGATTCAAGCATCACGGTGCCGATGCCTCGCATCTGATAGCGATCTTCAACCAGGAAACCCAACTCTCTACAATTATCCGAAACCAATGCAGCACTGGCGAATCCGACCACGTGGCCAGGATGTCCCTCGGGGACCGCGACAACGGCGAAATGCTCGTTACCGCCGTCCAGCAGCGACCGCAGATAGGTTTCGGGGAAAATCGCGCTAGACGCAAGCCATCTCGAGTAGCGCGTCGCGAGGCCACAACGGCAGTGCATGGCAACCAACGCGGCGCCATCCGTCCTGCGGAGTTGTCGGATCTGCACCGAACGCCCTCGACCGGCGACCGCGCAGCGTGGGGGCGGCGTGGCGAGGACGCGTTCGCGAACCATCGGCATCACGAGAAACCTCCGGACATCTGCTCCGCTGTTATGGGCTCCGTGCTGCGGCGCCAGCCAAGGTATTGAAGGGTTGCGAACGCCAGCGTGTATGCCGCGGTCGCCAGCGTGAACTTCGCGCCGGCGGCCGTGAACGGAAGGGCTCCGGTGAGCACACCACCGACAGCCCCCACCGCGTACAGGAGGTTGGCGACGACGACAGCCATGCCGGCGGAGCGCACAGCCGGTAGCCAGGACAGGCCCAACACGATGGCGCCGTAGACGATGAAGAAAACTTGCAGGCCGTACTCGAAAGACGCTGGAATGCCTGAGAATTCGGTCACCCAGCCGGTCAGCCCCGTTACGCCGAAGAAGCCGCTGATGAGCGCATCCGCACGCATCGCGCGGCGCAGCAGCCCGTTGCGGCGATCGGTTTGGGTCATCGTGTTGGCGGACATGCATTTCCTCTTCTCTCGTTCGGCGCGGAATGGGTCACGCGCAGTCAGCCTTTGAAGTAGACGAGCTGGTGCGAGGTGGCCAGTAGCACGCCATCGCGAGTCCACAGCTGCGCGCTCTGATCGAAGTAACCGCCGGAAAAGCGACCAGCGCGGGCGGTACCCAGGACGTAGTCGCCGGCGAGCGCGTCAAGCTGGTGCTGGTCGGCGTGGAAATACGTAGTGAGCGACACCGTCCCGGCTGGAATGGCCCCGCCATGACGCAGGAACGCCCGCGGACAGAAAATGTCGCATAACGCCGCGATGGCGGGGTGGTCGATGTGGCGTTTTGCGTTGTCGCGCATCCACATCGTCGTCACTGCGGACGGGCTGGCTGCCGCACCGGCGCCGGGGAAGGAGCCCTCGGCGAACCGAAGGTCGAACAGACGTGCCCAGCCCACGAAGTCGCCCTGTGCGCTATCGCGGGCGAGCCGCTCCGGCGGCGGCGCAACCGGCGGGCGAGCCTCGGTATCTTCCCAACCGGCGCGCCGGATTCCGAACAGCGCGGTTGCGGTCGTCCTGACTTCGCCGTGTTGCGTCAGATCAACTGTCCAGTGCTGAGTGGTGCGATTGGTGCGCGCGGCGCAAAGCGAGATGTCGAACTCGCCGTCGGAGATGGGAGCGGCGAAGTTGACGGTCAGCGCCAGAGGCTCACCGATGCGCTCCGGGTGCGTCTGAATGGCTTGCACCAGAACAGCGGCGGTGATCCCGCCGAACGGGCTGACCATGGATGCCCATTCCGGCTGAGTGCGGCCGCGCCTGAGATTTCCCTCGACGGCCTCGAGTTGCATGGCAACGTCAAACGGGTGGCTAGCGGTCATATCGATCCGCCTCGGAGTCCGTCGCTAGATGGCACGGCGATCGTCGACAGCAAGTCGGCAAGCCGAGCCGGCCGATCCACCATCGCAAACGTGCGCGCCCCTTCGATGACTTCGAGCCGGGAGTTGGGGAGCGTAGCGGCCAGCCGTTCGCCGTCGCCGGTCTCGAAGAACAGGTCATCCGCCGACCACGCGATGAGGGCGGGTTTGTCGAACTCGTGCAACCGGGCCGCGACGCCCGTGGTGACCTCGGTACGAAAGGAGAGAGTCAGCTGGCGCAAATCCTCCCCGACCGCCGGAGCGCGCAGCGCCGAACGCACCCATCCCTTGGCGAGGTCATCGATATCCGTGTGCGCCAAATCGCCGTACGCGCGTTTGCGCACGCTCGGTAGGCGCATCGCCTGCAGCGCCATCCGGAACAGCAGCCGGGATTTTGCCGCCGCGATCATCGGCTGCAGGACCGGTGGTGGAAAGTGTTCGAACGCGTCGCAACTCGTTAGCACAATGGCGCCGAGCCGCTCGGGATGATGCACCGCGGCGAGTTGTGTCACCACACCCCCGGAGTCGTTGCCGACGAGCACCACGTCGTGGAGGTCGAGGGCTGCCAGTACCTCCGCGACGATGCCGGCGACGCCGGCGATGGTGCGGTCGGCGCCGTGGCGCAACGCCTGCGAATGCGCGCCCATCGGCCAGGTGGGGGCGATGCACCGTAATCCGCAGACAGCGAGCCGTGCACTCACCTCACGCCACACATCGCCGGCCATCAGGTAGCCGTGCACGAATACCACCGGCCGGCCGTCCTTTGGCCCGGACTCTTCGTAATAGATTGTGCCGGAACTGATTTCGATCTCGGGCATGGACAACTCCTATCTTGACCGACACTCGTCACCACGTATGCCGGATGGCCTCGACCAACCCAGCGGTTGGTTGACGGACTTCCGCTAGCGTATCCAGCCGTGGTAGAACAATCGAGAAATTGTCCTAGATACAAGGCGGACGACCCGTGCCGACCAGCCGCTACTCCGAGATCGTGGATCGGTTGACCGCTGAGATCCTCGATGGTCGGCTCGCGCCCGGTGCCCGCCTGCCGACTCATCGTGATCTAGCACGCCGCCACGGCATCGCGTTGGCTACCGCAACGCGCGTGTACGCCCACCTTGCACGGGCCGGCCTTGTCGCGGGCGAGCCTGGCCGCGGCACTTTCGTTCGCGACCAGGGTGGCTACGGGGGGTTGGATGGGCGTCGAATTCCCTTGGCAGCCCGCGTTGCCGACTTATCGTTCAACCAGCCGCTGGCCGACGATCAGGCCGAGCAGCTGCGGGAGGCTCTGCGGCAACTGGCTGCAACGGGTGACCTGCAGTCGCTGCTCATCCAGCATGCTCCAGGGGGCCGGACCGTGGAGAAAGCCGCGGTCGCTACCTACGTCCTTGACCGCGGGATCGACGTGCCGCCCAACAACGTTGTGCTGGCCGCCGGATCCCAGCACGGACTTGACGTCGCGCTGCGCGTGCTGACGCGACCAGGTTCGGTCATCGCCGTTGACGAGCTGACATATCCTGGGATCAAGCTTCAAGCCGATGACCGCGCACTGGAATTGGCGCCGTTCTCATCAGACCCCGACGGTCCAGACCTCGACGCCTTGGCGAAGCTGTGCTCCCGCCGGCGAGTCGCGGCGATCTACACCATCCCAACGCTGCACAACCCGCTCGGCTACACGATGTCGCAACCTCAGCGCGCTCGCCTGGTCGATATTGCGCGGCGGTACGACTGCGCTGTGATCGAGGACGGAACGTATGCCTTTCTGGAACCGCACTGTGGCCCAACCCTGTACACGTTGGCGCCGGAACGCACACTGCATGTCGCAAGCCTTTCGAAAAACCTTGCCACCGGCCTACGGTTTGGGTTCGTCGTCGTGCCAGACGAATACATCACCTCCGCGAAACAAGCGGTGCGCACATCGAGCTGGGGCACCTCGAGCCTGGTATCGGCACTTGTGACGGGTTGGCTGAGCGACGGTACCGTCACTCGACTCGAAAAGAGGCGCCGTACCGATGCACGGGAACGACAGGAGATTGCTCACCGCGCCTTGCAGGGCCTCGACTATCGCGGCCCCGCTTCGTGTTATTACGGCTGGCTGCGGCTTCCGGAAAGCGTACGCGGCGATGCCATCGCACACGAGCTGGCGAACAACGGCATTCTGGTATCGACCGCCGATGCCTTCTGCGTTACGCCGCATCCCCCGAATGCCCTGCGACTCGCCTTGGGCACGCCACCGCATGCGGAGCTCGCCAACGCATTGGCTCGAGTGCGTGAAGTCGTGCTAGCAGCACAGTGGTGAGGGGGCGCGCCCGCTAGTCTTCGGGAACTTCGCGGTCGATCTCGTCGAGCCAGATGCGCGCGGACATGTCGGACGGCGCCCGCCAATCCCCCCGCGGCGACAGCGAACCACCGTGCGACACCTTGGGCCCATTGGGCAGCGCCGAACGCTTGAACTGGCTGAACGAGTAGAACCGCTGCACGAACACCTGCAGCCAGTGCCGAATCTCCTTGAGCGAGTAAGACGGTCGCTTGTCTTCCGGGAAGCCGGGCGGCCAGATGCCGTGCTCGGGATCGCTCCACGCATGCCAGGCCAAAAACGCGATCTTCGACGGCCGGAATCCGAAGCGCAGCACGTGGAACAGTGAAAAATCCTGCAGCGCAAAGGGGCCGACCTTCGCCTCGCTGCTCTGCAGCTCTTCCTCTTCGCCGCTGGGTACCAGCTCCGGCGTGATCTCGGTGTCGAGCACCGACTGCAGCACCTCGCAGACCTCCGGCTCGAACTGCTCCGAGGAAATCACCCAGCGGATCAGGTGCTGAACCAGGGTCTTGGGTACGCCGCCGTTGACGTTGTAGTGCGACATCTGGTCGCCGACACCGTAGGTCGACCAGCCCAGGCCCAGTTCGGACAGGTCGCCGGTGCCCAGCACGATGCCGCCGCGCTGGTTGGCCAGCCGGAACAGGTAGTCGGTGCGCAAGCCGGCCTGGACGTTCTCGAAGGTGACGTCGTAGACCTTCTCGCCGCGCGCGAACGGGTGGTCCATCTCCTTGAGCATCAGCTGCGCCGTCTCGCGGATGTCGATCTCGGAGAACGTCACCCCCAGGGCGCGGCACAGCTCGATCGCATTGCGCTTAGTGCGGTCCCCGGTGGCGAAGCCGGGCAGCGTGAACGCCAGAATGTCGCTGCGGGGCCGCTGTTCGCGGTCCATTGCGCGCGCCGCGACGATCAGCGCGTGCGTCGAATCCAGCCCACCGGAAATCCCGATGACGACCTTCGGGAAATCCAGGGCACGCAAACGCTGTTCGAGGCCGGCGACCTGGATGTTGTAGCCCTCGAAGCAATCCTGTTCCAGCCGTTGCGGGTCGGCGGGCACAAAGGGGAACCGCTCGATCTCCCGCAGCAGCCCGATGTCGCCGCCCGGCGGGTCCAGCCGGAACTCGATGCGCCGGAACGACTCCGCCGTCGTCCGGTGGTGGCGCCGGTTGTCGTCGAACGTGCCCATCCGGAGCCGTTCCGCGCGAAGCAATTCGAGGTCGACGTCGGCGACGCTGCGGCGCTCCCCTTGGGGGAAACGCTCGGACATGGCGAGTAGCACACCGTTTTCGAACACCATGGTCTGACCGTCCCAGGCCAGATCGGTCGTCGACTCGCCCGCGCCGGCAGCCGAATACACGTAGGCGGCCAGGCAACGCGACGAGGCCGAACGGGCCAGCAGGCAGCGGTCCTCGGCGCGGCCGATGGTGATCGGGCTGCCGGACAGGTTGGCCAGCACCGTCGCACCCGCGAGCGCGGCCTCCGCGCTGGGTGGAATCGGCACGAACATGTCCTCGCAGATTTCCACGTGCAGCACGAAACCGGGCAGGTCGGAGGCGGCGAACAGCAGATCGGGACCGAACGGCGCCTCGACCCCCGCGAGCCGGATGGTGCCGCGCTCGTCGTCTCCGGGCGCGATCTGGCGGCGTTCGTAGAACTCCCGATAGGTGGGCAGGTACGACTTGGGCGTCACGCCGAGCACCGCGCCGCGGTGGATGACCACGGCGCCGTTGTAGATGCGGTGCCGGTGACGGACCGGGGCGCCGACCACCAAAACCGGCAACAACTCGGCCGAGGCCGCGACGATGTCGGCGATGGCCTTTTCGACGTCGTCGAGCAGCAGGTCTTGCAGGACGATGTCTTCGATCGAATAGCCGGACAGTGTCAGTTCCGGGAAAACGGCCAGCGCTACGCCGTCGTCGTGGCACTCCCGGGCCATCCGTAGGACCGAGTCGGCGTTCGCGGCGGGGTCACCGATGACGGTGTGGTGCGTGCACGCGGCGACGCGGGCGAAGCCCTGGCTGTAAACGTTGTAAAAGTCCATCGCCCTTCCATTGTCGCCTCGGGGGTGTCAACTCCTCGCCGCCGGGTATCCCGAACGGCATGAGCGACACTGCGGTCCTCGTGGTCGACATGATGAATACCTATCAACATCCCGACGCTGAAGATCTAATACCCAATGTCGAGAAGATCATCGAGCCTTTGACCGATTTGGTCCGGAGGGCGCGCGCATCCGGCGACGTCGACCTGATCTACGTCAACGACAACTACGGCGATTTCACCGCTGAGTTCTCCGGAATCGTCCGCTCGGCGCTCGATGGCGCGCGGCCCGATCTGGTCAAGCCGATCGCGCCCGCAGAAGGCAGCCGCCTGATGACCAAGGTCCGCCACAGTGCGTTCTATTCGACGGCGCTGGCGTATCTGCTCGGCCGGCTGGACACCCAGCGGTTGATCATCACCGGCCAGGTCACCGAGCAATGCATCCTCTACACGGCCCTGGACGCCTACGTGCGGCACTTCCCCGTCGTGATCCCGACCGACGCGGTCGCCCACATCGACCCCGACCTGGGCGCGGCGGCGTGCAAGATGATGGAGCAGAACATGTCCGCCGAGCTCACGACCGCCGCGGACTGCCTCGGCCCGGCGTGATCCGTACCCTGGCCAGGTGACCGTCATCCCCGCAGAATCCCCGGAGCTGGTCTCGCTGCTGGCCGGGCGCCGGGTCGCGGTGCTGACGGGCGCCGGCATCTCCACCGATTCCGGGATCCCCGACTACCGCGGACCCGATTCACCGCCGAGCAATCCCATGACCATCCAACAGTTCATCGGCGAAGCCGCGTTTCGGCAGCGGTACTGGGCGCGCAACCACGTCGGCTGGCGGCACATGGACGACACGCTGCCCAACGCGGGCCATCGGGCGTTGGCCGCGCTCGAGGCAGCGTCGGTGGTCACCGGCGTCATCACCCAGAACGTCGACCTGCTGCACACCAAGGCGGGCAGCCGCAACGTCATCGACCTGCACGGCACCTACGCGCGGGTGATCTGCCTGAGCTGCGGCCACACCATGAGCCGTGCCGCGCTGGCCGAACAGCTGGAAGCGCTCAACCCCGGATTCATCGAGCGCGCCGAGGCGATCGGCGGGCTGGCCGTGGCTCCCGATGCCGACGCCGTCGTCGCCGATACCGCCTCGTTCCGCTATCTCGACTGTGTGCGCTGCGGCGGCATGCTCAAACCGGATATCGTCTATTTCGGTGACAGCGTTCCGAAAGACGTTGTGGCCAAAGCTTATAAGATGGTCGACCAGGCCGATGCGCTGCTGGTCGCCGGGTCGTCGCTGACCGTGTTCTCCGGCTATCGATTCGTGCGGCACGCGGCCGCGCTGGGCATCCCGATCGCCATCGTCAACCGCGGCAGCACCCGCGGCGACGACCTGGCCACGGTCAAGGTCGACGGCGGATGCTCCGAGCTGCTCGCGCTGCTCGCCGACGAATTATCGCCCCTGGCAACGCATTAGAAGGTGCACGGCATGCTGCGCACGGCGTGCACGAAATTGCCCGCCAAATACGTCGGCTCGCCCGCCTGGATGCCGGGCAGCTGACGAAACAGCTCGCCGAAGACGGCGCGCAGCTGCGCCCGGGCGACGTGCGCACCGAGGCAGAAGTGCAGACCACCACCGCCGAAACCGACGTGCGGATTGGGGTCGCGGCTCAGGTTCAGGCGTTCGGGGTGATCGAACGCGTCGGTGTCCCAGTTGCCGGACGGATAGAACATGACCACCTTCTCCCCCGCCAGAATGGTCTGGCCGCCCAGCTCGATATCCGTTGCCGCCGTGCGGCGGAAGGTCATGACCGGGGTGGCCCAGCGGATGAACTCCTCGATGGCGGTGCCGATCCGGTTGTCGAAATCGCCGAGCAGCCAGGCCTTCTCGTCGGGAAAGTCGGTGAGCGCCTTCAGCGTGTGGCTGACGGTCTGGCGGGTGGTGTCGTTTCCCGCCACCGAGAGCAGCACGAAGAACGCCGCCACCTCCGCGTCTTCCAGGCGGTCCCCGTCCACCTCGGCGGTCACCAGGCTGCTGATCAGGTCGTCACCGGGCCGCTCGCGGCGTTCGGTGGCCAGGGCGCCGACGACCTCATGGAGGTACAGCTGGTTTTCGACCAGGACTTCCAGCGCCGGACGTCCGTTGAGGAACTCCGGGTCGGCCCAGGAAACCAGGGCGTCGGTGGCGTGTGCCATGCGCTCGCGCTCGGATTCCGGGATTCCCATCATGTCCGAGAGGGTGCGGATGGGCAGCTCCTTAGCGCAGTGGTCGACGAAATCCGCACCGCTGCCGACGGCCCGCAGTTCTCCGACGATGGTCTTGGCGTTGGCCTTGATCGAGTCTTCGATGCGGCGCACCTGCCGGGGGCTCAGCGCGGCGTGGGCGAGCTTGCGCAACTTGGTGTGCCGCGGCGGGTCCATCGCCAGGAACGACTGCGACGCCTCGAGCAGTTCGACGGGAATGCTCTCGAACATCACCCCCTGGCCGGACAGGAAGACGTCGTTGTTGCGGCTGACCGCGACGATGTCGGCGCGACGAGTGACCGCCCAGAAGCCGGGATCGGCGGGATCGGGCATCAGCGAATCTTCGACCGGCGGATGCCAGCTGACCGGGCGCTCGGCGCGCAGCACGGCGAACGAACGTTCCCGATCCGCCGCCGTCGTGGACCAAAACGCCCGCGAGGACAGGTCGATCTCGTCGTAGGCGCGGCCGGACTTCTCGGCCCCGGGCGTACCCGTCATCACGGCCATGGTGGCTGATCCTCCCTTGTATGACGCCGGTCACAAACTTTGCCTGACGATATGCCTAGACAGTATGTCTAGTCAAGATGTCGAAAGGTCGGCTATGCTCGGCGCATGCCGTCGCTCACCCGCAAGCCGCAGGGCCACCGAAGCGTGGGGCGCGCGCAGCGGCGCGAGGAGATGGAGCGCCGGCTGCTGGACGCCACCGAGCGGCTGATGCGCGACGGCGCGAGCTTCACCGAACTCAGCGTGGATCGGCTTTCCGGTGAAGCGGGCATCTCCCGCGCCAGCTTCTACATCTACTTCGAGGACAAAGGCCATCTGCTTCGCCGGCTCGCGGGCCAGGTGTTCGGCGACCTGACCGACGGCGCGCAGCGGTGGTGGACGGTGGCCGGGCGCCGCGACCCCGCCGACGTGCACACGGCGATGAGCAACATCATCGCCACCTATCGACGGCATCAGGCGGTGCTGGTGGCCCTCAACGAGATGGCCGCCTACGACCCGCCGACGGGCGAAACGTATCGCGAACTGCTGACCGGCATCTCCGAACAGCTCACCCGGGTCATCGAAGCGGGCCAGGCCGACGGCTCGATCCGCCCCGAACTGGCGGCGCTGACCACCGCCAGCGCGCTGACCTGGATGGTCGAGCGCGCCTGCCAGCAGAACCTACCGGCGCGGCCGCCCGACTACGACGCGGAGCTGGCCGCCACCCTGGCCGAAATTGTTTGGGGCGCACTGTATCTCAGACCCACCTCGGCGAGCCGACCCGGCGGCGCCCCGGTGATCAGACCATGAGGTGATTCTCAAACGTGCTAGCGCATCAGCTAGCGGCGTTGCGAAAGTCCTCATGGTTCGGAGGTCGACGCCACCCGCGCCGCAAGCCGGACCGCCTCTTACACGGCCACCAGGTCGTCGGCGTGCACGGCGGGCCTGCGCAGTTCGCCGGGCAGCTCGCTGGTCGATCGGCCGATCATGGTGACGAGTTCCGTTGCGTCGTAAGCGACCACGCCGCGGGCCACCATCGCCGCGTCCGGGCCGCGCAGTTCGACCACGTCGCCGCCGAAGAACCGGCCGGACACCGCGGTGATCCCCGCGGGCAGCAGCGAGCGGCGCTGCCCGACCACGGCGCGCACCGCCCCTTCGTCGAGGGTCAGCGCGCCGGCCACCTCGGCGGCGTAACGCACCCAGAACCGCCGCGCCGACATCCGGGCGGGTCGCGCGGCGAACACCGTGCCGACGGACGCGTCGGTGAGCGCCGTCGAGGCGTCGGCCGCGGCGGCCAGCAGCACCGGCACACCGGCGTCGGCGGCCAGCAGCGCCGATGACATCTTCGAGGTCATGCCGCCGGTACCCAGATCGCTGCCCGGTCCGGCGATCACGCCGTCCAGATCCGCCGAGCTTGACACCTCCGGAATGAATTGCGCGCCTTCGGTTTTGCGCGGATCGGAGTCGTACAGCCCGTCGATATCGGACAACAACACCAGCGCCTCGGCCCCGACCAGGTGCGCCACCAGCGCCGAAAGCCGGTCGTTGTCGCCGAACCGGATCTCGTTGGTGGCCACCGTGTCGTTTTCGTTGACGATCGCCACCGCATGCAGGGCGCGCAGCCGATCCAGCGTGCGCTGGGCGTTGGTGTGCTGGGCCCGCATCGAGATGTCGTGGGCGCTCAGCAGCACCTGTCCGACCGTGCGGCCGTAGCGGGCGAACGCCGCGCTCCACGAATTCACCAGCGCCACCTGACCGACGCTGGCCGCGGCCTGCTTGGTCGCCAAATCCCTGGGGCGACGGGCCAATCCCAGCGGTTCGATGCCCGCGGCGATGGCACCCGAGGACACGATGACGACGTCGGTGCCCGCCTTCATCCGCGCCTCGATCGCGTCGGCGAGGCCGGCCAGCCGGCCGGCATCGAACACCCCGGCCGGTGTGGTCAACGCGTTGGTGCCCACCTTGACCACCAGGCTGCGAGCGCTCCGGATAGCGTCGCGTTGAGCGCTCACGGCCCCTCACCGCTGCGCTCTGCATCGTCGCCGACCTTAGTCACGGGCGCCGCTCCTCCGCATCGCTGCGCTCTGCATCGTCGCCGACCTTAGTCACGGGCGCCGCGCCTCCGCATCGCTGCGCTCTGCATCGTCGCCGACCTTAGTCACGGGCGCCGCTCCTCCGCATCGCTGCGCTCTGCATCGTCGCCGGCGCGGCGCTGTCGTCGGGCCGCCTTGCGCTCCGCGGCGCCGACGCGATCGCTGCGCTCCAGCCGCACGTCGGTGCCCCGCCCGGATAGCGCAACCTGTTGTCCCGCAGGCGTTTGCGGCTCCCAATCGAACGTCATGTCGCCGATGGTCACCTCGCACCCCGGACGCGCACCCAGCCGCAGCAGCTCCTCCTCGACCCCAAGGCGCGCCAGGCGGTCGCCGAGATACCCCACGGCCTCGTCGTTGTCGAAGTTGGTCTGACGCACCCAGCGTTCGGGCCGTGCTCCGGTGACCACGAAGGCGCCCGGCTGCTGGGGGTCCGGCTCAACGCGAAAGCCGCTGTCGTCGACGGGGACCGGGCGAATCACCGGGCGGCGCGGCACGATCTCCGGTTGGGCGGCCTTGTATTCTGAGATCATCGTCCAGAGCCCAAAGATCAATGGCTGCAAACCTTCTCGCGCGACCGCCGACACCAAAAACACCGGCCAGCCGCGCTCGGCGATCTCGTCGAGGACGAATTCGGCGAGCTCGCGCGCCTCGGGGATGTCGATCTTGTTGAGCACCACCGCGCGAGGCCGCTCGGCGAGATCGCCCAACGTCGCGTCCCCTTGCAGGGTGGGCGTATACGCGGCGAGCTCGGCCTCCAGCGCGTCGATATCGGAGATCGGGTCGCGGCCCGGCTCCGCGGTGGCGCAGTCGACGACGTGCACCAGCACGGCGCACCGCTCGATGTGCCGGAGGAAGTCCAGGCCCAGGCCGCGGCCCTGCGAGGCCCCGGGGATCAGGCCGGGAACGTCGGCCACGGTGAAGGTGTGCTCGCCGGCCGACACCACGCCGAGGTTGGGCACCAGCGTGGTGAAGGGGTAGTCGGCGATCTTGGGTTTGGCCGCCGAGATGGTGGACACCAGCGAGGACTTGCCAGCCGACGGGAAGCCGATCAGGCCGGCGTCGGCGACGGTCTTGAGTTCCAGTGTCAGGTCGCGGGTCTCGCCCTGCTCCCCCAGCAGCGCAAACCCGGGAGCCTTGCGCGCGCGCGAGGCGAGCGCGGCGTTGCCCAGGCCGCCGCGACCGCCCGCGGCGGCTTCGAAGCGGGTGCCCGCGCCGACCAGGTCGGCCAGCAGGCGGCCGTTGTCGTCGAGGACGACGGTGCCGTCGGGGACTTTGACTTCCAGGTCGGCGCCGGCGGCGCCGTCGCGATTGTTGCCCATCCCCTGCTTGCCCGACGGCGCGGTGACGTGGGGATGGAAATGGAAGTCGAGCAGGGTGTGGACCTGCGGATCGACGACGAAGACGATGCTGCCGCCGCGGCCGCCGTTGCCGCCGTCGGGGCCGCCCAGCGGCTTGAATTTCTCGCGATGGACCGAGGCGCAGCCGTTACCTCCGGAACCGGCGCGCGCATGGATGACGACGCGGTCGACGAACCGAGGCATCCTGGGTCCTCTCACCCGTCTCGCTCGCCGAGCGTGCGGCTACTGCGAGAATTGCCTCGAATTATCGCAGTGGGTGCACGCTCGCGGCGCTCAGTCGGTGGTTTGACCGGCCGTGACGATGTTGACGGTCTTGCGGCCGCGCTTGATTCCGAATTCGACGGCGCCGGCTTCCTTGGCGAACAGCGTGTCGTCGCCGCCGCGCCCGACGCCGACGCCCGGGTGGAACTTGGTGCCGCGCTGACGAACGATGATCTCGCCGGCCTTGACGACCTGGCCGCCGAATCGCTTCACACCCAGCCGCTGTGCGGCGGAATCGCGACCGTTGCGCGAGCTGGAAGCGCCCTTCTTGTGTGCCATGTCTTCGCCTTTGCTACTTGATGCCGGTGACCTTCAGGACCGTCAGCCGCTGACGGTGTCCCTGACGCTTGTGGTAGCCGGTCTTGTTCCGGAACTTGTGGATACGGATCTTGGGGCCCTTGGTGTGCTCGAGCACCTCGCCGGTGACCGCGACCTTGGCCAGTGCGGCCGCGTCGGTGGTCACCTTGGCGCCGTCCACCACCAGTGCGACCGGCAGCGACACGTTCGAACCCGGCTCAGAGTCGAGCTTCTCGACCTTGACCACGTCCCCGACGGCGACCTTGTACTGCTTGCCGCCCGTCTTGACGATTGCGTAGGTCGCCATCGTTGCTCTGCTCCTTCTTCTAACCGCGGCTCGGCGCGTCGCGCGCGAACCAGCCGCGGTGCACGTGGTGGGTCTGGGTTGCGGGCCTGCGCCGATTCCCCGGGAGTCCCGCTGCCGCCGGCCAAAGCTTAGTCGCCCGGCCTGACGACAACTGTCCAAGGGTACGTGACCAGCGGCTACAGGGTCAAACCGGACACGACCTGACTTTGGGCGTTCAGTCCGCGTGGATCGGCGGTCCGGCGGGCCTGCCCGCCGCGCGTCGGCGCCGGGGCCGACCGGGTGCCGAGCCGCCCTGGTCCGCAGCAGCGGAACCCTGGCCGCCGTCGGAGTCGTCGTCGTCGGAGTCCTCGGTGTCCAGGTCGTCGTCTAGCTCGAGATCCTCGTCGTCGTCGCCCAGATCTTCCTCGTCATCGAGGTCGTCGTCATCCGAGTCGTCATCCGAGTCGTCATCCGAGTCGTCGTCCGAGTCCTCGTCATCCGAATCGTCGTCATCCGAATCGTCGGTGTCGTCGAAGTCCTCCTCGTCGGTGTCGGTGTCGGCGACGTCCTCGTCGCGCGTCGCCCGCGTCCGGTCGAACTCGTCGGTGGCATCCTCGGTGGCCTCGTCGGATTCGTCGTCGTCGGATGCCGCCTGCGTGGACGAGCCGGCCGCCATCGCCTTGAACATCGGGTGCTCGCCGGGAGAGTGGGCG
This sequence comes from Mycobacterium sp. WUMAC-067, assembly GCF_020217485.1. Classification (GTDB taxonomy): domain Bacteria; phylum Actinomycetota; class Actinomycetes; order Mycobacteriales; family Mycobacteriaceae; genus Mycobacterium. The sequence goes on along the minus strand of NZ_JAEKMI010000009.1, from coordinate 82,324 downwards.
GGCACCTTGGCCACGACCGGCTCCTCGGCCTTGTTCTTCTTGCGCCGCCCGCGGCGGCCGCCGGACTCGGACTTGCGGCCGTTCGACGGGGCCGAATCCACCGGGTCGGTGTGCAGCAAAATGCCGCGACCGCCACAGTTCGGGCACGACGTCGAGAAGGCCTCCACCAGCCCGGTGCCCAACCGCTTGCGGGTCAGCTGCACCAAACCGAGCGACGTCACCTCGGACACCTGATGGCGGGTGCGGTCACGGGCCAGCGCCTCGGTGAGCCGGCGCAGCACCAAATCGCGATTGGACTCCAGCACCATGTCGATGAAGTCGATGACGACGATGCCGCCGATGTCGCGCAGCCGCAGTTGGCGCACGATCTCCTCGGCCGCCTCGAGGTTGTTCTTGGTGACCGTCTGCTCGAGGTTGCCCCCCGAGCCGGTGAACTTTCCGGTATTGACGTCGACCACGGTCATCGCCTCGGTCCGGTCGATCACCAGGGTGCCGCCCGAGGGCAGCCAGACCTTCCGGTCCATCGCCTTGGCCAGCTGCTCGTCGATCCGGTGCACCGCGAACACGTCCGGTCCGCCCGATCCGTCCGGCCCGGCGGGCGGTTCGTATTTGCTCAGCTTCGAAACCAAGTCGGGCGCAACCGAATTCACGTATTCGTTGATGGTGTTCCAGGCCTCGTCACCGGAGACCACCAGGCCGGCGAAGTCTTCGTTGAACAAGTCGCGGATGACCTTGACCAGCACGTCGGGCTCTTCGTAGAGGGCCACCGCGGCGCCGGCGGCCTTCTCCTTGACCTCGATGGCCTTGGCCTCGATTTGTTTCCAGCGCTCCTGCAGGCGGGTGACATCGCTGCGGATGTCGTCTTCTTTGACGCCCTCGGACGCGGTCCGGATGATCACCCCCGCGTCGGACGGCACCACCTCGCGCAGGATCTCCTTGAGCCGCTGGCGCTCGGTGTCGGGCAGCTTGCGGCTGATCCCGGTCGACGACGCGCCCGGCACGTACACCAGGTAGCGGCCCGCCAGCGACACCTGCGTGGTCAGCCGGGCGCCCTTGTGCCCCACCGGGTCCTTGCTGACCTGGACGACGACATAGTCGCCGGGTTTGAGCGCTTGTTCGATCTTGCGGTCAGATCCGCCCAGCCCGGCGGCTTCCCAGTTGACCTCGCCGGCGTAGAGCACGCCGTTGCGGCCGCGGCCGATGTCGACGAAGGCCGCCTCCATCGAGGGCAGCACGTTCTGCACGATGCCGAGGTAGATGTTGCCCACCAGGGACGCCGACGCGGCCGAGGTGACGAAATGCTCGACGACGATGCCGTCCTCGAGCACCGCGATCTGGGTGTACCGCGAACCCTGGTGCGGCGGCTCGCTACGGACCCGGTCGCGGACGACCATGACGCGTTCGACGGCCTCGCGGCGGGCCAGGAATTCGGCCTCGGTCAACACCGGGGGGCGGCGCCGCCCGGCGTCGCGACCGTCTCGGCGCCGTTGCCGCTTGGCCTCCAGCCGAGTCGAGCCGTCGATGCCCTTGATCTCGTTGCTCGAGCTGCCGCCGTCGCCGCCGCCGTTCTTGCCGCTGCGGGGCGGCCGCTCGTGCACGACCGTGTTGGGCGGGTCGTCGGGCGCTACGCCCTCGTCGTTGTCGTCGCCCGATCCGGATTTGCGGCGCCGGCGCCTGCGGCGGCGACGGTTGCCGCCATCCGCCGAACCGTCGTCATTGCCGTCGGAGTCGTCGGCGTCGTCGGAATCGTCGTCGTCGGTGTCGTCGGAATCGCCGGAGTCGGACTGGGCGGCTTTCTTGCCCCGGCCCTGCGGCTCGTCGTCGTCACCGCCGTCGTTCTGGCCCTCGGGTCCGCCCTGCTCGCCGCGTCCGCGGCCGCGACCACGGCGGCCGCGGCGGCGCCGGCGGTTCGACGGCCGATCGGCCTGCTCGTCGTCGTCACTGTCGGAATCGTCGGAGTCGGCGTCCTCGTCGGTGCCGCTGTCGTCGTCGGTGTCGTCGCTGTCCAGCGGCTGCGGCGCGACGAAGAGCGGCATGTAATGCGGCCGGTCTGCGGCGTTGTCGGGGGTTTCCAGCATCAGCCGGGATTCGGGTTCGCCGGAGTCGGCGTCCGCCTCGGCGTTCTCCGGCGTTTCCTGGGGCTGGGTGGCCAGCAGGTCACGCACCCGCACCGCGTCGGCGCGGTCCACGGTGGAATGTGCGCTGCGTATCCGCCCGTCCAGCTCGCTGAGCGCGTCCAGGACCCGTTTGCTGGTTGTTCCCAGCGTTCGGGCCAGCGAATGGACCCTCAACCGGTCGGGCAGCTCCGCAGGCCGGGTCGATTCTTCTGATGGGTCTGCAGTCGGTGCACCGTCTACCACGTATTCTCCTCAAGCCCCCGGGCGCGTCGTTTCGACGCGGCCACGCGAGGGCTTCGCTATGGGCCCGGGTCACTTCTCCCGGGCTTGTGATGGTCTCGCCCCGAGCGGCTCAGGTTAGAACCCACTCGGCGCCGTGCTGAATGACGGCCTGACATGCTGCAAACCAAGGCGACGGGGCTATTGGTCGCGCTTGTCCAAGTCTTCATTCGGGTGTCTGACGCCGGTCCGGCGACGTTCACCCGAGATCAGTATCCCACATCACGTGGCGGGCCAACCCACACCTGAGGAACCTCGGTATGGCCGAACCCGGTCACGACGGCGCCGCGGGACCGATCGTCGCAGCTCTAGGCGCCGGGGAACCAGAGCCCGATTTCTCGCTTGGCCGACTCGATCGAATCCGAGCCGTGCACCAGGTTGAACTGCGTCTCCAGCCCGAAGTCACCGCGGATCGTGCCCGGGATCGCCTTCTCGACCGGGTCGGTACCGCCCGCGAGCTGCCGAAACGCCGCGATCGCCCGCGGTCCCTCCACGATGGCAGCGACGACCGGCCCCGACGTGATGAATTCCAGCAACGGCTCGAAGAACGGCTTGCCCTCGTGTTCCGCGTAATGCTGGGCGGCGAGATCCTGGCTGACGTGCCGGAGTTCCAGCGCGGCGATCGTGAGGCCTTTTCGCTCGATCCGGCCGATGATCTCCCCCACCAGCTGTCGCTGGACGCCGTCCGGCTTGATCAGTACCAATGTCCGTTCGGTCACGGCGGACAGCGTACATAACCAGGTGCCGCCGCGGCGGGTCAGCGCTTGTCCCTGCCGGCGGGCTACCCCTGTCTGCGCCGGACCTCGGCCCGGAAGTAGGCGATCAAGCCCCACAGGCCGGTGAACAGCACGCCGATGAATCCCACCCCCGGATACACGGCGAAGCCCGCGAGCAGGATCACCTGCACGCCGAGGTTGGCCCAGATGGCCCAGGGTTTGCGCTGCAGCCCGGCCATCAGGATCAGCAGCACGGCCAGGCCGATCAGGTAGACCAGCGACGCCGTCGTCAGGCCTCCGCCCACCGCTCCCACCACCGGGATCGCCAGCAGCACCACGATCGCTTCCAGAAACAGCGTCAGGGCCATCACCGCGCCGAAGCTGCGCCACGGGTCGGCCGCCGGCGTCGGGGCCGGCCCCTCGGGGTTCTCGGGTGAGTCCGGTTGGGTCACTGCGGATCACGCCCGAACAGGGTGCGCGCCGCGCCGGCGGTGACGACCGAGCCGGTGATGACGATCCCGGTGCCGGAGAAGTCTTCGGCGTGCCCGTCCAGCGCGGCATCATCGACCAGTGCGGTCGCGACGTCGATGGCGTCACGCAGGTTCTCGGCGGTGCTCACCCGGTCGGGCCCGAACGTCTCGCGCGCCGCCAGGGCCAGCGATTCGACGTCGAGCGCCCGCGGCGACCCGTTGTGGGTCACCACGACGGCGTCGAACACCGGCTGCAGGGCGGCGAGGATGCCGCCGACATCCTTGTCGGCGAGCACGCTGAGCACTCCGACCAGATAGCGGAAGTCGAATTCGCCCGCCAACGTCTGCGCCAGCGCGGCCGCACCGGCCGGATTGTGCGCCGCGTCGATGAACACCGTGGGCGCGCTGCGCATCCGCTCCAGCCGGCCCGGGCTGGCGACGGCGGCGAAACCCGCGCGCACCGCCTCGACGTCGAGCTGACGCTGCGCGCCGGCGCCGAAGAAGGCCTCGACGGCGGCCAAAGCCAGCACGGCGTTGTGCGCCTGATGTTCTCCGTGCAGCGGCAGATAGACGTCGGAATACACCCCGCCAAGGCCCTGCAGCTGCAGCACCTGCCCGCCGATGGCGACCTGGCGCCCCAGCACGGCGAACTCCGAATCTTCGCGGGCCACCGCGGCATCGGCTTGCACGGTTCGGTCCAACAACACCTCCATCGCCTCGGGCGCCTGGCGCGCGATGACCGCGACGGTGTCGGGCGCGCCCTCGGGCGCGCGGGTGATGATGCCGGCCTTCTCCCCGGCGATGCCGGCGAGGTCGTCGCCCAGGTAGTCGACGTGGTCGATGGCGATCGGGGTGATGACCGCGACCGGCGCGTTGATCACGTTGGTGGCATCCCAGCGTCCGCCCATCCCCACCTCGACCACGGCGACGTCGACGGGGGCGTCGGCGAACGCGGCGAAGGCCATCGCGGTCAGCACCTCGAACTTGCTCATGGCGGGCCCGCCGGCGGCCTGCGATTGCGCGTCGACCATCTGCACGAACGGCTCGATCTCGCGGTAGGTCGCCACGTACTGCGCCGGGCTGATCGGCTTGGCATCGATCGAAATGCGCTCGACCGCCGATTGCAGATGGGGGCTGGTGGTCCGCCCGGTGCGCCGGTGTAGCGCCGTGATCAGCGCGTCGATCATGCGGGCCACCGAGGTCTTGCCGTTGGTGCCCGCGACGTGGATCGACGGGTAGGCCCGCTGCGGTGAGCCCAACAGGTCCATCAGCGCGCTGATCCGGGTCAGGCTCGGCTCGATCTTGGTCTCGGGCCAGCGCTGGTCCAGCAGGTGCTCGACCTGCAACAAGGAGGCGATCTCGTCCGGGGTCGGGACCGGCGCGGGAACCACGTCGGGAAGTTCGGGGTCCTCAGCCCACTCGGGCGGCTCCGTCATGCCAGCCCGGCTAGCCGCGCGTTGATCCGCTCGGTTTCCTCCTGGGCCAGACGCTGACGGTCCCGGATCTTGTCGACGACGTTTTGCGGGGCCTTGCCCAGGAAGTCCTCGTTCGCCAATTTGGCGGTGGTCGACGCCAGCTCCTTGTGCGCCGCGGCCAGATCCTTTTCCAGCCGGCGCCGCTCGGCCGCGACGTCGATGGTGCCCGAGGTGTCCAGTTCGACGACGACGGTGCCGCCGCTGAGCCTGACTTCCACGGACGCCGACGGGCGAAATTCCGCCCCCGCGGCCGTCAGCCAGGCCAGGGACGTCACCGCGCTCACCTGGGTGGCCAGATCGGATTCGTCGACGCCGGTCATGCGGGCGGGCACCTTCTGGCGGTCCGCCAGCCCCTGATCGCTGCGGAACCGGCGCACCTCGGTCACCAGCTTTTGCATGTCGGTAACCCGTTGTGCGGCAACCGGATCCAGGCTCATCCCGGACGGTTGCGGCCAGTCGGCGATCACCAGCGACTCGTTATCGGTCAAGGCCTGCCAGAGGGCCTCGGTGATGAAGGGGATCACCGGGTGCAGCAGCCGCAGCAGGGTGTCCAGCGTCGCCGCCAGCACGGCCGTGGTGTGCGCGACCCCCTCGGCCAGTTGTGTCTTGGCCAATTCGACGTACCAGTCGCAGAATTCGTCCCAGGCGAAGTGGTAGAGCGCCTCGCAGGCGCGGCTGAACTCGTAGTTGTCGAATGCCGCATCGACTTCAGCGCGAACCTCTTCCAGCCGCCCGAGGATCCACCGGTCGGCATCGGTGAGCTCGGCCGGCGGGGGCACGGGCGCCAGCTGCGCCCCGTTGAGCAGCGCGTAACGCGTGGCGTTGAACAGCTTGGTGCAGAAGTTGCGCGACGCCCGGACGTGGTCCTCACCGATCGCCAGGTCACCGCCGGGGCTGGCGCCGCGCGCCAACGTGAACCGCAGGGCGTCGGCGCCGAAGATCTCGACCCAGTCCAGCGGGTCGATGACGTTGCCCTTGGACTTGCTCATCTTGCGGCCGGACTCGTCGCGGATCAGCCCGTGCAGGAAAACATCGGTGAAGGGCACCTGCGGGCCGCGGCGCCCCTCCAGGGTGATGGCGTCGTCGTCGCCGACGAAGGTGCCGAACATCATCATCCTGGCCACCCAGAAGAACAGGATGTCGTAGCCGGTGACCAGAACGCTTGTCGGGTAGAACTTTTCGAGCTCGGGGGTTTTCTCCGGCCAGCCCAGGGTGGAAAACGGCCACAGCGCCGAAGAGAACCACGTGTCCAGCACGTCGGGGTCCTGTTCCCAGCCCTCCGGCGGCGTCTCGTCGGGACCCACGCACACCTGTTCCCCGTTGGGCCCGTACCAGATCGGGATGCGGTGACCCCACCACAGCTGCCGCGAGATCGTCCAATCGCGCATGTCGTCGACCCAGGCGAACCAACGCGGCTCCAGGCTGGCCGGGTGAATCACGGTGTTGCCGTTGCGCACCGCGTCGCCGGCCGCCTTGGCCAGGGACTCGACGCGGACAAACCACTGCAGCGACAGCCGCGGCTCGATCGGTTCGCCGCTGCGCTCGGAGTGCCCGACGCTGTGTAGGTAGGGTCGCTTCTCCTCGACGATGCGGCCTTCGGCGGCCAGGGCCTCGCGCACCGCGACGCGGGCCTCGAAGCGGTCCATCCCGTCGAATTGCGTTCCGGTGTCGACGATTCGGCCCCTGGTGTCCAGGATCGAGATCATCGGCAACCCGTGCCGCAGCCCGATCTCGAAGTCGTTGGGGTCATGTGCGGGCGTGACTTTGACTGCGCCGGTACCGAATTCGGGGTCCACGTGCTCGTCGGCGACCACCGCGAGCTGACGGTCCACGAACGGGTGCGGCAGGCTGGTGCCGACCAGGTGGCGGTAGCGGTCGTCGTCGGGATGCACCGCGATGGCGGTGTCGCCGAGCATCGTCTCGACCCGGGTGGTCGCGACCACGATGTGCGGCTGCGAGTCGTCGAGCGAGCCGTAGCGGAAGGACACCAGCTCGCCCTCGACATCGAGGTAGTCGACCTCGATGTCCGATATCGCGGTCTGGAGCACCGGCGACCAGTTGACCAGCCGCTCGGCCCGATAGATCAGCCCGGCATCGTAGAGCCGCTTGAAGATGGTGCGGACCGCCCGTGACAGGCCCTCGTCCATGGTGAACCGGTCGCGGCTCCAGTCGACCCCGTCGCCGAGCCGGCGCATCTGGCCGCCGATGGCGCCGCCGGACTCGCGCTTCCAGTCCCAGACCTTGTCGACGAACAGCTCCCGGCCGAAGTCCTCCTTGGTCTTGCCGTCGACCGCGAGCTGCTTTTCCACCACGCTCTGCGTGGCGATACCGGCGTGGTCCATGCCCGGCTGCCACAACACCTCGTATCCCTGCATCCGCTTGCGGCGGGTCAGGGCGTCCATCATGGTGTGTTCCAGCGCATGGCCCATGTGCAGGCTGCCGGTCACGTTCGGCGGCGGCAGCACGATCGAGTAGCCGGGCTTGGCGCTGGCCGGGTCCGCGGCGAAGTATCCGGCGTCGATCCACTTCTGGTAGATCGCGCTCTCGGCCGCAGCCGGATCCCACGACTTGGGCAGGTCGGTGGCGGGGCTGCGGCTGGCGGTCACCCGTCAATTCTAGGGAGCGCGGTTTACCCTCGTGTAAGTGCCCGAACCCGCAGGTCACAGGGATCCGGGCGCTGACGCCGTTCCCGGCGATCAGGGAATCGTGAGCACCTGACCGGGCTGGATCAGGTCAGGGTTCGGAATTCCGCTCGCATCGGCGATTGCCTGGCACTTACTGCCGTCGCCGTAGAAGCGCTCCGCGATCGCCCACAGGCTGTCACCGGATTCGACGGTGTACGTCCGAACGGCCGGCTCTGGCTCTGGCTCGGGAGGCGCTTGCGCGGCAGGCTCCTCGACCGGCGCGGCGGGCTCCTCTGCGGCGGCCTGCGTAGCCGCCTCGGGCGCCGGCGGCGGCGGAGCGTCCGTCTCGGTCTTGGTCGACCAGGCCGCCTCATTTCCGGCGTAGAGCACCAGGTTGCGGTCGTCCTGCAGCACGAGCTTGACGTCCTTTTTGCCGGCTGTGTTGCTGTGCCACACGGGTTTGTCGGCCGTGTAGACGACGAAATTGCCGTCGGGTTGCACTTCGGCGCGCACCACATTCTGACCGTCGGTACCGGCGGACCAGATCGCTTGGCCGCGCGACGCCAGCACCAGGTTGCCGTCGTCCTGCAAGGTCAGCGTGTAGGCGCCGTTGTTCGAGGTGAGCGATTCGCCCCGCACCAGCTTCTGTCCTTGGGTCAGCGTGTCCGCCATGGCATTTCCCTCTCGTCTACCGCCCGGCCGATTGGTCGGACGTTATTTCCTATGTCCGATGAGGACGAACCTACTCATCTTGGATTGCCTTGGGCAGCCCTGGATTCGACGCGATCGAAACCCTAGGGGAACTACCAGAGAACAATGCGGTTCGGCGCTGGACTACTTCTTGCCCCCGAGTAGGCCGCCGAGGATGTCGCCGATTGCACCTCCCTTGCCGCCCAACACATTTCCGACGATGCCGCCAAGGGACTTGTTACCGGAGCCACCGAGGATGCTGCCCAGAACCTCGCCGAGACCGCCACCGTCAGCTGCCTCCGTTCTCTGCGACGCGCCGGCCCCGCTGCCGGAACCGAGCTGTTTTCCGATGTACGCCAACACAATTGGCAGAACCACCGGCAGCAGTTGCTTGAGCAGGTCAGGATTACCTGCACCGCGATCGGCCAGGGCCGATGCGACCTGGTCGGCGTCGATGCCGCCGAACAGAGACGCGACGGCCTGGTGCCCGTCGCTCTCGCCCGGGGCGCCACCGACGTCGAGTAGGCCCCGCGCGGCATGGCTGGTTGCCATGGACTCGATCGTGCTGGCGTGCGCGGGATCTTGCGAATTCTGGTGCAGGCCGCCGAGCAGCTCCGGCACCAGCGTGTGAACGGCGTTTTGCACGTCGGCTTCGTCGGCGCCGAGCTTGTTTGCGATTTCAGACGTGGGAATCTGGCTGTACAGATCATCGAGACCGGCCATCGGTGCGTCCACCTTCGTTCCTGATATCGGAGCCAAGTCAATTACGACACTAGACGCATGCGGCTTCGGCCAACACCCTTCGCGCAGGAACGATTTGGTGTTCAGTAACCGGTAACCTGCCGGAACTGCGCCGATCCGGATCGATGCCCCGTCAGTTCAGCCGTTCGGTCTGCAGCGACACACCCGCCGCGGGGAAGCGGTCCAGCAGCGCGTCGCCCATCGCGGCCGCGGGCGTGAGGACGCCGTGTAGGTCCGGGAGCTTGTCACGGTCGAATGCCAGCGCCAGACCGCACTCCCCCAACAACACCGAAGTCGCCTTGTAGCCCGGGTCGCCGCGCTGCTCCATGCGCGCCACGTAACGGGCGCCGGTGCTCGTGGTCGTGTAGGTCTCGATGCGGTAGTAGCCGCGTTCCCGCGCGGCCGGACTGGGGCCGGTTCCGGGTTTGGGCACGATGCGCTCCACCAGCCGGCGCGGCAGCAGCCGGAAGAACCGGCTGCCCAGGCCGAACGTCGCGGCGGCGGCCCCGCCCACCACAGCGGAGGCCACCGGCGCGATCGGCGACGACCCCAGGCTCATGCTTTCGCTGTAGCGCAACCCGCGTCCGTAGGCCCAGTCCAGCAGGGCGTTGCTGCGCCGCACGATCCGGGTGTTGTAGGGCGCCATGACGAAGCCCGCGGTCCACACGCCGCTCAGTTCCGGCGCGATCCGGCCACCGCGACGCCACGGCAGATCGGGCTGCGGGCCGATGTCGGGTTCGGCGCCGCGGTCGCTGCTGAGCGTGTACGGGTCGGCGAGTTGGCGGCGGGCCTCGGGATCGCGGGAGGCGGTGTCCAGCACCTCCAACATCGACGCGACGGTGCCGCCGGACACCCCGCCGGAGAAGGACCGGACCACGAGGTCGGTGTCGACGAGTTCGCCGGCGCCGTCGTCGCGCGCCGCGCGATACAGCGCATACACGCTGAGGTCCGAAGGAACGGAGTCGAATCCGCACGCATGCACGATGCGGGCGCCGGTATCCGCGGCCTGCTTGTGGAATTGGTCGATGCTGTCGCGCACGAACATCGCCTCGCCGGTCAGGTCGGCGTAGTCGGTGCCTGCCGCGGCGCAGGCGGCCACCAGCGGCAACCCGTAGCGCGTGTAGGGGCCGACCGTGGTGATGACGACCTGCGTGCGCGCCGCCATCTCGTTCAGCGTCGACGGCGCTGAGGCATCCGCACTCAGGACGGGCCATGACCGCGCGGTTTCGCCCAGCGTGTCGCGCACGGCACGCAGCCGGTCGGGCGACCGGCCGGCCAGCGCGATCCGTTTGTCCGGTGCCGAGCCGGCCAGGTATTCGGCGGTGAGCTTCCCGACGAAGCCGGTCGCCCCGTACAGCACAATGTCGAATTCGCGCGTCGTTGCGGTCACGGGCCCGACGCTACCCGACGACGGGGGTGGCGACCGCTGGAGACAAGGAGTGCCGGGCACGGGGCCCGGCACTCCTTATATGTATGTCAGCGAAGCCGTCGATCAGCCGCGGCGTCCGCACACCGGCCACGCGCCGATGCCCTGCGAGTGCAGCACGTTCTCGGCGACGCGGATCTGCTCCTCGCGGCTCGCGCCGGCCGGGGAACCACTGCCGCCGTTGGAGCGCCACGTGCTCGGCGTGAACTGCAGGCCACCGGAGAAACCGTTACCGGTGCTGATGCCCCAGTTACCGCCCGACTCGCACTGCGCGATGGCGTCCCAGTTGACGCTGTACGCCCGGTGGGCGGGCGGCGGCGGCACGTCGGGGCCAGGAGGCGGCGGGACGTTCGGGTCGAAACCGACGGGCGCCGGCGCGTCCGGGGCCGGAGGCGCGTCGGGGGCCGGAGCGTCCGGAGCCGGAGGTGCGTCGGGGGCCGGAGCGTCCGGGGCCGGAGGCGCGTCCGGGGCCGGGGCGTCCGGGGCCGCTGCCGGCAGGTTCGGGTCGAAGGCCACCGCTTCGTCGGCGTGGGCGGTGGCCGACGGGATGGACACAAGCGTGCCCGTGACCGCGGCAAGAATGAGCGTCTTGCGGACGTTCTTCAATATCTTTCCTTTCGCTGCGCGCGCGCCAAAACAAGCCCACGCAGGTGGGCTGAAGGTCGTTGGCTGAATGCCTGTTTTGGAACGTGCCGTCTGGGTCAGGCACGACAGCGGCGGGCCAGGTCTGCCCGGCGGGTTGTCACCCACCGTCCACGGTCGGGCTTTCGCCGTCCGTGGCGCCGCTCACACGCGGGTCCGTGGATTCAATTTTGTTGATTACTTTTCCGTAACCCGTTGCGGGCTAACAGGGACCGTAGAGAACGCCGAGGCGTTCGTCATCTTCGGAAATCGCATATCTCGTTTGGATAACGACCCGATCACGCCGCGATACCAAGGCCATTCATGCAGGTCACAGGCGAGTTTTCGGACCGGGAACCGCCAAGGCATCCGCAAACAAATGGTGAGCCTAATCACGCGTAATTTGTGAGCTGGCGCACGTTCATTCGCGGCGCTGCCGCCGATTAGAAGCAGTCACAACGGATTTCTGCCGTCTTGTCGGCGGGCCGCGCAGCGTACCGCATGCCCGCCCCGTTCCTCACATCGCCACGCGGGATAGGCAGGAAAAAGGCGATCTCTGCCGAATTGACTTGCCCCACATAGCTATTCGTCAACCGCATCGCCGCGAAGCACGGCATTCGACGCGGATGGCGCGTATTGTGCTTTCCAACAATGACTTTCGCTAAACACTCACGGCGACAAGGCTTTTCAGGAACGGGCAGCTACTTCGTCACCCGCCGCGATTTCCTCGCGCACTCCGCAAAGGCCGCAAATTGCCGCTGTCCCAAAGGATCACGACGCCCGGAGCGGTTGGCGTCAGGCTTGGAGCTGCGCCAGAGCGCGCAGGTCGCTCTCCGAGTTGACGTTGGCCAAGAAACGCGATTCCGGCAGCACGATCTGTTGGGCGTCGGAGGCATCGATCAAGGCACGCATCGAGCGGGCGCCGCCGGCGACCAGGCCGTCGATCCGCTCGGCCAGATCGGTGCGGTACACCGCGGCGAGGTAGTGGCTGCGACCGTCCCACGGCAGCACGATTTCGGCGTTGGTCTCGGTGGCCAGCCCCATCAGGTCGTCGATCAAACCCGCTGACAGAAGCGGCATGTCGACGGCGCAGACGAAGGCGAACCGGGCGCCGGTTTCCGCCGCGGCGCGCAGGCCGCCACCGGTCGCCGGCAGTGGCCCCTGGCCGCGCACCTCGTCGCGAAGCACGCGCGCCTGCACCTCGGGCAGCGGTTGCCCCGGCGCGGCCATCACGAAGACCGGGTCGCAGCGCTGGGAGACGACCCCGACCACGTGCTCGAGCAGCGTGGGGGCCCCGCCGGGACCCGGCAAGGTCGCCTTGTCGCGGCCCATCCGCCGCGATTCGCCACCGGCCAGCACTATTCCGGCCAGGGACACTTCGGTGTCGGGTACCTGCTCGGCCACGTCAGTCGACGGTCCAGGTGTCGCGGCCGCGCAGCAGCGATTGCAGCGCCGCGGAGTCGAACGGCTTCGCCGACTGGGCCGCCTGAATCTGCGAGCGTGCCGCGTCGTCGTAGGTGGGCCTGTTGATGTTGCGGAAGATGCCCAGCACCGTGTGCTCGAGGTTCTGATCCGACAGCCGTGACAGGGCGAAGGCGTAGGCCGAGTTGTCGCTGTGGGCGTCGTGCACCACGATTTCGTCGACGGAGACGTCGGCGGTCTTGGCCACCTCCAGGCCGAACCCGGACTTCACGACGCAGTATTCGCCGTTGGCGCCGAACACAATTGGTTCGCCGTGGCGGACGTTGATGACCCGCTCCTCGGCGCCTTCCTTGCGCAGCGCGTCGAACGAGCCGTCGTTGAAGATCGGGCAGTCCTGCAGGATTTCGACGACGGCGGCGCCCCGGTGCCCGGCGGCCGCGCGCAGCACCTCGGTCAGGCCGTTGCGGTCGGAGTCCAGAGCGCGGCCGACGAAGGTCGCCTCGGCGCCCAGGGCCAACGACACCGGGTTGAACGGGTGGTCCAGCGACCCCATCGGGGTCGACTTCGTGACCTTGCCGACCTCCGAGGTGGGCGAGTACTGGCCCTTGGTCAGCCCGTAGATCCGGTTGTTGAACAGCAGGATGGTGATGTTGACGTTGCGGCGCAGCGCGTGGATCAGGTGGTTGCCGCCGATCGACAGGGCGTCGCCGTCACCGGTGACCACCCACACCGACAGGTCCTCGCGGGCCAGCGCCAGGCCGGTGGCGATGGCGGGGGCACGCCCGTGGATCGAGTGAAATCCGTAGGTCTCGAGGTAATACGGGAAGCGGCTCGAGCAACCGATGCCGCTGATGAACACGATGTTCTCGCGGCGCAACCCGAGGTCCGGCAGGAAGTTCCGGATGGTGTTGAGGATGACGTAGTCCCCGCAGCCCGGGCACCAACGCACCTCCTGGTCGCTGGTGAAGTCCTTGGACTTCTGGGGCTGGTCCTCAGCGGACAGCGTGGGGACCCCGTCGTTCTTGGTCAACTTCGGGGTCACACCGAGGTCTTTGCCCGCCAAATTGCCGATCAGGTCAGTCACGAGCGCCGCTCCTCCTCATCGCTTCGCTCTGCATTGACGCCGGCGCGAATCATGCGCCGGCCCCAACCGTTGCCGCCGCCATTCTGGCGACCATCGTCTTGTCGTTCTCGACTTCGGCCAATGTCCCGCCCAGCGCGGCGCGGATGACGCGGCCGATCTCGTCGGCCAGGAACGCGACACCCTGCACCTTGCTGACGGACTGGACGTCCACCAGGTACTTGCCGCGCAGCACGAACGCCAGTTGGCCCAAGTTCATTTCGGGCGCCACCACCTGCGGGTAGCGTCGCAGCACCTCGCCGAGGTTGGCCGGGAACGGGTTGAGGTAGCGCAAGTGCGCGTGCGCCACCTTGATGCCCTTGCGGCGCGCGCGCCGGCAGGCCTCGCCGATCGGACCGTAGGAGCTGCCCCATCCGATCAGCAGCAACTCGGCGTCGCCGGTCGGATCGTCGACCTCCAGGTCGGGAACGGAGATGCCGTCGATCTTGGCCTGGCGCAACCGGACCATGAGGTCGTGGTTGACCGGCTCGTAGGAGATGTTGCCCGAGCCGTTCGCCGCTTCCAGACCGCCGATGCGGTGCTCGAGCCCCGGGGTGCCCGGCACGGCGAACTGCCGGGCCAGCGTCTCGGGGTCGCGCGCGTAAGGCTGGAACGGTTCGTCCGGCTTGGCGAAGGCGTGCGTGATGCGCGGCAGCGTGCTGACGTCCGGAATGCGCCACGGCTCAGAGCCGTTGGCGATCGCGCCGTCGGACAGCACGATCACCGGGGTGTGGTAGGAGACCGCGATGCGCGCGGCCTCGAGCGCGGTCTCGAAGCAATCGGACGGTGACCGCGGCGCGAGGATCGCCACCGGTGACTCGCCGTTGCGGCCGTACAGCGCTTGCAGCAGGTCGGCCTGCTCGGTCTTGGTGGGCAGCCCGGTCGAGGGGCCACCGCGCTGCACGTCGACGACGAGCAACGGCAGTTCGGTCATCACGGCCAGCCCGAGCGCTTCGGACTTGAGCGAAATGCCCGGCCCCGACGTGGTGGTGACCCCCAGCGCGCCGCCGTAGGAGGCGCCGATCGCGGCGCAGATGCCGCCGATTTCGTCCTCGGCCTGGAAAGTGAGGACGTTGAAGTTCTTGTGCTTGGACAGCTCGTGCAGGATGTCGGAGGCCGGCGTGATCGGGTAGCTGCCGAGCAGGACCGGGATGTCGGCGAGCTGGCCGGCCGCGACGATGCCGTACGCCAGGGCGGTGTTCCCCGAGATTTGGCGGTATTCGCCCGTCGGCAGGGTCGCCCGGGACACCTCGTAAGTGGTGCCGAAGGCCTCGGTCGTCTCGCCGTAGTTCCAACCGGCCTTCAGCGCCAGCACGTTGGTCTCCGCGACCTCGGGCTTACGGGCGAACTTCTCACGAATGAACTTTTCGCTGGTTTCGATCGGCCGCCCGTACATCCACGACAGCAGCCCCAGCGCGAACATGTTCTTGGCGCGCTGGCCATCCTTCTTCGTCGCGCCGATGGCCTCGACCGCCCCGAGCGTCAACGTCGTCATCGCGACGGAATGCACGACGTAGTCGGACAACTCGTCGGTCTCGAGCGGGTTGGTGACGTAACCCACCTTGGTCAGGTTGCGCTTGGTGAACTCGTCGGAGTTCGCGATCACCATGCCGCCGCGGGGCAGGTCGCCGATATTGGCCTTGAGCGCGGCCGGATTCATCGCGACGAGCACGTCGGGCCGGTCGCCGGCGGTCAAGATGTCATAGTCGGCGATCTGAATTTGGAAGGACGAGACGCCGGGCAGGGTGCCTGCAGGCGCACGGATCTCGGCGGGATAGTTCGGCTGGGTCGCCAGGTCGTTTCCGAAAAGCGCTGCCTCGGAAGTGAACCGGTCACCGGTAAGCTGCATGCCGTCGCCGGAGTCACCGGCGAAGCGGATGACGACCTGTTCGAGGCGCTGACGGGCAGATCCGTTCGGGGGAGCCCCGTTCTGTGAGTCTGATCCGGCTCCGCTGCCGTTCGGATCCACGTCTTTGCCCTCCATTTGTTCACCGGACAGACAGTTCGCGCAGCTTCAGGTTACGCGTCGGCGAAGGGAGTCTCCGGCCATCACGGTTTTATGTCACTGGCGGTACCAATTATGGCACTGATTTGCGATCGCCATGGCCGCCTCTGCGGCGTCATCTCGGCCGTGTTCGCAGTCAAAAGGCGACGTCAGCGCCATCTACTGATGAGTAGCTCGGCAAACTGTGGCGTTGGTCACGTCTCGCGCGTTATCAACCGTCGTTCGTACCGTGTCGGCCTCCGGATGCCGCGTTTTCCGCGCCGAGTTTGGTCGCCGCCGTTTCCGGCATCGCAACCAGATACAACACGAACCCGGCCGCGGCCAGAGCACCCAAGAAGACGAATGCGGCGTCGTATCCGGCCGCGACCACGATCGAGCCCGCGACGAGGTTCGACACCGCGGCGCCGATGCCCGTCGCGGCCGTCACCGCCCCCAAGCTGACGTTGAAGCGGCCGGTTCCATGTGTCACGTCCTGCACGACGAGGGGAAACAGCGCGCCGAACACGCCGGCCCCAACGCCGTCCAGCAACTGCACGCTCACCAGCCAATAGGAGTTGTCCGAGAGGGTGTAGAGAAATCCACGGGCGGCCAAGACCGCGAATCCGACCAGGAAGATCGGCTTTCGGCCCCAGGAATCCGCCTTGGCGCCGGCGACATAGGCCACCGGCACCATGACGACCTGCGCGGCCACGATGCAGCCCGCCATCAGGGCGGTCCCGACGTCCTTGTTGTGCAGCGCCAGCCGTTGCCCGACCAGCGGCAGCATGGCCGCATTCGCGAAGTGGAAGGCCATGACCGTGGCGGCAAAGATCATCAGCCGGCGATTGCCCAGCAACGCCGCCAGCCGCGACGGGCTCGGGTGCGGTTGCCCGGGGGCGTGGTCCATTCCCCGGGCGACGTCGTGGTCGATCGCGTCGCCCGGAATCCACAGCGCCGCAACCACGCTGGCGGCGGCCATGACCGCGAGCACCCAGAACACGACGACGGGCCCGAAGAAGTAGGCCAAGCCGCCGGTGATCGCCGCCGCCGTGGCGTTCCCGGCGTGGTTGAACGACTCGTTGCGCCCGATCCGGCGGGAGAAGCGACGGGAGCCGACCAGCCCCAGGGTGATCGCGGCCAGCGCCGGGGCGAAGACGGATCCGGCGATGCCCGTGAGCGCTTGCAGCACCGAGATCGAAGAAAACCCGGGAAACAACGGCATCGCCAACGACGCCGCGGTGATCGTGAGCGCGCCGCCGATGACCAGTGCCCGCTTGGCGGTGCTCCGGTCCACCAGGGCGCCGGCCGGGGCCTGCGCGACGATCGCGCCGATGCCCCCGACCGCCATGACGAATCCGATCGAGCCCTGGTCCCAGTGGTGAGTCAGCAGCAGGTAGATCGACAGGTACGGGCCCAGCCCGTCACGAACATCGGCGAGGAGGAAGTTCAGCAGGTCCAGCCCGTACGCGACACGCGGTGGGATCACGTCAGCGCTGTCACGCGGCGTGCTGGGAGGCTCCCGGATCTAGTTAGGCGCTCTTGTCGCGGCGCTCGGTACGCGACGGCTTGCGCGGCACGATCGTCGGCAACACGTTGTCCTGCACGGTCTCCTTGGTCACCACGACCTTGGCGACGTCGTCGCGGCTCGGGATGTCGTACATCACGGGCAGCAGGACCTCTTCCATGATGGCGCGCAGGCCACGCGCCCCGGTGCCGCGGTGGATCGCCTGATCCGCGATCGCTTCCAGGGCGTCGTCGGTGAACTCGAGCTCCACGCCGTCCATCTCGAAGAGCCGCAGGTACTGCTTGACCAGCGCGTTCTTCGGCTCGGACAGGATCTTGACCAGCGACTCGCGGTCGAGATTGGTGACCGAGGCGACCACCGGCAGCCGGCCGATGAACTCGGGGATCAGGCCGAACTTGATCAAGTCTTCGGGCATGACCTCGGCGAAGTGGTCGGTGGTGTCGATCTCGGCCTTCGAGCGGACCTCGGCGCCGAAGCCCAGGCCACGCTTGCCGACGCGCTCGTAGATGATTTTCTCCAGGCCGGCGAACGCCCCCGCGACGATGAACAGCACGTTGGTGGTGTCGATCTGGATGAACTCTTGGTGCGGGTGCTTGCGGCCGCCCTGCGGGGGAACCGACGCCTGGGTGCCCTCCAGGATCTTCAGCAGGGCCTGCTGCACGCCCTCCCCGGAGACGTCGCGGGTGATCGACGGGTTCTCGCTCTTGCGGGCGATCTTGTCGACCTCGTCGATGTAGATGATGCCCGTCTCGGCCCGCTTGACGTCGTAGTCGGCGGCCTGGATGAGCTTGAGCAGGATGTTCTCGACGTCCTCACCGACGTAGCCGGCTTCGGTCAGGGCGGTGGCGTCGGCGATGGCGAACGGGACGTTGAGCATCTTGGCGAGCGTCTGGGCCAGGTAGGTCTTGCCGCATCCGGTGGGTCCGAGCATCAAGATGTTGGACTTGGTCAGCTCGACCGGCTCGTGCCGCGAGTCCCGGCCCTTCTCGCCGGCCTGAATCCGCTTGTAGTGGTTGTAGACCGCGACCGCCAGCGTCCTCTTGGCGGTGTCTTGCCCGATGACGTAGCCCTCGAGGAACTCCCGGATCTCGATGGGTTTGGGAAGTTCATCGAGCTTCACGTCGTCGGCGTCGGCGAGCTCCTCTTCGATGATCTCGTTGCAGAGATCGATGCACTCATCGCAGATGTATACACCGGGGCCAGCAATGAGCTTCTTGACCTGCTTCTGGCTCTTCCCGCAGAACGAGCACTTCAGCAGGTCCCCGCCGTCTCCGATGCGTGCCATGGTGCGTTAGTGCCTACTTCCTCTTCGCCGTTGGACTTCCCTGTCCCGCATGTATTCACCGACGCTACCCGCTTGATCGGGCCCGCCGCGACCATAAACGCCGAATCGCGCCGATGGTATTT
The DNA here is from genome assembly GCF_020217485.1 of Mycobacterium sp. WUMAC-067. GTDB lineage: Bacteria > Actinomycetota > Actinomycetes > Mycobacteriales > Mycobacteriaceae > Mycobacterium. The sequence goes on along the minus strand of NZ_JAEKMI010000009.1, from coordinate 63,707 downwards.
GCGGGAGTTCATGCCCCTTCCGTATGGAGGAAAGATATAGCCACACGATGCCCGTCGCTCGCGAAAGGCGCGCTTTGCGTGTCTTTGGCGTGTCGCGGTCGTAATGCGACCGAGTCCGGCGCCCGTCCCATCCCACCTCCGACGGAGGTGCCGACCCAGCCCCGGATAGTCACACGAGGCCTGGGCGAATCCCCCACGAAATCACCCTACAGTGGCCACGTGGGTTTGGCCGTGGACTTCACCTGGCCCAGCGGAACCGTGCTGCTCGATGGCGGCTTGGCCACCGAGCTCGAAGCGCGGGGTCATGACCTGTCCGACCGGTTGTGGTCGGCCAGGCTGCTCGCGGACGCCCCGCGCGAGATCGTCGCCGTCCACGCCGCCTACTTCCGCGCCGGGGCCACCATCGCGACGACGGCCAGCTACCAGGCGTCATTCGAGGGTTTTGCGGCGCGCGGATTGGATCGGCGGGAAACCGGCGGGCTGCTGCGCCGCAGCGTCGAGCTCGCGAAGGCCGCGCGGGACGAGGCCGGCCGTGGCGAACCCGCGGGTCTCCTCGTCGCCGCCTCGGTCGGACCCTACGGCGCTGCGCTGGCCGACGGCTCGGAGTACCGCGGGCGCTACGGCTTGTCGGTCGCGGCGTTGGCGCGATGGCATCGGCCCCGACTGGAGACCCTGGCGGACGCCGGAGCCGACGTCCTCGCCTGCGAAACCGTGCCCGACGTCGACGAGGCGGAAGCGTTGGTCGGCCTGGTCCGCTCGGTCGGGATGCGGGCGTGGCTGAGCTACACGATCGACGGGGACCGGACCCGTGCCGGACAACCGCTGGCCGACGCGTTCGCGGTGGCCGCCGGCGTCGACGAGATCGTGGCCGTCGGGGTCAACTGCTGCGCGCCCGACGACGTGTTGCCGGCGATCGCGAGCGCATCGGTGCTCGGCAAGCCCGTCATCGTCTACCCGAACAGCGGGGAACGCTGGGACGGTCGCGGGTGGGCCGGCCCGCGCACGTTCGCGACGGGGCTTGCGTCGCAATGGGTTTCGGCGGGCGCTCGCATTATCGGCGGCTGCTGCCGGGTGGGGCCGGCGGACATCGCCGCCGTGCGCCGAGCGTGCAATCAGGGCGAAGAATCAGCCGAAAATTCGCCGTGAGTGCACGTTCGGCGAAAGGGGCTAGGCGCTCTGGGCGGAAAGCTTGCGGTACTCCAGCACGGTGTCGATGATCCCGTAGTCCTTGGCCTCATCGGCGGTCAGGATCTTGTCCCGGTCGGTGTCCTTGCGGACCGTCGCGGCGTCCTTGCCGGTGTGGCGGGCCAACGTGGTCTCCATCAGGGTGCGCATCCGCTCGATCTCGGCGGCCTGGATCTCCAGATCGGAGAACTGGCCCTGGATCACACCCTGCAGCGACGGCTGGTGGATCAGCACCCGGGCGTTGGGCAGCGCCATCCGCTTGCCCGGGGTCCCGGCGGCCAGCAACACCGCGGCCGCCGAGGCGGCCTGCCCCAGGCACACCGTCTGGATGTCGGCCCGCACGTACTGCATGGTGTCGTAAATCGCCATCAGCGAGGTGAATCCGCCGCCGGGCGAGTTGATGTACATGGTGATGTCGCGGTCGGGGTCCAGCGACTCGAGCACCAGCAGCTGCGCCATGATGTCGTTCGCCGACGCGTCGTCCACCTGGACGCCGAGGAAGATGATGCGCTCCTCGAACAGCTTGTTGTAGGGATTGGACTCCTTGATCCCAAAGCTGGAGTGCTCGATGAACGACGGCAGGATGTAGCGCGCCTGAGGCTGGGTTTCGGGGTTCATCGGGCTTCTCCATTGGTGATGTGGGCGGCGCGGGTGATGATGTGGTCGACGAAGCCGTATTCGAGGGCCTCCTGCGCGGTGAACCAGCGGTCGCGGTCGGAGTCGGCCTCGATGCGTTCGATCGACTGGCCGGTGAATTCGGCGTTGAGCCGGAACATCTCCTTCTTGATGACGTGGAACTGCTCGGCCTGGATGGCGATGTCGGCCGCGCTGCCCGTCACCCCGCCGAGCGGCTGGTGCATCAGGATGCGGGCGTGCGGCAGCGCGTAACGCTTGCCCTTGGTGCCCGCCGCCAACAGGAACTCACCCATCGAGGCGGCCATGCCCATCGCGTAGGTGGCGATGTCACACGGCGCCAGGACCATGGTGTCGTAGATCGCCATGCCGGCGCTGATCGATCCGCCGGGCGAGTTGATGTAGAGCGAAATGTCTTTGGTGGAGTCCTCGGCGGCGAGCAGCAGAATCTGCGCGCACAGCCGATTGGCGATTTCGTCGCTCACCTCCGAACCCAGGAAGATGATGCGCTCGGACAGCAAGCGCTCATAGACGGAGTCCGTGAGGTTGAGACCCTGCGAGTTTGAACGCATGTCAGTCACGACCGGGTTACCTGCTTTCTGTCAGATCTGTCTTCACCGACACTAACCAACCGGGCCCGCCGTTTCGCGGCCACGCACCCCCGAAACGGGCGCGTTCGCTCACAGCGTCATCGCACGGTCACTCCCCGGCGTCGGCCGCCGTGGGTTCTTCGACGTCACCGGCGACGTCACCCGAGGCGTCCGCCTCCGCGCGCTTGCCGAAGAACTCATCGGTGTCGACGGTGTTTCCGGCGGTGTCGGTGACCGTCGCCGCGCGGATCACCTCGGCGATGGCCAGCGCCCGGCGCACATCGGCGAACATGGCCGGCAGCTGGTTGTTCTCCCGGAGGTAGGCCAACAGCTGCTGGGGCTCGATGCCGTACTGGCGAGAGGTCGCGACCAGCCGCTCGGTCAGGTCGTCCTGGCCGACCTGGACCTGCAGCTCGTCGGCGAGCGCGTCGAGCAGCAGCTGTCGTTTGACGTCCGTCTCGGCGGCGGTGCGCGTCTCGGTCTCGAACTCCTCGCGCGACTTCCCCTGCTGGGCGAGCACCTCGTCGAGCTTGGATTCGTCGTGGTCGAGGCTGTGCAGGGCGTTGTGCAGCGCGCTGTCGACCTGCGCCTTGACGATCGCTTCAGGCAGCGGGATGTCGACCTGCTCGAGCAACGTGTCGATCGCGGCGTCGCGAATGCTTTCGGCCTGCTGCGCGCGCTTGGTCTGGCCGACCTGCTCGCGCAGGTTGGAACGCAGCTCCTCGATGGTGTCGAACTCGCTGGCCAACTGGGCGAACTCGTCGTCGGGCTCGGGCAGCTCGCGCTGCTTGACCGACTTGACCGTGACGGTCACCTGCGCGTCTTTCCCCGCATGCTCGCCGGTGGCCAACTGCGCGGTGAACTCCTTGGATTCATCGACGGACAAGCCGACCAGCGCCTCGTCGAGGCCCGCGATCAGCCGGCCGGAGCCGACCTCGTGGGACAGCCCCTGCGCGGTGGCGCCCGGGACCTCTTCGCCGTCGATAGTGGCGGACAAGTCGATGGAGACGAAGTCACCGTCGGCGACCGGGCGCTCCACCCCGGTCAGGGTGCCGAATCGGGCACGCAGAGACTGCAATTCGGCGTCGACGTCGTCGTCACTGACCTCGATGGGGTCCACCGAGATCGTCACGGAGCCCGGGTCCGGCAGGGTGAGCTTGGGGCGGATGTCGACCTCGGCGGTGAACGCCAGCTCCTCGCCGTACTCCTTCTTTGTGACCTCGATCTCGGGCTGGCCCAGCGGGTGCACCTCGGATTCGGCGACCGCCTGTCCGTACCGCGCGGGCAGCGCGTCGTTGACGACCTGGTCAAGCATCGCCTCCCGGCCGAAACGGGCCTCCAGCAACTTCGCCGGCGCCTTGCCCGGCCGGAAGCCGGGCAGGCGCACCTGCCGGGCCAGCTCCTTGTAGGCCCGCTGGAAGTCCGGCTCGAGTTCAGAGAAGGGGACCTCCACATTGATGCGCACCCGGGTGGGGCTCAACTGCTCGACGGTGCTCTTCACGGGTGTGCTCCTCGGTGCTCGTTCCTGGTGGTCGGTGGGCCGCGCGCAGCGCGCGGGCCGGTCGTGCTGGTCGGGGTGACAGGATTTGAACCTGCGGCCTTCCGCTCCCAAAGCGGATGCGCTACCAAGCTGCGCTACACCCCGCGCTGACCTCGATGATCCTAAGGCCCCGCAAAGCCAGGTCCGTCACAGGCTTGGGCAGCGACCTCGCGGACCTCACACAGAGATCACAAAGCCGCGTCGATTAGATTTGATCTTCGTCGCCAGCTACAGTCACGCTCGACTAACTACATGCGGGCGTAGCTCAATGGTAGAGCCCTAGTCTTCCAAACTAGCTACGCGGGTTCGATTCCCGTCGCCCGCTCGGGCTAACTATCTGCTCGATAGAGAGGCGCCATGAGCGACCTGACGACGGACGCGTCGATCCACGGCTCATGCGCGTCGGATTTCGTCGGGGTTCGCGACGCGTTCGAGCGCAATTTCACGCAGGGCAACGACGTCGGCGCGGCCGTCGCGGTGTGGGTCGATGGGTCTCTCGTCGTCAACCTGTGGGGCGGCTGGGCCGACGCAGCCCGCACCCGGCCGTGGCAGCAGAACACCCTGACCACGGTGCTGTCCGGCACGAAGGGCCTGTCGGCCACCTGCGTGCACCAACTGGCCGACCGCGGCGAGCTGGACCTGCAGGCGCCGGTGGCCCACTACTGGCCGGAGTTCGCCCAAGCGGGCAAACAGGACATCACCCTGGCGATGGTGATGAGCCACCGCTCCGGCGTGATCGGGCCGCGCACCCGGATGCGCTGGGAACAGGTCGCGGATTGGGACTACGTCTGCGAACAGCTCGCCGCCGCCGAGCCCTGGTGGAAGCCGGGCACCGCCCAGGGCTACCACATGACCACCTTCGGCTTCATCATGGGCGAGGTGTTCCGCCGGGTCACGGGCCGCACGATCGGCCAGTACCTACGGACCGAGATCGCCGAACCGTTCGGCGCCGACGTCCACATCGGGTTGCCGCTGGCCGAACAGCGCCGCTGCGCCGAGCGGATCAACAAGCCGCACGCCCGGGACCTGCTGGCCGACGCCAATGCCCCAGGCTGGCCGACCAGCCTGGCCGAGCACCCCAAGGCGGGCCTGTCCATCTCGATGGGGTTCGCCCCCGACGACGAACTCGGCTCACACGATCTGAGCCTGTGGCGCGAACTCGAATTCCCGGGCACCAACGGGCAGGTGTCGGCGCTGGGATTGGCGACGTTCTACAACGCGCTCGCCCAGGAGAAGGTGCTCAGCCGCGAGCACATGGACCTGGTGCGGGTCTGTCAGGGCGGGCTGGAGACCGACCTGGTGCTGGGGCCGCGGGTCGCCGACCACGGCTGGGGGCTGGGGTACATGCTCAACCAGCGCTGCGTCAACGGACCCAACCCGCGGATCTTCGGCCACGGCGGGCTGGGCGGCTCGTTCGGATTCGTCGATCTGGAGCACCGCATCGGCTATGCCTACGTGGCGAATCACTTCGACCCCACCAAGGCCAACGCGGACCCGCGCAGCCTGGTCCTGTCGAACGCGGTCTACTCCGTGCTGGGTGTCAGCTAGCGACGCCGTTAGTGGCCGCCGCCACCGCCGTGTCCACCACCGCCCGGACCGCCGCCGCCGGGACCACCTGGCCCGCCCAGCCCACCGGGACCGCCGGGTCCGCCGGGGTTCAGGTACGGATTAGGTCCGGATCCGCGCCAATTGTCGTGGCAGTTCCCGGTGTCCCAGTTGTCGCCCCAGCCCGGGTCCCAGAAATCACCGGGGCACCACTGCGGGAACGGACCGGGACGCGCCTGCGCGTCGATCGCGACGCCCAGCCCCGCCAAGCCCAGACCCGCGATGGCGGAAATCGTTGCAGCCGATCGAGCGAGAGTCTTCATGGACTCAACACATGCCCACCCCGTTTGAATTCAAACCGGAGGCGGCGATGTTTCCCCGTTATTTTTGGCAGGTCGGGCACCAGAACACGTTGCGGCCCTCCAGCACGGTCGTGCGGATCGCGTCTTTGCACACGCGGCACGGTTCGCCGGCACGCCGGTAGACGTAGGTGCGGGGGCGGTCGGGGCGATACGACGGCGCGCCGTGATCGTGTTCGGGCCGCACCACGATGATCTTGCCGCGGCGCAAACCGACCTTCATCAGTGCCACCAGATCGGTCCAGGCCGCATCGAACTCGTCCTCGCCGACGTCGCGGCCGGGGCGGAACGGGTCGATGCCGTGGCGGTACAGCAACTCGCTGCGGTAGACGTTACCCACGCCGGCCATGACGGCCTGATCCATCAACAGCGCGCCAATGGGCCTGCGCGACTTGGCAATTCGTTTCCACGCCCACGACGGATCGGCGTCGCCGCGCAACGGGTCGGGACCCAGCCGGGCCAGCACGTCGCTGACCTGCCCTTCGTCGATCACTTCGCACACCGTCGGGCCGCGCAAGTCCGTGCCGTAGCCGGCGCCGATCATGCGCATCCGCACCTGACCCACCGCCTCGGGAAACGACCCGTCGCCGGGACGTTCCCATTCGGTGAAGGCGCCGTACAGGCCGAGATGCACATGCACGATCGGGCCGTCGGCGTAGTGGTGAAACAGGTGTTTGCCCCAGGCGCTGGTGCGTTGCAATACCCGGCCGTCGACCGCCGCGGCCGCATCGGCGAAGCGGCCCTGCGGGCTCGACACCGACACGGGCGCGCCGGCGTAGCGGCGTTGATGCAGCCGGGCCAGCCGGTGCAGGGTATGCCCTTCGGGCACGCGCAGACCTTTCCGGCGTCAGCCCGCCGCGCCGGGCACCGGCGGGGCTTGGTGGGTGCGTTCGTATTCGGCGAGGATGTCGATACGCCGTTGGTGGCGTTCGGCTTTCGACCACGGCGTGGTCACGAAGGCGTCGACGATTTCCAGCGCCTCCGCCACCGTGTGCATGCGGCCGCCGATGCCGATCAGCTGCGCGTTGTTGTGTTCGCGGGCCAGCGTCGCGGTTTCGACGCTCCAGGCCAGCGCGCACCGCGCCCCGGGGACCTTGTTGGCGGCGATCTGCTCGCCGTTGCCCGACCCGCCCAGCACGATGCCCAGGCTGTCCGGGTCGGCCACCGTGCGCGTGGCGGCGGCGATGCAGAACGCTGGGTAGTCGTCGTCGGCGTCGTAAGTGAAGGCGCCGCAATCGATCGGCTCGTGGCCGGACTTCACGAGGTGCTCGATGATCTGCTGCTTGAGCTCGAATCCGGCGTGGTCAGAGCCGAGGTAGACGCGCATGGACGCCATCCTTACACAGCCGCGCGACGGCCCGACCGCGCTAGGCGAAGTCGGGCTTCTCGGTGCGGCTGCGCTTGAGCTCGAAGAAGTGCGGGTAGGACGCGAAGGCCACCGAGGCGTCCCACAGCTTGCCCGCTTCCTCACCGCGCGGAATCTTGGAGAGCACCGGACCGAAAAACGCCACATCGTTGACGTGGATGGTGGGCGTGCCGACGTCATCGCCGACCGCGTCCATCCCGGCGTGGTGGCTCTTGCGCAGCGCCTCGTCGTAGGCGTCGCTGTTCGCGGCGTCGGCCAGCTCGGCCGGCAGGCCCACCTCGGCCAGCGACTGCTTGATCACGTCATCCAGTTCTTTGTTGTCCTCGTTGTGAATCCGGGTTCCCATCGCGGTGTACAGCGGTGCCAGCACCTCGGCGCCGTGGGCCTGTTCGGCGGCGATCGCCACCCGCACCGGACCGAATGCCTTCGCCAACCGTTCGCGGTATTCGTCGGGCAGGCCCTCGCGGTTTTCGTTGAGCACCGCCAGGCTCATCACGTGGAAGTTCACCTCGATGTCGCGGACCTTTTCCACCTCGAGGATCCAGCGCGAGGTGATCCACGCCCACGGGCACAGCGGGTCGAACCAGAAATCGGCTTTGTTCTTCGCGGGCGCGTTGTCGGGCATGGCGAGTCCTCTCGTCGGTTGCAAGTCTGGTCTGCACAACCGTAGGCCTCTCGCTCCTGTTCCCGGGTTGCCCAACCCGTAAGTTGGACACGTGGCACTCCCCAACCTGACCCGCGAACAAGCCGTCGAGCGCGCCTCCCTGATCACCGTCGCCAGCTATCAAATCGATCTCGATCTCACCGACTCCCACGGCGGTCCCGGCGAACGGACCTTCCGCTCGGTCACCACGGTGGTGTTCGACGCGCTCGCCGGCGCCGACACGGTCATCGACATCGCCGCCGACACGGTGCGCGCCGCCACGCTCAACGGCCGCGACCTCGACGTCTCCGGATACGACGAATCGACCGGCATCGCCTTGCGCGGGCTGGCCGACCGCAACGTCGTCGTGGTCGACGCGGACTGCCGCTACTCCAACACCGGCGAGGGTCTGCATCGGTTCGTCGACCCGGTCGACGACGAGACCTACCTGTACTCGCAATTCGAGACCGCCGACGCCAAGCGCATGTTCGCCTGCTTCGACCAGCCCGATCTCAAGGCGACCTTCGACATGCGGGTGACCGCACCGAAGCACTGGAAGGTGATCTCCAACGGCGCGACGGTGTCGGTGAACGACGGCCTGCACACCTTTGCCACCACCCCGCGGATGAGCACCTATCTGGTTGCCCTGATCGCCGGCCCGTACGCCGAGTGGAAGGACGCCTACACCGACGAACACGGCGAAATACCGCTGGGCATCTACTGCCGGGCGTCGCTGGCGCCACACATGGATGCCGAGCGGCTTTTCACCCAGACCAAGCAGGGATTTGGCTTCTACCACAAGAACTTTGGCTTGCCCTACGCCTTCGGGAAATACGATCAGCTGTTCGTCCCCGAGTTCAACGCCGGCGCAATGGAAAACGCGGGCGCGGTGACCTTCCTGGAGGACTACGTCTTCCGCAGCAAGGTCACCCGGGCGTCCTACGAGCGGCGCGCCGAGACCGTGCTGCATGAGATGGCGCACATGTGGTTCGGGGACCTGGTCACCATGGCATGGTGGGACGACCTGTGGCTGAACGAGTCCTTCGCGACGTTCGCGTCGGTGCTATGCCAAAGCGAGGCAACCGAATTCACGGAGGCCTGGACGACGTTCGCCACGGTCGAGAAGTCGTGGGCCTACCGACAGGACCAGTTGCCCTCGACCCATCCGATCGCCGCCGATATCCCGGACCTGGCCGCCGTCGAGGTGAACTTCGACGGCATCACCTACGCCAAGGGCGCTTCGGTGCTCAAGCAGTTCGTCGCCTACGTCGGGCTGGAGCACTTCCTGGCCGGGCTGCGCGACTACTTCCGCACCCACGCGTTCGGCAACGCCACGTTCGACGATCTGGTCGCCGCTTTGGAGAAAGCGTCGGGGCGCGACCTGTCCGACTGGGGTCAGCAGTGGCTGAAGACGACCGGGCTCAACACGCTGCGGCCCGACTTCGACGTCGACGGTGACGGCAGGTTCACGCGGTTCGCGGTGACCCAGAGCGGGGCCGCCCCGGGCGCGGGAGAGACCCGGGTGCACCGGCTGGCCATCGGCATCTACGACGACGACGGGTCGGGAAAGCTGGTCCGGGTGCGCCGCGAAGAGCTCGACGTCGAGGGCCCGGTGACGGAAGTTCCTGCGCTGGTTGGTGTTTCGCGGGGCCAGCTGGTCCTGGTCAACGACGACGACCTGACGTATTGCTCGTTGCGGCTGGACGCCGAGTCGCTGCGCACCGCGCTGGGTCGCATCGCCGACGTCGCCGAGCCGTTGCCGCGCTCGCTGGTCTGGTCGGCGGCCTGGGAGATGACGCGCGAGGCCGAACTGCGGGCCCGCGATTTCGTGGCCCTGGTGGCGGGCGGCGTGCACGCCGAAACCGAGGTCGGGGTGGCGCAGCGGCTGCTGCTTCAGGCGCAGACGGCGCTGGCGTCCTACGCCGAGCCGGGCTGGGCGCGCGAGCAGGGCTGGCCGCAGTTCGCCGACCGGTTGCTGGAATTGGCGCGCGCCGCGCAGCCCGGATCGGATCACCAGCTCGCCTTCGTCAACACGCTGTGCTCGTCGGTCCTGTCGACTCGCCATGTCGTGGCGCTGGCGGATTTGCTCGACCGCTCCCCCGCCGACCTGGGACTGCCGGGCCTCGAGATCGACACGGATCTGCGGTGGCGGATCGTCACCGCGCTGGCCACCGCCGGCGAGATCGACGCCGAGGGACCGGCGACACCGTTCATCGACGCCGAGGTTCAGCGCGACCCGACCGCCGCCGGCAAGCGGCACGGCGCCCAGGCCGCGACGGCGCGGCCCCAGCTGCAGGTCAAGGAGGCGGCGTGGACCACGGTGGTCGAGGACGACACCCTGGCCAACATCACCGCCCGCGCGATCATCGCGGGCATCGCCCCGCCGGCCCAGCATGAATTGCTCAAGCCGTTCACCACGCGGTATTTCGAGGCGATCTCCGGGGTCTGGGCGCGCCGATCCAGCGAAGTGGCCCAGACGGTGGTGATCGGCCTGTATCCGCACTGGGATATCAGCGAGGACGGCATCGCCGCGGCCGATGAATTCCTGTCCGACCCCGAGGTCCCGGCCGCGTTGCGGCGGCTGGTGCTCGAGGGCCAGGCCGGGGTGAAGCGTTCGCTGCGCGCGCGCCGTTTCGACGCCGCCGAGGCTTAGGCCGGGGAGATCCCCGCGCTCAGCACCCGGATCGCGCTGACCAGCCCGTCCACCAGATCGCCGCGCTCGAATGCCGAGGAGGCGGCGGCGACACCCAGCGGTGCGGCCGACTCGGCGCCGCGCCCGCGGACGGCGGACCCGTAAACCACCTCGATGACCCTCTGGTCGGGCGAGACGGCCAGCAGCACCGCATTGTCCGGCGTCGGCACGTCGGCCAGGATCTCGCGGGCCCGCGCGGCCGTGTCGCTGCCCAGGTCGCCCAGGTAGATCGCGAAACGCGTCTTGGAGGACCGCGACCCGAATTTCAGCGCGTCGTCCACGGCCACGAGATCTTTGGTCGAAAACGGGAAATGCACCGAGAGTTCGCCGGGCTCGGTGACGCCGGAGATCCGTCCGCTGGTGGTGATCACCGAGCCGTACGGCAGCTCGGCGGGTTCCCTCGTCGCTACCTCACCACGTGCCACTGGCGCCACCTCCGACCGAGAATTCCGACGTGCCGTGCCCCCCATGCCCGCCGTGGGGGTGGCCGACCTCTTCACCGATGGCGGCCCACAGGATCGGCGGATGCGTCCACTTCTCGCCCAACTTGTAGGACGCCGGGTGCGGCCCCTTGCGGGACCAGATCAGCACCGACAGCGCGACCACCAGCAACAGCGGTATGCCGACGATGAACAGGTGAAGATGCATAGGACTCACGACGCAAACCGTATCCCACCAAGCGATCCGCCGGCGCGCCCGGACACCGGATTGGCGCTCAGGCGGCGCCTTCACCGAGGTATCGGGCCCAGGCCGGGTCCAGCTCCTTGACCGTCGACAACAGCCGCCAGTGCTGCCCCGTCGGCGGCATCGGCGGCCGGCGCAGCGCCCAGCCGAGCTCGCTGAGCAGCTTGTCGCCCTTGCGGTGGTTGCAGGTCGAGCAGCAGGCGACGCAGTTCTCCCAGGAATGATCGCCGCCGCGGCTGCGGGGCACCACGTGGTCGACGGTGTCCGCCTTCGCCCCGCAATAGACACAGCAAAACCGGTCGCGGTGCATCAGCGCGGCGCGGGTCATAGGGACGCGCGCCCGGTAGGGGACGCGGACGTACGACCGCAACTGAATCACCGACGGCACCACGATCGAGCTGGTCGCCGAGTGGATGACCGGGCCGGCCGGGTCGTGGTGCACCACGTCGGCCTTGCCGCAGATCACCATGACGATCGCGCGCCGCATCGGCAGCGCGGTCAGCGGTTCGTAGGTGGAATTCAGCAGCAGCACCCGCCGCCGACTCCAGATGGAAGCGCCCTCCGGGCGGGCGGGCGGATGGATCTCAACACTGTGCAGCGATGACACGGTTGTGGGCCCGGTTAACCCTGCCGCGGCCACCTGACTACTGCGGTGGCTGCGGCGTCTTTTGCCCTGCGCCATAGATCCTCCGCGAACAGTCCACCATGATTCGTCGCCAATCGCACCCCTATTGCAGGTGAAACGCCGTGTCCAGCCGGTGAACAGCAGGAGTGCGATCGGGCCGCCTCCGCTCGCCGCCGCGGCGATGCCCCACAATGGACGGCGATGGATGAGGTAGGACAGTCCTTCTACGACGCTGTCGGCGGTGCCGAGACTTTCCACGCGATCGTGTCGCGCTTTTACGCTCAGGTGCCCGAGGACGAGATTCTGAGCGAGCTGTATCCGCTGGACGACCTCGAGGGCGCCGAAGAGCGCTTGCGGATGTTCCTCGAGCAGTATTGGGGCGGCCCGCGCACCTACTCTGACCTGCGCGGACACCCCCGGCTGCGGATGCGGCACGTCCCGTTCCGGATCACTCCGCTGGCGCGCGACGCGTGGCTGCGCTGCATGCACACGGCCGTCGCCTCCATCGATTCGGCGACACTCGACGACGAGCACCGCCGCGAGTTGCTCAGCTATCTGGAGATGGCCGCCGATTCACTGGTCAACTCATCGTTTTGAAGCCCAGTTCTGATGCCCAGTTCTGATGCCCAGCGAACCGAACGGAGCAGCATGAGCCCGGCAGCGTGGTGGTCGAGCGCGGTGTTTTATCAGGTGTATCCGAGGTCGTTCGCCGACAGCGACGGCGACGGCGTCGGCGACCTGGACGGGCTGACGGCCCGCCTGGATCACCTCGAGCGACTCGGCGTGGACGCGATCTGGCTCAACCCGGTCACGGTCTCCCCGATGGCCGACCACGGTTACGACGTCGCCGATCCGCGCGACATCGACCCGTTGTTCGGCGGGATGGCCGCCATCGAACGGCTGATCGCCGCGGCGCACCGGCGGGGCATGAAGATCACCATGGACGTGGTGCCCAACCACACCAGTTCGGCCCATCCGTGGTTTGCCGCGGCGCTGGCGGCCGGCCCGGGCGCCGACGCGCGGGAACGGTACTTCTTCCGCGACGGCCGCGGCGCCGACGGGGAGCTGCCGCCAAACAACTGGACCTCGGTCTTCGGCGGACCGGCGTGGACCCGAGTGGTCGAACCCGACGGCCATCCAGGCCAGTGGTATCTGCACCTGTTCGACACCGAGCAGCCGGACCTCAACTGGGAGCACCCGGACGTCTTCGACGATTTCGAGAAGACGCTGCGCTTCTGGCTGGAACGCGGCGTGGACGGTTTTCGCATCGACGTGGCGCACGGCATGGCCAAGCCGGCCGGCCTGCCGGATTCGCCCGACCTCGAGTCCAAGGTGTTGCACCACACCGACGACGACCCGCGCTTCAACAACCCGAGCGTGCACGACATCCACCGCGACATCCGCAGGGTGATCAACGACTATCCCGGGGCGGTGACCGTCGGCGAGGTCTGGGTCACCGACAACGCCCGCTGGGCGGAGTACCTGCGGCCCGACGAACTGCACCTCGGGTTCAATTTCCGGCTGACGCGGATCGACTTCGACGGCGCCGCGATCCGTGACGCGATCCAGAACTCGCTGGCCGCCACCGCCCTGCAAGACGCCGTGCCGACCTGGACGCTGTCCAACCACGACGTCGGCCGCGAGGTCACCCGCTACGGCGGCGGCGACCTGGGGCTGCGCCGGGCCCGCGCGATGGCGATGGTGATGCTCGCCCTGCCGGGCGCGGTGTTCATCTACAACGGCGAGGAACTGGGGCTGCCCGACGTCGAGCTGCCCGACGAGGTGCTGCAGGACCCGACGTGGGAGCGCTCGGGACACACCGAGCGCGGACGCGACAAATGCCGGGTGCCGATCCCGTGGTCGGGCGACGATCCCCCGTTCGGGTTCTCGTCGTGTGCCGACACCTGGTTGCCGATGCCGAGGCAATGGGCGGCGCTGACCGTCGAAAAGCAGAGCGCCGATCCCGACTCGACGCTGTCGTTCTTCCGGCGCGCGATCGAATTGCGCAAGCGGCGAGTCGAATTCGACGGCGACGGTGTCGAGTGGCTCGACGCGTCCGGCGATGCGGTGACCTTCCGACGTCCCGGCGGCCTGGTGTGCGCGCTCAACAGCGGCGCACAACCCGCGCCCCTGCCGCCGGGGGAACTCATCCTGGCGAGCGCGCCGCTGCTCGACGGAAAACTCCCCCCGGACTCCGCGGCCTGGCTGGCGTAGTCGGCTCGGGGCTTACCTGCCCGGGACCCGGTGGGCGTTTCGCCGCGCACTGCTCTATATGTGGTGCATGACTTCCTACGCGTGGGCAGTGATCGGTGCCGGGCCGGCGGGCGTCGCCGCGGTGGGGCGGCTGCTCGATCACGGGATCGCGGCCGAAAGGATCGCCTGGGTCGATCCCGCCTTCGCCGGCGGCGACATCGGCCAAAAGTGGCGGTCGGTGTCGAGCAATACCCACGTGGGCCTCTTCCTCGAATACTTCAACGGCTCCAAGTCATTTCGATTCGACGAGGCGCCACCCATGCCGCTGCGGGAAATCGACCCCCGGGAAACCTGCGCCCTGGGGCTGGTGGCCGAACCGCTGGTGTGGATCACCGGGCATCTGCGTGAGCAGGTCGCCACGTTCACGACGTCCGCGACAGCGCTGTACCTGGAAAACCGGCGGTGGCGGATCGAGACCGAACACGACGACATCGTCTCCACAAACGTGATCCTGGCCGTCGGGGCGACCGCCAAGAAGCTTTACCACCCCGAGCTCGACGAAATTCCGGTGGAGGTCGCCCTCGATCCCGAGAAGCTCGCGCGGGAGCCGCTGCAGGGCGCGACGGTCGGCGTGTTCGGCTCATCGCACTCGTCCATGATCGTGCTGCCGAATCTGCTGCGCCACCCCGTCAAGCGGGTGATCAACTTCTACCGCAGCCCGCTGAAATACGCTGTGTACTTTGATGATTGGATCCTGTTCGACGACACCGGACTGAAGGGCCAGGCGGCGGTGTGGGCGCGGGAAAACATCGACGGGGTGCTTCCGGAACGACTGGAACGGTGCTGGGTGTCGAGCCCGGAGTTCTCCGGGCAGCTGGCCCGGTGCGACCGGGTGGTTTATACCGTGGGCTTCGAACGCCGACGATTGCCCGAGACACCGCAGTGGGGCCCGCTCGACTACAACCGCACCAACGGAATCCTCGCTCCCGGCCTGTTCGGGGTGGGCATCGCGTTTCCTCAGTACGCGCAGGATCCCTACGGGTACGGGCAATTCCGGGTGGGGCTGAAGAAATTCATGGACTATCTGGACGCCGTTCTGCCGCTGTGGCTGCGCTACGGGCCCTGATCTTCGGCGACCGCCGGAGCGCCGGCGGCCGCTTTAAACTCAGCCTGATTTCGTTCGTCTCCCCGGCGGGCATTGAACTCAGCCCAGTAGCAGCGCCGGATCGCCGCGGCGGCGATACACCGAACCGAACCTCGCGTCCACACGCAGCCACGTCGGAGTGATGCGGACCCGGATCAGCTCGTCGGCGTCGACCGCATCGGGTGACTGCGGCAGGAAGCCCATCGCGGTCAGTGCGAACACGCAGCGCATCGGCAACCCCACGTGGACGTCGGCGGCGCTCACCTGAATGACCTCCTGGTCGAGCAGGGAAACCGGCGGGCCGTGAGAGCTGCTGTGCTCCTTGGCAAGTCGCGCGCCGCTTTGCGCCAGGCCGAGCACCACCCTGGCCGGGATGTCCTCGATGTGAGTGAAGCCGGATTCCGGCGGCAACGCGCCCCGCCACGCCGAGTCCATCGCGAAGCCGGGATCGACGTAGCCGGAGTCGTCCATCGAGGACAGGCCGCGCGCCAGCGCGTCCGCGCCCACGGACAGATCCCCGGGCCGGACCTCGCCTGCCACCACCCTGCTGGCCAGCACGTCGAAACCCGTTGCGACCCAGGCGGTCAGAAGCCCCTCGGATCGGGTCCGCAAGCGGATGATCGCCGCCTCATCGAGTCGCAGCGCGCGGTCGAGGAACGCGGCCAGATCCCTGCGGTGCTCGGCCCTGGATTGCGCGCCCAGCCACAGGCCGCGGTCGGCTACCTGATCCACCGCTGCAGGTACTCCCGATGCTGCGGCGAAAGCCGCACCAGCCGCTCCTCCTCGATGTGGACGGCGGCCAGTTGCGACTCGGCGATGACGGCGGGCTTCGAGTCCGGATCCGCGCTGACCGAACGCACTTCGTAGCCCAGCGTGAAGTCGACCGCCCGCAACCGCTTGGTCCACATCGTCACCTGCAGCGGAGAATCGACCAGCCGAAGCTGACCCTTGTAGGTCACCTTGACCTCGGCGATGAGCAACCCGATCGTCAAGATGTCCACCTCGAATGCCTCGCGCAGGAACTGGACCCGCGCCTCTTCGAGGATCGTGACCATGGTGGCGTGGTTGATGTGCTGGTACATGTCGATGTCCGACCAGCGCACCAGCACGGGCGCGACGAAGCCGATGCTCAACTCGATGAACCTCTTCCGCTCGTGCGGGTCATGCGACGGATTTGTCGCGCGGCGACGGACAGCGTCGCGAGATCCTTGTCCCCGCTTTCCTGGATCTCGATCAGTGTCCGGCGGGCCCGCTCGACCCTGGAGGCGGACAGGTGTTCCCACTCGGCGATCTTCTCTTCACCGCTTTCGTCGGGCTCCCCCACGGCGAGCACATCGAAGCACAGCGAGCGCAGCGAGGCGTAGATGTCGTCACGGATTGCCAAGCGCGCCAACGAATGCCAGCGGTCCCTTCGTGGCAGCTCGGACACCGCGGTCAGCAGGCCGTCGGTGCCGAGCCGGTCCATCAGGGCGAAATAGGTGTCCGCGACCTCGGCGGCGTCGATGTCGTTGATGTCGCCGATATCGATGATGTCGAGCAGGCTGAAGTGGTAGAGGCCGGCGGCCACCGTGTAGGCCAGGTCTTCGGGTGCGCCCTGGGAGGCGAACTCCGCGGCTTCCTTCTCCACGATGGCCTTGTCGTCACCGCGCAGCCATTCCGACATGCGCGGCGTCAGCGCCTTCACCTTGGCGGCGAACCGGTTGATCTCGGCGCCGACCGCCAAGGGCTGCGGACGGTAGTTGAGCAGCCAGCGTCCGGCGCGGTCGATCAGCCGCCGGGTGTCCAGTGTGAGCCGATCCGACAGGGCGACCGGCAGATTCGCCGCGCGGATGCGCCGCCAGATCTCCCCCACGCCGAAGATGGCGTCGGTGGCGACGTAGGTGCGCACCGCGTCGACCGATCCGACGCCGACGTCCTCGACGATCCGGAAGGCGTAGCTGATGCCGGCGGCGTCCACCAGGTCGTTGATCAGCATGGTGGTGACGATCTCGCGGCGCAGCTGATGCGTGCGGATCTCCGGAGTGAACCGTTCCCGCAACGGTTTCGGAAAGTACAGGGGTAACCGGGAGGCGAACACGTCCTGTTCGGTCAGTTCGGTTTCGAGCATCTCCTCTTTGAGCCCCAGCTTCACGTGCGCCATCAGGGTGCACATCTCCGGTGAGGTGAGCCCGATGCCGGCGTCGGACCGGCGCTGGATCTCCTTTTCCGAGGGCAGCGCTTCCAGCTCCCGGTTGATGCCGCGCTCGTCCACCAGGTACTGGATCAGCCTGGCGTGCACCGGAAGCAGGCTGGCCGCGTTCGCGCGGCTGGTGCCGATCAGGTCGTTCTGGTCCTCGTTGTCGGTGAGCACCAGTTGGGCGACCTCATCGGTCATCGACTCCAGCAGCGGTTTGCGTTCCTCCGGCTTGACCTTGCCGGCGGTGACCAGGGAGTCGATCAAGATCTTGATGTTGACCTCGTGGTCGGAGCAGTCCACGCCGGCCGAGTTGTCCATCGCGTCGGTGTTGATCCGGCCGCCGGCAAGATCGAATTCGACGCGGCCCAACGCCGTCACCCCGAGGTTGCCACCCTCGCCGATCACCTTGGCGCGCACCGCAGAACCGTTGACGCGCACCGGATCGTTGGCGCGGTCACCGACGTCGGAATCCGATTCGGACTCGGCCTTGATGTAGGTGCCGATCCCGCCGTTGAACAGCAGATCCACCGGCGCCTGCAGGATCGCCTTGATCAGGTTGGGCGGGGTCATTTCGGTGACCTCACCGCCGATGCCCAACGCGTCGCGGACCTGGGGGCTGACCGGAATGGACTTGTGCTCCCGGCTGTACACCCCGCCGCCCTCGCTGATCAGCGCCTTGTCGTAGTCGTCCCAGCTGGACCGCGGCAGGTCGAACATCCGTTGGCGTTCGTCCCACGAGGCCGCGGTGTCGGGGTCCGGGTCGAGGAAGATGTGCCGGTGGTCGAAGGCGGCGAGCAGCCGGATGTGCTTGCTCAGCAGCATGCCGTTGCCGAAGACGTCGCCGCTCATGTCGCCGATGCCGACCACGGTGAAGTCCTCGGTCTGGGTGTCGACGTCCATCTCCCGGAAGTGCCGTTTGACCGCCTCCCACGCACCCTTGGCGGTGATGCCCATGGCCTTGTGGTCGTAGCCGACCGACCCGCCGGACGCGAACGCGTCGCCCAGCCAGAAGCCGTAGGACTTGGCGACGTCGTTGGCGATGTCGGAGAACGTGGCGGTGCCCTTGTCCGCGGCCACCACCAGGTAGGCGTCGTCGCCGTCGCGGCGGATGACGTCCGTTGGCGGGTTGACCTTTCCGGTCGCGTGGTCGACGTTGTCGGTGACGTCGAGCAGGCCGGAGATGAACAGCTGATAGCAGGCGACGCCCTCGGCGCGGGTGGCGTCCCGGTCGGCGGCGGCGTCCCCGGTGGGCAGGGGCGGCCGCTTGAGGACGAACCCGCCCTTGGCCCCGACCGGCACGATGACGGCGTTCTTGACCGCTTGCGCCTTGACCAGACCCAGGATTTCGGTGCGGAAGTCGTCTCGACGGTCCGACCAGCGCAGGCCGCCGCGGGCCACCGGGCCGAACCTCAGGTGCACGCCTTCGACCCGCGGTGAATAGACGAAGATCTCGTACCTGGGCCGCGGCAGCGGCAGCTCGTCGACCAGTTGGGCGTCCAGCTTGATGGCCAGCACGTCGCGGACCCGGGCCGAACCCTCGCGTGTCACAAAGTAATTGGTCCGCAGCGTGGCCTGCACCAGCGACGCGAAGGCGCGCAGAATGCGGTCGGTGTCCAGACCCACCAGCGCGTCGATGTCGGCCGCGACCGCGGCGGCGGCCGCCTGCGCGTCACGACCCGTAGCGGCACTCGACGGGTCGGGGTCGAACAACGCCTCGAAGAGCGCGACCAGCGACCGCGCGGTCGAGGGGTGTTCGTTGAGCACCGATTCGATGTAGGACTGGCTGTAGGGGAAGTTGGCCTGCCGCAAGTACTTTGCGTAGGCGCGCAAGAGCACGACCTGTTGCCATCGCAGCCCCGCGCGCATCACCAGTTCGTTGAAGCGGTCGATCTCGAGGCGTCCCTGCCAGATCGCGGTGACGGCGTCGGCGAATCGCTCGGCCATCGCGTCGCGCTCGGCTTGCGTCGACGCCAACCTGATGGTCGGGTGCGGGGAGATCTTGAACTGATAGATCCACACCGGCAGCCCGTCCGACCGGGTGACGGTGAACGGCCGCTCCTCGAGCACCACCACGCCCATGCTCTGCAGCATCGGCAGCAGCTGGCTCAGCGAGGCGGTGCGCCCGCCCAGGAACCAGGTCAGCTGGGCGGATCCGTCCTCGCCTTCCAGGAACACCAGCTTGACCGAATCGTCGTGCAGCTCTTTGATGATCCCGATCTGTTCGATGGCATCGGCCGGCGTGACGGCCTGCTTGTAGACCTCGGGAAACGCGTCGGCGTAGTACTCCGCGTCGGCGTGCCCGACGGAGCCTTCGGCGGCGGCGGCGATCATCCGGTCGGTCCAGGTGCGCGCCGCCTCGCTCAGCAACCCCTGGATGCGGATCCGGTTGTCCTCGGAGACGTCGACGTGGATGGCGCCGGGGTCATCGGAGGGCAGGCGGACCATGAAATGCATGAGCGCCCACGGTGATTCGCTGACCCTCGCGGTGAATTCCAGTCGCGTGCCGCCGAATTCGTGGACCAGGATGTCTTCGATCTGCAGCCGCACCGCCGTGGTGTAGCGGTCGCGGGGCAGATACACCAGGCAGGAAACGAAGTACTGCAGGCTGTCGGCGCGCAGGAACAACAACGCGTTGCGCTGCGGGCCGAGATCCACCACCGCTTTGGCCATCGCCAACAACCGTTCGGCGCTCAGCGTGAACAGTTCCGAGCGGGGAACGGTTTGGATCACGTCGAGCAGCAGCTGGCCGGGGTGGATCGGGTCGCTGTCGGCCATCGCCAGCGCGTCGCGGACCCGCCGCGAGATCGTGGGGATCTCCAGGACGTCGGCGTTCATGGCGGCGACCGTGAACAGCCCGACGAAGCGGTGCTCGAGCACGCCGCCGTCGGCGTATTCGCGGACCGCGATGGCATACGGGTAGGCGCCGTACCGCAGGTAGCTGCCCACCACGGATTGCGCCAGGACCAGCAGCCGGTCGTCGTCGGTCAGCCGGGGGCGGGAGCCGGTGCGGGTGCGCAGCACGCCGAGGCCGGGGGTCCCGTCGCCGGAGACCCGCCCGTCGTGCACGTGGCAGCGTTGATAGCCCAGCAGCAGGAAATTGCCGTTGCCCAGCCAGCGCAGCAGCGCCGCGACGTCGTCGCGGTCCGGCGCCGAGAAGCGATCGTCGGGGTTGGCTTCGACCTGTGCGGCCAGATCGGTCAGGGCGGCGATCAACGCCGACGCGTCGCTGGCGACCTGTTGCACGTCGGCCAGAACGCGGGGCAGCAGCCGTTCGACCTCGGTCAGTCCCTTGCTGTCGACGGACGGCAGGAGCTGCACGTGTATCCACGCCTCGCCGGCGTATTGCGATGCGCCCTCGGGCTTCGCTTCGACGCTGAGCAGGTCGCCGGCGGGGTTGCGGCGCACGTCGAACACCGGCGTCATGATCGCCGTGTACGGAACGCCGAGCCGGTGCAGCAGCACGGTGACCGAATCCATCAGCATGCCGCCGTGGTCGGTGACGACCTGCAGCGCCGGCCCGAACCCGGCGGGGTCCTCCGCGGGGTAGACGGCGACGCGGCTCTCGCCGTCGGGACGGTGCTGGCCGAGCCGGTAGTGCGCGCTCAGCATGGCCGGGGTGACGATCGCCGCCGGGACGGTCAGGTCGATGGGCCTGGTCTCGGCGCCCCCGGACTGGTCGTTATGCGGACCGCGATAGCTCTCCACATAGGCTTTCGAGATCCACTTGGGAATGTCCTGCTGCTGGGTGAAGGTCGTCCATGGCTCGAGATCCTGTTTGGCTCCGGGATCGATCGTCATGCCGACTGCTCCCAACTGGCGACGGTTGTCAATGCGCTCAAACGCCCCGGTCCCGCGCGGCGGGGGGCAGAGCCGACACTAGTCGCGCGTCAGCTTGCGGTGGGTCACTCTGTGCGGCCGGGCGGCCTCGGCGCCGAGCCGTTCGACCTTGTTTTCCTCGTATGCACCGAAGTTGCCCTCGAACCAGAACCACTTGGCCTCGTTGTCGTCGTCACCCTCCCACGCCAGGATGTGCGTGCAGGTGCGGTCCAGGAACCACCGGTCGTGCGAAATCACCACCGCGCAGCCGGGAAATTGCTCGAGGGCGTTCTCCAGGGAGCTCAGGGTTTCGACGTCGAGGTCGTTGGTGGGCTCGTCGAGCAGGATGAGGTTGCCGCCCTGCTTGAGCGTCAGCGCGAGGTTGAGCCGGTTGCGCTCGCCGCCCGAGAGCACACCGGCCGGCTTCTGCTGGTCGGGTCCCTTGAACCCGAACGCCGAGACGTAGGCGCGCGACGGCACCTCGGTCTGGCCGACGACGATGTGGTCCAGGCCGTCGGAGACGACTTCCCAGACGTTCTTTTTGGGATCGATGCCGGCGCGGGTCTGGTCGACGTAGCTCAGCTTGACGGTCTCGCCGACCTTGACCGTGCCGCTGTCCGGCTGCTCGAGTCCGACGATGGTCTTGAACAGCGTCGTCTTACCGACACCGTTGGGGCCGATGACCCCGACGATGCCGTTGCGCGGCAGGGTGAACGACAGGTCCTTGATGAGGGTGCGACCGCCGTAGCCCTTGTCGAGATGGTCGACCTCGACCACCACGTTGCCCAGCCGCGGACCGACCGGGATCTGGATCTCCTCGAAGTCGAGCTTGCGCGTCTTCTCGGCCTCGGCGGCCATCTCCTCGTAGCGCTGCAGCCGCGCCTTGCTCTTGGCCTGGCGCGCCTTGGCCCCGGAGCGCACCCAGGCCAACTCCTCGGTCAACCGCTTCTGCAGCTTGGCGTCCTTGCGCCCCTGCACCGCCAGCCGTTCGGCCTTCTTTTCCAGGTACGTGGAGTAGTTGCCCTCGTACGGGTAGGCGCGGCCGCGGTCCAGTTCCAGGATCCATTCGGCGACGTTGTCCAGGAAGTACCGGTCGTGCGTGACCGCCAGGATCGCGCCCGCATACGAGGCGAGGTGCTGCTCGAGCCACTGCACGCTCTCGGCATCCAGGTGGTTGGTGGGCTCGTCGAGGAGCAGCAGGTCGGGCTTGGACAGGAGCAGCTTGCACAGCGCCACCCGGCGGCGCTCACCACCGGACAGCTTGGTCACCGGCTCGTCGGGCGGCGGGCAGCGCAGCGCGTCCATGGCCTGCTCCAGCTGCGAATCGAGGTCCCACGCGTCGGCGTGGTCGAGCTCCTCCTGCAGCCTGCCCATCTCCTCCATCAACTCATCGGAGTAGTCGGTGGCCATCAATTCGGCGACCTCGTTGAAGCGGTCGAGCTTGACCTTGATCTCGCCCAGGCCCTCTTCGACGTTGCCGCGAACGGTCTTCTCCTCGTTCAGCGGCGGCTCCTGCAGCAGGATGCCGACGGTCGCGTCGTTGGCCAAGAAGGCGTCACCGTTGTTCGGCTTGTCCAGGCCCGCCATGATCCGCAAGACGCTCGACTTGCCGGCGCCGTTGGGCCCAACGACACCGATCTTGGCGCCTGGATAGAAGCTCAACGTGACGTCGTCCAGGATCACCTTGTCGCCGTGCGCCTTGCGGACCTTTTTCATCGTGTAGATGAACTCAGCCATGCCGCGGTTGTGCCTTTCTGGTTGCGAGTGATCTCGCGGACCATCCTAGGCATCGCCCGGCGGGCCCGGGCCCGCAGCTAAGCCGACAGCGACAGCGGTGCTGCGTCGTCGGACTCGTCGCCGCCGTCGGCACCGGCGCCCTCACCCGCGGTGTCGGCCGCATCCGCCGGCGTTGCGTTGGCGTCGGCGGGAGTCGGACCGGTGTAGCCCGGCCGCTCGATGCGCACGATCGCGCGGGACACGTCCGGCCCGACGGTGGTCGCCCGCATCTCCAGTGACGAGCGGCGGTTGCCGTCGCGGTCCTCATACTCGCTGGTGTAGACGTGGCCCACCACGATCACCGGTGCGCCCTTGCCCAACGCGGCCCCCACGCCGGTGACCAACTTGCCCCAGCAATTGACGTTGATGAACAGCGAGTTGCCGGCCTCCCAGCCGCCGTCGGCAGTGCGCCGGCGCGAATTGCTGGCAACGCGGAACTTGATGACCTCCTGGGTGCCGACCTGGCGACGCTCCGGGTTGTTGACGATGTGGCCCACGACGGTAAGCGGTGTTTCGAACATTGGCTGATCCCTTCTCGATTGCTTGCTATGACTCGATGGCCACCAGTAAGCGCGGCGGTACCGACGGGTCGGCGGCGCGACGGGCGCCGGCCCACCGGCCCTGTGGAAGGAACGGGGACTGTGGATCGATCCGCCCGCTTGATGCGAACGCGGGCATGCGGACCACGCTGAGCGGTACCACACCTAGTCGGTTGCGGACTCCTCGCGCGGCTTGTCACGCGCCGGTCCCGACCGCTCGCGCTGCGCCAGCCGGCTCAGCATCGCGTTGTAGGCCGCCAGCTCCGCGTCATCGTCGCGGTCGGCGGCGCGGTCCAATCGTTTGGCGGTGCGACGGTCGCTGCGAGCCCACTGCACCAGCAGCGCCAGCATCACGATCACCAGCGGGAATTCGCCCGCCGACCAGGCGATACCGCCGCCCAGACGCTGGTCACCCAGCAGATCGGTGTGCCAGCTCAGACCCAGCGAGCGGTAGTAGTCGGCGCCGAGCACCTTCTTGGTGCCCATCAGCACCACCCCGAAGAACGCGTGCAGCGGCAACGAGGCGAACACCACAGCCACCTTGGCCAGCGGCGGGATCGGTCGCGGCGTCGGGTCCACGCCGATCACCACCCAATAGAACAGGTAGCCGCTCAACAGGAAGTGCAGGTTCATCGCCAAGTGCCCGGCGTGACTGCTCGCGGTGATGTCGAAGAGGTTGGACAGATACAGCCCGTAGAACCCGGCGACGAACAGCACGGTGGCCACCACCGGGTGGGTGAGGAACCGCGAGAAGCGGCTGTGCAGCGCGGCCAACAGCCACTCCCGCATGCCCGGCGGATCGTCCCGCCCGGCCGCGGGCAGCGCCCGCAACGCCAGGGTGACCGGAGCGCCCAGCGCCAACAGGATCGGCACCAGCATCGACAGGCACATGTGGACCACCATGTGCATGCTGAACATCGCCGGCATGTAGCGGCCGACACCCGAGGACGTCACGAACAGCAACGCCAGGCAGCCGAGCAGCCAGGAAGAGCTCCGGCCCGGCGGCCACTTGTCGCCGCGCCGGCGCAGCCGCACCAGCCCCGCCACATACAGCGCCGCCAAGACGATGGCCGCGGTACCGAAGATCAGGTCGAAGCGCCAATGGAAAAGAATGCGCGCCACGGTCGGGGGCCCGTCGAAGTCGTAGCCGATCTCGGCTTCGGCAACCGAGGGCAGCCGGGCCGGCGGGGGCGGCGGCGCGGTGCGGCTCAGCCCGACGGCAATACCGAACGTGAGGCCGAACAGCGCCGCCTCGATCAGCGCCAGCCTCGCCAGCGCGGCGCGTGCCCGCGGCGGGCCCGGATCTGCCTGCAGCCCAGCCACACTCACGCGCCGCTGGCGCCAGCCGACGCCGCCCAACAGGCACAGCGCGACGAACTTGGCGACCACCAGGCGCCCATAACCGGTGGTGAGCAGGTCACCCGGCTGGACGCGCACAAGGGCGTTGACCAATCCGCTCAACGCCATCGCCACCCAACACCACAGCGCGATCGACGAGAAGCGCCGCGCCGCCAGGCCCGTGTGAGCGCCGCCGCGCAGGGCGTGGGCGAGCAGGGCGAGCAGGCCGCCGGCCCACAGGCTGGCGCCGACCAGGTGGATCAGCAGGCCGTTGGTGGCCAGGTCGTGCGAACCGCCGGCCGACGAATGCCCGGTCAGGCCGAGCGGGATCAGCGTCAGCACCGACGCGGCGAGCAACACCGGCGTCCAGGACCAGCGCAGCACCGGCAGGCTCGCCACCGTGATCACGGCGGCCAGGATCGCGGTCCAGCGCCAGGCCGAGGCGGTGGCGATCAGACCCGCCAACGACCAGATCCGCGCCGGGCTGATGTCGACGACCGCGTGACCGGACACGTCGGAGATGGTCAGCGGGACCAGCAGCGCGGCACACACCGCCCACACACCCGACGCCACCGTCCCCAGTCGAAGCGCCCGGTAGCCGTCGGCGTCGAGGACGCCGCTGCGTTGCGGCGGCACCAGGAAGGCGGCGAACAGAAACGACCCGACCGCGAGCACCGCGGCGATCTCCCCCGCCGCCCGAACGAACGGCAACCCCAGGGTCGTCACCGGACCCGGGTCGGGCAGACCCGTCGCGGTCAACACGCTCGCCAGCGAGAGCGTCCCGATGCCGGCGGCCGTGCAGCCCGCCAGCACAGCCACGCCGGCCAGCACCGGCCACACCAACGCGCGGCGCTGGGATGAGGCCGCGGTCGGGGCGTTGCCGGCCGGCGGGGCGACGGTCATGCACCCAGGGTATGGGCGGGCGGGCCGGCTACAGAGTTTGGCTGTCCAGCCGGTCCTGACGCGCCTTGAACTCGCGGGCCACGAACTGATCCCGCGCGATCCGTCCGACGTAGTTGGAGTCCCTCAGGATGTCGCGCAGTTCGTGCAGGAAGGCCACTCGTCTTTCGGCCAGGTCCGGGGCGGCGGCGATCAGGTCCTGATCGTCGACGACCTGGCGCGCGGTGGCGAACAGCAGCGTCGACACCGATTCGCTGCTGCGGATCCGGGTCTGCGCCACATATTGCCGCCCGACGCCCAGCGCCAAGTCGGTCAGTTCCCGGTGCCCGATGTCCGCCGGGGCGTCGCGCAGCACATCGGCGACGATCTCGTAGGCCTCGAAGAACACCCGCAACATCGCGTCGGCCATCAGCGGACGCTTGGCGAACAGCAGCCCTTCGATCTCCTCGCCGCCGGCGGCGACGTGGGCTTCCCAATTGTCGTGCCACGCCATCTCTTCGGCGATGTGGTCCCGGAAGGTCGCCGAGTCCGCGAAATAGAAGTCGAACTTCAGCAGATCGCGCAACCGCATCGCCTGGGCCCAGAACGCCGCCATGCGGTCGCCCTCGGCGTGCCTGGCGTGTGCGAGCGCGAGCTCGACGATCGAGGTCTCCAAGAAGGCGTGGATCACCGAGTTGCGGTAGAACGCCGCGGCGTGCTGCTCTTCGGCCGCGATGTGCCACACCGGCTCCCGGCCGCCGTCGACCCGGGTGATGGGGTGCCCGTTGGACAGCGCGTCGACGGCCGCACGGACGCCGTCGTGCGAGCGCAGCCGCAATGCGCTGGTCGACATCGGATTCTGTTTGCGTTCCAGATAGTCCAGCGAGTCCTGCAGCGTGTGGTGCAGCTGGTCCAACGTCAACGCCGCGCCGCGCGTGGTCAGCAGCAGGGCGCACACCAGACCCGTCGCCGTCACCGGTGTGGCCTGCAGTATCCGCCACGCGACTTCGAACGACATCTTCTGCAGCGCAAGCCGTTTGGCATCCGGGTCCTGTGACAGCGGGCCGTGCGGGGCGCCGAGGTACTGGCGCATCGACACGGCTTCGGGGAACCGGACGTAGATCTTGCCGTAGTTGCGTTCGCCCTGCGCCCTGATGAAGTTGTACAACCAGCCGACACCCTCGGGTGTCTTCTCCCCGCCGCGGGCGTAGGCGGCGTACTCGGCGGTCTCGTGCAGCTGATCGAAGCTGATCGAAACCGGTTGCAGCAGAATGTCTTCGCTGCGACCGTCCAGGTAAGCGTCGGCGACGTAGGCCAGCAGACCGAGCTTGGGCGGCAGCATCTTTCCGGTGCGCGAACGGGTGCCCTCGATGGACCAGCTCAGGTTGAACCGCTTTTCGACGATGTAGCCGACGTATTCGCGCAGCACGTACTTGTAGAGCTGGTTGTTGCCGATGTTGCGGCGGATGAAGATGACACCGGAACGCCGCAGCAGCGGGCCCATCGCGCCGAACGACAGGTTGATGCCGGCGAACACGTGCACCGGCGGTAACCGGTTCTCCTGCATGGCCACCGGCACCACGGCGCCGTCGATGTAGGAACGGTGGGAAAACAACAGCACCGCCGGGTGGGCGTCCAGACCGGTGCGCATCGCGGCAACCTGGTACGCGTCATAGTCGATCTCGGGATCGAACCCGCGGCTGATCATCCTGCCGAGCACCGAGACCAGGTCGACCGACGCCCTGCTCCACCCGGTGGCGAGTTCGTCGAGCATCTTTCCGGCCTCGTCGACGGTTGCGCCCGGGATCTTGGCCAGGCCGGCGCGAAACCGGCTGGACGCCAAGATCTCCGGCTTCACCAGCCGCGGCGATTTGTACTGCGGCCCGAGGATTCGGTACTCGACGCGCTCCATCGCCAAGATGGCGCGGCGGATCACGAATTGGGCGAAGTCGCTCTTGTCGTCGCCGACGGTGGTGTCACGCCACTGCCGGCGGAGTTCGGAGACGGTGGCCGATTCGCCGGCCACCACCCGCGCCCGCTGGGGAGCGCTGCGCAGGATCTGTGTTTGCAGGCGCTGGTTGGGGTGGTAGGGATCCCGGCCGGGCAGCAGCCCGGCCAGCCTCGCGAGCCGCCCGCGATCCGGCGGGGGCAGCCAGAACACCCGCACCGGCACGATCGAACGGCCTTCTCCGGACTCGAGCTGCTCGGCCAGGGATGTCATCGCTTCCGGCGGCGCGTCGAGCGCGGGAAGTGGGACCAGGTCGAATTTCGCGCCCGGGTGGCCGGCACGTTGTTGGTCCAGCCACGTCGTGACCAGTTCCATCTCGAGCGGAGAGGCCATCGACGCCAAGACCAGCGAGTCGGTTCCGGCAAGGATGGCGCTGGTATCTGCCGCCGGTTCGGTCACGGATGCCCTCGGGGCTGCGATTCCGGTGATTCGGCGCCGACGGTTCCGCCCGCGGCGGGCTGTTGTACCTCACCGTCCTTGAGCGCAACCTCGGATGCGTTCGGATTCGCCTTGGGCGCAGCCTTTTTCGCGCGGGGCTTGCTCGCCGACTTCGCTGGGGCCTTTTTCGCCGCGGCCTTCTTGGCGGTGGTTTTGGTGGCCCGGCTGCGGGCTTTGGTGGCCGCCTTCTTCTCGGCGTACAGGTCGACCTCGGGCAGTTCGCCGACGGGCCAGTGGGCGAGCGTGTCCAAATACAGCTGGCGGACCTCGGCGATGCGCTCGGTAAGCGTGTCAACTGTCCAGTCCTGCACCGAGATCGGAGGAAAGACCGCGACGTCGACGGTGCCGGGATTGATGATGGCCGAGTTCCTGGCGGCAACGAGCTCGGCGTTGCGGATCACGATCGGGACGATCGGGATGCCCGCGGCCATCGCGAGTCGGAACGGCCCCTTCTTGAACGGGCCGACCTCGGTGGTGTCGAGCCGGGTGCCCTCCGGAGCCATCAGAATGGAGAGGCCGTTCTTGGCTCGCTCTTCGACCGTGCGCATCGTCTCGAGCGCCGAGGCCGAATCGTCGCGGTCGATGAACACCCCGTCCAACGCCTTGCCGAGCAGGGCCATGATCGGGTTCTTCTGCAGTTCCTTCTTGGCTACGGCCACCCAGTTGTCGTTCACCAGCGCACCGGCGATGACCGGGTCAACCTGGTTGCGGTGGTTGTAGATAAAGACGGCCGGACGTTGCGCGGTCAGGTTCTCTTTCCCGACGACATTGAGATGCACTCCGGTGGTCGCGAGCACCGTTTGGGAGAACACGGAGGTGAAGAAGTTGGCTCCACGCCGCCGGCTCCCGGTCAGCACACCCATTGCCACCGCGCCGGCGCCGACGGGGACGATCGAGCCGAGTCCGGCGAGCGTGCGCACCTGCCGCCGCAAACCCACCGGACCGCGGCTGCTGAACCGCAGGATCGGCCAGCCGCGGCGCTTGGCCACCGCGGCCATCTTGCCTTCGGGATTCGTCGGCCGCGGATTGCCGACCAGATACATCAGCGCGACGTCCTCGTCACCGTCGGCGTAGAAGTAGCTGTCCTTGAGGTCGATGTCGTGCTCGGCCGCAAAGCGTTGCACCGCAGCGGCTTTGCCCGGGCCCCACAGGATCGGCTTCTCGACGCCGCCGGTGAGTATGCCGTCTTCGGTGGTCTCGAATTTGTTGGTCAGCGTGTTGGGGATGCCGAGGAACCGCGCGACCGGATTGACCTGGATGGTCAGCGCCGACGAGCTGAGCACCACGGTGTGGCCGCGGGCCATGTGGGCGCGCACCAGCTCGCGCATCTCCGGGTAGATCCGGGACTCGATGCGCTGGACGAACAACCGCTCGCCGATCTCGTCCAGGTCGTCGAGCAGCCGGCCCGCCAGCGCCGCGGCGGCCTTGCCGATGAGGTCCTCGAACTCGATACGCCCCAGCGTGTGGCTCAGCCCGGCCTGGACCATGCCGAGCAGCTCCCCCACACCCATGTCGCGGCGCAGCAGCCGCTCCTGGGTCAGGATGACCGCGGTGAACCCAGCGACCAGGGTGCCGTCCAGGTCGAAGAACGCACCGATTTTCGCGCCGGCGGGGCTGGCCATGATCTCGGCCACCGAGCCGGGCAGCCGCATGTCCGCCCCGCTTTCTGGGGTGTCTTCGTCCCGCTCTTTGGACGCGCTCATGAGCCCGCCGCCGATCGAGACGACACGGCGGACTCGGTGAACGAGGCGGGTACCGCGCGCGGCGGAGGATCACCGGCCAGCGCCAGGATTTCGTCGAAGCCGTCGAGCAGGCACTGGGCGAAAAGTGCGTCGTTGCGCACCGAGGCCCTGTCGTAGCGCACGGTGATGGTGCACCACCCGCCACGCGAGATCAGCACCACCATCATCGCCACGCCCGGCAGCGGTCCGATACCGTACTGCCGCAAGACTTTTGCGCCGGCGAGGTAGGTGTCTCCCGGAAAGACCGGGAGATTGCTGGCCTGCACGTCCGAGCCGATCACCGAGCCGGTGAGTCCTTCCAGCACGGCTGTGGGCAAGACGCTGAGCACCGGGGCAAAAGAACCGATGATGTTCATCGCGGGCTCGTCGCGACGCTGGGTCATCTGCGCGCGGATCTTCTTCATCCGGGAGACCGGGTCGACGGTGCCGATCGGCGCGGCCAGGTTGACACCGGTGAACCGGTTGCCGCCGGCGTTGTCCGCTTCGGCCCGAAGGTTGACCGGCACCGCCATCGGCAGCGTGCTGATCGGCACGCCGAACGCCTCGTGGTAGCGGCGCAAGGCTCCGCACAACCCGGCGAGATAGGCGTCGTTGATCGATCCGCCGCCGGCTTTGGCGGCCTTGTGCAGGTCGGACAGCGGGATGTCGATCGCTTCGCTGCGGGTGGTCAGGCTGCGCCGGCGCAGCAGCGGCGACGGCTCGGCGGCCCGGTTGAGCACCCGCATGCCCGACATGGCGTACCCGACGATTCCCGAGACGGTGGCCGTCGGTTCCAGCACCACTCGCCCGGCCGCCGACACCGCCCCGGACAGCGCGCCCAGGACGCCGCCGACCACGGCGAGCGGCAGGTGGTTAATGCCTTGGCGCATAAGGTCATTCGACGTCAGGTCCTGCGGGATGGGCAGCGGCAGCGTCGGCTTGGCGGGCGGGTCGCGCTCGAGGTCATAGATTTCGGCGAACATCTGGACCCCGCCGACACCGTCGGTGACGGCGTGGCTGACATGCAGCAGGGTCGCCGCCTTCCCGTCGGCCAAGCCCTCGACCAGGGTGGCCGTCCACAGCGGCCGGGAGATGTCCATCGGTGACTGCAGGGTGACCTCGGCGAGGTCGAACACGTCACGCAGCGTGCCGGGTTCGGACACGCGCACCCGGCGCGCATGGAAATCCAGGTTGAAATCGGGATCGACCACCCAGCGCGGCGCCGCCGTCGGCAAGGTCGGCACGACCACCTTTTGCCGGAGGCGCAGCACCCGTCGGGAGGCGTTTTCGAAGCGGGCCCGGAACTGCTGCCAGTCCGGGGTGGTGTCCAACAGCTCCAGCGCCATGATCCCCGACCGGGTGCGAGGATTCGCTTCGCCCCGATGCATGAGGTAGTCGACCGGCCCAAGCTCGTCGGACAATTTGATCGCCTCGACGGACTCAGTCATGGCCATCAACTCGACGAACCAACCTTGTCACCGTCGATCACGCCTCCCGCCTTGCACCCGCGAACCCTGATGGTCACCACAACGCTAGTCGGGTTACCCCGCTGGTGAAAGCAGCGGCGAGGACTTATGACCCCGCGCTCAGCTGGCCCTCAACTGGCGGAAGTGGCCGACAGCGGCAGCGAATCCAGGACGGAGCTGACACGCCGCCCGTAGACGACACCCAGGAAATCGGCGACGGCGTCGGCGGCCAGCCGCGACCGAACCGTCGGGGTGATGTCGAAAGCGTGATGCGCGTTGGCCAGTTCGGCGTGGGCCACCGTGGGGGCGCCGGCCGCGCGCAGCGCCGCACAGAACGCGCGGGCCTGGCCGCTGGGAACCAGTTCGTCTTTCTCGCCGTGCAGCACGAAGAACGGCGGCGCGTCGGGGTGCACATAGGAAATCGGTGACGCCGCGGTGAACCGTTCCGGCTCGTCGGCGTAACGGGCCTTCACCACGAACTGCTCCAGAAACGGCAGCATCAGTTCGTGCATGTTCTCGAAGTCGGTGAAATCGTAGACGCCGTAATAGGGGGCGACGGCCTGGACGCTGGTGTCGGCGTCCTCGAAACCGGGCTGAAAGTCGGGATCGTTCGGGGTGAGCGCCGCCAGGGAGGCCAGGTGCCCACCCGCCGACCCGCCGGTGATCGCGATGAAGTCCGGGTCCCCGCCGTAGTCGGCGATGTTCTCCCGGACCCACGCGATCGCCCGCTTGACGTCGACGAGATGCGCGGGGAAAGCACTGCGCGGGCTCTTGCTGTAGTCGATCGACACGCAGATCCAGCCGAGTTGGACCATGCGGCTCATCAGCGTGTAGGCCTGCGGGCGCCTGCCGTTCAGCGCCCACGCCCCGCCCGGCACCTGGATCAGGACCGGTGCCCGGCACCCGGGCGCCAGGTCGTCGCGCCGCCAGATGTCGAGCAGGTTGTCGCGGCCGCGGGGGCCGTAGGAGATGTCGGAAGTCTGTGCCGCATACCGGCGGTGCGGGCCGGGCCTGCCCAACAGGCCACCGCGCGGGGCGCACACCGCCCCCACCGCGGTCGGGTGACATACCTGGTCACGGAAGTCGGGCCCGAAGGATTCCTCGAGCGCGGTGGTGAGGGTCTGATCCGCCCGCTGGGCGGCCAGCGTCTTGCCGACGCGGCCGATCGACGGATGCGCGACCCGCGACAGCGCGTGACCGGTCACGACGTGCGGGGGAAACTCTGTGAAAAGCCAGCCGGCGAAACAGCCCAGCGCGAACGGGCCTCCCCGCAGCAACAGGGTGCCGGTCTGATACGCACCCCTGGCCTCGGCCGCCAGGCGTGATGCCTGGGCATTAGCCCAGGAATAGCGCGAAGTCAGGTTACTGGCCACGCTCATGACTACGTCACCCCTCGACGTCAGGCACACGCCTCGTTGCGGTTAACGGCCGATGGCCGGCCGATGTTGTACGTGTGTCGAGGCCCATCACGATAACCGATAAACGCGGCGCGGGAAGGCTTTTCGCGCGCGTGGCGGCGGGGAATCGGGCCGGCGGGGGCGGTTGGATAGACTGACCTGCGCATTGCCTCCGTAGCTCAGGTGGATAGAGCAAGGGCCTTCTAATCCCTAGGTCGCAGGTTCGAATCCTGCCGGGGGCACAGTTGTGAGGCAAGGTGTGCGGGCGCGCAGGAATCCCGCCATGACATCAGCGCCCGACGTCCGGGCCGCTCCCATTCCTGCAGCGCTGGCGATCAGCAGCCGACCGGGCCGCCGCCGGCCGGGCAGGTGGGTATGTCAATAGGTATGCAGCTCACCGACGTCGTTGAGACGGCGAACGCGAGCAGCAGCGAAAGCAAGACCTTCTTCCCCCTGGTCATAACCGGAGAGCGTACGCCCGGCCGGGATCCCCCACGGCGGTGTCCGCAGAAATAGGCACAAAATTTTCCAGGATCCGCGAGGCTGGCGGCGCTCCTTCGTCCTTGCCCAGGCGGACGTCGAGGGAATCGTGAGCGAAATCTGTTACGCCACTTGCCGTTGTGGCGTCAGCGCTCCGCAACATACCGCCAGACCGCTTCTCGATTTCCGTTCAGCGCCGGAGTGCACGACATGGTGCCGCCGGTCGCGTTCGGCACCGAACACGGCCGTCCGACCGCCGGTCGATTGAGGTAAGCAACGCCGATGCCGAGACCGACCAGCCCGGCCGTGGCGGCAGCGACCAGGAACAGGCGCAGGCATCCGAGCCGCCGATCGTTCGTCCTCTTGTCCGCCGCGGTCCGCATGGGTCGCTCCTAGCGTCGATGCCGAATGGGCGCTCTCGCGAGCTGAGATGAGCGTGCGAAGTCGGCCTTGGCGGAATCTCAATGAATCCTTGGCCGCAGTCCCGCTCCTCCCGCTGCGGCCGACGGGACGGCGCGTCCCGGCGGCCCGCCCAGAATGGCGTAGTGATGCAGGTCACGGCGTTATTCGCAGATGAAATCGCGGCTTACCAGGCGCCGGATAGGACCGGCGGTAATGGCTATTCGGGCCGGCCCGCATACGTCGGGTGCCCGGGCTTAGTCAAAGTGACTATCCAAAGTTCGAGGATTCAGTATTCTTGGAACAGCGTGTCACGACGAGCAGTTGACGCCCTCGGGGAGATCATTAGTTAGGGCGTCTTCTCTTCGAGGGGTTGGCGATATATGGCGTCGAATGACTGGCAGCCGGTAGTCCGCGTCGGGGAGCCGAGGTTCATAGCCGGCGTGGGTAGTCGAATCAAAGTCGAAGTGAAGACGAGGGGTTGGCTGAGCCGAGATTGGCGATGTTACTTCGGATCTCAGGTTTCGCAGCAACAACTTGATGCCCGGTACTCGTCCTATCCTTGCTGGGACGAAGTCCAGCGGATCGAGGGGTCCTGCTCGGAGCATGACGCGGAGCGCTATATCGAAATGATCGATGCCGCAATCCATTACGCCAACATCAAGTTGCGTAGCAATGCCTTGCCGAGGCCCGCCCTGCAGGGGGCGGGCCGGGATCGGCGGGCGTGTGCGGTGCGTGAGCGTCAGGCCGAACTCGATGAGCTAGCTAAGAAGTTGGCGAAACCCGAGTCCTAGTTTGTCGCAAGTCTCCGCGGATGCCGGGCGAACCGGTGACGGCCGCAATCCCCGCCTGCCCCAAAGCTGGCAGGTTATGCGTTTGCGCTGGTCTTTCCGGGGAGCAGACGAAGAGTCCCAAAGTTGCAGATAATGGCTTCATAAACACAGCATTAGTTGTAGATTCCGAATCCCTCGTGCACCCGCAAAGATTGGCGGGTTTGCGCCACTTCGGGCCGCAGATACTGGGGTGAGCCGTGAATGGCGTTCGGCCGGGGAGATGTCCAATAAGAGCGGTGGCCGTTGTTTCCTTGACGACCCATTCCTGCGCACCGTGCTAATCGCGTTCACACCGGCGATCCCACCCAGCCGGGCGCGCAGTACCCTTACCTCGCCCGTCACGCCGCCGCCGGACGAACCGGTGGGTCAGGCCCGGCCGCAACCCAAACCCCAAGCCGGAGGTGCCCGATATGGCCCAGTCCGATCTGGTCTTGCTCGACGTTGACAACCGCGTCGCGCTCATCACCGTCAACGATCCCGACCGCCGCAACGCGGTGACCGCCGAGATGTCGGGGCTGCTGCGCGCGGCCGTCGAACGGGTCGAAGCCGATCCCGACGTGCACGCCGTGGTGGTCACCGGGGCCGGCAAGGCGTTCTGCGCGGGCGCAGACCTCAGTGCCCTGGGGGCCGCGGGCGGCGGAGCGGCCGAGACCGGCCTGCAGCAGCTTTACGACGGCTTTATGGCCATCGGCAGTTGCCGACTCCCCACCATCGCCGCCGTCAACGGCGCGGCCGTCGGGGCAGGCCTGAATCTGGCCCTGGCGGCCGACGTGCGCATCGCCGGACCCGCCGCCCTGTTCGATGCGCGATTCCAGAAGCTGGGGCTTCACCCGGGCGGGGGCGCGACCTGGATGCTGCAGCGCGCGGTGGGCCCACAGGCCGCCCGCGCGGCGTTGCTGTTCGGCATGCGCTTCGACGCCGACGCCGCCGTGCGGCATGGCTTGGCGCTCAGTGTCGCCGACGATCCGGTGGCCGCCGCGCTGGAACTGGCCGCCGGGCCGGCGGCGGCGCCGCGCGAGGTGGTGCTGGCGACCAAGGAGACCATGCGCGCCACCGTCAGTCCGGGGTCGCTGGACCACGAGCAACACCAGCAGGCCATGCGCGCCGAGCTTGGGCCGCAGGTCCACTCGATCCAGTCACCAGAATTCGCGCAGCGGCTCGCCGCGGCGCAACGCAAGTAGGTTGGGGCGCGCGTCACAAATCCAGCAGCGCGATCTCGGGTGACTCGATCAGATCCCTTAACTCGCAGACAAATTGGGCCGCCTGTGCGCCATCGGCGATGCGGTGATCGAACACGCAGGTCAGCGACATCGTCGGGCGCACCACGATCTCGGCGCCCAGGGCCACCGGCCGCGGCTTGATCGCTCCCATCCCGAGGATGGCCGCTTCGGGGTGATTGATCACCGGCACGCCGTCGTCGACACCCAGCGCCCCGAAGTTCGACACGGTGAACGTCGAACCCGTCAGCTCGTTCGGCGTCAGGGTGCCCACACGCGCGCCGGCGATCAATTCGGCTGCGCGAGCAGCTAATTCGCGTGTCGTCTTGGCGTGGGCGTCGGCCAGCACCGGGACGAGCAGCCCGCGTTGGGTGGCCGCGGCGATGCCCAGGTGCACTCGGTGGTCGACGCGCAGCTGCGGGCCCTGCGGCGAGTCGACCCAGGTCGAGTTCAGAATCTCGTTGTGGCGCAACGCGATGACCAGCAGCCGCAGCGTCAGCACGAAGGGTGTTATTTTCTGATCCTTCGTGCGGAGCCGATCGGACAGCCGCACCAACTCGGTGCAGTCCACCTCGACGGTGACCTTTGCGGGCGGAATCTCCTTGTGCGACAAGGCCATCTTCTCCGCCATCCGGGCCTGCACGCCACGAATCGATCGGACATCGGCCCCGTTCCCGGTCCCGCCGGCCGCCGCCAGCACATCCTCGCGGGTGATGACGGCCCCGGCGCGGTGCGGCAACGACGCCAGGTCGACCATCAATTGTTTGGCGAGTTTGCGCACCGGAGGGGCGGCCAGCGGACGCCCCGTCCGCCGGCTGCTGTCGACGCCGGCATCGGCACCGTAGCCGACCAATGTGGGCGGCGCCGTCGCGGCCGCCGGCGGCTCGCCGCTTCCCGGTGCCGTGTCGATCTGCACCAGCACCGCCCCCACCTTGAGCACATCGCCCTCGGCGCCGTTCATTTCGACGACCCTCCCGGCGTGCGGGCTGGGGATCTCCACCTCGGCCTTGGCGGTCTCCACCGTGCACAACACCTGGTTGAGCTCGACGTCGTCGCCCACCGCGACGTTCCAGTGCGTCACCGTCACTTCTTCGAGCCCCTCGCCGAGGTCGGGGACCCGAAACGGCTTGACCCGCTCTTGCGCGGACGGGCCGGTCATGGCTGTTCCAAAGCGCGCTCGACGCAGTCCAGTAGCCGGTCGGGGCCCGGCAGCCACCACTTCTCCAACCGGGCCGGCGGGTAGGGGGTGTCAAACCCGCACGCGCGCAACACCGGCGCCTCCAGCTCGTAGAACATTTCCTCTTGTATGCGGGCGGCCAGCTCCGCCCCGAACCCGAGGGTGCGCGGGCCCTCGTGCATCACCACGCAGCGCCCGGTCCGGTGGATCGACGCGGCGACGGTGTCGAAGTCCAGGGGCGCCAGTGACCGCAGGTCGATGACCTCCAGGCTCCAACCACGCTGGCGCTGGGCCTCGTCGGCGGCGCCGACGGCCGTGCCGACCAAGCTCCCATAGGTCACCACCGTCACGTCGGTGCCCGGCCGGCGCACCATCGCCCGCCCGATCGGTGGTTCGGGCCGGGTGGCGTCGACCAGGCCGCGGCCCTGGTAGCGCCGCTTCGGCTCCAGGAACATCACCGGGTCCGGGCAGGCGATCGCGTGGCGCAACAGCCAATACGCGTCGGAGGGGCTGGACGGCACCACCACCTTCAACCCGGCGGTGTGCGCCCAATAGGTCTCGGTGGAATCCGAATGGTGTTCTGCGGCACCGATTCCCCCGAACGACGGGATCCGGACGGTCACCGGCATGTTGATCTGGCCGCGGGTGCGGGTACGGTACTTCGCCAGGTGGCTGACCACTTGGTCGAAGGCCGCGTAGGAAAACCCGTCGAACTGAATCTCGGGCACCGGCACGAAGCCACGCAACGCCAGCCCCACCGCGATCCCGATGATGGCGGACTCCGCCAGCGGCGTGTCAAAGCAACGACTCTCGCCGAACGCCTCGGCCACTCCCTCGGTCGCGCGGAACACCCCTCCCGCGACCGAGACGTCTTCGCCGAACACCAGCACCCGATCGTCGGCGGCCATCGCGTCGTGCAGGGCGCGGTTCAGCGCCTGCACCATGGTCAACGGCTGCGCACCAAGCGCCACGCTTTCCACTGCCGCGGTGCGTGTTTCGTCATGGCCGGCCGGACGATCAGCGAGCTGAGTCATTGACGCCTCTCAATCACTTCCGTCGAGTTCGGCCCGCAGCTGCTGGCGCTGCGCCTGCAATCCCGGCGTGATATCGGCGTACACCGAGGTGAACACCTCGTCGATGTCGAAATCGGGCGCATCGACCATCGCGTCGCGCAGTTCGGTGCGCATTCGCTGTGCCCGGCCAATGACCCGTTCCTCCAAGCGTTCTGACCACAGGCCCTGGGCCCGCAGATAGGCGCGGTACCGCGGTATCGGGTCCAGCGCCAGCCAGTGATCGACTTCGCCTTGTGTCCGGTACCGGCTGGGGTCGTCGGAGGTGGTGTGCGGGCCCAGGCGGTAGGTGACCGCCTCGATCAACGTCGGGCCGCCGCCGGCGCGGGCGCGGGCGGCGGCCTCGGCCGTCACGGCGTAGCAGGCCAGGACGTCGTTTCCGTCCACCCGAATTCCGGGCATGCCGTAGCCAATCGCCTTGTGCGCCAGCGAGGGTGCGGCGGTCTGCTTGTCGATCGGCGTCGAGATCGCCCACTGGTTGTTCTGCACGAAGAACACGCAGGGCGTGGTGAACACGGCGGCGAAGTTCAGCGCCTCGTGCACATCTCCCGTGCTGGTGGCGCCGTCGCCGAGGAAGGCCAGCGTCACCGAATCTTCGCCCAGCCGTTGGGCGGCCATCGCCGCGCCCACGGCATGCAGGGTCTGGGTGCCGATCGGAATGGAGAACGGGGCGCAGCACTTCTTGGTGAAGTCCAGGCCGCCATGCCAGGTTCCGCGCCACACGGCCCCTACGTGCCCGGGCGGGATGCCGCGCACCAAAAAGGCGCCCAGCTCCCGATATTGGGGAAACAGCCAGTCGGTTTTGCGCAGGCACGCCGCCGCACCGATCTGGGCGGCCTCCTGGCCGCGGCAGGATGCGAAGAGGCCCAGCTCGCCCTGCCGCTTGAGGTTCACGAATTCGGCGTCGAGTTCCCGGGTGATCACCATCATCTCGTAGAGCCAGCTCAGCGTCTCGGCGGGAAGGTCACGGCCGTAACGGCGTTCGGATGTCGGCGAGCCATCGGCGGCGACGAGTTGCACCGGTTCGAGGTCGACCGCCATGGGCATCTGAGACATCTGCGCCACACCGCCTCCCTCGCCGGGTGCCGCGTGGCCCCACGAGCCACAGCGGGTCCCAGCAAACGGTCAGCCGAGACCTACCGCGAGCGGAAGTCGATCGCCAGCTACACGAAAGGCTTCGCTCGCCGCGACACTGGCGTATTCCCCATTATGCCCTCAAATCAGAAGAGACCGCGCTGATTGCGAAGACTGCGGAACGTGTCGCGCTGGGCCGCGCCGGGCGGTGTCGCTGAACAGCCGGGGCCGTCAGTCGGGGACGGCCTCACCCGCCCTGCGCAACGTCATGTGCGCGTGTTTGAGCACCGGCGAGTCGACCATCTGCCCTTCGAACGCGAAGACCCCTCGCTCGCTGCGCGCGGCCGTCAACACTCGTCGCGCCCAGTCCAGCCTGTCCTCACTGGGGCGATACGCCTCGCGCACCACCGGGATCTGGCTGGGGTGGATGCACACGGTCCCGCCGAACCCCAGCGCGACGGCGTCCTCGGCCTCGGTCCGCAAGCCGTCGAGGTCGCGGATATCCAGGTGGACCGCGTCGAGCGCCACCCGGCCGAAGGCGGACGCGGTGAGCAGAGCCGTCGAGCGCACGTGGTGCGCGACATCCCGGTATGTCCCGTCGGCCCAGCGGCTGGAGCTACCGCCGAGCGTGGCAACCAGGTCCTCGGCGCCCCACATCAGCGCCACCGTGCCCTGCGCCGCCGCGATTTCGGTGGCGAACACCGCGCCGCGCGGCGTCTCCAGCAGCGCGATCACGTCGCGCGGGGCCAACGCCTCCACCTGCGCCGCCGATTCGGTCTTGGACAGCATCACCGTCGTGTAGGCGGTCTCGGCGAGGGCCTCGAGGTCGCGGGGGTATTCGTCGGTGACGGCCGCGTTGATCCGCACCACGGTGCGCTCGGGATCCAGCGGCGTCCCCTGCAACGCCTCGCGGGCGGCGGGCTTGTCCGCCTCGGCCACGCCATCCTCGAGGTCGAGGATCACCACGTCGGCCGCGGCGGCGGCCTTCGCGAAACGTTCGGGCCGGTCGGCCGGGCAGAACAGCCATCCGGGGCCGGCGGCGTGCAGGTTCACTTGGCCTCCTGGTCGGCCGGGCGCTTCTGGACCAGCGTGGTGCGCACGGCGCGCGCGACGACATCGCCGTGCTGATTGCGCCCGGTGTGCTCGAGGGTGACGATGCCCTCGCCGGGCCGGCTCTTCGACTCGCGCTTGGCCGTGCACACGGTTTCGGCGTAGAGGGTGTCGCCGTGGAAGACGGGCTTGGGGAAGGACACCTCGGAGAAGCCGAGGTTGGCCACGATGGTGCCGAGCGTCAGCTGCGACACCGAGAGCCCCACCACCGTGGACAGGGTGAACATGGAGTTCACCAGCCGCTCGCCCCGAAAGCCCGGCTGCTCGGCCGCCCAGGCGGCGTCGAGGTGCAGCGACTGGGTGTTCATGGTCAGCGTGGTGAACAAGACGTTGTCGGCTTCGGTGACCGTGCGGCCGGGCCGGTGCAGGTAGGTGGTGCCGATCTCGAACTCTTCAAACCACAAGCCGCGCTGGACAACTGACTTGCCGCCCTCGTTGCCGTCCGTCATGACAGGCCCAGCGATCGCGCGATGAGCATCAGCTGCACCTCGGTGGTGCCCTCACCGATTTCGAGGATCTTGCTGTCGCGGTAGTGACGCGCCACCGGATACTCGTTCATGAAGCCATACCCTCCGTGGATCTGCGTTGCGTCGCGGGCGTTGTCCATCGCCGCTTCCGACGCGATCATCTTCGCGATGGCCGCCTCCTTCTTGAAGGGCTTGCCCGCCAACATCTTTGCAGCGGCATCGTAGTACGCCGTGCGGGCGACGTGGGCACGCGCTTCCATTCGCGCGATCTTGAAGCTGATCGCCTGGTAGGAGCCGATCGGCTGGCCGAACGACTGGCGTTCCTTGGAATACTTGACGCTCTCGTCGACGCAGCCCTGCGCCGCCCCGGTCGACAGCGCGGCGATCGCGATGCGACCCTCGTCCAGGATCGACAGGAAGTTCGCATAGCCCCGCCCACGCGCGCCGAGCAGGTTCTCCTCCGGGACCCGGGCGTCGGCGAAGCTCAGCGGATGG
Organism: Mycobacterium sp. WUMAC-067; assembly: GCF_020217485.1. Lineage (GTDB taxonomy): Bacteria > Actinomycetota > Actinomycetes > Mycobacteriales > Mycobacteriaceae > Mycobacterium. Next base: position 22,632 of record NZ_JAEKMI010000009.1, on the reverse strand, counting down.
GTGTCCGACGCGTTCCAGCCCACCTTGCTGTAGACTGGTTCGACGGTGAATCCCGGTGTGCCACTGGGCACGATGATCGTCGAGATCTCCTTTTTGTCCGCCCCGACGGTGCCGGTGACGGCGGTGACGGTGACCAGGGAGGTGATGTCGGTGCCCGAGTTGGTGATGAATTGCTTGCTGCCGTTGATCACCCACTCACCGCCCTCGAGCCGGGCCGTGGTGCGGGTGGCGCCCGCGTCGGACCCGGCACCGGGCTCGGTGAGCCCGAAGCCCGCCAGCGCCCGGCCGGCGGTCAGGTCCGGCAGCCACGTGCGCTTCTGTTCCTCGGTACCGAACCGGTAGATGGGCATCGAGCCCAGACCCACCCCGGCCTCGAGCGTGATCGCCACCGACTGGTCGACCTTGCCGAGTTCCTCGAGCGCCAGCGCCAGCGCGAAGTAGTCGCCGCCCATGCCGCCGTACTCCTCGGGGAACGGCAGGCCAAACAGGCCCATCTCCCCCATCTTGGCGACGACTTCGTACGGGAAGCTGTGCTCCTCATCGTGTTTGGCCGACACGGGGGCGACGACGGTGCGCGCGAACTCGGCGACGGTGTCGCGAAGGTCTTCGTATTCCTTGGGCAGCGTCCCCGCGCTGATGGATGTGGTCATGTCTCGTCCTTGCTTTCTTCTTCCGGGATCAGCCGGGCCAGCACCTGATCCACGGTCACTTGATCACCCACCGAGACCAGCACCTCCACCTGTCCGGAAACCGGTGCGGCCAGCGAGTGTTCCATCTTCATCGCCTCGACGACGACCACGACGTCGCCTTCGGAAACGGCGGTGCCGGAGGGGGTTTGGACGGCGATGACGCTGCCCGGCATCGGACTGAGGATTTCCGCCCGCTGCGCCCCCGCGGCGCGGTGGATCTTGTTCTCCTCGGCCTCGCGCAGATGCCAGGTGCCGCGCTCGTCGGCGATCCACAGGTGGCGGTCGGCTTCGGCCCATCGGTAGTCGCGGCGCAGGCCGTCGATCACCGCGCTCATTCGTGCGGGTTCGACTTGCACAGCGGCCGAACAGGTTTCCGCGTCGCCGACCTGCACCGTGGCGGCGCCGGGAAGCCCCCACACCGACACGGTCTCGCTGCGCAGCGGGGTGCGCATGTCGGTGCGAACCGGCGCCGCGCTGCCGCCGACGCGCCATCCCGTAGGCGCCGCCCAGGGATTGCCCGCGAAGCGGTGGGCCCGGGAGGCGAGAGCCGATTGTCGGTAGAGGCCGGCCGCGGCGAGCACGTCATCAGGGGCCGGCAGCGGCGCGAAGTCCGCCAGCCGCTCATCGAGCAGGGCGGTGTCCAGGTCGCCGGCCCGTACCCGCTCGTCGGCGAGCAGGAACCGCAGGAACTCGATATTGGTCTGCACGCCCAGGATTGCCGTGTGGCTCAGCGCCCGGTCGAGTTTCGCCAGCGCCTCGTCACGGTCGTCCCCGTGCGCGATCACCTTGCTCAGCATCGGGTCGTAGTCGCTGCCGACCAGCGTGCCGGGCAGCAGCGACGAGTCGACCCGCACCCCGTTGCCGGAGGGCTCGAAGACCTGCAGCACCCGGCCGCCGGTGGGCAGGAATCCGCGCGCCGGATCCTCGGCGTACACCCGGGCCTCGATCGCGTGCCCGCGCAATTCGATGTCGTCCTGGGCGAACGTGAGCTTCTCGCCGGCGCCGACGCGCAGCTGCCACTCCACCAGGTCCAGCCCGGTGACCGCCTCGGTCACCGGGTGCTCGACCTGCAGGCGGGTGTTCATTTCCATGAAAAAGAAATCTTGCGCACGGTCGGCGGAGACGATGAACTCGACCGTGCCCGCGCCGACGTAGTCGACGCTGCGCGCCGTGCTGCAGGCGGCCGCGCCGATGCGCGCCCGGGTCGCCTCGTCGAGCAACGGCGAGGGCGCCTCCTCGATGACCTTCTGATGGCGCCGTTGCAGGCTGCACTCCCGCTCGCCGAGGTGCACGACGTTGCCGTGCGTGTCGGCGAGCACCTGCACCTCGATGTGCCTGGGGCGCAACACAAACCGTTCCAGAAAGAGCGTGTCGTCGCCGAACGACGAGGCGGCCTCGCGTCGGGCACCCACCAGCGCCTCGCGCAGCTTGGCCGGTTCGTCCACCAGGCGCATGCCCTTGCCGCCGCCGCCCGCCGACGGCTTGATCAAGACCGGGTATCCGACCTCGTCGGCGGCGGCGACCAGGTCGTCGTCGCTCAGCCCCGGTTTGGCCACGCCGGGGACCACCGGGACGTCGAAGGCGGCGACCGCGTTCTTGGCGGTGATCTTGTCGCCCATCACCTGAATCGCCTGCGCGGGAGGCCCCAGGAACACGACACCGGCCCGCTCGCACGCCGCCGCGAAATCGGCGTTCTCGGAGAGGAATCCGTATCCCGGGTGGATCGCCTGAGATCCGGTGCGCACGGCCGCGTCGACGACCTTGTCGATGTTCAGGTAGCTCTCGCGGGCCGCGGCGGGCCCCAGCCGCACCGCGTCGTCGGCCTCGAGGACGTGCCGCGCGCCGGCGTCGGGGTCGCTGTAGACGGCCACCGACCGGATGCCCAGCCGGCGCAGCGTCCGGATCACCCGCACCGCGATCTCGCCGCGGTTGGCCACCAATACTGTCTCGAACATTGCACTCACATCCGGAAGACGCCGTAGGAGACGGGTTCCAACGGTGCTTGGGCGCACACCGAAAGGGCAAGCCCGACAAAGGTTCTCGTATCGGCTGGGTCGATGATCCCGTCGTCCCACAGCCGGGCCGTCGAGTAGTAGGGGTTGCCCTGGTCCTCGTACTGCCCGCGGATGGGCGCCTTGAACGCCTCTTCCTCGTCGGCTGACCACGGTTTGCCCGCCGCACTGAGCTGCTCACCGCGCACGGTGGCCAGCACGGAGGCGGCCTGTTCGCCACCCATCACCGAGATCCGGGCGTTGGGCCACATCCACAGGAATCGCGGCGAATACGCCCGGCCGCACATCGAGTAGTTGCCCGCCCCATAGGATCCGCCGATCACGACGGTCAGTTTGGGCACCCGGGCGCAGGCGACGGCGGTGACCATCTTGGCGCCATGCTTGGCGATGCCGCCGGCCTCGTAGTCCCGGCCGACCATGAACCCGGCGATGTTCTGCAAAAACAGCAGCGGGATCTTTCGCTTGTCGCACAATTCGATGAAATGTGCGCCCTTCAAGGCGGATTCGCTGAACAGCACCCCGTTGTTGGCCACGATCCCTACCGGGTGGCCGTGGATGTGGGCGAACGCGGTCACCAGGGTCTTGCCGTAATTGGCCTTGAATTCGCTGAATTCGCCGCCGTCCACCAGTCGCACGATGACCTCGTGCACGTCGTAGGGCACCCGCGGGTCCGGCGGCACCACGTCGTAGAGCTCCGTCTGCGCGCACCGCGGCGAGACGGGGGGCTGCACCTCCCACGGGCTGGGCTCACGCGGCCCGAAGGTCGCCGCGATGGAGCGGACGATCCGCAACGCGTGCTCGTCGTCGTCGGCGAGGTGGTCGGTGACACCGGAAACCCGCGAGTGCAGGTCGCCGCCGCCGAGGTCCTCGGCCGACACGATCTCGCCCGTCGCCGCCTTGACCAGTGGCGGGCCGCCCAGAAAGATCGTGCCCTGCTCGCGCACGATGACGGCCTCATCGCTCATCGCCGGCACGTAGGCGCCGCCCGCCGTGCACGAACCCAGCACCGCGGCGACTTGCGGAATTCCCTTGGCGCTCATGGTTGCCTGGTTGAAGAAGATGCGGCCGAAGTGCTCCCGGTCCGGAAAGACCTCGTCTTGGCGCGGCAAGAAGGCCCCGCCGGAGTCCACCAGGTAGATGCATGGCAGCCGGTTCTGCAGCGCCACCTCCTGGGCGCGCAGGTGCTTTTTGACCGTCATCGGGTAGTAGGTGCCGCCCTTGACCGTCGCGTCGTTGGCGACGATCACGCACTCGCGCTCCGATACACGGCCGATTCCGGTGATGATGCCGGCCCCGGGAGATTCGTCGTCGTACATGCCGTCGGCGGCCAGCGGTGAGAGCTCCAAGAACGGGCTGCCGGGGTCGAGCAGGCGGTCCACCCGTTCGCGTGGCAACAGTTTCCCGCGGCTGACATGGCGTTCCCGCGCCCGCTCGTTGCCGCCGAGCGCCGCCGCGGCCAGCCGGGCGTTCAGTTCGCCGACCAGCCGGCGGTGCTCATCGGCGAACGACGCCCCGGGAGCCTTCGCGGGCGAGGTCATCACGTTGTCCATCGCCGCAGCAGCCTCCTTGCCCTCGGGCGGTCCAGCTGAGTTAATGCTCATTAACTCGGGGCTTGAGAATACCATTACCGCCGTTGCCGGTCCAGCGGCACCGCACCCGGCGAATAATGCGAGTTAATTGCGAATAACTCGTGCTACGTTGGTGACGATTCATCACACGGAGGTCCGTCATGACAACGCCTGCCTCCGAAGGCCAGGCCGGCGGCGCCGAGGCCCCAAATCGGCGGAGCCAGTTGAAATCCGACCGCCGCCTGCAACTGCTGTCCGCCGCCGAGCGGCTGTTCGCCGAACGCGGATTTCTCGCCGTACGACTGGAAGACATCGGCGCCGCGGCCGGCGTCAGCGGTCCCGCCATCTACCGGCATTTCCCCAACAAGGAATCGCTTCTGGTCGAATTGCTGGTGGGCATCAGCACCCGGCTGCTCGCCGGCGCACGGCAGGTGCGGACCCACAGCTCGGATGCCGCGGCCGCGCTCGACGGCCTGATCGACTTCCATCTCGACTTCGTCCTGACCGAACCGGACCTGATCCGCATCCAGGATCGCGACCTGGCGTACCTGCCCGAACAGGCCGAAAAGCAGGTGCGCAAAGCGCAGCGCCAATACGTCGAGGTCTGGGTGGGGGTGCTGCGCGAGCTGAACCCCGAGCTGGCCGAGGCCGACGCCCGGCTGAGCGCGCACGCCGTGTTCGGCTTGCTGAATTCGACGCCGCACAGCATGAAATCCCCCGACGCGTCGCGCAGCAAGAGCGTGCGCGCCGCACGATCGCGCGCCGTCATGCGGGCGATGACCGTCGCCGCCCTCGCGGCCGGAAATCGGTGCCCCTGAGCTCCCCGTCGCACCGTGAGTAAGCGCTTCAGCGCCCCGCCCAGGTACCCTGCAAGCCATGAGGTGGACATGAACGATTCACGTCCCACCGAGCGGTTTAGTCCATCGCAACCGGGGCCGCAGCAGCCGGGGTACGCCCCGCCCGCCGATCCCGCATACGCCGATCAGACGCCGTATGCCCCCACCTATGGCGGGACGATGTCGCCCTGGGCGCCCACCGCCAACGAGACCAACACGACAAGGCCGCTGCCGGCGTATTGGCAACGGGACGTCCCCGCGTCGGACGACCCGCACTCCCACGGCCTGGCTCCCCCACCGCCCGAAGGGCCGAAATCGCCGCGCTGGCTGTGGGTCGCCGCCGGCGTTGCGGTGCTGCTGGTCGTCGCGCTGGTGATCGCACTGGCGCTCGCCAACGACGCGATCAAGACCCAGACCGCCGTCCCGCCGTTGCCGGCGATGCCGGAAACGACAACGGAGAGCCCCACCCCGTCGGCGCGTAAGTCGCCCACCCTCATCCCCGCGCCGATACCCCCGACGAGCGGCCCGGAGCTGCCCACCTCGACGACCGGTCCGGCGGCGATGCAAGACGTCGTCTACACGGTCACGGGCGAAGGTCGCGCGATCAGCATCATGTACATCGACACCGGCGACCTCATCCAGACCGAATTCAACGTCGCGCTGCCGTGGAGCAAGCAGGTCAGCCTCGCGAAATCGGCCGTCCACCCGGCCAACGTCACGATCGTCAACATCGGGCACAGCGTCACCTGCACCGTGACCGTCGACGGAGTTCAGGTCAGCAAGCGCGTCGGTGGCGGGCTGACCATCTGCGACGCCCGGGGCTGAGCCCCCGCTTCGAGGCGCGAACGTCCATATCCCCCACAGCTCGAGGCGGCGAGCCCCTTACGAGAGTTCGGTGACCGGCTCGCCGCGCTGCGGAACGCGGACCACGAGCATGGCCAGCAGCCCGGCGATCAAGACCAGTGAAATCCCGCCGAGGCCGGCACGCACGGCGCCGAATACGTCGACGAACACCGAGAACAGCCACGGCGCCAGGAACGCCACCGCCCGACCGGTCATCGTGTAGAGCCCGAACGCGACGCCCTCCCTGCCGTGTTTGGCCATCTGCAGCAGCAGGGCGCGCGACGACGACTGCGTCGGGCCGATGAACATGCACAGCAGCAGCCCACAGACCCAGAAGGCCACCGGTCCGGACGACACCATCAAGGTCAGTCCCAGGGTGATGATCGCGACCAGCGAGGCCACGATGACCGGTTTCGATCCGGCCCGGTGGTCGACGAACCCGCCCAGCACGGCACCCACCGCGGCGACGACGCAGGCCGCCACCCCGAAAATCAGCACGTCGGCCTGGGAGATGCCGTACACGTTGACGCCGAGGACCGCACCGAAGGCGAAGATCGCCGCCAGCCCGTCGCGGAACAGCGCGCTGGCGACCAGGAAGTACACCAGGTTGCGGTCGCGGCGCCATTCCGCGGAGACCTCCGTCCACAGCTTCCGGTAACCGCCCAACATGCTCGTGGGCTGATACACCTCGGCCGGCTCGCTCAGTCGTTGCGCCACGAACAGCAGCGGCAGCGCGAACACCGCCAGCCAGGCCGCGGCCACCAGCATCGCCTCGCGGACATAAAGCCCGTCCTGCAAGGGAATTCGCAGCAGTCCGCGCGTCGCGCCCGGTCCCGAGCCCGATCCGGAGATGAATCCGGTGTAGATCACCAGCAACAGCAGGACGCTGCCACCGTAGCCGGCCGCCCAGCCGAATCCGGATATCCGCCCGGCCGTCTGCGGCGTCGAAAGCTGGCGCAGCATGGCGTTGTACGGGACGCTGGCCAGGTCGCCGCAGGCCGCCGTCGCCCCCAACAGCACCAGACCCGCCCACAGGTAGCCGGGCCGGTCGCGGATGAAGAACATCAAGCAGGTCAGCGTCACCGCCGCGGCGGTCAGCACGCTCAGGGCCACCCGCCTGCGATGCGGGGACTCCACCCACACGCCCACGGCGGGCGCGAGCACCGCGACGGTCAGCCCGGCGATGGCCGCGGCTCGGCCCAGCCAGCTCGCCGGCGTGGTGCTGCCCCCGATGCCCACCCCGACGCTGCTGGTCAGATACACGGCGAAGACGAACGTGGCCACGATCGCGTTCAGACCGGTCGAGCCGCAGTCCCACAGCGCCCACGCCACCACGCGAGATCGCATGGGCGCGGCGGAACGCAACTCCGGCTGACTCATGCCCGGCACTCTAGCGGCGCCGGCGATCGCCTGCGGATGGCGATTCGCCGGCTGTCTACGATTGGCGCATGCCGATACCCGCTCCAAGCCCTGAGGCGCGCGCCGTTGTCACCGGAGCTTCGCAGAACATCGGTGAAGCGCTCGCCACCGAACTTGCCGCCCGCGGACACAATCTGATCGTCACCGCGCGACGCGAGGATCTGCTGAAGGATCTGGCCGCCCGCCTGACCGACAAGTATCACGTCACCGTCGACGTGCGACCCGCCGATCTGGCCGACCCGGGCGAACGCGCGAAGCTGTGCGACGAGCTGGCCGCCCGCCCCATCTCGATCCTGTGCGCCAACGCGGGCACCGCGACCTTCGGTCCGGTTGCCACGCTCGATCCGGCCGGCGAGAAGGCTCAATTGCAGCTCAATGTCCTAGGGGTGCACGACCTTACGTTGGCGGTGTTGCCCGGCATGGTCGAGCGCAAGGCCGGCGGCATCCTGATTTCCGGTTCGGCGGCCGGCAATTCGCCGATCCCCTACAACGCCACCTACGCCGCCACCAAGGCCTTCGTCAATACCTTCACCGAATCGCTGCGCGGTGAACTGCGCGGGTCCGGGGTCAACGTGACGCTGCTGGCGCCCGGGCCGGTCCGCACCGACCTGCCCGCCGACACCGAGGCGTCGATCGTGGAGCGGCTGGTGCCGGACTTCCTGTGGATCTCGACGGAACACACCGCTCGGGTGTCCCTGGATTCGTTGGGCCGCAACAAAATGCGCGTCGTCCCCGGCCTGACGTCCAAGGCCATGTCCGTGGCGAGCGGCTACGCACCGCGCGCCATCGTCGCACCCATCGTGGGCGCGTTCTACAAAAAGCTCGGCGGCGGGTAGGCGCCGGGCGGGCAAGCCCCCGCGAGCGTAACGTGGCTGCGATTTGCGGCCCGGATTTTCGCAGCCAGGTTACGGTCGCGACGAAGGCCGGCTACTTCCGGCGGCGACGACCAGTGCCGCCGAAAATGCTTCTCACCGCTTCGCGTATCGCCGTGTTGATGCCGCTTTTCACCGTGGGGTTCTGCAGCACTTCCTCCCACATCGACGGGCCTTTTTCCCCCTTGGGCTCCGCGGGCTCCGGCATCGGCGGGACGGGGTCGTTCGAAGGTACCGGCGGGTAGTCGGACTGGGCCTGCGGCGGTTGCGCCTGCGTACCCGCCGGGCCGGCCTGGGGCTGCGACGGTTGCTCAACCGTCTTGCCGTACTTCTCCTGCAGCGCACTGCCTTTCGCCGCAGCCTCGATCGCGTCGTTGCCGATCGACGCCATCAGCGAGCGCGGCACCCGCATGCGGGTCCACGCGACCGGGGTGGGAGAGCCCTTCTCGGAGAGCACGGTCACGACGGCCTCGCCGATCCCCAGCGACGTCAACGCCGACTCCAAGTCATAGACATCGGTTTTCGGGTAGGTGCGCACGGTCTTGGACAGCGCCTTTTGGTCGTCGGGCGTGAACGCCCGCAGCGCGTGCTGGATCCGGGCCCCCAGCTGGGACAGCACATCGTTGGGCAGGTCGGTGGGCAACTGGGTGCAGAAAAACACCCCGACGCCCTTCGAGCGGATCAACTTGACGGTCTGCTCGACCTGCTCGAGGAAGGCCTTGGACGCGTCGGCGAACAGCAGGTGCGCCTCGTCGAAGAAGAAGACCAGCTTGGGCTTGTCGACGTCGCCCACCTCGTCCAGGACGGTGAACAGGTCGGCCAGCAACCACATCAGGAAGGTGGAGAAGATGACCGGCCGCAACGATTGTCCGCCGAACTCCAGCAGCGAGATGGTGCCGCGGCCCGCATCGACGCGCAGCAGATCGTTCGGGTCGAGCTTCGGCTCGCCGAAGAACGTGTCGCCGCCCTCGCCCTCGAGATTCACCAGCGCGCGCAGGATGACACCCGCCGTCGTCGACGACACGCCGCCAAGGGATTTCAGATCGGCCTTGCCCTCGTCGCTGGTCAGGTAGGTGATGGCGTCACGCAGGTTGGCCAGCGTGACCAGCTGGTATTTCTTCTCCTTGGCCCAGTGGAAGATCAGCCCCAGCGTCGACTCCTGAGTAGCGTTGAGCCCCAACACCTTTGACAGCAGGACCGGGCCGAAACTGTCGACGGTGGCCCGAACCGGCACGCCGAGCCCGCCCGTGCCCAACGACAGGAACTCCACCGGGAAGCCCGTCCCGGTCCAGTCGTCTCCCGTGTCGCGGGCACGCGCCGCGGTTTTGTCGTCGCCCTTTCCCGGTGTGGACAGCCCGGACAGGTCGCCCTTCACGTCGGCCATCAGCACGGGCACGCCCGCGGCGCTGAGCTGTTCGGCGATCAGCTGCAGCGTCTTGGTCTTGCCGGTTCCGGTGGCGCCGGCCACCAGCCCGTGCCTGTTCACGGTCGCCAACGGAATGCGGATCTGCGCCGTCGGGTCGGCGGCGCCGTCGACCACGACGGTGCCCAATTCCAGTGCCTGGCCGCCGACCGCGTAGCCGTCCGCGATCCGGCTCGCCGGTGTTGCCGCTGAATCGGTGCTCATCGTGCTGCGCCCCTCTTCCCCAGTGATTCGGCATGCAGTTCGACAACGCTCACCCTACTTTGCGGGCGGATCCGGGGGCGAGGGCCAGCACGGACGTCGTATGCGCCCGTTAGTGTGAGCCCTGTGCGCGACGAATTGGTGTGGATCGACTGCGAGATGACCGGGCTCGATCTCGGTTCGGACAAGCTGATCGAGATCGCGGCGCTGGTCACCGACGCCGAGCTGAACATCCTCGGCGACGGTGTGGACGTGGTAATCCACGCCGACGACGCCGCCCTCGCGGCGATGGGTGACGTGGTGACCGAAATGCACTCTCGCTCCGGGCTGATCGACGAGGTGCGGGCATCCGCCGTAGACCTGGCGACCGCCGAGGCGATGGTGCTGGACTACATCGGCCAACACGTCAAGCAACCCAAGACGGCGCCGCTGGCCGGAAACTCGATCGCCACCGATCGCGCGTTCATCGTGCGCGACATGCCCGCTCTGGACACGTTCCTGCACTACCGCATGATCGATGTGAGCTCGATCAAAGAGCTCTGCCGGCGCTGGTATCCGCGGATCTACTTCGGTCAGCCCGCCAAGGGGCTCGCCCACCGCGCACTTGCCGACATCCATGAATCGATCCGCGAATTGCAGTTCTATCGGCGCACCGCCTTCGTTTCCCCACCGGGCCCGTCTACCAGCGAAATCGAGGCGGTGGTCGCCGACCTGGACGGCGGAGATGACGCACCGGAACCCAGTGATTCGGCCAGCGCCCCGCCGAGCCGCTAGTATCTACAGTCGCTGCGCGTGCAGGCCTGCGGTCGGCACACAGCCATGGTGGGTGTAGTTCAGTTGGTAGAGCGTCAGGTTGTGATCCTGAATGTCGCGGGTTCGAGTCCCGTCACTCACCCCACTGGTCAGGGAGCACCGTTGCTCCCTGACCTTTTACGGTGGTAGCGACTCCGCGCGCCGCTGTTGCACCCGTGAGTGGAAAGCAGTGAAGAGACAACGTCCCGCCTCGCCCACGATGCGGCCCGCCGTCGCGGCCGTCGCGCTGTTCCTCGCGGGCTGCGGAGGGTCGAGCCACACGTCGACGACGGTCATATCGACCCCGCCGGCGGCGACGAAAACGGTGACGAAGACCGTCGCCCCGCCACCCCCGCCCGGACCGAAGACATCGATCGAGGCCAACGGCACCTACATCGTCAACAAGGACATCGCGGCGGGCACCTATCGCACCGACGGCGGCAAATACGGCTGCTATTGGGCGAGGCTGCGCAGTTTCGACACGAACGACATCATCGACAACAACGTCGGCGACGGCCCCCAGGTGGTTCGGATCTTGCCGACCGATACCGCGTTCATGACCAGAAGCTGCGGGAGCTGGCACAAGATCGACTGACCGGACCGGTCAGGTGTTGGCGTTGCCCGCTTTCCACTCCGGCCACGGGATGTTCCAGTCGCCGAGCCCCTCGGTGCCCGGCAATGTCGGGCCCACCGTGTGCACAACCTCGACGATGTCGCCGCTCTTGCTGTGGTCGTAGAACCATTCGGCGTTGCTGGGACTGACGTTCAGGCATCCGTGGCTGGTGTTGGTGTGGCCCTGGGCGCCGACCGACCACGGCGCCGAGTGCACAAAGACTCCGCTGTAGGACATCTGGGTGGCCCAGTCGACTTCGGTGCGATATCCGTTGGGCGAGTTGACCGGAACCCCATAGGTCGACGAATCCATGATCATGTGCTTGAACCGCGCGCCGACGATGTAGACGCCGTTGGCCGTTGGCGTGCTGTCCTTGCCCATCGACGTCGGCATGGTCTTGACGACTTCACCGTTGACCCGCACCGTCACCGTTTTCGTGGTGTCGTCGGCGGTCGAAATCACCTCGTCGCCAATGGTGAAGTGCGTCTTGACGTTGTCCTCACCGAACATCCCGTCACCCAGGTCCACCCCGTAGGTGTTGACGGCCACGTCGATGGCCGTTCCTGACTTCCAGAAATGTTCTGGGCGCCAACGTACTTCGCGATTGTTGAGCCAGTAGAACGCGCCCTCCACCGGCGGGTTCGTGGTGATGGTGATGGCCTTCTGGGCCGCCGCCCGGTCCGCGATGTTCTCATCGAAGCGGATCGCCACCGGCTCGCCGATGCCCACCACATCGCCGTCGACCGGACTGACGTACGGCATGGTCAGGTGGGCGGGTGAACTGGTCGCGAAGGTCATCTGCTTGCTGGCCGCACCGCCCAGCCCGGTCGCCTTGACGTTCAGCGTGTAGCGCCTGTTGTAGCCGAGCTGCTCGGTGTTGGACCAGCGCAGGCCGTCGGGGCTCAACTTCCCGCTGATCGACCTGCCGTTTTCGTTGACCATGGTGACCGACGCGAGCACGCCGTCGGCGACGCTCACCGTCACCGGCGCGTCCACCGTCACGCCGACGGCGCCGTCGGACACCGAGGAGGTGAGCTTGGGGACCAGCAGATCGGCAAACGGAGTGCCCTTGTCGAAGATGACCTTCGCCGGCGCGGCCGCGTGGTTGCCACCGCATGCGACGGCAAACACGGCAACGGTGGCGATCGTGGCTGCCAGGCACGATCGGCGTCCACGCAAAGACGTCATCCAGTGACCTTCCATTCAATTCTCGAAGTCGGTCACCGCTGACCTAGCTGCAGGCATTCTAAAGGGTTTTGCCGACACCACATGCTCACACCGGCCCGGGCGCCCATTCGGTGTCTTCGCCGCAACGAATTCGTCACTCAGCCGAGGTCAGCGGCGTCGCGGCACGGCGCTAGGCGGGTTCTTGCTGCAGCTGCGCCTCGGCCCTGTCGCGCGTCGCGACGGCCTCAACACGGGCGAGTTTGATGATGGCCGCCGTCATCACCAACGCGGCCGCGACCAGGGCGATCGCCCCGGCGCGGCCCGTGTCCAGCGTTTCGCCGAGGACGACGACGCCCAGCACCGCGGCCACCACCGGCTGTGACATCTGCAAAGTGGGCATGGACGCCGTCAGCGGCCCGGCCCGAAACGCCGACTGGCTCCACGCCACACCGCCGAGGGCGACGAGGATGCAGGCGTACAGCTCGGGCGTCCGGGTCACCGCCCCCAGCCCGTCACCGAGCCGGGCGACGACCTCCTTGGTGAGCACCGCAAAGATGCCCCACAGCGACCCCGACACGAAGGCGAACAGCACCGCGGCCACCGCCCCGCCGCGCATCCGTCCGGCCACCACGCAGCCGACCAGCAGCGGCCCCAGCACGATGGCCACCGCGGCCCAGGTTCCCAGCGAGGCGCCCGAATGACCTGCCTGCGGATTGCCGACGATGACGACCACGCTGACCCCGGCCGTCAACAATGCGGCCCACATCCATTCGCCGGCGGTCACCGCGCGATGCGACAGCCTGGCGTTGATGGGCAGCGCGAAGAGCACCGAAAACATCAGCAGCGCCTGCACCAGCAACACCGATCCGCCGCCCAGGGCGGCGGCCTGCAACCCGATGCTTGTCGCCAAAAGCACAGTGCCCCACCACCATCGCTGGCTGCGGAGCAGGTTGGCGAACAATTCGACGGAACCGACCGCGCCGTCGGTGATGCAATGCGCCGCGCGTTGCTGCAGGACGTCGCCGATCGCGACGCATAGCGCCGAGCTCAATGCGAGGAGAGCCGCGATATCCGTTCGGCCCATGGGGATTTCTCCGTCCTGCCCGGCGTCGGTGGCCCGGTGCTTGTCAAAGTCATTGCCTCACAACACACGTCGGATTGTCAGCCGCGCCCGGTCGCGGTCTTGGTGGGCCACCTCCTGATCAATGACCGCCCCTCGTTGGGCGCGTCGCGGGCCCAGCGGCCCCGCCCGACCGCGATTTCGCCGTCTTCACCGGTCGCCGACCGTTCCCTCAGCCAGAGCAGGGGCCGCGGCGCCCACCACGTCCAGCGGCCCAGCAGGTGGATGAACGCCGGAACCAGGACCATGCGCACCAACGTGGCGTCGACGAGCACGCCAAGCGTGAGGCCGAGCCCCAGCATGCGCATGAACGAGACGTGCGCCGGGATCAGCGCGGCGAACGAAATCGACATCACCACGGCGGCGGTCGTGACGACCCGGCCAATGCCGGCGATGCCCAGCGCCGTGCTCTCGTCGGTGGCGGCGCGCGCCTCGGCCGCGGTGGCCGGCGTCTCCCGCATGGCCTGCGAGGCCAGCCAGTACTCGTGGATGCGCGAGACCAGGAACACCTCGTAATCCATGGCCAGCCCGAAGGCGATGCAGAACAGCAGCACCGGGATGTTGGCGTTCAACGTCCCGTTGGGGGTGGTCCCCAGGGCGCCCAGGTGGCCGTCTTGGAAGATCCACACCATCGCCCCGAACGCCGCCGTCAGCGACAACACGTTGCACACCAGCGCCTGCAGCGGCAGCACCGCGCTGCCGGTCAGCAAGAACAGCAACGCGAACGTGATGAGCGCGATCAGCGCGAACACGATCGGCAGTCGCTGGGTGATCGCGTCGACGCTGTCGCGGTTGATCTGCGCCAGCCCGGTCATCTCCACCGGCTGCCCGGCGGGCCCGGCGACCTGATGCAACCTGCCGAGCTGGGCGTTGGAGGCCTGCGAATAGAGCGGCGCGGTGGTCGAGACGGCGAGGAACGCGCTGCCGTTGGCCACGCCGGCGGGGGCAACGGGTGGCCCCACCCGCGCCCCATCGGCGAACGTCCCGGTCGGTGCGCTGACCGCGGACACGTCGGGCACGCGGGACAGCTCGGCGGCGTACCGCTGCAGGTCGACGCGGGTCACGCCGCGGGCGTCGGGCACGACCACCGACACCCCGGTGCCGAACCCGTTGGCGAAATCGTTGTCCAGCATGTCGGCGACCTGGCGCGCCGACGCGGACTCGGGCAGCACCCGCTCGTCCGGGAAGCCCCACTTCACCCCCAGGAACGGCGCGCCCAGCAATAGCAGCAGCGCGACGACGCTCAGGCCGACCGGCATGGCGTGGCGCAGCACATACCGCGTCGACCGGTACCAGAACTGCTCCTCGAGCGGCCGGTGCGCGTGGTCGCGGAACGACCGCTGCCCGTGCAGGATGCGATGCATCACCCGCCGGGCGTCCAGCACGTGCAGCCGCGGCCCCAGCAGCACGATCGCCGCCGGAGTGACCACCACCGCGGCGATCGCCACGATGATCGCGGTGACCACGATGGTGTAGGCGGACGACTTCAGGAAGTACATCGGGAACAGCGCCATCACCGCCATCGACAGCCCGACGGTCGTGGCCGAGAACAGCACGGTCCGGCCGGCGGTGGCCATGGTGCGGTACAGCGCCCGGTCCCGGTCCTCGGTGCGGGCCAGCTCCTCGCGGTAGCGGGTGATGATCAGCAGGTTGTAGTCGATGGCCAGGGCCAGGCCCATCGCGATGCTCAGGTCCAGCGCGTACGTCGACACGTCGGTGGCGAAGGTGATCAGCCGCAGCACCGACATGGTGCCGACGATGGCCAAGAGGCCGAGGACGATCGGCAGCGTGGCCGCCACCACACCGCCGAGCACCCAGACCAGCACCGCGAAGCTCAGCGGGATCGCGATGGACTCCATCAACAGCAGATCTCGCTGGTTCTGCCCGTTGATCTGCGCGTACGCGACGGCCATGCCGCCGGCGCGCACGGTGACGCCGTCGCGGTCGTGCACGAGGTCGCTGGTGAGCGTGCTGGCGTACTTCTGCGCGTCGTTCTCGCCGCCTTTCAGGCCGGCGACGATCATCCCGGATTTGTTGTCCTTGCTGATCAGCTGGGCGGCGGCCTGCGGCCGATCGGGTGGCATGGTCCACGCCGACGACACGTTCAGCACCCATGGCGATCGTTTCAGCTGGTCCACGATGTCGGTGGCGACCCGGCGCGCCTGGTTACTGCGGACGCCGTCCGGGGCCGTCACCACGATCAGCATCTGCTGATCGGTTTGGTTGAAGTTGTCCCGCAGGACCTCGGTAGCGCGCGCGGACTCCGAGGTCGGGTCCTGGAAACCACCGCCGGAAAGGCTGTTGACCACCGGAAACCCGAAGACTGCGGCCCCCACCAGCACCAGGAAGGCGAGCCCGACGACGCGGCGCGGGGCGGCAATGGCAAGCCGGGTGATTACCTGCAGCATGGCGTATCGCCTACCCGAAACCGCGCCGTTTGACCCGCCCCACCGCCGATTGTTCGCGCACAGCAGTTATCCGGTGAGCGGCCCCTGAGGTTTGACCTTCTGGTACTCGGGTATCGAATGTAAAAGCACACTCAGCACGTGGATTCGGTGTGCGCAGTGCCGTTTTGCCTGGGCTACAAGCGGATTGGATGTGCAATGAACTCGACGGACGACGGCACCAACATTCGGCATCCAACCGAAGACGACTGGCAGGCGGTCTTTGAAAATCAGGCCCGCACGTTCGGCGATCCGGTGGGTCCGCAGGATCTCGAAGCGTGGAAACGCCGGGTCAACCTCGACGACATCCTCATTGCCGAGGACGTCTCCGAGCCCGAGCATCCGTTTCTGGTGGGAACGTCGATCATTTACCGCGCGCAGCTCACCGTGCCTGGTGGCACCGCCCTGCGCGCCGCGTGGCTGACGATGATCGCCGTCGCGTCGACGCATCAGGGCAAGGGGCTTTGGGCCCAGCTCAGCGCGAAGGGACTCGGGATCCTGTTGGACCGCGGCTATCCGATCGTGTGCGGCGTTCCGACGCAGACCGCGATGTACGACGGTTTCGGCGCCGGGGTGGCCAGCTATAGCCACACCTATTCGATCGACCGCCGCTTCGCGAAGTTGAGGGCCGCGCCGGACGGGAGCCGGGCGCGCGAGCTCAACGCCGCCGAAGCGAGCAGCCGCTTGCCCGAAATCTACGAACGATGGTGTGCCGCAACCCATGGCGCGATCACCCGCGACGACGCGTGGTGGGCCGACTACATGGACGACAGGGAAACGCAGCGGGGTAACGGGTCGGCGCTGCATTACACGGTCCATCCCGATGGCTTCCTGACGTATCGGGTCGTCGGGTCGCAACAGCATGCGTTCCGCCCGCCCCTGGGCACGGTAGTCGTCGAGGACTTCTGCCCTATCACCAATGAAGCTCACACCGAGCTGCTGCAGACGCTGTTGGTGCTGGAGATGTTCTACCGCATAGAGATCGATGTGCCCGGCGACGATCCGCTTCCGCTCAAACTCACCGATCAACGCGCCGCGGAGATCAAGGGCGTCAGCGATTTCCTCTGGGTGCGCATCAACGACGTACCCGAGGTGCTCGGCGCCCGCACCTACGCCGCCGACACCGACCTCGTGCTGGAAGTCACAGACCCGCTGCAGCTCGCGGGCGGACGGTTTCAGCTGCAGACCCGCGGCGGCGCCGGGAAGTGCACGCCGCATGACGGGCCCGCGCACATCGAGATCGGCCTGGCCGACCTGGCCACCATCTACATGGGGGCGCACCGGGCTTCCCAGCTGGCCCGGGCCGGCCGCATCGCCGAAGCGCGCGCGGGTGCGTCGGCTGAGCTAGACGCCGCCTTCGCCACCGACCGCGCGCCGTTCTGCGGCACGGTGTTGTGAATGCGGCTGCGCGACAGTGCGTTTCGTCTTCCATGCAGACCGGGCGGCGAACAGTTGACGACAGCGGGACGACGGCCCGGCCCGGCAACGCCCACCCGGGTGCGCGGGCACGCTATCCTGGGAAATGGTCGGGATTTCACTCCGCGGTAGGACGCCTGTTATTGTCGCCTACGCGGTCTCGCCGACCACAAGCGCCGTTAGCTCAGTTGGTAGAGCAGCTGACTCTTAATCAGCGGGTCCGGGGTTCGAAACCCTGACGGCGCACAGCTCACCGAATAGTTCATCGTTCGGTGGCTTTTGCTTCCACACTGGCGCCAGTGTCTCGGAACTCCCTTTCCCGTGGCCCCCGGGGCGTCTTACCATCGCAGCGACGGTGTTTGTCCAGAGGGAACCTGTGAAAACCGAGCTGAAGTGGGTCGAACCCCACGAGGGCCACTTCCACGCCAGCATCGATGACCGCAGCGAGTACCGCGTCCACGCGGTCTCCACGGGCGGCTTCCGCGCCGAACGGGTCGACGACGGCTTCGTGCACCACGATCTCGGCCGGGCAGCCGACGCCGCCGAGGCGCAGGCGATCTGCCAGGGCCTGCACACGCGGGCGAGGCGGCGCGCGGCATGGGAGGCGTACATGGCCGAAAATGACCCGCCCGGGTGGGAGTAATCGGGGCGGCTGATCAACCTCCACAAGCCATTTGCCGTCGTATCACCCCACAAAAGCCGCTCATGTAGGTAGTTTCTTGCTGACGCCGATACGTCCCCCTGGAGACGGGCCGCGTCGAAGGAGCTGCCATGGGGTTCATCCGGCCCAATCTGCCCGTCGTCGACGTGGCCGACTGGAGCGCACGACCACGCGCCGAACGCATCGTGCCGATGGCACGCCACATCGCCCAGCACGGGTTCGGCACCCCGCTGGTGATGCACGTCATGTACGGCGTGAAGATCGCGCTCTACATCCTCGGCGGCTGGATCTTCGCGTGGTCCACGCGAGGCATCGGCGGCTTCACCCAGGTCAGCGCATGGTGGGCGGAGCCCGTCGTGTTCCAGAAGGCCGTGCTCTACACGATGCTGTTCGAAGTCGTGGGCCTCGGATGCTGCTTCGGGCCGCTCGCCGGGCGCTACTTCCCCCCGATGGGTTCGATCCTGTACTGGCTGCGACCCGGCACCATCCGGTTGCCGCCCTGGCCCGATCGGGTACCGCTGACCAAGGGCAACAACAGAACTCCGTTCGACGCGTTGCTCTACGGCGTCCTGCTGGCGCTACTTGTGTTCGCGCTGGTGTCCGACGGCACCGGCCCGATTCCCGCCCTGGACACCGCGATTGGCGTGCTGCCGCGGTGGCAGACCGCCGCCATCCTGGCGGTCCTGGCCCTAATCAGCTTGCGCGACAAGGTGATCTTTCTGGCCGCGCGCGGCGAGGTGTATGCGCCGCTGGCGCTGACGTTCCTGTTCGCCGGGGCGGACATCGTCGTCGGGGCCAAGGTCGTCTTCATGGTGATCTGGCTGGGCGCGGCGACGTCGAAACTCAACAAGCACTTCCCCTTCGTGATCTCCACCATGCTGGCCAACAATCCGTTCATCCCGTCGGGACCGCTCAAGCGGTCGATGTTCAAGCGCTATCCGGATGACCTGCGGCCCAGCGCGCTGGCGGGTTTCATCGCCCACTTCTCGACCGCGGTCGAAGGGCTGGTTCCGCTGGTGCTGCTGTTCTCCCACGGCGGCTGGCCGACGGCACTCGCCGCGTTCGTGATGATCGTGTTCCACCTGAACATCCTGCTGGCCTTCCCGATGGGCGTGCCGCTGGAATGGAACGTGTTCATGATCTTCGGCGTGCTGTGGCTGTTCGTCACGCACGCGCACCTGGGCCTGTCGAGCATCGGCAACCCGTGGCCGATCGCCCTCGTCTTCGTGGTGATCGCCGGGACCGTCGTCGCGGGAAACCTGTACCCGCGCAAAGTCTCCTTCCTGCCCGGCATGCGCTACTACGCCGGCAACTGGGACACCACCCTGTGGTGCGTCCGCCCCTCGGCCGACGAGAAATTCCGCGTCGGCTCACGCGCCCTGGGCCCGATGCAGCACCTGCAGCTCGAGCGGTTGTACGGCAGCAAAGAGGAAACCCTGGTCCCGCTGCACCTCGCGCTCGCGTTCCGCGGCATGAACACCCACGGACGCGCGCTGCTCACCCTGGCCCACCGGGCGATGGCCGACTACGACGAGGACGACTACAACCTATGCGAGGGCGAAGTCCTGTGCTCGATGGTCCTCGGCTGGAACTTCGGCGACGGGCACATGCACAACGAGTGCCTCATCGAGGCGCTGCAGCAACGGTGCGGGTTCGAACCCGGCGAGGTGCGGGTCGTGATCCTCGACGCCCAACCCATCCACCGACAACGGCAGGAATACCGGCTGGTCGACGCGGCGACGGGCGAATTCGAGCGCGGCTACTGCGAGGTCGCCGACATGGTCGTGAATCAGCCCTGGGCCGACGACATTCCGGTCTACGTGCAGAGCGACCGCGTCAGCGGTTCCTGACGCGGCGCACGGTCACCACCACGACGAGCGCCCCGACCCCGGCCAGCGAGGCCAGCACCACAGGTTTCTGCACGAACCCGATCACTTGGGCCTTGAGGTCGTCGGCGAGGCGACGCGGGTTCGCCCGCTCGGCAAGGGAATCGACGGTGGCCGCCAGCTGGTCGCGGGCGACGTCGATGTCTCGCTTGATGGCTTCGGGGTCGCGGTCCGCCACTGTGTCCTCCAAGTCGCCCACTATCCGGCTCATGCACCTGCCCGAACTACCCTAGATCAGCTGGCGGTAACCCCGACGCCCCGGTGAACAGAAAGGGACCCACCTTGACCGAGACCACGCGGCTTGCACCGGGCGACAAAGCGCCCTCCTTCAGCCTGCCCGACGCCGACGGCAACAAGGTATCGCTGGCCGACTACAAGGGCCGCCGGGTCATCGTCTACTTCTATCCGGCCGCCTCCACCCCGGGGTGCACCAAGCAGGCGTGCGACTTTCGGGACAGCCTGGCCGAGCTCAACGGCGCCGGCCTCGACGTCGTCGGCATCTCCCCCGACAAGCCGGAGAAGCTCGCCAAATTCCGTGACGCGGAGGGGCTGACGTTCCCGCTGCTGTCCGATCCCGACCGCAAGGTGCTGACGGCCTGGGGCGCCTACGGCGAAAAGCAGATGTACGGCAAGACCGTTACGGGCGTCATCCGCTCCACGTTCGTCGTCGACGAGAAGGGCAAGATCGCCGTAGCGCAGTACAACGTCAAGGCGACCGGCCACGTCGCCAAGCTGCGCCGCGACCTGTCCGTCTAGCTGATTACGGCGGCCTCCGTGTACTCGGTGATCGGCCGCGCGATCCCCTGTTCGTCGCACACCCGCTGCAGCTTCTCCAGCGTCTCGTCGATGCCCGGTCCGAGCCGCGGGCCGGGGGTGAAGGTCGCCGGAAGGTGCTGCATGCCCTGGATCACGCCGATGGTCGGATAGTGCACGGTGCCCTCGGGGTCGCAGCGGTAGTCGGGCATCCGGTCGAGCACCGCCGTGAGCATCGACTTGAACACGACCCGCGCGACATTGGAGCCGATGCAGCGGTGGATGCCGAGCCCAAAGCTGAAGTGCCGGTTGTTCTTACGAGCGAGGTCCAATCGATGCGGGTCGGGGAACACCGCGGGATCGCGGTTGGCCATCGCCCAGGACAACCACAGGCGGTCGCCCTCCTTGAACCGCGTGCCCGCGATTTCGAGGTCGGCGGCGATCGTGCGACCGTCCCCGGGGGCGGGCGTGAAGTAACGCAGGAATTCCTCGGTCGCCGAGTCGAGCAGCGTGTCCGATTCCCGCCTCAGTAGTTCGCGCTGCTCGGGATTTTCGCCCAGCCATTCGAGCGAGTGCGCCGTCAGCGCCGTCGTCGTGTCGAAACCTCCGCCGATGATCAGGCCGAGCATTCCGAGCAGTTCGGCGTCGGGGGCGGGTTCGCCGTCGATCGTCATTCGTGCCAACGCGTCCACGATGCCGGGTCGCGGGTTCTCCCGAATCTCGAGGAGGTGGTTGAACAGGTCCGCCCCCATCGCCATCGTCTGCTCCAAAACCCTTGGGGCGTCCGGGGAATCGACGGGGGTGTAGACATTGGCGTGGGCCGGCTCGCAATAGAGCTGCCACTTCTTCAGCGGAACGCCCATCATCGCCAGCGTCAGGACGGCGGGCACAACGTTCGCGAGATCGTCGACGAAGTCGATCCGCCCGACTTCGATCTTCTCGTCGATGCTCGCCCGCACGATCTCGTCGACGAATGGCTTCCAGCGCTTGATCGCTGCCGGCGACATGTAGGGGTTGAGAATGCGACGGTAGGCGGAGTGCTCGGGTTCATCCATCTCGAGCATGCCGCCACGGACGCCGGTGGCCTGCGGCAGCGTGGGAATCGTGATGCCCTTGTAGCCGGTGCCCTCTCCGGTGACGTCGTGGTCGTTGGACACGTGCGGGCACCGAGCGAGCTCGAAGACCTCCCGGTTGCCCGCGGCCACCCAATGCCCGTCGTAGGTGTCGGTCCACGCCAGCGGGCACCTGGCGTGCATCTCCTCGGTGATCGCGGTGAACCGCTCGCGGTACTCCGGGGTGTGGCGATCAAAGTGGTAACGGTTGGTCTTGCTGACGTTTTCCGTACTCACGGTGGCCTCTCCTGCGGACGAGTGGCTGCGTATAGAAGCAGTATGCAGCGAGACTGTCGGTCTCGTTGAGCATTCAAGCGGCTTGTCGGCTCATCTGGCAGAGATCCTGTCCACTCGGCGATACTGACTTCCATGAGTTCCCTCGCCGAGAAAGCGCTCGCCGGATTCATCCGGTTCCACGATCACGTGTATCGGGGAACTCACGGCTGGATCGGGCACCGGATGATGTGGATGCCCAGCCTGTTGCTGCACACGGTTGGTGCGAAGACGGGCGCGCCACGCACGGCCGCGCTGGCCTATGGCCGCGACGGCGACGACTACCTGGTAACCGCGTCCAACGGCGGCGCCGCGCGCTCGCCGGGCTGGTACCACAACGTGAAGGCGCGCCCCGAGGTGGAAATCAACGTCGGCCCACGGCGTTTCGGCGCCACAGCGCGTTCCGTCCTGCCCGGCGACACCGAATACGACCGGCTATGGAAGATCGTCAACAAGGTCAACAAGGGCCAGTACGCCAGATACCAGGAGCAGACGTCGCGGCCGATTCCCGTCGTGGTGCTGACGCCCAGCC
>NZ_JAEKMI010000089.1 GCF_020217485.1 Mycobacterium sp. WUMAC-067 | reverse complement strand
CACTCCCGATCCGTGTCTCCGGCACATCCACTCCTCGTAGTGTATGCCTCTACGGTTCAGGGCAGGTTCAGCATGTCGGCGCCGCCAGCCGCCCGAACTGGGAAAGCGACCGCTTAATTTGCCTCGGCCGATGACTCTAGCTTCGTGTCAGGAGTGAGGTGCACCCCACGCACTTCCGCAATTGCCGAAAAGGCGCCCCACAAAAAAGCGGTCAACTCTTCGACAAGGGCATCCTTGCTGACGGTCGGGGAATTCAGCCAGCGCAGCACACCAAGTCCCACCGCTCCCAGAGCAGCATCCACAACATATTCAAAGTTGGCGCCCTCGCCACCACGCGCCTCGATAGCGGCTGACCAAACATCCACCGTGGCGTCCGAGAGCGGCCTGCCGCCCTCGATCAAATCCGCGGGCGAACGCCCGTCCCTGAAGTGGGAATTCACCAGGAAACGAAAAAGATTAGGCCGCTTATCCACGAGCCCGACGTAAGCGGCCACCGCGGAGCTGACCAGCTCCAGCGCCGTGGTGGCGGCATCAAACTGCGGCACGACTTGCTCGATGATCATCTCCTGCACCCGCTGGCCGACCGCGGCGAATAAGGCGTCCTTATCCGCGAAGAATCGATACAGCTTGGGCCTGGGGATCCCCGCGGTCTTTACGACATCGTCGATGGACAGGTCAGGCCCATACTCGTCGATCGCGCGAAGCGTCGCTTCTATCAGCTCCGCCCGCACAGCAGCTCGATGCTCGCGCCAACGATCGGCTCGGGCATCTCCGGTCAACTCCGGTAGCAGCCGCCCCACGGCACCCAGGTTCATCGACACCCCGAAATTCTAATCTAAAAGCTAAAGCTACTGCACAAGCCAACGGTGCGTCAGGCAACTCCTCACGCGTTGAGCCTCTCGGTGCCCGCCTGGAAGCGCCTGAACGTCGCGCCGCGCGTGACGATCCGTCTTCACCATCATGAACGCGATTCATCGTAGCGGCCGGCCGACCCACCACGAGGGAGATTCGAAATCCAATTCTATTGACGGGTTGTGACGGTGATGCCACCATCAACCCATGCGCACTGACTGCAGGGATCATTCTGTAGGCGATGCCACGGCGGAGTCTTTGGCCTGGGCTGGTGGCGCATGACGATGGTGTTCGCGTCTGGCACTCTAGAATTGCCGGCTGAGGCGGTTTTCGACTACGCTGTCGACTACCGCCGGATGCCGGAGTGGGTCTTTGGGTTGCGCACCATTACGCCAATCGGCGAACTATCAGACGGGGTCGGCGCCGAATTTCGAGGAACCGGCAAGATCGGCCCAATCGCGATGACCGGAACGAGTCGCATCACCGAGTGGGAGCCGTGCCGGCGCATCACAGAGGCCTTGGTGACCAACAACGGCATAGTTGCCTTGGCAGCCGTTGCCACGACGCCGATGGGATCAGCAGTGACCCGCGTTGACATAACTGCCGACTACAAGTTCCCCGGTGGGCTCGCGGGCAAAGTCCTCCAGCGCGCTATCGAGCCGTTGCTTGGTTCAGGTATCCGACACACTGAACGAGCACTGCGTCGGCAATGTCTACGCACCTGCTGAACAGCTCCCACACACTGAGCCGTCCCGGCGTTTCCGGAGACTCCCGATCTTGGGAGGATTCGAGTTATGGCACGCCCGAGCAAGTATCCCGACGAGCTTCGTGAGCGTGCAGTGCGCATGGTCGCTGAGGTGCATCCGCAGTACCCCTCGCAGTGGGCGGCGATCACCGCAGTAGTCGAAACCCGGAACGAGGGCCCCCATACGTCTGGACCAAGACCGTCGACCAAATCTTGATCAGCATCGTCGGCAACTACTGCACCAAAATTAATGACTCAGGGCACTAGTTCGTTTGGGTGGCGTCCGGAATCCGGTGTAAATCGGCCTGCGGAGGTTCTGGCTTCGGTGAGTGATGCTACGCGGTGGCGCTGACGGTTTCGGTGGTGCTGCTAGCGAAGTCCGGGGTGTGCTGGGGCCACAGTTGCCGGGGTGGTTGCAGCAGGCTGCGGCGCAGGTCTTGGAGCTGGCGCAGCCCGGCGGGGGTCATGGTGAGTCCGCGCCAGCCGCGGGATGCGCGGTCGAGCACGGCCCAGGCGATGCTGTTACAACTGGTCTCGCCAGGGAAGCGGCCGATAACCTTTGCGCGGCGGCGGGTTTCTCCGAAGGTGCGTTCGATGAAGTTCGAGTGGCGGATGCGGTGATGATGTTCGGGCGGGAACCGCAGATAGGCGGTCAGGCCCTCGCGCTCGGTCAGCATGATCTTCATCGCTGCCGGGTAGGTGGTCGTGTAGCGGGTAGCGAACGCGGTCAGCCGGGCGTCGACCAGTTCGACCAGCCGCGGACCGGGCTCGGTTTTGAGGTCCTCAGTGTCGAAGCAGGCCCAGTAGCCGTCGCGGATCTCGGCCTGCATCCCGGCCGGGATCTTGGCCAGCACGTTGCGTAACCGCTGGATCAGGCAGCGTTGCCGCAGCGCGGTCGGGAAGACCTGCTCGATCGCGGCGATCAGGCCGCGGGCACCGTCGGAGATGACCAGCAGCGGGCACGCTAGCCCACGGTCGGTGAGATCGGTCAGGAAATCGGCCCAGGCCTCGGTCGACTCCACCACGCCGGGGGCCAGGCCAACAAAGACGGGCTTGCCGGCGGTGGTGACGCCCCACGCGGCCAGGATCGGCTCGGCCGGCGAGCCGGGATGCATCCGGAAGAAGGAGGCATCCAGGAACAGCTAATCGAGCACGACATCGCCCAGGGGCGCCGCGCCCAGGTGTTGTACTCGGTTTTTATCGCTTGGCATACCTGCGAGACAGTCGATTTCGAGATCGCGGCCTGATCACCGAGCGCATCGGCAAGGGTGGCCTCGACATCACGCACCGACAGTCCGCGCACGAACGAGGCGATCACCAGCGATTCCAGCGCATTGGTTTTGGTGACGTGCTTGCCGAACAGGCGTGAGACGAACGCGGCGGTCGTGCCGCGCAGCTTGGGCCGCTCCAGGGTGACTGGGCCGACGGTGGTCTTGACCGTCGCTGGCCGATAACCATTGCGCGCCCCGGGGCTGCGCATCCGGCGCGGCCGCGGCGCGTTGGTAGCGGTCACGGCCGAGGAACTCGGTCACCTCGGCCTCCAGCGCGGCCTGCATCAGCAACTGTGCGCCGAGCCGGGCCACCTCCTCCAGAATCTCGGGCAGCTCACGATCGGATGCGAACAGCTCGTCGATCTTGGCGCGAACACGATCAGTCGGCGATACTCGTGCAGGCACGGGCATAGGTCCTTTCTTCGATGACTTGGTAGGTCTCGAAGCAGAACCTATGCCCGGCCCATTTACACCGGCTTTAGGACGCGACCGTTCGTTTGCCTTTTCTTCCCAGACTGCGCCGGACGCCGAGGCGACGCCGCCCTCCCGCCGCCTTGACGACAAGTGCTAGTGTGGCCGTGCCCAGCACAAGGTAACGGCGCCACCCCAGCGCCTCCACGACCATTGCTACCGAGGCCGTGGCCAAGACAAGCACTACAACGCCCGAACGGCGAATCGAATCTAATCTCATGGCCAATAACTATAGCGTTCGTCGCGACCGTCTGGAATGCAGGCCATGGCCTTTAAGAGCTCCACACTGAATCGCCCCGGCATGTCCGGAGACTCCACTTCTTGGGAAGGTTGGAGTCATGTCAGGTGGTTCATTGAGGAGGTATCCGCCGGAGCTGCGTGATGAATCGCCCTGGTTCTGTCGGAGGCTCGGGTTATTGGATTCCGATCAGGGGTTGGTCGGTCCGTTGTGCATCGTAGAAGGTGGCTTCGAACTCGGTCGGAGGAACGTCGGCGAGGTAGCTGTGTAGGCGGCTGGTGTTGTGCCAGTACACCCAGGCCAGGGTCGCCAGCTCGACGTCCTCGACGGTCTTCCAGGGCCCGGTGTGAGCCGGCCCGTAGATCAGCTCGGCCTTGTAGTAACCGTTGACGGTCTCGGCCAGAGCGTTGTCGTAGCTGTCCCCGATGGTGCCGATCGAGGGCACCGCACCGACCTCGGCGAGACGTTCACCGTAGCGGATGGAAGTGAACTGGGACCCGGCATCGGAGTGACATGTCAAGCCCGGCAATGTGTTTCCACGTGACCAGCGGGCCATCTCGATCGCGTCGAGCACCATGGTTGTGCGCATGTGGGAGGCCACCCGCCAGCCCACGATCATCCGGGAGTAGGCATCGACGATGAAGCACACATACGCCACCCCAGCCCAGGTCGGCACGAATGTTAGATCCGTGACCCACAGTTGGTTCGGCGTAGTCGCCGTGAACTTCCGCTTGACCAGATCGGGGTGGC
Organism: Mycobacterium sp. WUMAC-067; assembly: GCF_020217485.1. Taxonomy (GTDB): domain Bacteria; phylum Actinomycetota; class Actinomycetes; order Mycobacteriales; family Mycobacteriaceae; genus Mycobacterium. The sequence goes on along the minus strand of NZ_JAEKMI010000089.1, from coordinate 4,409 downwards.
GAGGCGCTGTCAGGTCGGGTTTGGTGGTGCGGACCCGTTTGCCGCGCCGCGCTCCTTGGATGCCGGCTGCGCGCATCAGTCGGGCGACCTGGTCTCGCCCGACGTCGTGGCCGGCACGGCGGGCGGCTTTCCACAGCTTGCGGGCGCCGTAGACCCGGTAGTTGTCCCACAGCGCCACCAGGGCGGGCGCCAGCTCGGCGTCTCGACGGGCCCGTGCCGACAGCGGCCGTGCCTTGGTGTCGTAGTAAGTACTCGGGGCCACCGACACCCCTGCGGTGCGCAGGACGGTGCAGATGGGCTCGACCCCGAATTCCCCACGGTGGGTGTCGATGAAGTCGACTACTTCTTGTGTTGGCGGTCGAGCTCCGCGCCGAAGAAACTGGCCGCTCGTTTCAGAATCTCGCCCGCTTCAGTTCTCGTATCTCTTGCTCGAGCTCTTTGACCCGCTGTGACTCCGCAGTGGACACCCCAGGTGCATACCCGTCGTCGATATCGGCCTGACGCACCCAGGAGCGCACCGACTCGACCCCGTAGCCGAGCTGGCGGGCTACCCGTGACACCGTTCCCTGCTCGGTGCCCAACTCGGCACGCAGTGCCCGCACCATCCGCACTGCAGCGGCCTTCTCCTCCGGGCTGTAACGACGCGCCGTGGGCTTCCCAGACGACTGTTCCTTCGGCATACCTGCATCCTCGTTTCCAAGGTCAGGAGCCTCCGGGATTTCCAGGGCGATTCACACCTCGGCAGTCTTGCCGGAGAATCCCGGAATGCTCATCAGCAGTTCCCGGGTGAGGCGAAAGGGCGCCATCGCTTCCTCGATGCGCTCATCGAGGCGACCGATATCGGCGGTGTGAGCATCGATGCGGTCAAGGAACAACCGGGACATAAACGCGTGATGCTCACTGAACCGGCCGATCAACGCCTCGGTCAACGCCGGGATCTTGCGGCGCAGCGTCCGCTTGGCCAGATCGGCAATCATGGCTGGATCGTTCTGGCCGGCGATCAGCGCCTCGAGCATCGCTCGTCCGGACACTCCGGTGATGTCGGTGGCCACCGAGGTGAGTTTGATCCCGGCGTCTTCGAGCAGCTTCTCCAACCGCATTACCTCGCGCGAGCATTCCCGGGTGATGTGCGTGCGTGCGTGGGTCAGATCCCGCAGCGCGCGAATTGTCAACGGCAATCGAAAACTGATCAGGAGTCGGCAAGCACTGGTCAGTATTCACTTGCCGCCGACACGAATCGGCGGCGGCGGCACCAACGACGCCGTCACCAGCCCGTGAGCCCCGAGATCGGCCAGCCACGCAGCATCAGACACATCGGTCTTGCGGCCGGGCACATTGCGCACCCGCGACGCATTGATCAGCATCATGTTCAGCTCATCGTCGAGCAGGTAGTAGAACGGTTTCCAGTAGTCGCTGGTGGACTCGATCACCACACACGTGACCTTCTGCGCGATAAGATGCTCACGCAACGCCAGGATCTGTGATGTCATGGCACCCCATGTCGTCACTGTCGACGACGCTCCTCTGCGTCCATGGCCCTGAATCCGCACACAGACCTTCGCGTCTTTCTTCGAGCAATCGATTCCCGCGCACCGCGGGTGCACCACATCCATCGAACTCACCGCCTCCCAACAGGATTGACAAAGGGGCGTGTTCCGGGGAGATGTCGGCGTCGTCTGAAAACTGACCCCGTGTCGCCGTTGACAGGAGAGCGGGATGAAACAGAATTCTGACACTCGTGCTCGACGGCAACATTCCACGGTCCCCGTGGATGGGGGGCTCTCCACCCTCAGGCTAATTTGCGGGCTCACAGGCAACATAGTGCAACCGGGGTCAACCGAAACACCTTCCAGCATGAACCGTCGGCCGCCTGGACGCTGAACCCAGCGCAGGCCCCGTTCGGAACCGCAACTGGCTCGCGGAATTTTCGATCACCACGGTGAGAGCGAAGCGCGCCCGAGAAGCTAGTTTGATAAAGTCGGGTCGACCGCTCCGGCCGTGGTGAGCACGGTTTTGCGGCCGCGCCCGTTGCGGGAGTTGCCCGAGCCATAACCAGCCGGATCGCCGTACTCATAGCCCAGGTGATCAGCGATCTCGACATCCAAAGCGCGTTGGAGCACCGCCTTGGTCATCTGCGCCAACAGCCCCTCAGGTGGAGGCGTGGTGGTCGAACGAGCTGGCCACCGCACGGCGGATCGACTGGTTCAACCACCGCCGCCTGTATGAATACTGCGGCGATGTTCCGCCAGCCGAACTCGAGGCCGCCTATTACGCTCAACGCGAGAGAGCAGCCGCCAGCTGAGCTCTCACATCAGAAAGTCTCCGGACTCACCGAGACAGTCCCCGTTGGATTATCCGGCGATGAGCGGATTTGTGCGGTGCTCACCGTTTCCTCGGTTTGAGCCAGAAGCCATTTCGGAAGTGCTTTGGTGTGATGTCGAGGCCGGCAGAGTTGCCGGCCGGGATGCTTTGGTCGTGAAGCGCAGACCGTCATCGATCTTGCCGCGGCGTATTTGACGGACATCGAAGAGGTAATTCTGCTTTGCTTTCCATGGACCGCGGGATCCAGACTTAGGGAGTTGATCCATCGCGCGTTGGAAGTAGCCGGGCGCAAAATCCGTGAACGGCAGTTCCTCGACATCCTCGCCAGGGTGGGGAGCTACGACGGTGTCGTAGCCGTGCGCATCCATGTAGTTGAGTAAGCGACAGACGTATTCAGACACCAGGTCTGCTTTCAGTGTCCAGGACGCGTTGATGTAACCGATAGTGAACGCCATGCTCGGGACGTCGGATAGCATCATGGCCTTATAGGTCATCGACTTCGCGACGTCGACGACCTGGCCGTTACGGGTAATCTTGGCGCCGCCGAACAGCCGCATGTTCAAACCGGTCGCGGCGACAATGATGTCGGCCGTCAACTCCTGACCCGAGGAAAGCTTGATCCCGGTCCTGGTGATGTGGTCGATAGTATCGGTGACTACATCGGCCTTGCCGTCCCGAATGGCCTTAAAAAGGTCGCCGTTAGGGGCCAGGCATATCCGTTCATCCCACGGGTTGTACTTCGGCCCGAAATGCTTATCCACGTCATAGCCTGCGGGCAGCTGGTGCTTAGCCCAAGCGATCAGCGCTTTTCGCATGGAACGGGGAAAGCGACGCGCCAGTCTGTACTGCGCCACAGCTAACAGGATGTTCTTCCAGCGGTTGACGAAGTCCGCGCTCCTTGTCGGTAACCACTTGATGAGCTGCACGGCAATGGGGTCGATGTTTGGCAGCGATCCGATGTAAGTCGGTGAACGCTGCAGCATCGTTACCTGGCCAGCGCCTGAATCCACGAGGGACGGAATAAGGGTCACTGCGGTAGCACCGCTGCCGATGACGATGACGTTCTTACCCGCATAATCGAGGTCTTCGGGCCAGTTCTGCGGGTGAACAATAATTCCTTCGAAATCCTTCTCGCCCCGGAATTCTGGACGATACCCCTGGTCGTAGTCGTAGTAGCCGCTGCACGCAAACAGGAACGCGGCCGTGATCTCGGTCGTCTTTTGGCGGTCCCCAGCCACCTTGATCGTCCAGCGCCTGTCGGCGTCCGACCAGTCCGCAGACAATACCTGGCTACCAAACCGGATGTGGTTGTCGATGCCGCTCTCGGCGGCAGCTTCCCAGAGATAATCCTTGATCGTGGCGCCATCAACGGTAAAGCGCGGCGAGTGCCACGGCTTGAAACGGAACCCGAAGGTGCACATGTCGGAGTCCGATCGGATGCCCGGATACTTGAACAGGTCCCATGTACCACCCAGATCAGCTCTGCGCTCTAGAACTACATAACTCTTGTTGGGACAGCGCTCCTGCAGATGCCAGGCAGCGCTGATACCGGAAATACCCGCACCCACAATCACAACGTCAAAGGATTCGGACATAAAACTGCTTGCTCCCTTCTTGGCGACGGTCTCGGTGAAATTCGGTTCACTTCAGGTAGCCGACCAGGGCCCCCTTGGTGCCGAAGAGTTCCTCCTGCCATTGCTCGAGCAACGCGTTGGTGTCGATGTCGTCGGGATGAAATCCCGGTCGCAAGTATTGCCTGAGCTCTGGGATCAAACCCCGAAATATCGGACCGCGGTAGACCCGATAGGTCTCACGCACCAGTCGCACTGGCTGACGGCACGCTTCGGGATCCCGCGCCACCGAATACGCCAGCGTGCCACTCATGAGGAGGAGCAGAAGGGGGATCATTACCGCCATCACACGTCGACGCACCCGCTCGGTACCCCCCACCGAGCGGAATACGTCAAAGGCAACCGACTTGTGCTCAAGTTCCTCCAGCGCATGCCACTTCAGGAGATTCCACACCTCCGCATCACCCGGGATCGCCCGGAAGTCCTCATCGCCGAGCAGCCGCTCAGCAAGTATCG
>NZ_JAEKMI010000088.1 GCF_020217485.1 Mycobacterium sp. WUMAC-067 | reverse complement strand
ATCTCTGCTCGGCCGGCGCGTCGGCGCGGACGTCCGCGCCGGCCCCGATGCCCGGCGGGCCGACGACGTACGGGGAGCTGAAGCCGGGGACGACGGTGGCGGGGGGCGCCGCGGGCGCCGCGACGGGTGCCGGGGCCGCGGCCGGTGTGGCCGCGGGGACGGGGGCCGGTGCCGAGGCCGGGGCGGGGGTGCTCAGCCCGGGGGCCATCGCGACGGGTGCTCCGGTGTGGGACGGCGCCGGCGCGGCCGCCACCCCGGGCGGCGCGGGCGCGGGCTGGGCGGCGCCGGCCAGCCCGGCCAACCCCGCCAGGCCCGCCGCCCCCGCGACGGGCAGGAAGGGGACGATCAGCCCGATCGAGAGCTGGGTCAATTGCGGCACTTGGGGAATGAACGTGTAGAGCGACTCGCCCGCCCAGTGCGGAACCTTGAGGAGCAGCGGGTCGGTCAGCAGCGTGTGGATGGCCGTAGACGGGTTGGATCCAGAGCTCAGGTCCGTGTGGAGCTCTTGGGCCACCATTTCCACGCGATCGACCCACCAGCTCAGCTGATCCGCCCCCCCGCCCGCATCTTGGTTGGGGGGGTTGGCCAGCTGGATCGCCGGGGGTGGCGCGGTGGGCGGGACCCACGTCATCGCGGTCTGGGAGACCGCTTCATACATCGCCATCGCGGTGGCCGCCCGCAGCCACATCTGCAGATAGTCGAACTCGTTTTGCGCGATCGGAATCGTATTGACACCAAGGAAATTCGTCGCTATCAGGGAGGCGTTGAGGGCTTTGTTGGCTGCTATCTCTGCCAGTGTCGGCATGGCTGCCACCGCGGCGTTGTACGCCGCGATCACGGTGTCGTGCTCGAGGGCCGCCGCCGAGGCGTTGGCGCTGTTCTGTAAAAGCCAGGCCAGGTACGGCACGTGTGCGGCCACGAACTTCTCCGCCGTGGGACCCTGCCACGTCCCGGCCTGCACCTCGGCCAACAAGTCGCTGAGTTCTTGGGCCGCCGCATCGTATTCCTGACTCAACGTCAGCCACGCCGCTTCCGAGTTCAGCAACGATGCGGGCCCCGGGCCGGTGGTGAGCGCCGCCGAATTCACTTCCGGCGGGAAGGCCGCCCAGATCGGCATCGTCATCGTTGGCCACCTCGTCGTTGGCGAAACTGCGATCTCGTTCGAAGGCCCCGGCGCCGCCATCGCGTGGTACCGGCGACAGGGCGGCCGCGTCGCGGACAGCGGTCCGCATGTCGTGAAGCTTATCTCCACAGGCACCGCAAATACGGAGATGATCCGCGGCTTTCACCGGAAATGCGAAGCTAATTGTCAGTCGTTGGACAGCCGGGCGAGGAATCCGTTCAACAGGAGCGTCTGCACCAGCCCCGTCTGCTGCGCGGCGCTCAGGCCGGGCAACTCGCCGACCCGGAACGGTTCGGTACTCGAGACGAGGAACCGCATCGCGGCTTCGTGGTCGAGGCCGGCGGCCACGGACAACTGAGCGAATTGCAGGACAACGCGGTCGGCGACGCGCGTCACCCGCGCGTAGAGCGGTTGGTGCTTGCGCACCAGCGTCTGCGCGACGATGCCGACCGTGGCGCTGACCCGCCCGACCGGTGGGCACCGGCCGCGCCGGACCAAGACGTCCTCCCATGCGCCGAGACCGTCCGCGACGAGCTCGGGGCCCTCGAGGCTTCGCAGGGTGTCGCGCACGAGGTCGCCCAGGCCGGCGCGGACGCCGGCGTCGTCCAGGTGCCGCGGCGGTAACCGGGTGTGCAGCCCGGGGTCCCGCAAGCTCAGCGCGTACAGCGCGTGCGTGACGAGCGTGAGCACGGTGGGCGCGTGCAGCCCGATCGTCAAATGGACAGACGGCTCGGCGTGCGTTTCGGCCGAATGCACTTGGCCCCGCGGCAGATACAGCACATCGCCGGCGCGCAGGCGCACGTCGGTCGCCGACGACGGCCCGTCCGTCCCGACCCCTTTGCGGCTTCCGATCTCGTGTGCCGGCACGGGGGCGTCGGTGGACACGTGCCAGGTCTTGGACCCCTGGATCTGCAGGACCAGCACGTCGTGCGGGTCGTAGTGGGGGACGAAGCCCGTGGAGTCCGGAGGCGTGACGTAGGCGTTGACCCGCGTCGGGAAATTCAGCTCGACCTCGAGGGAATGCGACAGCGCCGCCACCGCGCGCGAGTACCGCTCGAGACCATTGAGCACGATGGTGTACCCGTCGGCCAGGCCGTCGCGGGCGCGGGCCGGGTCGAGACTGCCGTCGCCGCGGCGATAGCTTGCCGGATCCTTGTCCTGGCCGCCCTTCACCAGCCGCACGGCCGACGGCTCCGGTCGCATCTGCTCGAGGAGTTCGTCGACGGCCGAGGGCAGCAGGCCGTCGAAGTAACCCGGTTCGCCTCGGGGGACGTGGTGGTGCCTTCTTGCCCAGATCTCGTCGAGGAACACCTCGACCGGCACGGGGTGTAGCAACCAGGCGAGCGAGGACTCGGCGGCCACATTTCCTCCCAACCCTCGCGGCCTCCCCAAACGTTCGTGGGCACCACAGTAGACCGGCACCCGCACGCGCCCCGCCTTTCTCGGCACGTCGTCGCCGGCTACTAGCCTGGATCTGTGCCAGATCCCGCCACGTATCGCCCCGCGCCCGGGTCCATCCCGGTCGAGCCGGGCGTCTACCGATTCCGGGATCCGCATGGCCGGGTCATCTACGTCGGCAAGGCCAAGAGCCTGCGCAGCCGGTTGACGTCCTACTTCGCCGACGTCGCGAGCCTGCATCCGCGGACGCGGCAGATGGTGACCACCGCGGCCAAGGTCGAGTGGACGGTGGTCAACACCGAAGTCGAGGCGTTGCAGCTCGAATACAACTGGATCAAGGAATTCGACCCGCGGTTCAACGTCCGCTACCGCGACGACAAGTCCTATCCGGTGCTGGCGGTCACCCTCAACGAGGAGTTCCCGCGGCTGATGGTCTATCGCGGCCCGCGCCGCAAGGGCGTCCGCTATTTCGGGCCCTACTCGCATGCGTGGGCCATCCGGGAAACGCTGGACCTGCTCACCCGGGTGTTCCCGGCGCGCACCTGTTCGGCGGGAGTGTTCAAGCGGCACAGGCAGATCGACCGTCCTTGCCTGCTGGGTTACATCGACAAATGCTCGGCGCCGTGTGTCGGCAGGGTCAGCGCCGAACAGCATCGCCAGATCGTGGACGACTTCTGCGACTTCCTGTCCGGCAAGACTGATCGGTTCGCCCGCGAGCTGGAACAGCAGATGAACGCCGCCTCCGAGCGGCTCGATTTCGAGCGGGCCGCTCGGCTGCGCGACGACCTCGGCGCGCTGAAGAGGGCGATGGAAAAACAGGCCGTCGTGCTGGGCGACGGCACCGACGCCGACGTGGTGGCCTTCGCCGACGACGACCTCGAGGCCGCGGTGCAGGTGTTCCACGTGCGCGGTGGCCGGGTTCGCGGTCAGCGCGGGTGGATCGTCGAAAAGTCCGCCGACCCGGGCGATTCCGGTGAGGAGCAGTTGGTCGAGCAGTTCTTGACGCAGTTCTACGGCGAGCAGGCCGAATTGGGTGGCGCCGCAGACGAATCGGTGAACCCGGTGCCGCGCGAGGTGTTGGTGCCGTGCCTGCCGTCCAACGCCGACGAGCTGACGAGTTGGTTGTCCGGGCTGCGCGGGTCCCGGGTCGTTTTGCGGGTGCCGCGGCGCGGTGACAAACGCGCATTGGCCGAAACGGTACAGCGCAACGCGAAAGAAGCGCTGCAGCAACACAAGCTGAAGCGGGCCGGTGACTTCAACGCCAGATCAGCTGCGCTGCAAAACATTCAGGACGCCCTCGGACTGTCCGAGGCGCCGCTGCGCATCGAATGTGTGGACATCAGCCACGTGCAGGGCACCGACGTGGTGGGCTCGCTGGTGGTGTTCGAGGACGGTCTGCCGCGCAAGTCGGACTACCGGCACTTCGGCATCCGGGAGGCCGCCGGGCAGGGACGCTCCGACGATGTCGCCTCCATCGCCGAGGTGACTCGCCGCCGCTTCGCGCGGCACCTGAGCGAACAAAACGACCCGAATATGCTTTCGGCGGAAGGGAAGTCCCGCCGCTTCGCCTATCCGCCGAACCTGTACGTCGTCGACGGCGGCGCGCCGCAGGTCAACGCGGCCAGCGCGGTGCTCGAGGGGCTCGGCATCACCGACGTCGCGGTGATCGGGCTGGCCAAACGGCTGGAAGAGGTGTGGGTGCCCTCCGAACCCGACCCCGTCATCATGCCGCGCAACAGCGAGGGGCTTTACCTGCTGCAACGTGTCCGCGACGAGGCGCACCGGTTCGCGATCACCTACCATCGCAGCAAGCGATCCAAGCGAATGACGGCATCGGTGCTGGATTCGGTGCCAGGATTGGGAGAACATCGCCGCAAGGCATTGGTAAGCCACTTCGGATCGATAGCCCGCCTCAAGGAGGCCACCGTCGACCAGATCACCGCCGTTCCCGGCATCGGCGTCGCCACCGCCACCGCCGTCCTGGAGGCGCTGCGACCCGAGCAGGCCCCCGACGAGTCCAGGGCCGCGCAATGACGGGTCCGGGCGAGCTGGCGGGGAATCACTCGGTGAACGCCCCGGCCGGAATCGACGTCGTTCTGGTGACCGGGCTGTCCGGGGCCGGGCGGGGGACCGCGGCCAAGGTGCTCGAGGACCTCGGCTGGTATGTGGCCGACAACCTGCCCCCGCAGCTGATCACCCGGATGGTCGATCTCGGCATGGACGCGGGCTCGCGCATCACCCAGCTGGCCGTGGTGATGGACGTGCGGTCGCGCGGCTTCACCGGTGATCTGGACTCGGTGCGCACCGAGCTGGCGACCCGAAACATCGCCCCGCGGGTCGTGTTCATGGAAGCATCCGACGACATGTTGGTGCGCCGCTACGAGCAGAATCGCCGCAGCCACCCGCTGCAGGGGGATCAGACGCTGGCCGAGGGCATCGCCGCCGAGCGCCGGATGCTCGCTTCGGTTCGCGCCACCGCCGATCTGATCATCGACACGTCGACGCTGTCGGTGCGGGGCTTACGCGAGACCATCGAGCGGGCGTTCGGCAATGACGCCGGCGCGACCACCAGCGTCACGGTCGAGTCGTTCGGCTTCAAGTACGGCCTGCCGATGGACGCCGACATGGTGATGGACGTGCGATTCCTGCCGAACCCGCACTGGGTCGACGAATTGCGTCCACGCACCGGGCAGGATCCCGCGGTACGGGATTACGTCCTGAGCCAGCCCGGCGCGGCCGAGTTTCTCGACGCCTACCATCGATTGCTATCTCTGGTCGTCGACGGCTACCGCAGGGAGGGCAAGCGCTATATGACGGTCGCCATCGGCTGCACCGGGGGAAAGCATCGCAGTGTCGCGATCGCCGAGCAATTGATGCAGTTGCTGAACGCCGATCACCGGCTGTCGGTGCGGGTGCTGCACCGGGATCTGGGTCGCGAATGAGCGAGCCGTTCAACCGGGGCATCGTCGCGCTGGGCGGCGGACACGGCTTGTACGCGACGTTGTCGGCGGCCCGCCGCCTCACCCCGTACGTCACCGCGGTGGTGACCGTCGCCGACGACGGCGGCTCCTCGGGCCGGCTGCGCGGCGAACTCGGCGTGGTGCCGCCCGGTGATCTGCGAATGGCGTTGGCGGCCTTGGCATCTGACAGCCCACACGGGCGATTGTGGGCGACCATCCTGCAGCACCGCTTCGGCGGCAGTGGCGCTTTGGCCGGGCATCCGATCGGCAACCTGATGCTGGCCGGCCTGTCCGAGGTGCTCGCCGATCCGGTGGCCGCCCTCGACGAGCTCGGGCGCATCCTGGGCGTCAAGGGCAGGGTGCTGCCGATGTGCCCGATCGCCCTGCAGATCGAGGCCGACGTGTCCGGGCTGGAGGGCGACCCGCGGATGTTCCGGGTGATCCGCGGCCAGGTGGCGATCGCGACCACCCCGGGCAAGGTGCGCCGGGTGCGGCTGTTACCCGACCACCCCCCGGCCACCAGGCAGGCCGTCGACGCCATCATGGCCGCCGACCTGGTGGTGCTGGGCCCCGGATCGTGGTTCACCAGCGTGATCCCGCACGTGTTGGTGCCCGAGCTGGCGGCGGCGCTGCGGGCGACGACCGCGCGCCGCGCCCTGGTGCTCAACCTGGTGGCCGAGCCGGGGGAGACCGCCGGGTTCTCCGTCGAGCGTCATCTGCACGTGCTGGCCCAGCACGCACCGGGATTCACCGTGCACGACATCATCATCGACGCCGACCGGGTGCCGAGTGAGCGGGAACGCGAGCAATTGCGCCGCACCGCCACCCTGCTGCATGCCGAGGTCCACTTCGCCGACGTGTCCCGACCTGGTACACCTTTACATGATCCAGGCAAGCTCGCGGCGGCGCTGGACGGGGTCCGGGCGGCCCGCAAGGGTCCGGAAGCGGCTCCGGTCACGGCCACCGCGGATATTCGGGTCGACGGCGCAAAACCACCACCAGGTGGGGACGGACCCGCCGGCAGCGGACCAAGGGGTGACGACTCGTGGCGATGACGACCGAAGTCAAGGACGAACTGAGCCGCCTGGTCGTGAAATCGGTCAGCGCGCGGCGGGCGGAGGTCACGTCCCTGCTGCGGTTCGCCGGCGGGCTGCACATCGTGGGCGGTCGCGTCGTGGTCGAGGCCGAGGTCGATCTCGGCAACGTCGCGCGGCGGCTGCGCAAAGACATTTTCGAACTTTACGGTTACACCGCCGTCGTGCATGTGTTGTCCGCCAGCGGGATTCGCAAGAGCACCCGGTACGTGCTGCGGGTGGCCAACGACGGTGAGGCGCTGGCCCGCCAGACCGGGCTGCTCGACAACCGCGGCCGCCCGGTGCGCGGGCTGCCGGCCCAGGTGGTCGGCGGCAGCGTCGGCGACGCCGAGGCCGCATGGCGAGGGGCCTTCCTGGCGCACGGGTCGCTGACCGAGCCGGGACGGTCCTCGGCGTTGGAGGTCAGCTGCCCCGGACCGGAGGCGGCGCTGGCGTTGGTGGGCGCGGCGCGCCGGCTGGGGGTCAGCGCGAAGGCCCGCGAGGTGCGCGGCGCCGACCGGGTGGTGGTGCGCGACGGCGAGGCGATCGGCGCGTTGCTGACCCGGATGGGCGCCCAGGACACCCGGCTGGTGTGGGAGGAGCGCCGGATGCGCCGCGAGGTGCGGGCAACGGCCAACCGGCTCGCCAACTTCGACGACGCCAACCTGCGCCGCTCGGCGCGCGCGGCGGTGGCGGCGGCCGCCCGGGTGGAGCGGGCGCTGGAGATCCTCGGCGACACCGTGCCTGACCATTTGGCGTCGGCCGGCAAGCTGCGCGTCGAGCATCGCCAGGCGTCGCTGGAGGAGCTCGGCCGGCTCGCCGATCCGCCGATGACGAAAGACGCTGTGGCCGGCCGCATTCGGCGGTTGCTGTCGATGGCCGACCGTAAGGCGAAGATCGAAGGCATTCCCGACACCGAGTCGGCGGTGACGCCGGATTTGCTGGAAGACGCGTAACTGGTCGCGCGAATCGCTGTTCGCAACGGGTTGGCGGGGGCTACGGTCGGGGAATGAAACGGCTTTCGAGCGTTGATGCGGCGTTTTGGTCGGCCGAAACCGCGGGCTGGCACATGCACGTGGGCGCACTGGCGATTTGCGACCCGAAGGAATGCTCCGAGTACAGCTTTGCGCGACTGCGCGAGCTGATCATCGAGCGGCTGCCGGAATTGCCGCAGTTGCGGTGGCGGGTCACCGGGGCGCCATTCGGCCTGGACCGCCCGTGGTTCGTCGAGGACGAGGACCTGGACCCCGACTTCCACATCCGGCGCATCGCGGTTCCGGCGCCCGGCGGGCGGCGCGAACTCGAGGAACTGGTGGGGCGGTTGATGTCCTACAAGCTGGACCGCGCCCGGCCGCTGTGGGAGATGTGGGTGATCGAGGGCGTCGAGGGCGGCCGGATCGCGTCGCTGACCAAGATGCACCACGCCATCGTCGACGGCGTCTCGGGCGCCGGCCTGGGTGAGATCCTGTTGGACGTCACGCCGGAACCGCGGCCGCCGCAACACGAAACGGTGGGATCGCTGGTGGGATTGAATATTCCGGGCATCGAGCGGCGGGCGGTGGGTGCTCTGATCAACGTCGGCGTCAAGACTCCGTTCCGCGTTGCGCGGCTGGTGGAGCAGACCGTGCGTCAACAGATCGCCGCGCTGGGGGTGCGCAGCAGGCCGCCGCGCTACTTCGAAGCGCCGAAAACCCGCTTCAATGCGCCGGTTTCGCCACACCGGCGCATCACCGGCTGCCGTGTCGAACTGGCGCGCGCCAAGGTCATCAAAGACGCCTACGGTGTCAAGCTCAACGACGTGGTGCTGGCGTTGGTGGCCGGCGCCGCGCGCGATTACCTCCTCAAACGTGGTGAGCTGCCCGCCAAACCGCTCATCGCGCAGATCCCCGTGTCGACGCGCACCGACGAGAACAAGGACGACATCGGCAACAAGGTGAGCTCGATGACCGTCTCGTTGGCCACCCATATCGAAGACCCCGGGGAGCGGCTGCGGTCCATCCACGAAAGCACCCAGAACGCCAAGCTGATGGCCAAGGCGTTGTCGGCGCACCAGATCATGGGGCTGACCGAGACGACACCGCCCGGGCTGTTGGGGCTGGCCGCGCGGGCCTACACCGCCAGCGGTCTGTCGCGAAACCTGGCCCCTATCAACCTGGTTGTCTCGAATGTGCCCGGCCCGTCGTTCCCGTTGTATATGGCCGGCGCCAAGCTGGACTCGCTGGTGCCGCTGGGGCCGCCCGTGATGGACGTCGCGCTGAACATCACGTGCTTCTCCTACACGGATTACCTGGACTTCGGTTTCGTGACGACGCCCGAGGTGGCCAACGACATCGACGACATGGCCGATCGCATCGAGCCGGCGCTCACCGACCTCGAAAAGGCCGCCGCGGTGGAGAACAGCTCGAGCTAAGCCTGCCTGGTGATCTGACGCTACCGGTCGCCGCGAGCGCGGCGATTTGCGAAGTGTTATGCGGCCCCGGGA
>NZ_JAEKMI010000087.1 GCF_020217485.1 Mycobacterium sp. WUMAC-067 | reverse complement strand
CTACGCCAGTACCACATCGCTTTACACCGGCGTCTCCAGTGATTTTCGAACCCGCACGGTACGCCGGGTCCTCGACAGGACCATCAAAGATGCGCTCTCGCTCGGAGAGGAAACATCATGAGACGCGAAGTCGACTACAGTTGGCGCCTTGCTGAGTTGATGGCGGCCCACGGCATGCACAACAGCACCGACCTCATCCCCCGGCTCGCTGAGCGCGGAATACACCTCTCCCGCCCACAGGTCTACCGTGTCGTTCATCAACGCCCCGAACGTATTTCCCTGCAGCTGATGGCAGCACTGTGTGACATCCTGGACTGTGGCGTGAACGATCTCGTGACGGTGACCGCCACCGACGTCCGCAAAAAGAAGACCGCCTCCGGCACGACTCCGCCGCCCAACGTCGTCGAACTCAACAAATCAGTGCGGCCACGGCGAGCGCGGATCATCACCGATGGCACCGATTAATCCCACGCCCCGCTCCACCACACGTGGACGACCGCGAGTCACCGGCGGTGCTTTCCAATGCAGCCGCTGCCATCGCATGGTGAACACGCTGCGGGCCTACTGGCCGGGCGATCAGCTTTGCCATAGCTGCTTTTACGCTGCGATGCGCACTCACGGCATCTGCCCCAACTGCGGACATGACGGCGTCCTGCCTGGCCGACTAAACCGCAGCGACCCGCGCCCAATTTGCTTGACCTGCGCCGGAATCGCCGGCAACTTCACCTGCAAAACCTGCAGACAAGAAGGGGAAATCTACCGCCGCGGCAAATGTGCCCGATGCGCCCTGCGCGACGACCTCTGCAAGATTCTTCTGCACCAACCCGCCGTCGACCCCGCGGCTATGCAGACACTCATCGAAGTGCTCTGTGGCGTGGACCGACCCGAAAGCATACTGACCTGGAAACGCAACGTTCAAGTGCTCGAGCTTCTCGGCGGAATAGCCTCAGGCGCAATACCACTCACCCACGACGGCCTAACCGCAGCGGGATCCGGGCGCCACGTCGATCATCTGCGCAGCATTCTGCAACACCACGGACTGCTCCCCGAACGCGACGAACACCTGGCACGCTTCGAAGTCTGGCTCGCGGCCAAACTCGACGCCATCGACTCACCAACGGTCCGCGCGCCCGTCGAACAGTTCGCGACCTGGCACCACCTCAGACGCCTGCGCAGCGAGTCCAAACCCGGCCAGGCCACTGACGGCCCCAAACGGTCGGCGAAACAAGAGATCACCGAGACCATCAAGTTCCTCACCTGGCTTGAGAGCACCCACGGCCGGGGCATCGATCACTGCACCCAGCAGGACGTCGACGAATATCTCGGATCAGGGCCGACCACCCGCCATTCGATCCGCACCTTCTTCATCTGGGCCAAGAAGAGCAAGATCAATGTCGCGGTACAGATCGGCTTCCGACAGGCCAACAGCACGCCGACGATCACCCAGGAACAACGGCTCGCCTGGCTCAAGGAACTGCTCACCGGCGATTCCGAAAGCCTTCCCTACCGCGTCGCCGGCGTCCTGCTGCTGCTCTACGCCCAGCCTCTGACCAAAATCGCCGCCCTGCAGAGCACCGCGATCACCCACACCGACGGCGAGACCCGAATCGCGCTCGGCAAGGATCCGATCCCCGTTCCCGAGCCGTTCGCATCCCAACTCAACTATCACCGCTACAACCGGCCGAACCTGCGTACCGCAGGCGGAGCGCTCGGTACCCCATGGCTATTTCCCAGCATCCGACCAGGACGGCACATCGACCCGCAAGCCATCATGAAACGGCTACGAACGCTCGGCGTCAACCTGCTCGGTTCACGCAACACCGCCCTACAAGAACTCGTCTCTGAAATCCCCGCTCCCCTGGTCGCCGAAATGGTCGGCTACAGCGACCAAGTCACGCAGAAGCACGCCGCGGAGGTCGGCAGCACATGGGCGAAATACGTTCGGCGATAAGCGAATTGGCTAATCATCGGTGGTGCAACTGGCGACAAGCAGACCCTCGGGCGCTTAGCGTTTAGGGGTTCACGGGTGCGGCGAAAATGGCGCGCACGGCATCTTCGTCGCCTTGGATGTCAACGAGCCCGAGGACGTCGTTGAGTGCGAGCACGCCTGCCGCCAGCCCGAGAATTATTGGCGCGTCAGCGCTCAGAACGGCGTCGAGCTCTCGATCATCCTGCGGGGTAACTTCGATGCCTGAAGGTGTCGCCCGCACCTGGACAACTCGACGGTCGGTATCGCCGTTCACGGTGATGCCGACCGTCGATGACCGATCTGCAACCGCTCTGCCCTTGAGCAGGGCGGGCAACGCGACCAGGAGCCCGTCAGGGTGGAAGGTATCGCCTTCGGGCCCTCGGATCATGAGCGGCGTGGACCAGCGGATGAGGCCGTCGATCGGCTCGCGTAGTTGGGCACCCCAGGTCGTGAGGGCGTACGTGATAGCCCTGCCGTGTTCGGCCAGCCGCCGTTCGATCACGCCGACCGCTTCCAAATCGCGGAGCCGATCGGCGAGCAGATTGGTGGCGACGCCGGGAAGACCATCAAGTAGCGCCTGGTAGCGGGCCGGAGCAATGAGGAGTTGGCGGACGATGAGCAGATTCCACCGGTCGCCCACAACATCGAGCGCTCGGGCCAGTCCGCAGTACTGGCCGTAGCTTCGACTCACGCTAGCTCCTTGAGCTTTTCAAGTTAACGTGATTATATCAAGTACATACGGGAAGGGGCTAGTCGTGACCGTCGCTGAGCGACCCGCCTGGGTCGATGACGAGTTGTTCCCCTTTGAGAGCCGCTTCGCCGACATCGACGGGCACACCATCCACTACGTCGATGAAGGCTCAGGTCCCACGCTGCTGTTTCTGCACGGCAACCCGACCTGGTCGTTCGACTACAGCAAGGTCATCCAATCCCTGCGGAAGGAATTTCGTTGCATCGCAGTGGACTACCCCGGATTCGGGCTGTCGGCGGCAGCGCCGGGATACCGCTATCTGCCCGCCGAACACGCCCAGGTGATCGGGGCGTTCGTCGAAGCACTTGCGCTGAGCGGGGTCACACTGGTGGCTCACGACTGGGGCGGCCCGATTGGGTTGGCCACGGTGCAACATCGTCCCGAAACCTTCGACCGGCTGGTGCTGACCAACACATGGGCATGGCCGGTCGGCGCCCCGCTCGTGCGGATCATGTCCCATGTGATGGGCAGCCCGATCGGGCGCCTGCTGATCCGCCAGCTCAACCTCTTCGTCAACGTCATGATCCCCGTCGGGCACCGCTTGACTAAGCCCACCGACGAGCAAATGGCCCACTACCAAAAAGCCCTCGACAGTCCCGGGCGGCGGGAGGCCTCGGCTGTGTTTCCCCGCCAAATCACCGCCAGCCGCGCCTTTCTCGCCGACGTTGAAGCGGGCTTGAGCGGCATCATGGCACTCCCGACGCTCATCATCTGGGGAGACTCCGACTTCGCTTTCGGAAACAGCGAACTGCGGCGGTGGGAACAGACCTTTACCGATCACCAGACCGTCATCGTCAAAGGTGCTGGCCACTTCGTCCCATCCGACGCCGCCGGGCAATTCGCGGCAGCGATCCGCCGCTGGCACACACAGCCCCCTGCCGGCGAACCCCCCGGGACAAACTAATGGAGGCGGCTGTCATGCATCGCAAGGCGGGAATCCTGGTCGCGGTGTATGTGGCGGTGCTCGCGATCAACCTCGATGTCACGATCGTCAACGTTGCGCTGCCCCGCATCGCGACCGAACTCGGTGCTGATACGCGCGGACTGCAGTGGGTGGTCGACGGCTACAACCTAGCGTTCGCCTCGCTGGTGCTGGCCGCGGGAAGTCTCTCGGATCGCTACGGACGTCGGCCGGCCCTGCTGATCGGATTGCTCGGATTCGCGGTCACCAGCGCGGTGGGTGCCCTAGTCGATAGCTCCGGCGCACTGGTCGCCGCGCGCTTCGGCATGGGAGCGTTCGCCGCATTGATTTTCCCCACGACGCTGTCGATTATCACCAACACCTACCCCGACCGCCGCCAGCGCGCGGCCGCACTCGGCGGGTGGGGCGCGGTCGTCGGGGTCGGCGTCGCAGCAGGGCCGGTCACGGGCGGACTACTCCTCAACCACTTTTACTGGGGGAGCGTGTTTTGGGCACTGGTGCCGCTCGCCCTTGTTGCCGCAGTACTCGGGTTCATTCTGGTGCCCGAGTCGCGCGACCTTTCGGTGCCCCGGCTGGACATCCGCGGCCTAACAACGTCGGTAGCCGTCCTCGGAGTGCTGGTCTACACAGTGATCGAGGCCCCCGAACGCGGCTGGCGCAGCAGCGCGACTCTGATCGGGTTCGCCATCGCCCTCGGTCTGGCATTCACATTTGTGGCGCTGGAGCGCGCCGCCGAACACCCCATGCTCGACGTCCGGCTATTCACGGATCGACGATTCAGCGCCGCCAGCGGAGCAGTTACCGTCACCTTCTTCGCGCTGGCCGGATTCATCTTCCTCATCACTCAGTACTTCCAGGTGATCCGCGAGTTCAGCCCGCTCTCAACCGGGGCCCGAATCCTCCCGGTCGCGCTGTCGATTGCGGTCGGCTCGCTGGTCGGCGGGCAGCTCACTACCCGCGTGGGCACCCGCGCAGTTGTGGTCACCGGGCTCATCTCGTTCGGCACGGCGATGGCGTGGATCGCCGGCAGCGTCGAAACTGACGCGCCGTACTGGACGTTGATCGTCCCACAGATGCTGCTCATGGGCCTTGGGATGGGGCTAATCGCCACTCCGGCAACCGAATCCATCATGCTCGTACTTCCGCCCTCTCGGGCGGGTGTCGGCTCGGCGGTCAACGATGCCACCCGCGAGTTGGGCTCGACGATGGGTGTCGCCGTCGTCGGCTCGGTGTTCTCGTCGATTTTCGGTGCCCGCCTCGTCGACACCGCCTTCGCGGCAACCGGGAAGGCCGCCGAGGCCGCCAATTCGGTCCCGGTCGCGTTCAATATCGCGGCGCGCAATCCGGGCCTGCTCGCGGCCGCGCAGGACTCATTCCTGTCCGGCCTCGCAGTAGCCTGCGCCGTGGTGGCTGGTCTTTGCTACGTAGCGGCGGTCGCGGGCATGGTCGCGCTGCCTGGCCGACGGTTCCAGCCCCGATTCTCGACCTCGCCGGAACAGTTGGAATCGCTGGGCATGGCCTAAGCACGATCGGCGCGTGTGAGTCGTCATCGAGCAAGTCATTCCTCCTGCCGGCGATCCGGTCCAGACGCCGACAAACTAGTAATTAAGGTCAGTCACCGGATAGAACGCGTTGAACAGTTGCAGCGTGGCACCACCGGTTCCGGCTACTAATGAGCCAAGATGATCGTGGCGGTGTAGCGCCAGGTTCAATCGTGCGCTGACACCGGGCGATATGAACGCGATGAGAGTTAGCCAGATGCCAAAACGCAGCCCCTGGGAGCGGTACCGCCAGCAACAGCGGGCGGCTGACGCCAAGATTCTCGACATCATGCTGTCCTCGAAGCACATGTGCCTGTGCGGCCATCCGCAGGGCTTCCACTGGGCTGATGACAGCGGCGAGAACGTTGGCGAGTGCGCTCCTGCGGATTGTGCCTGCAAGGGGTTCGATGAAGACGTGTTCGCTGAAGCGCGGCGACGCGCCGAGCTAGCGACGGGTATTGGCGCGGATACGCGTGACGAAGCCGGCGTCGACGACGCCTTGGCACGGGCCATGCGCGCCGAGGAGCAGCGCCAGGTCAGTGCCGAGGAATTGTGGGGCCGCGTGCTGCATGCCGACCGCTCCCGCCCAACCAGCAAGCCCCGGCCCTCCACGCTGCAGAACCCGGCGGCACTCGACGCACTACGCGAGCTAGGCGGTAGCCCGGAGGATCTAGCGGGCTAAGGCCATTGCGATCTCACCCGACAGCAAAGATTGCGGCAACGGAACCTTGCCGCGACAACCGAGCCGACTCAGCCATACCGGGCCTGGCAATTAGCGCCTCTCCTCTGCAAATATCTCGACCGTCTCGACAGTCCGTATCGAACGGTATACGGCAGAATCGAATACGGCGGGTTACCAGTAATCGGAGAAGGCTCCACTCTCGGACGTTGCCATCAGTGTCGGTGTCCTGCGGCATGCGTTGGCCATGACATCGACACCGTCTGACTTGGAGTTGATCCGGCTGCCCTCCCATCAATTGGTGCGGACAACTCAAAAACCCCGCAGTCGGATGGCGCGCGGACGTTGATCTCACAGGGTTGGCGGGTTGTGCCCATCGCGCAATGCCGGCCTCGGCGCGTATTGCGATGATCCCAATCAGGCTCAACGCAGCGATTGACTATCTCAAACGCACCTGTGCCGTGGTGCGGAAACCGGATCTCAAAGTGGTTAGTGGGCAATCCTCGGGCGGACAGAGCGGCCGGGTGAAACCGACGGCCCAGCAACCTTATTAGCCGGAAGCAAGCACCCCCCCGCTCGTCTCATCGGTTGGTGAATTTTCTCGCGGGGCGCGGCGGGCGCGACTTTCCCGGAGGGCTTGCTGCGCAGACTCCAGGGTGATGTTGCGTGGATCGACCCCTTCCCTCTCGAAGCCTTCCACCGCGATGGGCAAATAGAGAAACTTCAGCGGGACGAGACGCTCGACGACTGCGTAGAACCGCCGATACATCCACATAAAGCGGCGCGACATCTCCTCGTCGTCGGGGGTCCACTCTAAGTTGAACAGCTCCCGCACATGGGGTGGAAAACTGTTGACAACGACTTGCCGCCGCGCCGCCACCCAGGGCCACACTGTCTTTTTCAGGACCGGAGGCCACCACCGCGGCGCCGGGCGTCGCTCGATAAATTGTTCGAGCATGACCTGAGTTACCTGTGTATTAACCAGATGATTACGCTCGATGTTGTCCAGGTACTGCTCGAAATCGTCGTAGGTATCCGGCTGAGGGCTATCGTCCACTCCCAACATGCTGTACCACTCTTTGGATTCCTCGAATATTTGCTCCTTCACGGCTCGCGGCATGGCCCCGTCAAAATACAGCTGCTCCGTTATTACGATCAATAAGTGATAGAAGAAAGTGACATGCGCAAAATAAAAGGTTTCCGCATTCAAAGCGTGATACGTGCCATCCTGCAGGGTCCCTTTGATGGCCTTGTGCATATTCCGAGTCTTCAGTCCGTATTTCATCGCTTCTTCAGGTGCGTCGTACACCGTACCGTAAATGTACTCACGAGATCTCTGACGCCGCTCTTTATATATCTTGCGGCGCGCGCCGAAGGAGCTGTCACCAGTGAAAAGTACTGAATTGGCGGTTGCTTTCGCCATCTGCGGCCATGCGCCCGCAATTGTGCCCACTACTCCGCCACCAAAAAAGGCAACATCAAGACGCCCCCAATATTTCCATATCAGAGAGCCGGCAGGGAGCGGATGCTGAAGAAGGTCGCTCCGGGACAAACTATGATCGTCCGTAAATTCCGTCACTCTAACGTCTCTCGGGACTACGAGCTCTGGATCAAATGTTGTCTGCATGATTTTCCTGAGCGCCCTGAGGCCCCGGACCGCCATTTAAAACTCCTTGCGTTGCCGATACTCGTCATTTGATTAAGCTCAGTACCCGGCCGTTTACACGCCCAGCCTCGGGTGGCTGATCGACTATCAGCTAACCACCGTTATGCCGACTCTGTCTTGGGTTTCGAGGGTCTGTCGTTCCTTGGCGGGGTTTATCGCACAGCGGAGCGTTACCAGTAAGCGAAACCGCTTGATCTGCTGGTTTCCTTAGCGGGTTGAACACTCGATCTGGATGGCGCTGAGAGCGTTTCGCTCGACCGCGGCCTTCAGCCGGATCCACGCCAGCTCCGACTGAGGGCTGCCACGGTGGCGCGAAGCTGCGTCGGGCTAACCCATTGTCAAGATTGCGGCCGCGGCGAGGCCAAGCACCGTCACGAGGGCCACGAAAATCACCGTGATCGCCGCGCGCACGATCTCTTCTTCCGTGAGCCTCGGGCGCGGCTTCGATTCAACGCGAACGGTGTCTCTTGGACAGCCATTTGCGTTCACTTTTGCGACCGCCAAAAGGAGATCGTCATGCCCGTCGGCCACGTCATTGTCGACTGGGTCGTGCGCGGCGATTGCGGTCGTCATATCAGCCCCCGGGACGCTATAGGCGTTATTGGACGGTCGAAGCTTCGGCTTTCTCGTATATCCGAAGATACGAGCGCGAGATCACGATTGCGGTAACGATCCTTAACGGCCGCAGCACAGTCGTGCTCCTGCACTGCGCGGCGAGCAGGGTGAGCCGCGGTGAAGTTGCCATCGTGACGAAAGACCTTCCCTGCTGCGTCGCGGGAGGGATATGCACCAAACCAATATGGATGTTTACCGGCCGATGCTTCGGCTATGCCCACCATCACTTCCGGCAACACCAACGCGCCGACCATGCTCATCGCCGAGCGCGCAGCGCGGGCGACCGTCGGTTAGGTCGTTCTCCCGCATGTCCTTTCGCGGTCATAGCCGAACGATCACCACTTGGTATCTATTTGGGAATGCAACCGCGTTTCGGCTGGCGCAGGTCTATCGGTAACACCAGTCACATGTTTAACCTTGCGCCGTGCGCAATTTGCCCTCTGCCGCCACCGATGTGCCACTGCGCACGGTCTCCCGGCGCGACGCGCTGCGCTACGCCGCCGCGTTGGCCGGTCTGGGTGCCGCATCGGTAGCCTGCGGCATGGCGACAGCGACTGCCGCGGCTCCCCCTCAGCTGATCGACTTTGCCGCACACCAGATTCCGGCGCAGCAGATCCGGGCTGCCGGCTATAGCGGGGTGGTCAACTACGTCTCGTTGTCACGTCCCGGCTCCTCGTTCGGCGCCAAACCCATCACTCGGTCCTACGCCGACTCACTGACAGCCGCGGGTTTGGTGATTGTCAGTAACTACCAATACGGCAAGCCGGGTGGGTCGACACCGTCAGACTTCACGCGCGGCTACGCGGGCGGCGTCGCGGATGCGCGCACCGCCTGGCGTTTGCACACCGCGGCAGGCGGCGGCCAGAGTGCGCCGATTTTCTTCACCATCGACGAGGACATCAACCGCAACACCTGGATTCACACCGCGCTGCCGTGGTTTCGCGGAATCAACTCAGTTCTTGGGGTTCAGCGCACGGGGGTCTACGGAGGCGTCAGGGTCTGCCAGTGGGCCGCGGCCGATGGCGTTATCGGGTCTTCGAGCACACCTGGCCGCCGGTGGGCCTGGCAAACTCGAGCCTGGTCCGGTGATCAGGTCCACCCCGCCGCTGTTCTCTACCAGCGCGTCGTGAGCACCGCGTCCAATCCCGGGCCGAAGGTCGGCGGATTCGAAGTGGACGTCAACGACGTCCTGGCCCCCGACTGCGGCCAGTGGAATCTCCATGCGGGTCGT
>NZ_JAEKMI010000086.1 GCF_020217485.1 Mycobacterium sp. WUMAC-067 | reverse complement strand
GTCGCACTCGGGCCGCTTCTGCCGACCTGATGACGGCTTGTCGCGCCCCGGGCCGTGAACTTTTCAAACACGTCGTAAGTCTCGCAACAGCCACCGACGCACACGCGGGTCCGCGGCACGGATAGACATCTTGACCTGACCGGGACAGCAGACCCCGCCGTTCGATAACCTCTGGCGGCCGCCACGGAACCTGACTTGTACTTTGACGACGTAACGAACAGCATTGATCGACTAAAGGCTCAACGAATAGGCAACGCCGCCTGGGTAGTACCCGATTGAGAATTACGGCCCACTGTCCAAGCCGTTGGGCGAGAATATTCGCGTTAACGGCGGGTAGGGGCGACCATGTTGGAGGCGGCCGATGCATTTGGTGTGGCTGGATGTCGCCGCCTTGATCGCCAATGCGGGGGGCGATCCGTGGGAAATCAACCGGAGCCTGCAAGCTGGCCAGCCCGGCCAGATCTCTAACCTCGCCAACGCCTTCCACGGCGCCGGCCGCCAGACCGCCGAGGCCGAACATGCATTCGCGCAGGCGCAGCAGCGCTTCAATGCGGCCTGGAACCACCAGGATGGCGCTCCCAATCCGATCAACGCGTCAGCCGAGGTGCAGCGCACCGTCAAATCGCTTGGTGCTCAGTCTGAGCAGTTGCCCAAGATCGGAGCCGACTTGGAAAATATCGCCGCTGCATTGGCTGACGCGCAAAAGACCGGAGCTCAAGAGATCGCCACACTCGAAGGCCAGTTGGAACAGCTCGACCACATGATCGACTTAGCCGAGCAGGATCTGCGGGAACACCCTGATGCGGCGAGCCAGCAAGAACTGCATGCGATCATCAACGCCCTCAAAAGGACAGCGGTTAGCGACACCAAAGACGCTCTCAACCAACTGACCGCGGCACGCAATGGCTATTCGGCCACGCTGCAAAGTTCTCTCGGAAATTTGCGTACTGACGGATATGACCCCAAGCCTCTTGAGCCGGTAGACGCGCAGGACAATCCCGAACAGATTCAAATCCCGCCCCCAAACACCAAACCCGAAGACGTCAAGCGTTGATGGGAATCGCTTAGCCAGCAACAACGTGATCAGTTACTCGCGCAGCATCCACCAGAGTTAGGAAACCTCAACGGCATTGAGACCGACAACCGAGACACGGTCAACCAGGCGGTGATGAACGACGACATCGCCCGAGTACAAACCGCCGCTGACCGAGCCCATGTCGGCGTTGATCAAGTGACTCAACACCCGGAGCTGTACGGCCTTACGCCATCAGCCATTACCCGCTACAACAACGCCCTCAAGACACAGGACGGCCTCAAGACGAGCGGCACCAACCCCGACGGCAGCAAGAATCCGGTGTTCCTACAGACCTACGATCCCGAAGCGTTCGACGGCCGAGGCAGAGAAGCCATCGCTATCGGCAACCCCGACAAGGCCGACAACACCACCGTGCTCGTACCGGGGACGGGCAGCAGCGTGCGTGACGGCTATCTGAGCCACACGGACGGACGAAACATCTACAACGAAGCCCAACGGGCCGATCCCACTAAATCAAATTCGGTTCTGGTGTGGATGGGATATCACGCCCCAGACAGCGCAATCGACCCCCAGATAGGGCAGACAACGCTCGCCCGAAATGGAGGAGGCCTACTGGCAGGAGATGTCAACGCGCTCGGCGTAACTCACCAACCAGGCAACTCCCACGTCACCGTTGTCGGTCATTCCTACGGCTCCACAACGGTGGCCGATGCCGCAGCAGGATCGGGAATGCACGCCAACGACGTTGTCCTCGTCGGCTGTCCAGGAACAGACCTTGCCCACAACGCCGGTGACTTCCACCTTCCCGAAGGCGGGCACGTCTATGTGGGCGCTGCATCCACAGACCCGATCACCCACCTCGGCGGCATCCAAGGGCACCTGCCCGGAACGGGAGTCACGGTCGGACTCGGTAGCGACCCGGCCGTCGAAGGCTGGGGTTCGACCCGTTTCAAAGCCGAAGCCCCCGGCATGACCTTCCCGCTAAAGGATCACAGCTCCTACTTCACACCCGGAAACGAATCGTTGTTCAGCATCGCCGACATCGCATCCGGTCACGGTGACGCACTGGAACACGATGGCATGACAGCCCAGCACCGCGGCACCTACTGGCTCCCGGACGAATTCGACCCCGAGTCGCTTCGCCGCCCGACACAAGGCCATTACCATTGAAAACAGCTATGAACACCTTCGACAGGATTAGCGCCGTCACGAGGCGCTTGGCGATTGCACTCGTGACAGCCGGATTCCTGACCATCACGCTTCAATCCTGCAGCAGCATAAGGAATCTCAGCGAAGGAGTGCCGCATCCAATGACTCCCGACGAGTCCAAGGCCCAAGTTGTCAACGCGGCACGAGAGATTGCCATAACTCTTGGGCTCAAAGGCGCCTCCGCTCATTTCAGCCGCGACTCCTGCAACGATCAGGGCGTCGCACCGTTCCGGGGAATCGTGGGACTCGCTTATGACCACGCGCCGACCCTCGAAGCGTCCCGAGCTGAGATCCAACAAATGATCTCAACGCTTAAAAGCCATGGCTGGGGCGGGCCGGGAGACTTCCACACGCATGCATCCGCCGTAAGCAAGCAAGGCGTCACCGCAGTATTTGATCCCTACTCCCCCGTCCAAAACGCAGGTGGGTCAATCACCATCTACGGTGAGTGCCGCGATATGACCACAAAAGCAAACCAACCACCCGAGCCGCTTCCAGCCGACCAGCTTTCCTAATCGACAACTGATAGCCGAAGTGTGCGTCGCTGAGGACACCTCATTGGTGGGCGCCCTCATCCGAGCCTGGAGGACTAATCCAGGGATAAACGGATTCGACGTACTCGTCACGCGAGATAACGAGCGTGGGGGCAGGGCTTGAAATGTCTACGTAAGTGTGCCCTGCGCGGCCCTTGTTGATCAGGATTTCTAGATCGAAAACGATTTCACGTGCCTTTTCCTGGTCGAATTGCCAGACCACGCATGTCGGCCGCAGAACGATAGCGGCGTGACCGGAGTTGATGACGAATTCGTGGGTTATGCCGCCTAGTTCTATCCGCGCTGTGCTTTGTTGAATTGCAGTGTTGACGGCGGCACGAAAGTCTTCAGTCCCGGGACCATCTAAAGTCAGCAAGACCGCATCGTGGCCATAGTCGAACCGGGGTAGATAGTTAACGCGAATAACACTCATGGCGTGTAGTCCAAGTATCTGTTGGTGCTTTCCTAATTGAACAATACGGCCGTGGCCGGGAAGGGCTGGTGGCGATTCGCTGCCCCGGCCCCGGCGTATCAGCTGTTAAGCCGCTGTGCGCCACTGTGGGCCATCGAACGGTGAGGGCCCGCGGAGCACTCCGCCCAGCCGCAGCACGAGCCGCAAATGCGGGTTGGTCTCCGGCGAGTTCGCCTGCACGACGCTCAGACGCGCTTGACCGCCGGAGATCACAGCGCTGACGTAGTCGATCAGGGGGTCGGGTACGTAACCCAAGTGCAGGTGGCGGTGAGTGATTCTGACCGCCAACGAGTTCACCGGGTTGTCGGGTACACGCTGCAGTCCCAACACGGCGTCGCGCGTCAGCGCGGAAATTGCGCGGCTGGCCTCGTCAGTGCAGTAACGGATGCCGTGCGCCAAGAACCGCGCCTCGGTGCGGCCACTGGCCTCAATCTGTGGCAGGGCAATGAGTTCGATAGTGTCACCCTCGCGATATCCGCCCGAGGCGGTGAGAATCTCCCACGAATCAGCGTCTTCAGGTAGGTTCAGGCTCGCCAAGTACTGTGGCCTGTCGGCTCGCTTGGCGCCAATCACACGCTCGGCGAACGCGGAAAACAGATAGGCGCGACGATAGCGGCGGCCGACGTCACTGAAGCCGATCAGCGGCACAAACGACGGATGCTGCACTGCCGCCTGCAAATACGCGAACTCGAAGGTGCCGTCGACGAGTTTGTCTAGGAAGCCTATTGCCCGATACGTGCCCTCAGGGTCACGTCGGGTCACGATGAGCCGCGCCACCGTTGCGGGAGTCTGGATCCCGTTGGTGCGAATCAGAAGACCGCTATGCGCCACCGATCAGCCGCCTCCTGCCCATCTAGAGGTACAAACCTTCAGGAATCGTGGCCCGGTAGCGCCCGCTGCCGATTTCCGCCAGAAGCGTCGCGGTACCGACGTGTCCGTTCTCACCCGCGAGCACGGCGCGGCGGACAATTTCGCGAATATCGCTGCCGCTTGTCTTTTCGGGAAGCGTGGCCGCCACTGTCGCAGTGTCAACCGCGGCGCCACCGGGCAGGTCGTAGATCAATGCCGTCAGAATCCGGGCCGCATCGGTGCGGTTGGGGTAACCGATCTCAACGATGGAGTCGAACCGCCCGGTACGAATCGCCGCCTTGTCCAGAGTGGCGGCGTCGTTAGTGGAAGCCAGCGTCAGGATGCGGGCATTGGCCTGAATGTCCATGGCCTGCAACAGCTCCGATAGTCCACCACCATCGGTAGCGCGGTCCCGGCACCATAGGTCGATATCTTCCAGTACGAGCAGCACCGGGCCGCCGAGGTGCTGGGCTTCCTCCACGACCGCGCTTAGCAGCAGGGTGCCTGCCTTGGCCTCTACATAGATGACGGTGAATTCGCCGACCACCTCGCGGGCGACGACCGCGCTCACCGCCGACTTGCCGGTCCCGGGCGGACCGCACAGGAGCACACCGCGGCGCGCACCGAGGCCATGCCGATTGAGCAGCTCGTGCCGGTCACGCACAGCCTCTACACCGAGATCGACCTCCGCCCACACCTCGCTACCCACGATGACATTCTCCCGCGTAGCGGTCGAGGGAAGATTTATGACGGCCAAGTCCAGCCCGTTGGTGAAGGTCGCGCGCACCGCACGGCCCCGATACGGATTCAGCTGCTTGGCACGTTCAGCCAGCCGATCCAGCAGGATGCGGGCAAGATCCTGGCAGTCGGGAGTCACATAAGCGCTCACTTCGGCCGACTGCATCATGCTCTGGCGACCCTCGATGCCGATCACACACCCGGCGTCTTCCAGCAGCGTCCCGGCAGGGAAATAGGCCCGCAAACACAACGGATGGCGGTACCGGCGCCCACCAATCTCAGTCTGAGTCCACTTGGGCGGGTTGCTGTACTCGCCCGAACCGATCTCACAGTCATGCGCATACTCGTCGATCCACTCGGCCAGCGCCAGTGCGACGGTGAAGCGCGACACCGGGCTGAGGTCGCGTTCCTCTTCGACCAGATGCCCGCGCCCCACCACTCCCAGACAGCGGGTGGTAAACCGCTCTGCCCCCTCCGGGGGACTGATGTTGTCGTGCTCGGCCACACCGACCAGCAGCGCGCCCAGCCCGCGTAGCGACGCAAGGACACTGCGGTCCAGGCTCTGTAGCCAGCCTTCGACATCGGTGATCGGTCGGCGGCGGTGCACCTCAGCACCGCCGGTCAGCTCGGCGCTCAGGTCGGTCAGCTCATCGTCAGTAAGGTTCATCGCCTCGTCGTCATTCCGGGAACAGGGCAGCCGACCAGACTCGCATCGACCCGGCCAAGAGTCAACTACGTTTTCCTCGGCAATGCCGATCGATCTTGCCGTGCAGCGAGATCAGCGCGCCGCACACCACCATCAGCGGTTCGGCGGCAGCTGCTTTGCGAGGTAAGCCTTCGCTGCGGCCGATCGTCGGTGGCCGGCCGGAACGACCCGCCCCTCTAACTTGGCCGACGCCTTCACAGCGCGCATCGCAGAGCGTTTCACCGCAGCCTTCGACACCACGACCTTCTTCGGCGTTCTACGTTCCACGGGACACACCTCCTTGAAGACTCGACCAGCGTCGATGCTACCGGCCCCACGGGTGCCCGCCTAGCCCGGTGCGCGGCATCAACCACCGCGTGCTGGGTCGCCGGCCGGTCAGGTGCCGCCACCGTGGCGAGGACGCGACCGTGCGGCTTGCCGGCTTCCAACTCGCCGACGGACCCTCCGCGCGCGTCGTATGAGTCGAGCACGTTGCGCAGGTGTAGCTTTGCTACGGGCCGCGCACCGTAGCCAGACATCCACTGCGGCGGCCAGAGATGAATCAGCCATCGTCGAGGCAAAGCTTGCCGATTCCCGTTGCGCGGCAGCCTGAATCACAGCGGCACTAGGATCTGCAGTTGTCATGGCCGCCTGCGCTCTGCAGCTACGTTCAGCACGCGTGTGAGCTGGCCGACCTGGCCGGCTTCCTCATCCCATCGTGAATCGATCGAGACCTGACACCCGACGTCGTTCGGTTTCGCCATCGCCTTCCGAGATTGTTCGTAGCCGACGCCAAAGCCACCGAGTCATCGGGAAAATACCGATACTAAGACGCGAATTCTTCTCTACCTAAGGACAATCCGGCCGTGGATCAACGCCGGATTCAAGGTATAAATGAGTCTGTCAAGTTTGATCGGACCCGTGAGGACACGTTGGGTTGGCCCCATGTGGTGCCCATATTTGCGACCGTGTGACAGGTGTGTAGGAGCGTTGTTATCGAGTGCCCGTGCGCTTCTTAGTGCTTAGGGGTGCGGGTAGATCCAACGGTGGTAGGCCTCTGGATCCACGTTGCTGCCGCAAACGATGGTGACGACGTGTCGATCGGCGAAGCGGGCGCGGTCCTCGAGGATGGCGGCGACGCCGAGCGCGGCCGAGGGCTCGACGATCAGGCCCGCGTGGTCCAGGAGCATTCTCATGCCGGCGATGATCGACTCCTCGTCAACCAATATGGCGTCGTCGGCGACGACGAGGAGGTCGTCCAGAACTGCTGGGATGGGGTGTCTGCCGGCCACGCCGTCGGCGATGGTGTTGGTTGAGTCGGTGGTGATGACGCGGCGTTGGCGCCAGGAGTAGGTCATCGCCGGAGCGCCGCGCGGTTGAACGCAGATCATTTCCACCGCTGGCGCCATCACCTTGATGACATGACCGACTCCGGTGGCCAACGCGCCGCCTCCTAGAGCAACCAGCGCAAAGTCGAAAGACGTCTGGGATTCGACGAGTTCGAGGCCGATTGTTGCTGCGCCCTCACAGGTTTCAATGTCTAAGCTATCTTCGACCAGACGAAGATTCTCGCATCGGGCGATGTCGGCTGCGTGCTCGCGAGCGGTCTCGATGTCGCCGTCGACCAGTTCCAGCTTGGCGTCCAGTGCGCGGATACGGTCAAGTTTGGCCGCTGGCGCATACCGGGATGCCACAACGGTGACCTCAAGCCCCCGGGCGCGACCCGACCAGGCGAGGGCTTGGCCAAGATTGCCCGCGCTCGCGCAGATCAGGGCGCTCGGACCGCTGCCGGCCAGCAGACTTGCCACGACCTCAGCACCGCGGGCCTTAAAGCTTCGTACCGGATTGGCTGTTTCGAGCTTGATACTCACTTGGCATCCGAGGATGGTCTCTAAGGCCTCGCACGGGTAGAGGGGTGTGTCGCGGAATATCGGGCTAATCATGCGCCGAGCGGCCTGGACTCGTGCGGTGTCGAGGCGCGTTGGTCCCACGGCAGCAGCGTAACGCCGTACCACCACAGGCACCGCTCGCTGGCAAAAATCCTTGGGTGCTGCTGACTCGAAGTGGTTGATCGGTCCGTGGTCGAAGAGGATTGGTCGACGCTAGCGGGACTGCATGAGGTTCGCCGTGCTCGTAGCGGCCGAATTGAGGGTTGGGCGGCTCCAGTGGCGTACGCAGTCGGGTTTCGGCGCGGGTCGGAGTGGGTTTACGGATTGAGCGCTGATGGTGCGCGATCGGGGTGTTGCCGTCGAAGACCAGCAGCTCGTTGGAGGGCAGCCGCACCCGCACACGGCGGCCGATGAACCGGGCAGGCACCGAATACTGGCTGCTGCGCACCATGATTCGACCGTGCCGATCTACCCGAGGCTCCAATATCAGACCCGGTTCGAACCGCTTAGTCGGCAGTGGTCGCAGTAGGGGTGCTCGAGAGCGAAGTCTTCGCCGACGGTGCGGATGCGGTGCCCGATCCGGCGGGCGTCGTCACCCCGGTCAGCTTCAGCCAGCCGCGCGTTGAGTTCGGTCAGGGACGCTATTTTGGGGACTAGGACCAGGTGGTTGCGGCGAAAGCGTCCGCCCTCGCCCTCGACACCGCCTTTCTCATGGGTTCCGGCGACCCCGGGGATGCAGTAGAACGCCTCGAAGCCCTGATGGGATCGGACAAGACCCAGCGCTGGTTTTCGATCCGGCCGCGATCACCGAACAGCACCCGAGTCACTGCGGATTTCAAGTTGTCGTAGCGGATGTGGCCGGTGGGGGTACCGCCGAACTCGTCGAACGCCGCCAGATGGCCTTCCAGGAATGCCTCCTGGGACTGGGTCGAATAAACCCGGTGCACGGCCTTGCCTGACATCGACAGCCGCATCGTGAACAGAAAGCACTTCGTGCGCCCCTCGGGCAGATCGACATACAGTTCGGCGAAATCGACCTCGGCCTCACACCCCGGTGTTGAAGCTTCCTGAAAACTGACCCTCTGCGGTTCCCGGAAAAATGACCCACTCCGGGGACGGTTGGGGGGTGATTTCAGTGGAGGATTGGGCAGAGATCCGCCGGTTGCGTCCCGCTGAGGGCGTGCCGATTCGAGAGATTGCTCGCCGCATCGGGGTATCGCGCAATACGGTACGGGCCGCGTTGGCATCGGACCGTCCACCGAAGTATGAGCGCGTGAGCCGGGGTTCGGTCGTCGACGCCTACGAGCCGCAGATCCGGGCGTTGCTGCTGGACTGGCCACGCAGATCGCTTGGGTAACGGTTCAACTCGCCACGTCGACACCTCACCCCCGGCCTTTCCGCCGCTCATGCGCGGGTACAACGCCGAACGGTGCGGTGCAGACTGAAGTGTGACATCACGCGGCCCGAATTGACGGTGGCGGATGTTTCAGCACCACACCTACCGTTCTCAGCAACCGGTCGACACCGGAACTACCACCCGCCTCGGCGGCTTCAAGCACCTCCGTCATCAGCTCAGGGCGCCAGGCGACCACGCGGTACCAGTCAGCACGCCCAATCTCGCCAACTACTTCGCCGCCAACATCAGTCGACGCCACGACCGCATCAGGCTGCACCGCTGTGGCACCGCGGACATCGAGGAGCTTGTTCCACAATTGCTCCCGTGCCGAGGACGGCTCGTGTCGCCGACGCGACCACAAGATCTGGCGGCGCCCTTTAGATGCCTGCTCCCATTCATGCCATACCCCCCACTCACCTGGCGGAGTCACCCTAAGAACCTCGCCCGTATCGGTGTCAATCACGGCCCAATCACCGTTGCCCGCCTCCTTTACTGCCCAGTGCCGCGGTGTCCGGACGCCGAAGCCGCGCGCGTCCACCGAAGATGCGAGATCTCCTAGCAGTTCGAACGGTGTGCGGTTTCGTTCGAAGCGCCCAGACTTCGATACCTGACCCGCCGCGATCTCCATCCCGAACTTGCTCGCCGCGTCGTAAGTCGCCTTCGCGAGGTAGTGACCCAAGTACTCGGCGCCCTCGTCCGATACCGCTCGAACATCGACCGCCACCGAACCGGGCATCGCGTAGCCCGCCTTGGTCAAGCCAGCCGACCACCGGCCGTGGATCCTGGACGCAAATACATTACGCGCCAACCACTCTCGATCTAACTCGGGCCCGATCCAGCCTGGAAGGTCTTCCCGCAACGCCGCTTGCTGTCC
>NZ_JAEKMI010000085.1 GCF_020217485.1 Mycobacterium sp. WUMAC-067 | reverse complement strand
CGGACACCTCGCCGGTGATCACGCCGATGCGGCGTTCGGCGATGCACCAGCCGATGCGGGCGAGGGCTTCGTTGTGGGCGCTGTGGCGGTGCAGCATGCCGGGGGCCAGGTCGCGGCCGAACGGCGTGCGCGAGAAACCGTAGTAGGAGATCAGGTTGTCCATCATCGGGGTTGGGCCTCTTCGCCGGTGAGTAGGTCGAGCTGGCCGGGGATCTGGTCGGCCCCAGTCAGGGCGGCGTAGTTGACGCCGCGGGCCAGTTCGGTCTGATGCGCGGTCTCGATCAGCCGCGCGTAGTCGACACCAGTGGGTTTCGGTGGTATCGACGGGGTTTCGGGTTTGGCCTTGGGGTGCGAGTGCCGCCCGATGTGGTGCGGGATCGCTAGCCCCATCGGCACGCCGGCCAGACGCACCTCGATGCGGGTCAAATCGAACGGGTCGAATACCAGCTCCACCTTGCGCCCAACCAGTGCGGGGTCGACCTCGTAGCTGTTGCCGTGCAACGAGACGGTCGCCGTCTTGGTGACGCGGCGGTGCTCCTCCCACAAAAACGCCTCGGTGAGCGCCTCCGGGGCGGGCAGGCCGACCGGGCCAGACGCGCACCAGCGGGCCAGCGGGGTCTGCCCGGTTTCGGAATGGACGGTGCGGTGGTAGACAGTTTCGACCCAGGCCGCAAAGAGCCGGTTCAATTCGGCCAGATCGGCGACGTGGTGGCGTCCGGCGACGTCGGGCTCGCCGGTGATCTCGACCAGGAACTGCTCACGCACGGTCCTGAAAAACCTCTCTATCTTCCCTCGCCCTTCCGGCCGATGCGGTGTCGAATGCACCAGGCGCACACCGAGTTTCGCGCACGCCCTCAACAACCACGTGTCTATATAGGCCGATCCGTTATCGACATACACGGCCTTGGGGACGCCGCGCGAAGCCAGCGCCGGGCGCAGTGCGGCGGCCAGCCGCACGGTGTCCTCGGCATACCCCCACCGATAGCCGGGCAGCAGCCGGGAATGATCATCCAAGAACGCGAATAAATAGGTTTTACGGGCCGCGATCGCGATGCCGTGCAGCGCATCCCCGGTCCACAGGTCGTTGGGGTGCTCAGCCTCGAACCGGCCGAACACCGGCGCCGACCCGCAACCGGTGCCGGCGGTCAGCCCCAACCGGTGGAAGTTGCGTTGCAGGGTCCGCTCATCGGGCGCCCAGCCCAACTGGGTGAGCAGGATCCGGCGGATCGCCGCGGCGGTGCGGGCGGGGTTCTCCCGACGCAGCGCCACCGCCAGCTCCAGCACTTCGGCCGGGGTGCGCGGCGTGCATTGGCGCGGGCTGGGCACCAGCGCATCGAACCCGCCGGCACGCCAGTCCCTAATCCACCGATCGATGGTCTGCCGCGAGATCCGCACCCGCCGCCCAAACGGGTCGGTGTGCTCGCGCGACGCCAACTCGCGCACTATCTTTCCCCGCTCCTTGGTGGAGTGCGCCGGCTCGGCGGCCTCCCGGATCAACTGGTACCGGAACAATCCGATCACCCGGGCCCGCTCGGCCCGCACCCTCGCCTCATCATCGCCGACCACCACCGGCCGCCTCCTTTGCTGTCTTTTAAACACACGACAGCGCACAGGATTACGGCCTCATCTGCCTTGGCGGCAGGGTCGACTCGTGTTGCACCCACTCCCCGGGCCAGCCCGACGCCAACAACCGGCCACCGGAGACCGCCACCGCGACTTCGGCCAGCGACACCTCGGGCAGCGCGAACCGGCGCTCGATCACGGACGAGGACGAAGAAGATATCGCCGATTGGTCCGTTGCCGAAGACCGCACGACCGACCCGCGACAAGACCGATGGATATTCAGTGACATACGGCGTTGCATGAGTGACGTACGCGAGATAGGCGACACCGGCCAGCAAGAACCCGAGAATGCAGGCCATCGCGGTGAGCACTCGACGTGCGTTGACGCCCTGCGGCTTTCGGAAGACGTCGACTGTATTTGGAAATCGCCTCAACCCCGGTCAATGACGAACCCCCGTTGGCGAACGAACGCAGCAAGGTCAGGATCGTGGCGCCCATCACCAAGCCGTTGCCCTGCTGTACCGGCACCGTTCCGGCCAGGTGATGCGGGTCGTACACCGGTAATTCCCAAAATATTTCGCGAATGACACCCACCACGATCGTCAGACTGATCATGGCGATGAAGGAGTAGGTCGCCACCGCGAACGGCATTCCCGCTTCCTTTAAGCCACGCAGGTTCAGGTAGCAGATGACAAGCACCACGCCAACCGTGATGGCTAGGCTGTAGGGACCCAACACCGGGATCGCCGACACCACCGCCACCGTTCCAGCCGCCGACTGCACTGCCACCGTGACCACATAGTCGATCAACAGTGCAGCGGCCGCGACCTGCGCGACCCGGGGTCCGAAATTCTCCCGCGCGCCAACGCCGCCAGCCCGGCCTGGGGCAGCAGTTCGATCAAGATCTGCTCCGGGCCGTATGCGGTCGATGAGATTGCGTCCGGTGAAAGTGCCCCAAGCGCAACGGGATTCGACAACTTCTCGGATGTCAGGTTCTCGGTAATCAGCGGCTTTCCCAGAAAGACGCGCTTGGCTATGTCCCCGACAGTCGCCGGGATACGCTGCTTGCCAGTCGAAGTTGTCACGACCACATTCTTTACCCGAGGTTGAGCGCTAAGGAAGCACTTGGCAACGCCTTCGATGCATTCTGCCGCCCGCCCCCTCCACGCGGGTGCGCAAGCTAAGCGAGGCGGCCGGCCGCGGCGGCGACGCGCTCGTCAGTGGCGGTCAGCGCAACCCGCACATGCTGTGCACCGCGCGGGCCGTAGAACTCGCCGGGCGCCACCAGGATGCCGCGCGTGGCCAACCACGGATGCTGTCCCGGCATGGCTCACCGCGGGTGGCCCACAAGTAGAGTCCTGCTTCCGAATAGTCGATAGCAAAACCGGCTGAGCGCAGCGCCGGCAACAGGGCCGCCCGCCGCCGCGCGTACCGCTCGCGCTGCAGCTTTTCGTGATCGTCGTCGTCCAGCGCGGCCACCATGGCAGCCTGCACCGGCGTCGGCACCATCATTCCTGGCATGTCTGCGTACTGCCAGCAGTTCGACGACCAGGGCGGGATCACCGGCGACGAAACCGGCCCGGTATCCCGCGAGCGACGAGCTCTTCGAGAGCGAGTGCAGCGCTAGCAGCCCGGTGTGGTCGCCATCGCAGATGGACGGATGCAGCACCGACAATGGCTCGGCATCCCAGCCCAATCCCAGGTAGCACTCGTCGGAAGCCACCACAACGCCACGATCGCGCGACCACCCCACCACCTTGCGCAGGTGTTCGGCGCCCAGCACGCGCCCGGTCGGGTTGCTCGGGGAGTTCAGATACACCAGTGTCACCGATTGCGGGCCCAACTGGGTCAGCGAGTCCGCGAGCAGCACCTGCGCTCCCGCCAGCCGGGCGCCGACGTCATACGTCGGATACGCCAGTTCCGGCGCCACGACCACATCCGCTGGGCCCAGGCCCAGCAGGGTCGGTAGCCAGGCGATGAGTTCTTTGCTACCGATCACCGGCAGCACGGCCGCCTTGGTCAGCCCGGTGATGCCGAAGCGGCGGTCAAGGGCAGCCACTGCCGCTTCACGCAGCCGCGCAGTACCGGCGGTTGCCGGATAGCCCGGCGCGGAACTGGCGGCCGCCAACGCCTCTCGGATCACCGGCGCAACCGGATCTACCGGAGTGCCGATGGACAAGTCGACGATGCCGTCCGGATGGGACCCGGCCAGCGCCTCCGCCTCGGCCGACGTGTCCCAAGGGAAATCCGGCAGGGAGGCCGACACTCCCCTGCGAGCGGGTGGTACCCCCAGTCGGCCCATCCCGGGCTTCTGCAGCACCGGCGCGCTCAGTCGCCTTCGCCCTGCGGTGGCAGATCCTTCACCACTTGGGGATCGTTCTCGGTCATGCCGACCTTGGCCGCACCACCCGGCGACCCCAGCTCAACGAAAAAGTCGGCGTTGATCTGCGTGTACTGGCTCCACTGTTCGGGCACATCGTCTTCGTAGTAGATCGCTTCGACAGGGCAGACCGGTTCACAAGCCCCACAGTCGACGCATTCATCGGGGTGGATGTAGAGCATCCGAGCACCCTCGTAGATGCAGTCGACCGGGCACTCCTCAATGCATGCCTTGTCCTTGATGTCGACGCAGGGTTCGGCAATTGTGTACGTCACGGACGTCTCCTCAAGGTGTCCTCCATGTAATGCCCCGTGTGGGCTGCCGTTCGCATTGTCGCGGCGGTTCTGGACCGCTTCCAGACAAAGCGTTTGATTACTGATACTAGACGTTGCACATACACGTCAACCACTTGGCACGCCCGTCAGACCGCAGTGCTATGCACCTAGTCGCACCTAGTCGCACAGCGGCGTGGTGTGCCATTTCTGCTGCCCGGATGGCACCGGCGTACGCGACCTTGGTGTCGCTGTGCGAACAGGCCGGCTCGGGCTACCAGTTACCCCCTGGTTGATCAAGTTCCTGTGGGAGTCCGATGCCCCAGAATTGGGGCGAGGAGGACTCGATTCATGGCACGTCGACGGCATACACCGGAGCAGGTGGTCCGCAAGCTTCGTGAGGGTGAACGGCTGCTCGGTGAGGGCAAAGACCTCGGGGAGGTCTGCCGGCATCTGGAGGTCAGTGAGCAGACCTGGCATCGCTGGCGAAATCAGTACGGCGGGATGAAAGCCGAAGACACCAAACGGCTCAAGGAGCTTGAGCGGGAGAATCAGCGGCTCAAGAAGCTGGTCGCCGAGCAGGCCCTCGACATCGACATGCTCAAGGAGATGAGCCGGGGAAACTGGTGAGCCCCGACCGTCGGCGGCGAGCGGTGGTGATGCTCGTCGAGCGGTTCGGGGTCTCGCAGCGGCGTGCCTGCCGGGTGGTCGGCCAACACCGCTCGGTGCAGCAGTATGGGCCGCAACGACCCGATGGCGTCGAACAGCGGCTGCGCGCCTGACTGCGGGAGATCGCCATCAGCCATCCGCGGTGGGGCTGGCGCAAGGCGCACGCCATCGCCAAGTCAGAAGGCCTCGTGGTCAATCCCAAACGCACGCACCGATTGTGGAAAGACGAACGGCTGCAACGTCCGTCGAAGACCCGCAAGCGGCTGCGCCTGGGCCACAGTGCGGCGCACCGGCGCATGGCGGCGGCCCGCCCCGATCACGTGTGGGCGCTGGACTACCAGCACGACCTCACCGTCGACGGCCGCCAGCTGCGTTTCCTCAACGTCATCGACGAGTTCACCCGCGAGGCGTTGGCGACACGGCCACGTCGGTCGTGGAACGCCGATCAGACCACCGGACTGCTCGACGAACTGATCATGACCACTGGCCGCAAGCCCGAACACATCCGAATGGACAACGGACCCGAACTGACCAGTCACGCCCTCGCCGACTGGGCCCGCTTCGGCTCGGTAGGCGCCGTGTTCATCCAACCCGGCGCACCGTGTTCGGGGGCATTCAGGTTGAGCACTTGGGGGTAGCGATCCGGCACTGACGGTGATCAGTTCGTCGGCCGGTCGTTTCTGCGTTTGGTCTTTGTGGTGTCGGGGCGGCACGGTGATCACGTCGTTGTGGGCGGCGGCCCTCCCGATGTCTCTGGGCGGAGTCTGCGGGAGGGCCGTCTTCGCGCTTGGAGGCGCAGTGGTCACGGTAGAGGCAGATGTCGATGTGGTCGAGCGCAGGCTGGCGGCGGGCGAGTTGAGCTGCCCGGCATGCAGCAGCGTGCTGGCGCGTTGGGGGTGGGCCAGGCCGCGACAGCTGCGCGGTCGGGACGGGTCGGTGCGGTTGTGTCCTCGCCGGTCGCGATGCACCGGCTGCGGGGTGACGCATGTGTTGTTGCCCGTGACCGCGTTGCTGCGCCGTGCCGACACTGCGGCGGTGATCGTGTCGGCGCTGGCTGCCAAGGCGTTGCGGCGGCGGGTGGGGTTTCGCCGGATCGCGGCCGACTTGGCCCGTCCGGTGGAGACGGTGCGGGGCTGGCTGCGTCGCTTCGCCGAGCGGGCCGAGGCGGTGCGGTCAATGTTCACGGTCTGGTTGCGCGCGGTGGACCCCGATCCGGTGATGCCTGAGCCGGCCGGCGGGGTGGTCGCCGATGCGGTGACGGTGATCGCCGCGGTCGCGGGCCCATTTCGATGATCGACCCGACATATCACGTGATCGAGGACCCCGCGAAGGCCGGCAGGCCCGGGGACTCCGGGGAATCCGGGCAACGCAGCGAAACGTAATCTTTTGGCCGGATATCGGGCTGACCCGAGGGGTGTAAATGGCCGAAAGCCGGGCAGTTAGATTCGTTAACTAGTGGGCGGTGTACGTCATGCCCGCGGTCGACGGAAAGGACAGCTGTGAAGCGACTGGCAGCCGTGTTGGTGTCCGTGTTGGGTTTCGCATTCACCGCCAATGGTTACCGGGCGCTGACTAAGCGCCCGTACGGCTCGGTTTTCGCGTCGGAACTTCCAATGCAATCGCTCGGCGTCCAGGTCACGGCGCTGGCGGCGGTGGCTGGGGCTGCTGGGCTTGCGCCACGTCGGGCGAAAGGCCGACGAACCGCTGACCGCTGCGCTCGATGCCGGCCTGGGTCCCGAGCGTCGCACCGAGTCGGGCGATCTATGGAAGCGGCCCGCGCCCGCAGGTGCGACCGCGAAGAAACCTGGCGTGGGACGAATGCTGCGGATCTACCGTGACTACGCGCATGACGGCGATATCAGTTACGGGGAGTGCGGCTCCAGGAACCATCTCGACATCTGCTCCGGTCCAGGTCGGGCCAGTGGGGCGTCGGCAACGTCGGAACGGTGGCGCTTCGCCATTTCGTCGGTAACCCTGCGTACGAGGTGGTCGGCGTGCTCTGTAATCGTCCGGAAAAAGTTGGCAAGGATGCCGGTGAGCTCGTCGGCGCCGCGCCGATCGGTGTGCTTGCGACCACCGACAAGGAAGCCATCGAAGCGCTTGACGCCGATTGCGTGTTCTATGCGCCACTTTGGTCCGATCCCGAAGAGGTCTGCCGTCTGCTGCGCGGGGGCAAGAACGTCGTCGCCTCGGGTGGCGCATGGTGGTATCGAACCGAACACAGCAAGGCGGATATCGACAAGATCGACGCAGCGTGTCACGAGGGCGGTACTTCGTTCCACGCAGGTGGTATCAATCCTGGCTTTGCCGGAGACCTGCTCGTGCTGACGCTGGCCCGAATCGTCAGCCGGATCGACGCTATCCACATCTACGAGGTGGTGAATTTCGGCAAGGACACTTTGAAGTACCTGCACGAGATGGGGATGGGGAGCGATCCCGAAGAGTTTCTGGCCGGACCGAATCTCCTGGGGAACGCATGGCCGTTGTTCGCCCAGTCGATGGCCATGGTGGCGGACGGATTCGGCAAGACGGTCGACAAGTACACAACGGATGTAGAGTTAGGGACGGCCACGCGCGACATCCGGTACGAAGGGGGGCCGACCAGCGACATGCCAGGCTTTAAGGGCGTGATCAAGAAGGGAACAGTCGCCTCACAGCATCACAAGTGGACGACTTGGGTGGACAACAAGACCTTCATCACATTCCACGAGATGTACACGATGGACGAATACAATGCCATTGAGCCGCAGCCTGATTGGGGCGGTCACTATCACTATCGCATCGTGATCGAGGGCGACGAACCCACCGAGCTGATCCTCCAAGCGCCTCCGGATGCGCAGGGCAACTACCCGAAGCCGGGCTACACCTGGACCGCGATGGGCCCCGCGAACGCGATTCCAGCCGTTTGTGACGCCCCGCCTGGATTCCTCACCCATAAGGAGCTCGGGCTTGTGCCGCTGCGCGGCCTGGTGCGCTTGTAGCGATTACAAAACCGCTGGGCCCGAATCAGCCGGGAGACGGCGGGAGGATCCCGCGAATCCGGGCCGTGAGCCACGAGGCCACCGCTCAGGTTTTGCGCGCCGTCAATGAGCTTGCGGACCAGGAGGGTTCTCGCTCCGGCGGGTATTTCGTGCGGGCAGTGGGGGCGATGAAGCCACGTCATCCTTGCGGTCGGGGTCGCTGTCACCTCGGTGCCGGCGGTGTCAAAAATCTTCGCCGACCTGAAAATCCTGGACACACGGTTCAGGCAAGACGACTCTGCATCCGTGGCAGATGTTCTGGCACCTTTTCGCAACGGTGGCCTACTTCATCCTCGGGCTCAAGCTTGTTCCACGCGTCATCAAGCGCATCAACACTTCTCGCTGGAATGTCTTTGCGCGGCAGTCGCCCACCGGCTACCCCATAGCGGTCCTGCTGGCATACTGCGCAGTTGTCGGAGCCCTCGACGTCAACCTCGTCTTCGCGGCGTTCCTCGCAGGTTTTGCCGTCGCGCATAGGAAGCGCAGGATCTTCGCCGACGCGCTCGAGGCAATCGGCAAAGTCTCCTTCGCCTTCTTCATTCCCATCTACTTCGCGATCGTCGGCCTGAAGCTGGATCTCATCCGCGGCGTCTCGGTATGGATGATCGTCATCTTCATTGTCGGCACCTGCGCGATCAAAGTGATGTCGGTATCGCTCGCCGGGCGGTTCGCGGGTTTCCGGGGACTTGACCTGATCAACCTTGCGATCACCACCAACGCCCGCGGTGGCCCCGGCATCGTTTTGGCCAATGTCGCCTTCGACGCCGGCATCATCAGCTCAAAGTTCTACACCACACAGGTAATCGCAGCCGTGCTCACCTCCCAGTTCGCCGGTACTTGGCTCGACTACGTCATGCGTAAAGGCTGGCGGGACTGTCTGAACAACGGT
Organism: Mycobacterium sp. WUMAC-067; assembly: GCF_020217485.1. Taxonomy (GTDB): domain Bacteria; phylum Actinomycetota; class Actinomycetes; order Mycobacteriales; family Mycobacteriaceae; genus Mycobacterium. The sequence goes on along the minus strand of NZ_JAEKMI010000085.1, from coordinate 1,046 downwards.
GGATCTGATCTTGGTCTGTCACGCCGAGCGTGAGCTTGGCGGGAAGGACTGACGATGTCAGAAACACTCGATCCTGTGGCGATGGAACTGGATCAACGGCAGCTCGCTGAGCAGCTGCTGGCGCAGGCAAAAGAACAGGGTGTCGAGCTGGTCGGCCCGAACGGGCTGCTGAATCAGTTGACCAAGAACGTGCTGGAGACCGCGCTGGATGCCGAGATGGCCGAGCACCTGGGCTATGACAAGCACGACCCTGCCGGGCGCGGCAGCGGGAACTCCCGCAACGACACCAGGGCCAAGACGGTGCTCACCGAGATCGGCGCCGTCGAGATCGAAGTGCCTCGCGACACCAACAGCAGCTTCGAGCCGCAGATTGTCAAGAAGCGTCAGCGTCGGCTGACGGGTATCGACGAGATCGTATTGTCACTCACGGCAAAGGGATTGACCACCGGTGAGGTCGCTGCCCACTTCGCCGACGTCTACGGCGCCACGGTATCCAAGGACACGATCTCGCGGATCACCGACAAGGTAGTCGCCGAGATGACCGACTGGTGTAACCGGCCACTGGTGCCCGGGCGGATTCCACTCATCGTTGCGAATCAGTGAAGTGTGTACTGACGCTCCCATCGTCGCAGAAGTTCGGTCGGGGTGTTGTCCTTGAGGCACAGTCGTGGGCGGTCGTTGAGTTCATCGGCGATCTGCCGGAGTTGGCCGTCGTCCCAGATGCTGAGGTCGGTGCCCTTTGGTAAGTATTGGCGTACAAGCCCATTGGCGTTCTCATTACTTCCGCGTTGCCAAGGTGAGTGTGGGTCGGCGAAGTAGATCTTCAGCCCTGTCGCCGCCTCGATACGTTTGTGATGAAACATCTCGTTGCCCTGGTCCCAAGTCAGGGTCCGGCGCAGTTTGACCGGCATTTGGGTGAACGTTGCGATCAGGGCATCCCCGACATGCTGTGCCGAATGTCCATTCGGCAGTCGAATCAGCAGTGTTAGACGCATCTTTCGTTCCACCAGCGTTGCGACCGCCGACCGCTGCTGGGCGCCGACGAT
>NZ_JAEKMI010000084.1 GCF_020217485.1 Mycobacterium sp. WUMAC-067 | reverse complement strand
GCATTGCTGAGGTGCATGCAGTCCCGACCGCGGCGGGACTAGGGCGGGGTTAGCTCCAGTTCCAGACCGACATTTCCCCGGGGAAGGTAGTTGTTGCACACGTGGGTGGACTTGGCGACAACGCCCTTGTTGTTGCAGAAGATCTTCATGTGATTGGGCCACGCGAACCAAAGCGGATCGCCGTAGACAGCCTCGGAGAACACGCGAGTTTTGCAACATCCAACGCACCTTTCTCAATAGCGCCCGACGGTCGCTAAGACATCGACCTAAACGCCTACTTTCTGCTGCACCCCGCACCAGAAGACACTTCGGCGACATAGGCCCGCTGGTGACGTTGGCGGTTGGTCTATAGGGAAACCATCAAAGACCTCACCGTCGAGCATGAAGTCCTGAAGTCTTGGAGGACAAAGTGAAGCGGCTGCTGCGGAAAGAGGGGTTTGCGGACGGTGGCCTACGATGCGGGCTCATCGGCCTTGCGGCGGTGCGCGGCGAGGAAGTCATCGACGATGCGCTCACAGTCTTGACGATCGATGGCACGCAGCCCGGTGAGTCGGGCAAACGCCACTGGCCCGACGAGTTGACACAGGATGAGCTCCGGGTCGAAATCGTCGAGGTCGGCGCGGGCTTCGGGGCTTTGCAACAGGGCATCGAATGGCTGGCGATACTGGTCGATGATCCGTGTGCGCAGCGCGTGCCGGTCGTGGGTTTCCTGGGTGCCGTTTGGTGTGCGGCCAAGCGCGACCCAGGCCAGGGTGGTGACGTGCAGCGGTGCCTCCTGGAACAGCGTGGCCTGTCGGCTCAACAGTTCGATGAGTTGGTCGCGCAACGATCCCGTCTCCGGTGCAGGGTGGACCTGCGGCAGCAGCCTTTCAAATGTGGCGGCAAGCAGTTGAGTGGAGCTGCTGAAGTGGCGATACAGGGTCGTGCGCGCGACTTTGGAGGCTTTGGTGACCGCGTCGATGGTGACGGCTTCGATGCCGCCGGCGCTCAGGAGTTTGGTGGCCGCATCCAATAGCCGGGTTCGTGAGCGCAACAGGCGCGGGTCGACGTCATCATCGTCGTCGACCGGGAATTCCAGGGTGTCGCGCTCCATGTAGTCACCGTAAACCTCGCGCGTAGCTGGCCGGCACCGAATCGCGGCTGCATCGGTCGATTGATTCGACCCCTAGACGGCTACGCTACTACTAGTAGCGTAGCGATACCACTAGTACACTTGTCTGTAAGGGTCTGTGGGGCGAAGGAGGACGCATGATCGGGCAGCGGGTCGGACGATCCCTGGTTGAGCAGCTCCAGGGCGCGGCCACCACAGGCCGGTTCGTGTGGCGGACGAACGAACTCTGCCGGCGGGCGCGAGGGGGAATCGCACAGACGGGCGGGGCTGGTCGGCGATGAATGTGCCGCTTGGGCTAACCAAGACGCATGTGTGGGCGCGGGGGGTTCGCGATTTCAGGCTGGTCCGCCGCGGTATCACTCGGCGCCTACACCGACAGCCGCCGGTTGATGACCGCGGCCGCGTTCGTCCCCGTCACTACCCTCCTCGCTCCTGCTCCTACTTGGACGACGAGTTGATGAACCGGGAAATGTATGACCACGTGCGCGACGAGCCGATCAGGTTGATCTCCCGGCTGGGATTTCGCCTGCGCCGTTCATGAAGCGGTCACTGTTTCGGAGTCGGTGCATCGTCATTGTCAAACCGCCTGTGCGCAAAGGGATCACGTGTCGCTGTACCGGACATGCTGGACCGTCGACGGCGCGTTGGTCACCGCCTGAAGCGGCTGGTTGCGCGGCGGCGATCAGAGAGCTTCGGACACCGGTGGCGGTTTCGCCGGGCAGGTAGAAGGGTACTGGTAGTACTGTTGCGATACCGTTGATTTCTTTCGAAGTAGCGGGGCGGGGGATGGCAGACAACGGGTGGGTCTCTTCGGGCGTGGCGACCTTGAGTCGCCCTGTTCGGGAGCGACTTCAAAAGGTTGCGGCCGGTGAGGGCGCGTACAGCGATCGGCTAGCGCGCTTGGCGGGTTTCAGTATCCGACATAAGGTGCTGATCATCGGCATGTGGGTGGTGAGCGCCGCTGCCCTGGCGGTGCTGTTCCCGCAGCTGGAAACCGTTGTTAGACAGCAGTCAGTGAATCTCATACCGCGCGATGCGCCATCGCTTCAGACGGTAGACCGCATGGGCGCGGCCTTCGGCGAGCAGGGATCCAAGACGACGATATTTGTCGCGATGGAGGATCCGGCGGGCCTGACTGCGCCGGTGCGCGGACGCTACAACGCGATGATTTCCCGGTTGCGTGCCGATTCGGAGCATGTGCGCTTGGTTCAAGACTTGTTGGCCGACCCAGTCACCGCAAGCCAGGCAGTCAGCCAAGACGGCAAAGCCTGGTATGTGCCGGTGGGAGTGGCCGGAACGCTGGGCGATCTCAAAGCTGCCGAATCGGTCCAGGCGGTCCGCACGATCGCCGCCCAGGCATTCAGCGGCTCACCCACCGATGTTCGCGTCACCGGGCCCCCGGCCACCTTCCGCGATCAAATCGCTTCGGCCGAAGAGGATTTGGTTGTCATCTCGGTCGCGACAGTAGGCCTGATCGCGATGATTTTGCTGGTCGTGTATCGGTCGGTGTTTACCGCCTTGCTGCCGCTGCTGGTCATCGGCGTGAGCCTGGCGGTGGGGCGCGGAGTGCTATCAGCGTTGGGCGAATCGGGCATGCCGGTGTCGCAGTTCACCATCGCCTTCATGACGGTGATCTTGCTGGGTGCCGGCACCGATTATTCGGTGTTCTTGATCAGTCGATATCACGAGCAGCGACGCCAAAACGTCCCGCCGGATCTGTCGGTGATCAACGCGACCGCCACCATCGGGCGCGTGATTTTGGCTTCGGCCGCCACCGTGGCGTTTGCGTTTCTGGCCATGGTGTTCGCGAAGTTGAGCGTGTTCGCCGCGTTGGGTCCCGCGTGCGCAATCGCCGTCTTTGTCGGGTTTGCGGCCACGGTGACTTTATTTCCCCCGGTGTTGGCGCTGGCGGCCAAACGCGGCATCGGTGAACCCAAGGCCGACCGCACACGCCGCTACTGGAACTGGATCGCCGTGGCCGTGGTGCGTCGACCCGTTCCACTGCTGGTCGCCAGTCTGGCCCTGGTGCTAGGCCTGGCGGCCGTCGCGCTGACTATGCACATCAGCTACGACGATCGCCAAGGACAGCCGGCGACCACCGCCAGCAATGAGGGGTATCACCTGCTGGACCGCCACTTTCGCAAGGACGTCATCATCACCGAATTCATGCTGGTTGAATCGCCCACTGATATGCGCACCAGCAAGGCCCTGGCCGACCTGGATGAAATGGCGTCTCGGGTCTCGCAACTGCCTGGTGTCACCAAGGTCTCCGGTGTCACCCGGCCCACGGGCGCACGCCTGGACCAGGCTCAACTGTCGTGGCAAAACGGCCAGATCGGTAACAAGATGGCCGGCGCGGTCGCCAAGGGAGACGCCCATAAGGATGACCTGGCCAAACTCACCCACGGCGCCGACCAACTCGCCGGCGGTCTCGCGCAACTGGACACCACCTTGCGCACCGCGTTGACACCGTTGACCGGGATCCTCACTCAGGCCCAGTCGAGTGGATCCCAAGTCCAGCGGTTCCGTCCGCTGCTACAGCAGCTTTCGGCTACCGCCCCTGCCGTCGACCAAGCCATCCGAACCGGTCCGGGGCTGCGTCAGCAAGCCGACCAAGCCCAAAACGCAATCGCCGCCATCGACCCGCTCGTCGGTGCGCTCAACACCTCCCCATGGTGTGCGACCACACCGGAATGCGCCCAACTCCGCGACCAGGTGCAGATCCTGGTGACCCTGCGCCATACCGGCTTCTTCAACCAGCTTGCCAACCTCGGCGACCTGTACCAGCCCGGCAGCGACACCGCGGCCGGCACCGTGGCCGACGTCCAAAACGCAATCACGTCGCTGGACAAGGCTTTCGGAGCACTCGGCGACCCTGCCGACCTGGCCGGCAACATCCGCCGCCTCCAAAGCGGCATCAGCCAACTCGCCTCCGGCGCACAGGCCCTCGCCACCGGCGTGCACACCCTGGCCGACAGCAACATCGAAATGCTGTCGGGCATGAGCCAAATCGCCACCCAACTGCAGAATTCCGCACGAACCACCGCCGGCTCAGACAACGCCAGCGGCTTCTACCTTCCCACCAATGCCTTCGAGAACCGCCAATTCGCCGACGTCGCAAAGCATTTCCTGTCGCCCGACGGCAAAACCGCGCGTTTCGCCATCGAATCCAGTTACGACCCCTACAGCAGCGACGCGATGAACCTCGCCCACAAAATCACCGAGATCGCCGATGCCGCACGACCCAACACCTCGCTGGCCAACGCCACGGTGTCGATGGCCGGATTCCCCGCCGTCAACTCCGACATCCAACGCCTGCTTTCCGCCGACTTTCATCAGCTGGCCTTTGCGACCCTCGTCATCGTCGGCCTCATCTTGGTCGTATTGCTGCGCGCCCTGGTCGCCCCGCTCTACCTGTTGGGTACCGTCGTGCTCAACTACGGCGCCGCGCTCGGACTGGGAACCCTCGTCTTTCAATATGGCCTCGGCAAGGAAATCGCCTGGCCCGTACCGCTTCTAGCGTTCATAATCCTGGTGGCCGTCGGCGCCGACTACAACATGCTGCTCATCTCGCGACTACGCGAAGAATCGACCCACAACATTCGCGTCGGCGTCCTGCGAACCGTCGCAAATACCGGCTCAGTCATCACTTCGGCCGGGCTCATCTTCGCCGCCAGCATGTTCGGCCTGATCGTCGGCTCCATCGCGATCATGATCCAAGCCGGGTTCATCATTGGCTGCGGCCTACTTCTGGATACCTTCGTCGTTCGCACGCTCACGGTTCCCGCGATCGCCACACTGCTGCGCGAAGCGAGCTGGTGGCCGCAACGGAAACCCCTGACTCACAACGGCCGACCACATCGGACCACATGACAATTAGCCAGGAGCGCATCCGCACCAGCGACGGGATCACTCTCGTGGCCGACTGCTACCGGCACGCCGCGACTCGCCCCGTCGTGCTGCTCCTCCATGGCGGCGGTCAGAACCGTCACGCGTGGGCCACCACCGCTCGTCGACTCCATTCCCACGGCTACACCGTCGTCGCCTACGACACACGAGGTCACGGCGACAGCGACTGGGACCCGATCGGACAATACGACGTCGAACGGTTCGTATCCGATCTGATCTCGGTACGAGGACACGTCAGCGCCGACAGTCCCCCCGCCGTCGTCGGCGCGTCGCTGGGTGGGCTGATCATCCTCGCTACCCATCTGCTGGCCCCACCCGACCTCTGGGCAGCCGTTGTCCTGGTCGACATCACCCCGCGGATCGAATTTCATGGAGCCCGTCGCGTCGTGTCATTCATGGCCGCCCACCCCGACGGATTCGGCTCACTCAATGACGCCGCCGACATCATCGCCGAATACAACCCCCGGCGCGCGCGACCCGAAAATCTCGACGGCCTGCACAAGGTCCTGCGGCAACGTAGCGACGGACGATGGATCTGGCGCTGGGACCCAGCGTTCATCAGCTCCAACTTCGATGTCCTGCAAGGCAATCTCATGACAGGCAGCGAGGAGTTCGACGCCATCAGCGGATTTCTCGCCGAAGGAGCACGTCGAATCACGGCCCCAACGCTGTTAGTACGCGGCGCACTGTCAGACGTAGTCTCCCAGGAAACCGTCAACGAATTCCTCCAGCTCGTCCCGCACGCCGAAACGACGGACGTCACCGGCACCGGTCACATGGTTGCCGGCGACAACAACGACGCGTTTACCGCCGCGGTCACCGACTTCCTCGACCGCACCACAAGGACCCCGACGTAAGCATCCAGCGAACCTGCACCCGCCCCGGCTGACACGTCGGACACCCATCGAGATGGCTCGATCTATCGTTCGCACGCCTTCGGCGCTTGTGCCGTCCTGTCGCCAGGCGCGCGGCTACTGATGCGCCATGGCCACTGATTGTGTTGCGTCTAAGTCATTCTCGTCAACAGGAAGGTCGTGCCGAATCACCCGGACTCGACCCCGCGGCAGACACGCCATGTAGCCGTGGCACTTGCCATAGAGCTCCCACGAAGTCGCCGCCGCATCCGGGTCGACATCGATGCGGTGGCCGCGGGAGAAACACAGATGCAGCGCACCGTCGTCGTCGCACCAGGCACGCGTGCAGATCGCTCCGGCCAGGTCCAACAGTGGCCGCTCCTCGGCCGAAAGATTGATAGGGTCGATCAACACTTCTTCCTCAGGCCAGCCTGCTGCCGGAGGGAGGGTCAGCCGCATCGGTCGGGAAATCACCAGCTGGTTGTGATCGTCCAGGTCGACTACCAGCCCTTCGTGCAGCGAGACTCGTTGCACGGTGCACTGCTCGATCCATTGCGTGTACATAACAACTCCCTTCGACGCACCGGCGAGTCACCTACCTATGCTACCGCTAGTAGCGCACCGATACTATTAGTATTGCTATGCGCTCTAGCTCGCGTTCCACGCAGCAAGAATGCGCTGCAGACCTCGATCAATGCGCTCGCGCGCCTCCGCTGCTGTCGCCCGTCCGACGACGAAAGCCATTAGATTGGCCAGCCAGATATCTGCGATGACTCCGGCGATCTGTCGCTCGCAAGCTCCCTGCGTCGGCCCACCAACCGTGCGCGCCAGCATGCTTTCGACGACGTCGGCGGCGTGTTGCACTGTCAAGGCTTCGTCTGTGCCCGCCATAACGAATGCCCGAACCACGGCCTCGGTGAGCTGCAGGTTTTGCTGCCACTCGTCGTGGAGCCGCGCTGTCAACGATCCCAGTCGGTCACTCGGGGAAGCGGCGCACGTGCTCCAGTCGCGTTCCTGATTCACCCGCTCGAACTCACGGGCGAGCAGCGTCACCAGCAGGTCGGTCTTCGACGCGAAATGGTCATACAGTGACCCGACAGTGATGCCAGCTTGCTTGGCCACCGTCTTGAGACGCACGGCCTTGAAACCGCCCGCCGTTGCGACCGCTCGGGCAGCATCGAGGATTGCGGTGCTGCCCCCGGTACCGGTCTCGGAATCTGGCGCCGCGCGGAACGGTACGTCAACCGACACTACGACTTCACTTCGGGGATAGACCTTTCGACGAGGAGGTGGCGGGATGACATTCCTCAAATCCCCCTTCGGGGAAGACGATGTCTTTGCAGACCGTTGGATATGCGTGCAGCCGCAAGCGCAACTGCAAGAGCCGCGAGTGCGGTAAACGGGGCTAGCACGAGCGTACTGGTGACACAGCCATGAGTGGGTACTGAAGCTGTGCCGTCCAGACCGCGGTGCGAAACGCGGACCCGATCGGCGGACGCTTCCGGGCGCACTCGGCAGCGAATACTCATGCGGGTAGCCGCAATTCCCCACGCAACCCACGGCACCCGACGCTGCGACACCGGCAAGGAAATACCCCCAGTACTTTCGGTTTCGCTACGCTACTGTTCGTACCATAGCTCATAATGCAGTTGGAATGTCACATTGACGAAGGTGATGGCATGCCGTCAGCAAACATCCGCTCGTTACGGGACCGACGCCGCGCCGAGTTGATCTCCGAGATCCAGAACACCGCACACCAGCTTTTCGCCGAACGCGGATTCGCTGCCGTGACAACCGAGGACATCGCGGCCGCGGCCGGAATCTCGATCAGTACCTACTTCCGCTACGCACCCACCAAGGAAGACCTGCTTGTCGCACCCGTCCGGCAAACGGTCGCCGAAATCGTTGCGTCCTACCGCGCCCAGCCGTCCGATGCATCAGCAACCGAAACTCTGATGCGTCTGCTTATCGAAACCGCTTGGGACAAAGCAAATCAGAATCTGCAATACTGGCGAGAAGCCATCCGGACCGCCCCCCACCTACTGGGCGAATCGGCGCTGATCAGCGAGAACGATAACCACCGGCTCATCGAACTGGTCGCTACGCATATGGACGTCGACGCGGTGACCGACATCCGCCCCTCGCTGCTGGTCCACACGGGTTTGGCCACTGCACAATTCATACTTCGGCGCTGGCTTAGCACGGACACCAAAACGAGTCCACCGCTCCACATTCAACTGGAACAAGCCTTGAGAATCACACTAGCCGGATTCGACTAATCGCGGACCGCGATGAACCATCGCGCTCGGCGGCAGCCGCGGCCGTTGCCACGTCCACAGCCCGGAGGACCCGGCCGGTAACCCGAAACCCCACACCATATTTGTAACGGCAACCACCGGTGATCAAATGGGCTAACCCTAGTGGGGCAGGCGCAATTGCTAGGTAGAGCCCGCTTTTCGGGTGGCAAGATACTGATTCCAGTCGCGTTTGGCATATGCCGCCCAGCGGGTCGCGGTGACGATATCGATGGCGAGTAGGTCGGCCAGAACTGCGCCCGGTAACTCGGCTGCCATTGTGATGAGGCCGGTGTTGCGACCGCCTCGGATTGTCAGGCCGCTATGTTTGAGTCGCTTGCCGAACACGCCCGAGTTGACTGGGCGGTCTGGTGTTCGTCCGGGAAACAGGAGCCGGTCCGGTGTTGAGGGTTCGGGCAGGGTCGAGCGCCGGGTTGGACGCGGCAGTTGTGCGAGCAGTTGGGCGAGCTTAGGAGGCAGCACCATTTCGTGGTCGCGCAGGGTGAGGTAGGTGTGGCCGTCCTGGGTGTGTATCTGGTTCTGTCGTAACCCGAGTACTCGCATGGTGGTGATTCCGTACAGCAGGATGAGCGCACCACTGGCGCGCACATCGATGTCAATGGTGTTGTCGTTGAGGCATCGGCGGAGTTGCTCGAGGTGCGTGGCTTCGTCGATGAACACCGAGGGCGGGCTGGGTCGGTTGGCCGGCGCGGAGGCGCCGTGGGTGATGCGACGCTGAGTTGTCCAGTGCAGGAAGGGCCGGATCTCTCGGTGTCGCCAGGTGCCGTGGGCCAACCAGTTGTCGATGTCTGCTTGGTCCATGGTGGCGAGGGTGCGTCCCCGGGTCTCGAGCCAAGCGAGGAATTCCAGTGCGACGCACACCTGGCGGCGAATGCGTGCTGCCCCGGTGTCGGCGTCGTCTGAAAACTGACCCCGTGTCCCCGGGTGGTTTCTAGGGGCGGTCGCAACACTTCTCTAGGTTCTGGAGGTTGTGTTGTCATCGTCGCGTCGCGTGAAAAAAGGCCCGGGCCGACGGCCACAGTCCGCCAAGCGTGAGCGATTTACGGAGCTGCGCGCCCGGGGCTGGTCCATCTTGGCGGCGGGTCGTGAAGTCGGTGTGTCCCGTACCGCAGCAAACAATTGGGCAAGGGGGTACAAAACCTATCGGCGTGGCGAGGCCGTGGGATTCGTGCCCGCACTCGATCGTTTGGCTGTGCGCCAGATCAGCGATCGCTATCTATCCGAAGAGGAGCGGATCGGCATCGCCGATCTGCGCCGCACGGGCATGGGTGTTCGGCAGATCGCCACCACGCTTGGCCGGGCACCATCGACCGTATCGAGGGAGTTGCGCCGCAACAGCCGCCGCGACGGCCAGTACCGGCCGTTTGAAGCCCACCGCTGGGCGGTTCAGCGCAGAGCGCGTCGTCACCAGCGGCGGGTCGACAAGAATCCCGCCCTGTGTGACCTGATCGCCGAGCTCCTCGCTCAACGGTGGAGCCCGCAGCAGATCGCCCGACACTTGCGGCGCGAATACCCCGAGGACCGATTGATGTGGTTGTGCCACGAAAGCATCTACCGGGCTGTGTACCAACCCCATTCGCGCTTGATACGGCCGCCACAGGTCAGGTCGTCACACCGGGGTCCGTTGCGCACTGGCAGGACCCATCGCCGCGCGCACCAGCGGCCGGGTCGGCGGCGTCCGAGGTTCGCCCAGCCGATGTTGTCGATCCATCAGCGGCCATTCGCTCCCGCCGACCGCAGCCAGCCGGGGCATTGGGAA
>NZ_JAEKMI010000083.1 GCF_020217485.1 Mycobacterium sp. WUMAC-067 | reverse complement strand
CGCGCGCGGGGGGCCGCGCCCGGCGGGCACCCCAAACCGGGCCACCCCACCGGTCAGCGCCACGGCGGCCACCGCACTTAACGCGATTAACGCAGCCACCACCGCGCCTGAGCGCGGCAGCACCGCCGTGGTGAACTGCTCGTGATGGTCGCCCGAGGAACCCTTGCCCACATGCGGATGATCGACATCAACGGTGAACTCGCTACCCAGCGAAGCCGCCAACGCATGCGCCGGCTGCGACATCGAAGACTGCGACACGGAAGACTGCGAATGCCCCATCACGCTGTGGGCACCGATGAGAACCCACGCCGCCAACCACGCCGCAGCCCCCACTGCCACCACATACCGGAGCCGAGGCAACCTGCTAGCGCCGCCGAATATCACGACACACCAACCCAGGCAATATGCGAGAAAACCAAGGATAGGCCGGGGAGTTTCCGATGCGCGGATTCACAACTCATCGCGTGCGTCGCCGATGAGCAGTTCACTGCGCGCCCGGTGGACATAGAAGCAGAATATACCCCGTACCCGTATATGTAAACCGGCACCTTCGGCGGTTCAGCAGTCCTATGTTGCGCCTAACCAGATGCTGACGACGCTCCACCGAGCGTACGACGGCCGGCATAGTTATGCCTGAGATCTACCGTCACCTTCGGCCCGGCATATCGATTACAACCAGTGGCCCGCCGTACCCATCGCCGGACTCACCGACCCTGCGGCCGTTGCGCCGTGATGTAGTGCAGCAACAACCGGTCACCAGTTCCGACGATGGAGAACCCCGCATCGGTAATCAGCTCATCGAGCTGGTGTAGCCGGTTCTGCTCCCTGGCATGGGCGTTGAAAACAGCAGCAAACCGATGCAAGATGCCACCGCCCGAGGGGCGAAGATCGGCGATGCACAGCCGCCCGCCCGGTCGCAGAACGCGAAACATTTGTCGCACTGCGTCGGCACGTCGGTCAACTGGAAAGTGGTGAAACGCCAAGCTGGATACCACCAGGTCGAACGACTGGTCGGAGAAGGGCAGATCTTCGGCGGAGGCAACCTGAAAGGTGGAGTTCGCCGGTGCACGCCGCGCGGCGTAGTCCACCATCGATTGTGAGGGATCGATCCCGACAACGCTGCCACCCGGGTGCACCGCCCGCGCGATTCGTCGAGTGAAGTATCCGGTCCCGCAGCCGACGTCGAGCACCCGATGGCCGGGCTCGGCGCCGGATAGCCCGACCAGCCGGTCCCACATGCGCGCACGTAGCCCCAGAGACCACGCATTGGTGGCCCATTCATAGGTACGGGGATAGTTGAGTACCCACCCGGAGCCGTCACCGTGCCGATGATCAGCGAACAGCCTCTGCGCCAGTCCCATCTAGAAAGTCCTTCCTGGGTATCCTTTCGATGCGGTCCGCCCAACGGTACAGCAATACCCCTATGCGGTATATTCGAGCCCGCGGGAGCGCGATCGCGGCTCTCTGGGACTGAACGAAACACCGAACGGCGCAATGAAAGACAGGTATCGGGCGTGCGTGAATCGACTTCTGACAGGGCGCGGCTCAGCAGGCGGGGCTTCATAGCCGCCACCGTTGCCGGCGGGTTCGCGCTGGCCGCCTGCGGCCGATCCGGCGAGCAAACGCGTACCGCCAACACGGCGATGGCGGACGCCATCGCTGCTGCCGAGGCGGCGCGGCCCCACACCGGGCGCACCGTCACGGCGGCACTGACGCCTCAACCGACAACAATCGACCTCGGCGGCATCAGTGTTCGCACAATGGCCTACGGCAACGCCATCCCGGGGCCCCTGATCCGCGCCAATGTCGGCGATGAACTCGCGGTCACGGTCACCAACCGGCTCGATTCGGCCACCTCGGTGCATTGGCACGGCATCGCCCTGCGCAACGACATGGACGGCGTCGCGCCCGCCACCCCGAACATCGACGCCGGCCGCGACTTCACCTACCGGTTCTCCGTACCCCATCCGGGCACCTACTGGGCGCATCCGCACGTCGGCCTGGACGCCGACTATGGCCTGTATCTGCCCGTGATCATCGATGACCCCCGAGAGTCGGGCCGCTATGACGCCGAATGGATCGTCGTACTCGACGACTGGACCGACGGCATCGGCAAAACCCCCAGGCAGCTCTACGACGATTTGACCAATCAGCGCAGGCCCAGCATGAGCAGCATGCCGGGCATGGAAAACATGCCCCCCATGGAGATGGACGGCGTCGGAACCAGCAATCTGCTTGGCGGCGACCCGGGCGATATTGCCTACCCGCACTACCTCATCAACGGCCGCATTCCCGCCGCTCCCACCACATTCAGCGCCAAGCCCGGACAGCGCATCCGGATCCGGATCATCAATTCCGGCTCCGACACCGCGTTCCGCGTCGCGCTAGCCGGGCACTCGATGACCGTCACCCACACCGACGGCTATCCCGTAGTGCCCACCGAGGTCGACGCCCTGCTGATCGGCATGGCCGAACGCTACGACGTCGTCGTCACCGCCGCCGACGGCGTTTTCCCGCTGGTCGCTCTTGCCGAAGGCAAAAATGCGCTGGCGCGGGCCCTGCTCTCCACCGGCGCCGGCAGCGCCCCTGATCCGGGTTTCCAGCCGGGCGAACTCAACAAAAGAGTCGGCACCGTCGAGATGTTCACCGCCGCACCGGAAGTCGACTTGGGTGTCGCCAAATCCGATGTGAATCTCCCGGTGGTCCTGAGTGGCGACATGACGAAGTACGACTGGCTGATCAACGGCGAGCCCTACAGCAAGACCAAGCCGCTACAGGTCCGCCAGGGTCAACGTGCCACGCTGGCATTCGACAACACCACCATGATGTACCACCCGATGCACCTGCACGGACACACCTTCCAGGTGATCAAGCCCGACGGCAAGCCCGGCCCGCGCAAAGACACCGTCAACGTACTGCCCAAGCAGAAAATGAGCGCCGTCCTCCTCGCGGACAACCCCGGCATCTGGGTGTTCCACTGCCACAACACCTATCACCAAGAGGCCGGCATGATGACTCGCCTCGAGTACATCACGTGAGCCATCACGGCGCGCACGCTAGAGGGCATCGGTGGCGGCGCCATGCGGGTAGGTGCCGAGTGAGCACTTAGCCGAGCGAGCCGATGAGCTCGCGGCACGCCCGTTCGCAGCGGCGGCAAACTTCCCCGCACACCCGGCAGTGCTCGTGATGGGTTGCGTGCCCCTCACATTCGTCTGCGCAGCTTTTGCATGTGATGGCGCATGTTTCGAGCACCGTTCTGGTCAGGTTGGCATCGTAGCCGGTGTGTCGGGACAGGACGCGCCCGGTGACCTCGCAGATGTCCGAGCAGTCGAGGCACGTGCGGATGCATTTTCTCAGCTGGTCGACCGCAGCTTCGCCGAGGCAGGCGTCTGCACAGGCTGTGCAGGCTTGCGCACATTCGATACAGGCTTCGATACAGGCTGTCAGTTTGGCCTTATCCACTCCGTCGAGGTCTTGGGGATAGGTCTTCAGCATGCTGCTGGTAGTAGTCACGTGTTCTCCTGGTGTTGAACGGCAGCGGTGTGGATGGTTTTCTGTGGAGGAGTGCCTCCGCGCCAGGCGTACCCGGCCCGACGTACGCTAAACGAGCGGGAGCTGTCGCGGTTTTCATCAACCCTCCGAGTCGGACGGTGATCTTTTTGGCCGGACAAGTTCGATGAAGGTGTTGGTCAGCATCGGGTCGAGCAACCCGGCGGTCGCCGACAAACCGTTGACGCGCTACGGAAGGTCCAAACCAAGTCACCTTTGATCGTGAATTACCTTGCGAGACATCAAAGTTGCGTCCAAGAAAAAGCTCAAAGGTCGCTCCACAACCGATGGTGTTGGGTTTACGGTTTCGTTCGAATGAGGTTGATTCCGATGACATGTCACGCCACGGGCTTGATACCGCGCAGTCACTAGGCGGACGCCGCCAAACGCCGGCAATCGGCCTCCGTCGGACTGGGCGTCGCGACCCCGGCGGGATTTGTGGCGCCCGCCTAAGGCACCGGCTTAGCCACAGGATGGACGAGGTCGGCGTCTTGACCGGATAGCCAGGGTAGGCCCGCAGCTGACGGACGCAGTGCTGCACCAGTTTCGACCGCATGGCCGCTTATGCGCGTCAGCGCCGAACGCAAAGCCCTCGTGCGCGGCGCGACATCGGCACTTCCCCCGCACTCCATCCCGTGATACCAATTACTGATAATGAAAACCAGTGTCAATAGGGCTAGGGTGGTGTGGCCGTCGACTAACCCTGCAACCCCCGCTACACGAGGATGTCTGCGATGACTTTGCACGTTTTGTCCCGAATGCCTCGGCGCCGCCGGTGCGGCTTTCGAAAAATGGGCGCGCACCTGGCGGCCGCGCATCCCGGCGCGCCCCGGTTGCGTACGGCGGTGATACAGCCCTGGGAAGAAACGATGGTCGACCTCTGCCGCGCCGGGATCGGCGTGGCCGAGGTCGGCGCCAGTTGCGTGACCGCTGATGCTGGCGCACGGTCGTGGCATCGAATCGCAGGTGTTTGACGATGACCGCGCCCGTCTGGATGGGATTTCCGCCGGAGGTGCACTCAGCCTTGCTGAGCAGTGGCCCGGGACCCGGTTCGCTGTTGGCCGCTGCCGGGGCATGGTCATCTTTGAGCGCCGAATACGCTTCAGTAGCAGAAGAACTCAGCAGCTCGGTGGCGTCCGTGCAGGCTGGGGCATGGGAGGGGCCGAGCTCAGAGTCGTACGTGGCCGCAAACCTCCCGTATCTGGCTTGGCTGATGCAGGCGAGCGCGAATAGCGCCGCCGCGGCCGCCCAACATGAGACTGTGGCTGCCGCTTACATCTCCGCGTTGGCGGCCATGCCCACAGTGGCCGAGCTGGCCACCAACCACGCTAGCCACGCAGCCTTGGTGGGGACAAATTTCTTTGGCGTCAACACGATTCCGATCGCGCTCAACGAAGCCGACTACGCGCGGATGTGGACTCAGGCCGCCACCACGATGAGCACCTATCAAGCGGTCTCCGGCACGGCGGTGGCGTCAACCCCGCAAACCGACCCCGCGCCGCAGATCCAGAGATCCGACAGCAACACCACCGGC
This sequence comes from Mycobacterium sp. WUMAC-067, assembly GCF_020217485.1. Classification (GTDB taxonomy): domain Bacteria; phylum Actinomycetota; class Actinomycetes; order Mycobacteriales; family Mycobacteriaceae; genus Mycobacterium. The sequence goes on along the minus strand of NZ_JAEKMI010000083.1, from coordinate 5,369 downwards.
AGCAACGGCTGCGGCACCAGAACAGACCCATGGACCGGAAATACCGAGGACGTCTATTGCCCAAACGATCCCCGGTTCTATTCGGAGTGGGCGAACGAATTATTCGGTTCGCAAATTCCGGATCTTATAAACACGTTGCTGACTAATCCCACGCAGGTGCCGGCCCTCCTTGCTTTGATGGAGGCCGATTTCATGTTCCACGTGCAGGCGATCATCTCCTATCTTGCCCAATCGCCGCAGTTGTTGTCGGTCGCCCTCGGCCTGGTAATCGCCAACGTGGGAGCGGTCGCAGCCCTGGGAGCGGCGAGCGGCCTGGCCGGCCTGGCCGCGATACCCACCGGAACCACGCCTGCCGAAACGATCCCAGTCGGGGCCGAGCCCAAATTGCCGGTAGTCGGGATTGCCCCGACCGCAACGACCATCGTGAGCCCCGGCTCGGCCCCCGCTTCGGCTCCGGCGCCCACGCCCGCGACGACCACCGTCGCTGGTTCCGCGCCGCCGACACCGCCGCCCGCGGCCGGCGGCGCGGCAAGTTTTGTTCCGCCCTACGTGGTGGGGCCTCCCGGCATCGGGATCGGCTCGGGGATAAGTGCCAGCTCAAGCTCCAGCGCCAAAAGAAAGGCCCCCGAGCCCGATACCGCCGCGGCGGGGTCGGCGGCGGCCGCCCGGGAGCAGGCCCGGGCGCGGCGGCGACAGCGCGCGACGCTGCGCGGACACAGCGACGAGTTCATGGATATGGATGTCGAGGTCGCCCCACGGTGGCGCCCGCCGCCAACTGCTGATAAGCCAATCACGTCAACCGTGGCCTCGGATCGGGGCGCGGGTCCGTTGGGGTTTGCCGGAACGGCATCGAGGGGCAGCGGGCAGGCGGCCGGGTTGACCACGCTGGACGGCGATGAGTTCGGTGGTGCCCCGTCCGCGCCAATGGTGCCGGGCACCTGGAACCTCGACCAGGTCAGCGAGGCGAGCGAAGAAACAGAACGCAGCTGACGGTCACGACACGGCAACGGCCCAGCTGCGCTTGTTCTCGGTAACCGAATAAGCGCGCATCGGACCGTTACCCGACACCGCCGCCGAACTGGCAGCGAGCGAATCCGAGGACACGTCGCGCACGATAGCTGAAGCCGGCGCCGGGCCAGCCCCTCAGCCGAGTGACACGATGAGTTCGCGGCATGCCCGTTCGCAGCGGCGGCAGATTTCTCCGCACACCCGGCAGTGCTCGTGATAGGTTGCGTGCCCGTCACATTCGTCTGCACATCTTGCAGGTGATGATGCACGTTTACGTTTCGAGTACCGTTCTGGTCAGATCGGCATCGTAGCGCGTGTGTCGGGACAGGACGCGGCCTTTGACTCGCAGATGTCCGAGCAGCAGTCGAGGCCCGGCGGAGCTTCTAATCGATGTGTAACCCAAACCACCGTTCAGCTTGTTGAGCCACGACAAGTATGTCGGGATGGAGATGCGGAATCGAGGATGGGCATCAAGCCATTTCGTGATCCGTCGAATTACACAAATCTGCCCGCCGATCGCGGCTCGCGCCAGCTTCACGCACGTCACCTCTCAGGAACAGCAGCAAAGCCGTGATTTCGCGAACGATGTGTCGTTGGCGTCGGTGCGTGGGCGTGCAATGGCTAAGGCCGCCCGCGGAGAGCTCCATGCCCACCAGTGGTGCGCCATTTGTCCGTCTCCATCGTCTATGCCCCCGGCTGAGGGATAACGGGGCGGTGTTGCGGGCAGTAGGAATTCACTGCGGCTCCGAAGAAATAGCCGGCCACATGTGCGGAAAGGTCGGTGTCTTTTACCAGCGATAAAATAAGGTTGGCCGGCGTCTGGTCTGCATCGAGGCCGCTGCACACCCTATGGCCGGTCGCGATCGCGGCATCCCGATTGGTGAAGACGATCCCGTGTTTCCTGAGCGCGGCGAGGAAGTCATCATCAGTTTGGTCCGCTGATGCAGGAGTAGCGAACTGGAGAGCAGCAACGAGCAGGAGCACGCTGGTTGTCAACCACTTCCCACAAGACATTTTCGTTTGGGCCACTAGTCTTCCTCCGGGTGTCAAAAGGCCTTGAAACGCGGGGAGCGTTCCGACCCACCGACATAACCATCCTGGACAGGCCGTAGATTCGTTGCATCGTTATGTTGAATCGTGACTCGATGGCTTTGATCCGGCAAGGGGTTTGATGCGTCCGGCGCGCACGCCGTTGGCGATGACGATCACCTCGGTAACCTCGTGCACGAACACCACCGCGGCCAGACCCAGGGTGCCGAACAGCGACAGCGGCATCAGCATGGTGATGATCGCCAGCGATAGCCCGACGTTTTGCAGCATGATCCGGCGGGAACGGCGGGCGTGATCCAGCGCCTGGGGCAGGTGGCGCAGGTCTTGGCCCATCAACGCGACGTCGGCGGTTTCGATGGCGACGTCGGTTCCCATGGCGCCCATAGCGATTCCCAGGTCGGCGGCGGCCAGGGCCGGAGCATCGTTGACGCCGTCGCCAACCATCGCGGTCCGCCGCTGGGCACGTAGCTCTGCGACCATGCGCGCCTTGTCCTCAGGACGCAGGTTGGCGTACACGCGCTCGATTCCAGCTTCGGCGGCCAAGGCTGAAGCGGTGGCATGGTTGTCGCCGGTGAGCATCGCCACCTCGTAGTTGCGGGCTCGCAATTCGGCAACGACCTCGGCGGTTTCCGGACGTAGTTCGTCGCGCACGGCGATGGCGCCGAGCAGCCGCCCGTCGCGTTCGACGAGAACCGTTGTGGCCCCGGCGTGTTGCATGCGCATTACATCCTCGGTGAGGTCGGCTGGATCGAGCCAGCCGGCGCGTCCCAGTCGGACACCGTGGCCGTCGAGCCGACCGGTCAATCCGGCACCCGGGATGGCTTGCACTTCGCTGGCCGCGGCGGCCGGTGTTTGGATCGCGGCGAGAACAGCCGCGGCCAGTGGGTGCTCGCTGCGGGCCTCCAGCGCGGCTGCCACCGCCAGCACCTCTTCACGAGTGACGCCGCTGGTTGTGGCGACCTCGATGACCGCGGGCCGATTGATCGTCAGGGTTCCGGTCTTGTCCAGGGCAATTGCGCCGATGGTGCCCATGTCTTCCAGTGCTGCGCCACCTTTGATGAGTACGCCGATCCTGGCGGCCGCCCCGATGGACGCCACCACCGACACCGGCACCGCGATGGCCAATGCGCATGGCGAGGCAGCCACCAATACCACCAGAGCACGTTCGATCCAGACCGCCGGGCTACCGAAGACGCTGCCCGCCCCGGCGATCGCCGGTCCGGCCATCATGATGCTCGGCACCAGCGGTCGCGCGATGCGGTCGGCCAGTCGCTGACTGGCGCCCTTGCGCGCCTGCTCGGCTTCCACGATGTGCACGATGCGCGCCAGCGAGTTGTCTTCTGCCGTCGCGGTGACCTGCACCAGCAGCGCGCCGGGACCGTTGATCGACCCGGCGAACACGTCGTCGCCAGGCCCGGCTTCGACCGGTACCGACTCACCGGTGATCGCGGAGACGTCCAATGAGGTGCGCCCGTCACGAATGATGCCGTCAGTGGCCAGACGCTCACCCGGCTTGACGATCATCTGATCGCCAACTTGAAGGTCGGCCGCGGCCACCACGGTTTCGCTGTCCGCGCGCAGCACGGTGGCCTGATCCGGCACCAGCGACAGCAACGCGCGCAAGCCGCGCCGCGTACGCGACACCGCGTATTCCTCCAAGCCCTCACTGATGGAGAACAAAAACGCCAGCATGGCAGCCTCGCCGACCTGGCCGAGACCGACAGCGCCGGCCGCAGCGATAGTCATTAACGTGCCAACACCGATGCGGCCCTGCGTAAGTCGCTTGATGGCCGACGGCACGAAGGTCGAGCCCCCCACCGCCAGGGCGACGACTTTAAAACCCAGAGCGACCGGCCCCAGCGGAGTGGTCCATGCGGTGATCACCGACCCCGTCAGCAACACCCCAGATAACGTGGCGCGTCGCAGCTTGGCGACCTGCCAGAGCCGTTCCGGCGCGTCCTCGCTGTCATCGTGGTCGCAGCAGTAATCGCTGACCGCCCTTGGGGGACAACGTTGTTCAGCGTCACACGTACTCGACCGCACCCGCGTGCTCCAGTCGATGACTCGTTGCACCACACCGGGCTTGCGCTTGTCGGCCGCGTGCGGGGTGCGCGTCGGCAGCGAAGCTATAGGGATGTGCCGGGCATCGGCGATCGCCGAGAGGACGGCGGCGGTGTCGCAGCTCTCAGGCGCATACCAGATCACCAATGAGGCGGTGCGCGGATAGGCCCGCACGTCTTCGACACCGGCCACCATGCCAACCGCGTCCTCGATCGCGACCGCGCGGACCGTGTCGAATCGAAACTGGCTGGCGTGCACCCGCATTCGCCGCGCCGTCGCAGACACAACGTTCAGCCCGAGGTCGGCATCGGGCATCGCACCGGTGGTCAGCATCGCCAGCTCCTAGCGGTATATCGGCGGATCCCTACCGCGGATGTCAACCTGCCCTGTCCGCCGAGGGCGCAGCGTGCGATGTCAGCAGCAACAGTCGTCGGCTACGGGGTCGACAGGAAGGGAGGCATCGTCACCGATGCGATCGCGAGCTTCGGCGACCACGTCGGCAACTTTCAGCCGAGCGGTCTCGGCCGCCACCTCGGCGCGCCGGGTTCCCCGCATGCCCCACTCCGTCGCGGTCACAGCCGCGCGGTGGACGGGAGCTTTTCCCACCGCCTTGCGCAACGCCTCGTAGGCACTTACCCCGACGAGCCCGGCGAACACCGTCCCGGTCGCCTTAACCAGTAGGCCATGTGCAACCACAGCTAACCCTCCTTATGCTCTGCTTTCTCGTCGCGCTTCGGCGAGCCCGCTCATCGACCAGACGGCGCGGTGCGCACTTCCTCGAAATTGGATTGCTCGCCGCCGCAAGGCTGGTCGGTGTCCACGGCGAGAACGACCTGAACCAACTCACCCAGGGCACGCGCGAGGTGACTATCGGCCAGGGCATACCGAACCTGGCGGCCCTCATACGCAGCGATTACGAGACCGCAGCCCCGCAAGCACGACAGATGGTTGGACACATTGGATCGGGTCAATCCGAGGTGCGACGCCAACTGACCCGGATAGCAAACGCCATCCAGCAGCGCGACGAGAATTCGGCACCGCGTCGGATCGGCCAGCGCCCGGCCCAGCCGGGCCAACGCCGATTCCCGCACCTCACATGTCAGCATTGGTTAAACAGCTTTCGCTGATACAACAGCAACGGTTGAAATTCCGCTTCGTATCACGCGGCGGTCGCGTAACTGGTGTCGAGTTCGGTGTCGGACGTTGGCGGGGTGTCTGCGAGTTCCGGCCGGTGCTCAAGCCTGGTGGCG
>NZ_JAEKMI010000082.1 GCF_020217485.1 Mycobacterium sp. WUMAC-067 | reverse complement strand
AGCAGGCCGAGCAGTTGCAGATCGGTGACGTACTTGACGATCACCGGCGCGCTCACGTGCGGGATGTCGTTGTCCGGACCGACTTTCGCTTCCTGCACGGCGGCGCGGAACCGCTCGGTCGGCGCGAACGCGCCGCGGGCCGGCTCGGCGGGTTGCAGGTTCTTCGGGTCGCGCAGCAGCAACAGCAGCATCTGCAGGACCGAGTTCTGCCGCTGCCGTTCCGGCAGGCCGCGCAGGCCGGTCTCGAAGCGCTGCAGCCACTCCCCGAAGTCGCCGACGCGCTCGATCGGGTAGCCGGCGTCGATGAGCCAGTCGACGTATTCGTCGAGCCCGATGCCGTCGTCGTGCGGGTTCATCACGTGGTAGGTCTCGAACCCCTCCATCACCTGGGCGCCCAGCTTGGCGATCGCCTCGGCGACGAACTCGACGGGCAGCCCGTCGAAGTGCGCGCACTGCCGCTTGCCGTCGGCGTCGAGCTGATAGAACGACTTGGGCGCGCAGCCGGTGGCCACGATGCTCAGGATCATCCGGGTGAAGATGTCCGCCACGTTGAGCTGGCCGGCGTAGCTGGTGTCGGCCAGGATCATGTCGGAGCGGAACACCGAGACCGGCAGGCCGCACAGGTCGTGGGCCTCGCGCAGCAGCACCTCGCCCGCCCACTTGCTGTTGCCGTAGCCGTTGGCGTAGCTGCCGTCGATGACGCGGGTGGCGCTGATGACCCGGATGTCGGCGTCCTCGGTGAACGCCGACGGCTCGATCTGGCGCCCCACGTCCGAAGTCGACACGTACGCGTACGGCTTCATCTTCGTGGTGAGCGCCAACCGGATCAGCTCGGCCGTACCCCCGACGTTGGGCGTGAACAGCTCGTTGTAGGGCAGCACACCGTTGACGACGGCCGCGGAGTCGACGATCAGGTCGACGGTGTCGGCCAGCTGCTGCCAGGTCTGTTCGTCCAGGCCCAGGTTGGCCTGGCCCTTGTCGCCGGCGACCACCTGCAGGTGGTCTTCGGCCAGTTCCCGGAAGTGCCGCAGCAATTCGGGGTCACCGCTGTCGAAGGTCTTCTCGAGGCGAGTCCTCGCCTCTTCATCCGTGCGGGCCCGCACCAGGCAGATCAGCTTGCCCTCAACCTGTTCCAGCTGCTCGAGCCATTCCAGCGCGAGGTAGCGACCCAGGAAACCGGTGGCGCCGGTCAGCAGGACCGTCCGCACCTCGGAGCTCGGTGCGCGCAGCGACGGCACGGCGGCCAGCGTCGTCGCGTCGATGAACTTGTCCAGCGTGAGGTCGCGGGCGTACACCTCGGTCGCGTCGGCGCCGTGCACCGCCGCGAAGCCGGGGCCCGCCGCGTTCTCGGTGCCGGAGCCGCTGGTGATCCGCTGGGCCAGGCCCCGGATGGACTGCGAGTCGAACAGCGTGCGGACCGACAGGGCGCCGTCCACGGCGGTGTTGATCTCGGCGATCACCCGCATCGCCGACAGCGAGTCGCCGCCGAGCTCGAAGAAGGAGTCCTCGACCGAGACACGTTCCATCCCGAGGACCCGGGCGAAGATGCCGGCGACGGTCTCTTCGGTGGGGTTGGACGGGGCGACGTACTCGCCGCCGCGCTTCTGGTATTCCGGTGCGGGCAGGGCGCGCTTGTCGAGCTTGCCGTTGACCGTCAGCGGCAGCGCGTCGAGCACGACGACCGCGGCCGGCACCATGTAGGCTGGCAGCCGGTCGGCCAGCTGGATGCGGATGCCGACCGGGTCGGCGGTGCCGGTGATGTAACCCACCAGCCGCTTGTCGCCGGGACGGTCCTCGCGGGCGATCACGGCCGCCTGCTCGACGCCGTCCAGCCCGGCCAGGGCCGCCTGCACCTCGCCGAGTTCGATGCGGTAGCCGCGGATCTTGACCTGCTCGTCGGCGCGGCCGAGGTACTCGAGCTGGCCGTCGTGGCCCCACCGGACCAGGTCGCCGGTGCGATACATGCGCGCGCCCGGGCCGCCGAACGGGCAGGCCACGAACCGCGACGCCGTCAGGCCGGACCGCCGCGAATATCCCGTCGCCACACCGTGACCGGCGATGTACAGCTCGCCGACGACGCCCTCGGGCGCCGGGCGCAGCCACCGGTCCAGCACGAACAGCGCGGCCCGCGGCACCGGCGAACCGATCGGCGCCGACCCCGCCCCGGCCTGCAGCGGCGCGCTCATCGCCGCGTACACCGTGGCCTCGGTCGGGCCGTAGGCGTTGATCATCACTCGCCCCGTCGCCCACCGGTCGACGACCTCGACCGGGCAGGCCTCACCGGCCACCACCAACGCCGTCGAGTCCAGGCCCTCCGGCGAGAGCATGCCGACCGCCGACGGGGTCTGGCTCAGCACGGTGACGCCTTCGGAGACCAGCAGCGCGTACAGCTCGTCCGGGGAGGCCGCGACCGATTCGGGCACCACGACCAGCCGGCCGCCGTGCAGCAGCGCGCCCCAGATCTCGTGCACCGACACGTCGAACACCAGGGAGTGCCACTGCGCCCACACCCCCGCCTCCGGCAGGTCGGCGTGCAGGGTCTCCACCAGCTGGGTGGCGTTGTCATGGGTGACGGCCACGCCCTTGGGGACGCCGGTGGTGCCCGACGTGTAGATGAGGTAGGCGATGTTGTCCGACGACGGGATCGGCAGCGCCGCACTGGGCTGGGTGTCCAGCGCCGGGTCGTCGACGTCGATGACCGTCGGGCGGCAGCCCTCCAGCCGCGACCGCAGGCCCGTCGTGGTGATCACGGCGACCGGCTCGGCGTCGGTGAGCAGGAACTCGATCCGCGCGGAGGGCAGCGCCGGGTCGATGGGCAGGTACGCCGCCCCCGTCTTGAGGACCGCGAGGATCGAGACGATCGCGTCGGCCGACCGGGAGAACAGCAGCGCGACGCGCTCGCCGGGGCCCGCGCCCTCTTCGATCAGCAAGTGCGCCAACCGGTTTGCGGCCTCGTCGAGCTCCCGATAGGTCATCGAGCGGCCCTCGAAGGTCAGCGCCGCCGCGTCCGGGGTGCGGGCCACCTGCGCGGCGAACAACCCCGGGATCGACTTGCCGGTCGCCGGCTGGCTCAGCACGGGCCGGTTGCCCCACGCGTCGAGCAGCTCGTGCTCGGCCTCGTCGACGACGTCGAGCGCCATCAGCCGTCGGGTGGGATCGACGGTCATCTCCGAGAGCACCCGCTGGAACCTCTCGGTCATCTTCTCGATGCCGGCCGCGTCGAACACGTCGGTGTCGTATTCGACGCGCAGGCCCAGTTCGCGGCCCGGGAGCGCCATCACCGACAGCGGGTAGTGGTTGTACTCGCGGTTGGTGACATCGGTGATGGCCAACTCGTGGAAGCCCAGCGGCACGCTGGTGTCGATCGGGTAGTTCTCGTACAGGAACAGGGTGTCGAACAGCGCGTCGTGGCCGGTCACGCGGTGGATCTCGCTCAACGCCAGATGCTCGTGTTCGAGGGTGTCGTTGTGGTGCTGCTGCAGCTGCTCCAACACGTCGGCGACGGTGGTCTCGGCGTCGATGTTGGCGCGCACCGGGACGGTGTTGATCAGCAGGCCCACCATCGATTCGGCGCCGGCCAGGTCGGCGGGCCGGCCGGAGACGGCGGTGCCGAACGCGACGTCATGCTGGCCGGTGAGCCGCATCAGCAGTTGCGCCCAACCCGCTTGCAGCACGGTGTTGACGGTGGTGTGGCAGGAGCGGGCCAGCTCGCCGAGGGCGCGCGTGGTCTCCGCGGAAAGCCGGTAGGACTCCACGGCCCGCCGGCCGAGGCGCATCCGGCCCGCCGGGCCCACCAGGGTGGGCGCCTCGAAGCCGTCCAGCACCTCGCGCCACGCGGCCTGCGCGGCGGTGCGGTCCTGGCCGGCCAGCCAGGTCAGGTAGCTGCGGTAGGTCGCGGGCGCGGGCAGCTGGTCGCCGTAGTAGTTGGCCAGGATCTCGCGCAGCAGGATGGGCAGCGACCAGCCGTCCATCACGATGTGGTGGTTGGTGAGCACGAACCGGTAGCGGTTGTCCGCGGTGCGGATCAGCGCGGCCCGGAACGCCGGCCGGTTGGCCAGGTCGCTCACCGCGGCGCGCTCGGCGGCGCACAGCTCCTCGACCCGCTTTTCGGGGTCGAGGTCTTCGGGGCCCAGCTGGATATAGCGCCACGCCATGACCGGGTCGGCCGGGATCACCTGCACGGGCTCGCCGAACTGCGGGCAGAATCGGGCCGCCAGGTTGGGGTGGCGGTTCACGACCGTGTGCACCGCCTCGTGCAGCCGGTGTGAATCCAGGGCGCCGGTCACGGTGATGCCGAGCTGCACCGCGTAGACGTCGTCGCCCGGGTCTTGGGCGAAGCTGGCGTGGAAGAGCAGGCCCTGCTGCAGCGGGGTCAGCGGCAGGATGTCGGCGATCTGGTGCTGCTTGCTCAGCTCGTCGATCTGTTTCTGGTTCAGGCGCGCCGGCGCGATGTCGGACGGGGTCAGCCCGCCGCCGCCGCCTTGCACGTGGGCGCAGATGCCGGCCAGGGCCTCGAACCACAGCTGGCTGAGCCGGCTGATCTGCTCGCGGTCCATCGCCGAGGCCGCCCACGTCCAGTTGGCGTGCAGGTGCGGGCCGTCCTCGGTGTCCATGGTGCCGGCGTTGAGGTCGACGGTATGCATGAGCGGCATCGCCACCGCCGCGGCGGCGCCACTGAGCGACAGGCTGTCGGGGCTGAGCCGCCACAGCTCGCCGGGCAGGTCCGCGGCCGCGCCGAGCCGTCCCAGGTAGTTGAAGCCGATCACCGGGTCGGATCCACCCAGCTCGATGTCGGGGTTCAGGTAGCGCAGCAGGCCGTAGGTCAGCCCGTCGGGCAGCGCGCGCAGCTGCTCCTTGGCGGCCTTGACGATCGCGCCCAGCGCGTCGTCGCCGCCGACGACGCCGGCCCAGTCCAGGCCGTCGATGCTCAGCGCCACCGGGTACTTGGTGGTGAACCAGCCGACGGTGCGCGACAGGTCGACGTGCGGTCCGAGCTCTTCCTGGCGCCCGTGGCCCTCGACGTCGATGCCGATCGGTGTGCCAGCAGCCTTGGAACCGAGGAATTCCGTCCAGGCCATCCCGAACGCGATCAACAGAATGTCTTGCACCCCGGCGTGGAACGCCGCGGGCACCTCACCCAGCAACAGCCGGGTGGTCTCGACGTCCAGCGACACCGACAACTGCTCGGCCGTCTGGTAGGTGTCCTCCTCGGGTCGCACCGCGGGCAGCACGGCCGGGGTGGCCACCACCTCGCGCCAGGCGTCGGCCTGCTCGACGACCGCCGGGCTCTGCGCGTGCTCGGCGAGCAGCGACGACCACCGGGCGAAGGAGGTGCCGCCCACGGGCAGCGCCACCGGCTGGCCGCTGTGGTGCTGCGCCCAGGCGATGTTGAGGTCCTCGATCAGGGTCCGCCATGACACCCCGTCGACGGCCACGTGGTGGATGATCAACGCCAATTGGCTTGTCTCGCTTGCCCATACGGCGCTCACCATCACACCGGCGCCAGGGTTCAGCCGTGACCGGGCCTCGACGAGCGTCGCGTCGGTCAGCGCGTCGACCGACTGCAGGCAGTCGCCGGCCTGCACCGAGCCCGGGTCGGGCGCCTGCAGGTTCCAGCCGCCGGAGCCGTCGTCTTCGACGCGCAGCCGCAGCATGGGGTGGCGGTCCAGCAGGGCCTGCAGCACGACGACCACGTCGTCGGCGGTGACGCCCGCGGGCGCCGCCAGCACCATGGTCTGGTTGAAGTCGTCGATCGGGCCGTCAACGGTTTGCAGCCACCGCATGATGGGGGTGGCCACCACGGGGCCGATCCCCTCGTCGACCACGTCCTCCTCGTCGTCGCGGTCGGTGGCCACGCGGGCCAGCCGGGCCACGGTCTGCTCGACGAACACGTCGCGGGGCCGGCACATCACGCCGGCGGCGCGGGCTCGGGCCACCACCTGCATCGACAGGATGCTGTCGCCGCCGAGGTCGAAGAAGGAGTCGTCGACGCCGACGCGCTCCACGCCCAGCACCTGGGCGTAGATGCCGGCCAGGATCTCCTCGGTGTGGTTGGACGGGGCGCGATACTCACCGGCGCGCTTGTGGTACTCCGGCGCGGGCAGGGCGCGCTTGTCGAGCTTGCCGTTGACCGTCAGCGGCAGCGCCTCGAGCACCACCACCGCGGCGGGGACCATGTAGGCGGGCAGCCGCTTGCCCAGCTGGGTGCGCAGCTCCGCCGGGTCGGCGGTGCCGGTGATGTAGCCGACGAGGCGCTTGTCGCCGGGACGGTCCTCGCGGGCGATCACCGCGGCCTGGTCCACCCCGTCCAGCGCGGCCAGGGCCGACTGGATCTCGCCGAGTTCGATGCGGTAGCCGCGGATCTTGACCTGCTCGTCGGCGCGGCCCAGGTATTGCAGCTGCCCGTCGGCGCCCCAGCGCACCAGGTCGCCGGTGCGGTACATCCGCGCGCCGGGGCCGCCGAAGGGGCAGGCCACGAAGCGCGACGCCGTCAGGCCGGAGCGGCGCGCGTAGCCGGTGGCCACGCCGCGGCCGGCCACGTACAACTCGCCGACCACGCCCTCGGGCGCGGGCCGCAACCACTTGTCCAGGACGAACAGCGCCGCGCCGGGAACCGGCGATCCGATCGGCGGCGCGCCCGAGTCCCCCGCCAGCGGCGCGCTCATCGCGGCGTAGACGGTGGCCTCGGTCGGGCCGTAGGCGTTGATCATCACGCGTCCGGGGGCCCACCGGTCGACGACCTCGGCGGGGCAGGCCTCGCCGGCCACCACCAGCGCCGTCGAGTCCAGGCCCTCGGGCGAGAGCATCCCCACCGCGGAGGGGGTCTGGCTCAGCACGGTGACCTTCTCGGCGACCAGCAGGTCGTGCAGGTCGTCGGGCGAGGCCGCGACCGATTCGGGGACGACGACCAAGCGCCCGCCGTGCAGCAGGGCGCCCCAGATCTCCCACACCGAGACGTCGAACACCAGCGAGTGCCACTGCGACCACACCTGGCCCGAGCCGGACGGCAGCTTGGCGTGCAGGGTCTTCAGGAATTCGGTCACGTTGCGGTGCGTGACGGCCACCCCCTTGGGGATGCCCGTGGTCCCCGAGGTGTAGATCATGTAGGCGATGTCCTCGGGCTCCGGCCCGGGCAGCGCGCTGCTGGGCTGGCTGTCCGCCGCGGCCTCGTCGACGTCGATGACCGGCAGGTCGAAGCCGTCCAGCCGGGTGCGGAGGCTGGCGGTGGTGACCGCGGCGATCGGCGTGGCGTCGCCGAGCATGAATTCCATGCGGGCGGCGGGCAGGGCGGGGTCGATCGGCAGGTATGCGGCGCCGGTCTTCAGTACCGCGAGGATCGAGATGATGGCCTCGGCCGACCGGGAGAACAGCAGCGCCACGCACTCGCCCGGGCCCGCGCCCTGCTCGGCCAGCAGGTGCGCCAGCCGGTTGGCGGCCTCATCGAGTTCCAGGTACGTCATCGAGCGACCCTCGAAACTCAGCGCCGTCGCCTGGGGGGTGCGCGTCACCTGGGTCGCGAACATTTCGGGAATGGACGCCGGCGCCTTGACCGGCTTGGTCAATATCGCCCGGTTACCCCACTCGTCGAGTCGGTCGTGCTCGCCGCCATCCAGTAGATCAATCGACAACAATCGCCGTCCCGCACCGACGGTCATGACTGCTCCTCCAAGTCCACGGTCATGGCTTCCAGCACCCGCTTGAAACGCTCGACCAGCTTCTCGATCCTCGCCTCGCCGAAGACGTCGGTATCGAACTCGACGCGAAGACCAATTTCATGGCCCGGCACGGCTTGCACCGAAAGCGGGTAATGGTTGTATTCCCGATTCGTGAATCCCCTAATAGTTAACTCGTCCACGGCCGATAGCGCGGCAGTATCGAGGGGATAGTTCTCGTACACGAACATTGTGTCGAATATTTGGTCGTGTCCCGTTACACGATGGATTTCATTGAGCGCCAGATGCTGGTGGTCGAGGGTGCTGGTATAGGTGCGTTGTAGCTGGTCAAGCAGGTCGGCGATGGTGGTTTCGGCGCCGATGGTCGCCCGCACCGGCACGGTGTTGATCAGCAGGCCGACCATGGACTCCGCACCGGCCAATTCGGTCGGCCGACCCGAAACCGCCGTGCCGAACACCACATCGTGCTGGCCGGTCAGCCACATCAGCAGCTGCGCCCAGGCCGCCTGCAGCACGGTGCTGACGGTCGTGCGGCACGAGCGGGCCAGTTCGCCGAGCAGGCGGCTGGTCTCCGCGGACACCTGGAACTCGGCGACGCCGCGCGGGCCGAGGCCCATCCGGCCCGACGGACCCACCAGCGTGGGGGTGTCGAACCCGGCCAGCACCTCGCGCCAGGCCGCCTGGGCGGCGGCGCGGTCCTGCTCGGACAGCCAGGTGATGAAGCTGCGGTAGGGCACCGGCGCGGGCAGCCGCACCCCGAAGTAGCTGGCGAAGATCTCCTGCAGCAGGACGGGCTTGGACCAGCCGTCGAGCACGATGTGGTGGTTGGTGAGCACGAACCGGTAGCTGTCGTCGCCGGTGCGGATCAGCGCGGCCCGGAACGGCGCCTTGCCCGCCAGGTCGCAGACGGCGACGCGTTCGGCGGCCGAGAGCGCCTCGATCTGCTCGTCGATGTCCGTGCCGGTGTCGAGCTCGACGTATTGCCAGGCCAGATCCGGGTCGGCCGCCATGATCTGCACCGGCTCGCCGAAGTCCTCGCTGAACCGGGCCACCACGTTGGGGTGGCGGGTGATGACGGTCCGCACGGCCTCGCGCAGCCGCTCGGGGTCGATGGCGCCGCTCACCGAGATGTCGAGCTGCACGGCGTAGAGGTCTTCGGAGTCTTGGCCGCCCTGGGCGGTGCCGGTGTGGAACAGCAGTCCCTGCTGCAGCGGGGTCAGCGGCAGCACGTCGGCGACGCGGTGCTGCTGCTGCAGTTCGTCGATGTCCCGCTGGGTCAACCGGGCGGGCGCGAGGTCCGACGGGGTCAATCCGCCGCCACCGTCGCGGACGTGCGCGCAGATGCCGGCCAGCGCGTCGAACCACAGCTCGCTGAGCTTGCCGATCTGCTTTTCGTCCAGCGCCGAAGGCGCCCACGTCCAGTTGGCCTGCAGGTGCGGGCCGTCGGCGGTGTCCATGGTGCCGGCGTTGAGTTCCACGGTGTGCGGCAACGGCAGGGCAACCGCGCCGGCCGCGCCGGCCAACGCGAAGCTGTCCTCGCTCAGCTGCCACAGGTCGGGCGACAGGTCGGCGGCGCCGCCGCCGAGCCGGCCCAGGTAGTTGAAGCTGATGGCGGGATCCGAATCACCAAGGTCCACATCGGGATTCAGGTAGCGCAGCAACCCGTAGGTGAGGCCGTCGGGCAGGGCGCGCAGTTGCTCCTTGGCGTCCTTGATCACCGGGCCCAGCGCCGCGTCACCGCCGATCACCTGGCCCCACGACAGGCCACCGACGCGCAAGGACACGGGGTACTTGGCGGTGAACCACCCCACCGTGCGCGACAGGTCCACCTGCGGGCCGAGCTCCTCGCTGCGCCCGTGCCCCTCGACGTCGATGGCGATCGGCGCGCCGGTGCCCACGAACTGCGTCCACGCCAACCCGAACGCGATCAGCAAAATGTCTTGCACCCCAGCGTGAAACGCCGCGGGCACCTCCCCCAGCAGCAGGCGGGTCGTCTCGACGTCCAGCGACGCCGACAGCTGCCCGGCGTTCGCGTAGGTGTCCTCGGGCTGCGCGGCCGGCACCACCGTCGGGGTCGCGGCCACCTGCCGCCACTCCTCGGCCCGCTCGACCACCTCGGGGCGGCGCGCGTGCTCGTCCAGCAGCGACGACCACCGGGCGAACGAGGTGCCGCCCACCGGCAGGGCCACCGGCTGGCCGCTGTGGTGCTGCGCCCAAGCGATGTTGAGGTCCTCGATCAGGGTCCGCCACGACACGCCGTCGACGGCAAGGTGGTGGATGATCAACGCCAATTGGTTTGTCGCACTTGCCCATACCGCGCTGACCAGCAGGCCGTCGGCCAGGTTCAGCCGCGACCGGGCGTCGACCAGGTCCGCCTCGGACAACTCGTCGACGGTCTCCAGGCAGTCGCCGGCCTGCACGGAGCCGGGCTCGGGCACCTCGAACGACCAGCCGCCCACGCCGTCGTCCTCGACGCGCACCCGCAGCATCGCGTGCCGGTCCAGCAACGCCTGCAGCACCACGGCCACGTCGTCGGCGGTGACGTCGGCGGGGACCGCCAGCACCATCGTCTGGTTGAACTGCTCGACGGGGCCGTCCATGTTCTGCAGCCAGCGCATGATCGGGGTGGCCACCACCGGCCCGATCCCCTCGTCGACGACGTCGTCCTCGGGGCTCGCGATCGTGGCGACCCTCGCCAGGCGCGCGACGGTCTGCTCGGTGAAGACGTCCCGCGGGCGGCACACCACGCCGGCGGCGCGGGCGCGGGCCACCACCTGCATCGACAGGATGCTGTCGCCGCCGAGGTCGAAGAAGGAGTCGTCAACC
>NZ_JAEKMI010000081.1 GCF_020217485.1 Mycobacterium sp. WUMAC-067 | reverse complement strand
AACTCGCTATGTTCAGAGCAGGTCAGAAACCAGATGGGCTCGTTTTCCCTTCGGCGAATCAGACACCGCTGCGCAACCGAAACTTCCGTCGCGACGTCTTCGACGATGCTGTCGACGCCCTGAAACTCGACATCACTCCGCACAACCTCCGCGACACCGCCGCCTCTCTCGCGATTCAAGCAGGTGCGTCGGTGGTCGCAGTGGCGCGGCTGCTCGGCCATGAGTCCGCCGCCACAACCCTTAATCACTACGCCGGTCTTTTCCCGAGCGACCTCGATGATGTCGCGCTACGTCTCGACCTTGCTGCGCGCGCGGTGTTGCAGGAGCAGGATCCTGGTATGCAAGATAATTCTGATTCGCGAAATGCGGCGGTTAAGCGTGCGGCTCGTCGAAATACGGCGGCTTCAGCGGCGTTAGAGAATCGTGTGGTTCCGGAGGGACACGTTCGCTCGGCTGCGGTGGAGCGCTACCTGGCGGACATACAGATTCGTGCTCGCGACGACCAATCAGCGCTACCCAGTACCACTGAAGCACCGACCACACACCGACCAGAAGGGAGCGACGAGGAGTAGGGCAGTCGCCCGGAAATGCTCGCTGACCTGCGAAAATGGTAAGTGCCCCCGGCAGGATTCGAACCTGCGACACCGGCTTTAGGAGAGCCGTGCTCTATCCCCTGAGCTACGAGGGCGGACGGCCTGAGCTTACCGGGCAGGTTTAAACCCGAGGGCCACGGCGGTCAGCGCAGTTCGGCGATCACCTTCGAGAAGTTCTCGATGTTGTTGTCCTGCACGGTGAAGGACGACACACCGTACTTTTCCCGGTACGCGATCAACGTGTCGGCGATTTCGCGCGGCGAACCGCTGAGCACCGACGGCTGCGACAGGATCTCCTCATCGGACAGGTCCGGCGCGTAGCTCCGGGTCAGTTTCAGGTCCGGCTCGGTCTCGCCGACGCGCGGCATCGCCGTGATCGCCAGGTTCAGCTCAAGGGAGTCGAACCGATCCCCGGCGGCGTTGCGGACGAAGTCGACACGCTCGGCGAACGGGTCCTCGACAGCGCGCACTTTGGAGCCGGTCAATCCGATGATGTCGGCGTTGCGTGCGGCGATGGTCAGCACCCGGTCGCCGTTGCCGGCGATGATGAGTGGCGTCGACGGGTGGTGTTCCTTCAGATACTTCGTCATGTGTTCGAGGTAGTCGACCCGGGCGCCCGCGCTGGGATATGGGATCTCGGCGGCTTCGAACTCTTCGCGGACGTAGCCGGTGCCCAGCCCGATCTCGAGGCGGCCGTCGCTGAGCAGATCGAGGGCTTGCATGTCCCGGCTGAGCAGGGCCGGCTTGTAGAACGCGGAATTGAGCACGTACATGCTCAGCCGCAGCGTCGTGGTGACCATCGCGACCGCGGTCAGGGTCGGGAAGGGCGCGGCCGCGCCTAAATGGTCTGGCACACAAAGAATGTCGAAGCCGGCGTCTTCAGCGCGCTTCGCCTTGTCGAGCAACGCCTCGCGCGACTTGAAGAACCGCATGCTCATACCGAAGCGAAAATCCTTGGCCACCAACAACCTCCGTTAACGTTCCAATGACATTGACCAACTACGGGCGGTAACCGCCAGCCCCTGGATCAGCGCGCTGGTGACCGACGACAAACCGTCATCGCCCGGCAGCGGGCTGCGCGGGCTGATCCCCCGGACCCGCGCGGAAAGCTCGAGCTGGGTTCCGCCCTCCCGCACCCGGTTCACCGGGTTGCGCGGGTGCAGGCCGCGTAATTCCGGTGGAATGTCGTCGAGGTCGGTGATCACCTGGTAACCGGTCAGCCGGATGTGGCGGGCCAAGTGGGCGGCCAACTCCCTGTTGCGCCCGCCGGCCAGCAGCTGGGTGCTGCGCCCGTCGCGGCCGTAGCCGTGCAGGGACACCGCGACGTCGACATGGTCGAGGAACTCGGCGAGCCGTGGCGACTCGGCCGGATCGAACAGGGCCGACGGCAGGTGATGCGGGTAGTGGTCGGGATGACGCACGACATACACCGAAGCGTCGGCGGCCTCGGCGGCGCGTTCGGCGATCACGTCGGTCATCTCTTCGAGTCCACCGCCGTGGATGGCGAGAAAGCCGAAACGCGAACGTAATTGGCTGACCTCGGTAACCCCGGGCTCGCTCAGCAACGCCGAAAGTGACTGTGGCGCAGGGCCGGACGCCGCCGACGGTTTCGGGCGAGGCCAGCCTGCGGGGCCCCAGCGGCGCAAGAAGTCGAGCCAGCGCTGGGGCAACCCGTGCTGCGTGGCGCCGTCGATGATGGTGGGCAGGTAGCCCGGGCGCGGGGGCCCCGGCGTCACCCGGTGGTCGATGTAGACCCAGGCCGGTGACGGCCCGTCGTCGGTGTGCACGGTCAGCCGGTCGCGCCGGTAGCGCACCGGCACACCCTCGGCGCTGTCCAATGTCGCCAGGTCGCCGTCGGAGATCTGCCAGAGCACCCCATGCACCTGGTTTCCGGCCAACGGTTCGACGGTGGCCACGCCGCGCTGGTTGATCAGCCAGTCGTGATCGGCGAGGACCGCCGGCCGCGGATCGGCGGCGTCGGGACAACGCCGCGCCATCTGCCTGACGCATAGGTTCGAGCCGTATGCGAAGTACAGATGCCGCAGGGCCGGCATTCAGCCGGTCACCGTCAGCCAGACGAGCATCATGTTAAGCAGACTAATCAATATGCCGACGCCCCAGCCAAGAATCGTCGTGATGCGGTGGTTGGCGTCGTCGCCCATCAGCTCGCGATTGCTCGTCAGCTTGATCAGGGGCAGCACCGCAAACGGAATGCCGAACGACAACACCACCTGGGATAGCACCAATGCGCGGGTGGGGTCGAAGCCGAGCGCCAGGATCACCAGGGCGGGGCACAGGGTGATCAACCGACGCGCCACCATCGGGATCGACCGGTGCAGCAACCCCTGCATGATCATGGCGCCGGCGTAGGCGCCCACCGACGAGGACGCCAGCCCGGACGCGAGCAGTCCGATCGCGAACAGCACCGCGATGGTCGCGCCCAGCGTGTTGTGGATGGCGGAATAGGCGCCCTCGATCGAAGCGCTCACGTTGCGGTGCTGCAGGTTGATCGCGGCGACCAGCAGCATCGCGGCGTTCACCGTGCCGGCCACCGCCATCGCGAGGACGACGTCCCAGCGGGTGATGCGCAGCAGCAGGCGGCGATGCGACCCATGGTCGGGATGCCCGTGCCGGTCCAGGACCAGACCCGAATGCATGTACACCGCATGCGGCATGACGGTGGCCCCCAGGATGGCGGCGGCCAGCAGCACACTCTCGGTGCCGCGGAACCTCGGCACCAGCCCACCCAACACATCGTGGGGCGGCGCGGTCTTGACGAAGAAGCTCGCCGCGAACCCGATCGCGATGACCAGCAGCAAGCCGGTGATGACCCGCTCGAAGATGATCTGTCCGCGC
Organism: Mycobacterium sp. WUMAC-067; assembly: GCF_020217485.1. Taxonomy (GTDB): domain Bacteria; phylum Actinomycetota; class Actinomycetes; order Mycobacteriales; family Mycobacteriaceae; genus Mycobacterium. The sequence goes on along the minus strand of NZ_JAEKMI010000081.1, from coordinate 8,085 downwards.
CGGTCCTGAATGCCCAGCAGCAGCAAGGCCACCACGCCGGTGATGAGCCCGCCGACCATTAGCGGCAACCCGAACAGGATGTGCAAGGCGATGGCCCCGCCGACGACTTCGGCCGCGTCGGTGGCGATCGCCACGAGTTCGGCCTGGGCCCAATACACCAGCCGCAGTGGACGGCTCATCCGCCTGCCGAGGGCGGCCGGCAATGAGCGCCCGGTGACCAGTCCGAGCTTGGCCGATAGGTACTGGACCAGGCCCGCGAGGACGTTGGCCGCGACGATCACCCATAGCAGCAGGTAGCCGTACTGCGAGCCGGCGCTGACGTTGGCCGCGACGTTGCCCGGGTCGACGTAGGCGATCGCGGCGACGAAGGCCGGCCCGAGCAGGTACCAGTTGCCCTTGAGCGAGCTCTGGGTGCGCTGCGCCAACGTGCCGACCTCGATTCACTTCACCGAATAAGAAAGTGAGGTTAGTCGAACATCTCGGCGGGCCGGCTGGCGGCGCGACGTTTTACCCCCGTGGGGCTCACTCCGGGAGGTAGAGCCCCTTGCCGGTGACCAGCGGCAAGTCGAGCGTCGTCACGATTCCCGGGTCGGCGGCCACCACCGCCGGGATCGCGTTGACCACCCGCATCGCGGTGGCCACCAATCCGGCGTGGTTGTGATCGCCCTTGCGGCTGCTCAGGCAGATGTCCATGGCGTACGACGGTTCGCCGGTGACCTCGATGCGATAGGAGCCGCCCTCCTGTGCGGGCTGCGGCCACTCGGGGCACAGGTCCTCACGCAGCCGGGTGACGTGTTCGAGCACGACGGCGGGATGGCCGTTGACCATGCCGAACACCTCGAAGCGCAGCGCCGCGGCGGTGCCCTTGGCGATATGGCCCGAGGCGATGTCGAAGTCCTCCGGGGCCGGTACGCGAACGTGCGACTGGGTGACCTCATCGAGCGAAATGCCAAGGCCCGCCGCCATTTGCCGGATCACCGAACCCCACGCCAGGCTGAGCACACCGGGCTGCAGCAGCATCGGAACGTCGTCGAGTGGCTTACCGAATCCCATGACGTCGAACATGACCGCGGCGCTGTCATAGGTGGCGTAGTCGACGATCTCCATGCACCGGATCTGCTGGATGCTCTGGCAGGTGCCGGCCAGCGCCAATGGCAGCAGGTCGTTGGCGAAGCCGGGATCGATGCCATTGACGTACAGGCTTGAATTGCCTTCGCGCGCTGCGTCTTCGAGGGGTTTGATCAGCTCCTCGGGGATCACCTGCCACGGATACTGCAAGAAGACGGGGCCGCTGCCGACAATGTTGATCCCGGCCGCCAACACGCGGCGGTAGTCCTCGAGCGCCTCGGGTAACCGGTTGTCGGCCAGCGCGTTGTACACCGCGCATTGGGGCCCGGTGGCCAGCACCGCATCCAGGTCGGTGCTGGCGAGCACCCCCGTCGCCTTCGTGAGCCCGGCGAGCTCTGCGGCGTCCTTACCCGCCTTGGCGTCCGAGGACACCCAGACGCCTTTCAAGTCGAACTCCGGATTGGTGATGAGCGCCCGCAGCGCGTGGATACCGACGTTGCCGGTGCCCAGTTGGACGACGGGGATGGGCATGACGTGCTCCTTAGCGGTCGGGGGTCACAGGTCCGGGACGGGGATGTCGAGGTTGGGGAACGTGAGGCCGCCGTCGACCTCGAGGGTCTTGCCGGTCAGGAAGTTGCCGGCGGGCGAGGCCAAATAGACTGCGGCAGCGGCGATGTCGACCGGATCGCCGAGCCGGCGCATCGGGGTGGCCTTCTCCATCGGGGAGCGCAGCTCGTCGTTGGAGGCCACCACGTCCAGGGCGGAGGTGAGGATCGACCCCGGCGCGATCGCGTTGACCCGAATCCGGGGGCACAGGTCCAGGGCGGTGAGCCGGGTGTAGTGAGACAGTGCGGCCTTGGCGGTGCCGTAGGCCGCGAAGCCACGTCCGGCCAGCCGGCCCATGGTCGAGGTGATGTTGATGATGCTGCCGCCGCCGGAGTGCTCCAGCATCAACGGCACCGCCGCCAGTGTCAGCGCGTGGGCGGTGCCGACGTTGAAGGTGAACGCGTCTTTGAGGTCCTTCGTCGAGGTCGTCAGCAACGTGTTGGGCATGGTTCCCCCGACGTTGTTGACGACGATGTCTAGTTTCCCGAACGCCTCGACGGCCTGACCGGCCAGCTCGGCGGTGGACTCCGGATGCGCCAGGTCGGCGGCCACGATGTGGGCACGGCGCCCGGCGGCGCGGACCTGTTCGGCGACGGCCTCTAGTTGGGTTTCGGTTCGCGAGGCGATGAGAACATCCGCGCCCGCCTCGGCGAAAGCCAGCGCGATGGCCGCCCCGAGGCCGCGGCCTGCACCGGTGATGACGGCGACTTTGTCGTCGAGACGGAACCTGTCAAGGATCATGGAAGCCCCTCTTCGTTTCGGTGTCAGGCGACACCGTAGCAAGCTGGGCCGCCCCGGATAAGGCATTTCTAGAACAAGTTCTATTTTCCTGTTGGGCCCGCCGTCAGTGCGGCCCTCGGATTGGCGACCCTTGGCGGGCCGAGTCGGCGACCGCGGCCCGCGCTGCCAGACCATTTGCCCGCCGTTCACCTTGTTGCGGTTAGCTCGGTGTCGCCGACCATTTTGGTCCTTACCGTGAGGAAGAGAATTGGGACGCAACCGATTTGGTGCCTTGTTGGGCGTCCTGGCCGCCGCCGCGCTGGTGTTGTCGGGATGCGGAATTCACGACAGCAGAGCGTGGGGAAGCGGGGCGGGCTCGCCGGGCACGGTCGACTGCGGCGGCACGAAGGCCCTGAAGGCGGCGGGGTCGACGGCCCAGGCCAACGCGATGACCCGGTTCTCCGGCGCGTTCGAGCGCGCTTGCCCCGGTCAGACGCTGGACTACACCCCCAACGGCTCCGGCGCGGGAATCGGCCAATTCACCGGAAACCAAATCGATTTCGCGGGCTCGGATTCACCCTTGACCCCCATCGAATACTTCGCCGCGCGAAACCGATGCGATTCGCCGGCATGGAATCTGCCCGTGGTGTTCGGCCCGATCGCCATCACCTACAACGTCAAGGGCGTCAGCTCGCTGATCCTCGACGGTCCCACCACCGCGAAGGTCTTCAAGGGTGCCATCACCGTCTGGAACGATCCGGCGATCCAGGCGCTGAACCCGGGTACCGCGTTGCCCGCCGAGCCCATCCGTGTCGTGTTTCGCAGCGACCAGTCCGGCACCACCGACAATTTCCAGAAATACCTGGATTCCGCGTCCGACGGTGTCTGGGACAAGGGCATCGGGAAGACGTTCCACGGTGGGGTCGGGGAGGGCGCCGACGGCAACGGCGGGACGTCGGCGGCCGTCAAGGCGACCGAAGGCTCGGTCAGCTACAACGAATGGTCGTTTGGCCTGGCGCAGCAGCTGACCATGGCCAGGATCGTCACCTCGGCCGGACCCGAGGCGGTGGGGATCAGTGCCGATTCGGTCGGGCGGACGATTTCCGGTGCCACCCTCACCGGGCAGGGGAACGACCTGGTGGTGGACACCTTCTCGTTCTACAAGCCGACCCGGCCCGGTTCGTACCCGATCGTGCTGGCGACCTACGAGATCGTGTGTTCGAAGTATCCCGACCCGAAGGTCGGCGCCGCGGTGAGGGCGTTCCTGCAAAGCGCCATCGGTGCCGGCCAGAATGGCTTGGCGGACAACGGGTATGTGCCGGTGCCGGAGGCGTTCAAGTCGCGGCTGTCGCGTTCGATCAACGCCCTCGCGTGATCTGAGCAGCCGGCCGGCGGGGCGGATGTGTGCTTTGCTGACGAATGCCGACAAGGCGACGTCACGGTGTGCTCCCGTCAACGTCGCGACGGTGCGCCGGCGCGTTCAGCGGCGATCGCCGAAAAGTTTGCTCAACGTTCAATTGTTACTGTTACGTTCGTGGCCGCGAGGCGGACCGGTCGGCGCGCCATGGCTAACTGACCGGAGCCGATCATGGTTCATACCCACCGTAAGGAAGCGAATTGAAACTCAACCGATTTGGCGCCGTGCTGAGTGTCCTGGGCGTTGGTGTGCTGGCGTTGTCGGGGTGCGGAAGCGACAACAACGGGACTGGCGCCAATGCACCGGCCGGTTCGTCGTCGGGCAAGGTGAGTTGCGGCGGGAAGAAGGCCCTCAAGGCCAGCGGGTCGACGGCCCAGGCCAACGCGATGACCCGCTTTGTCAACGCGTTCGAGCAGGCCTGCCCGGGCCAGACGCTGAATTACACGGCCAACGGATCGGGTGCGGGAATCAGCGAATTCAGCGGCAACCAAACGGATTTCGGTGGCTCTGATTCGCCGCTGGCGGCCAACGAATACGCTGCCGCGCAGCAGCGGTGCGGTTCGCCGGCCTGGAATCTGCCGGTCGTATTCGGCCCGATCGCCATCACCTACAACGTGACGGGCCTGGATTCACTCACCCTCGACGGACCGACGGCCGCCAAGATCTTCAACGGCGCGATCACGATGTGGAACGACCCCGCGATTCAGGCGCTCAACGCCGGTGCCACATTGCCCGGCGTGCCGATTCACGTCGTCTTCCGCAACGACGAGTCAGGCACCACCGACAATTTCCAGAAGTATCTCGACGCCGCCGCGGACGGTGCGTGGGGCAAAGGCGCCGGAAAGACCTTCAAAGGCGGCGTCGGTGAGGGAGCCAAGGGCAACGACGGTACGTCGGCGGCGATCAAGGCCACCGAAGGGTCCATCACCTACAACGAATGGTCGTTTGCTCAGGCGCAGAAACTGAACATGGCCAAGGTCATCACCTCGGCCGGCCCGGACGCGGTGTCGATCAGCGCCGAATCGGTGGGCAAGACGATTGCTGGGGCCAAGATCTCCGGTCAGGGCAACGACCTGGTGCTCGACACGCTGTCGTTCTACAAGCCCAAGCAGGCCGGTTCCTACCCGATCGTGCTGGCGACCTACGAGATCGTGTGCTCGAAGTACCCCGACTCCGGCGTCGGCACGGCGGTGAAGGGATTCCTGCAAAGCACCATCGGCGCCGGGCAGAATGGCCTGGCCGACAACGGCTACATCCCGATCCCCGACGCGTTCAAGGCGAGACTGTCTGATTCCATCAACGCCATCGCATAGCCTGAGGTGGTCGTGACACGAGGAACAGCAACCAGCCCGTCGACCGCGGAAGAGCCGGCATCAACGGCGCTGAGTGCACGCGTGGCGCGGCGGGGGGACCGGCTGTTCAAGCTGGTCGCCGCCACCGCCGGCTCGACGATCGTGGTCGCCATCCTGTTGATCGCGGTGTTCCTTTTGCTGCGCGCCGTCCCGTCGTTGCGCGTCAATCACGCAAACTTCTTCACCAGCGCGGAGTTCAGCACCAGCAACCCCCACAAGCTGGCCTTCGGCATCCGCGACCTGCTCATGGTCACGGTGCTCAGTTCGCTCACCGCGCTGGTGCTGTCCGTGCCCATCGCGGTCGGTATCGCCGTGTTCCTCACCCAATACGCGCCGAAGCGGCTGGCGCGCCCGTTCGGCGCGGTGGTGGACCTGCTGGCCGCGGTGCCGTCGATCATCTTCGGGCTCTGGGGAATTTTCGTCCTCGCCCCGCGGATCGAGCCGGTGGCGGCGTTCCTCAACCGGCACCTGGGCTGGTTTTTCCTGTTCAAACAGGGCAACGTGTCCTTGGCCGGCGGTGGCACCATCTTCACCGCCGGCGTCGTGCTCTCGGTGATGATCCTGCCGATCGTCACCTCCGTCTCGCGCGAGGTCTTTCGGCAGACCCCCCACATCCAGATGGAAGCGGCGCAGGCCCTCGGCGCCACCAAGTGGGAGGTGGTGCGGATGACCGTGCTGCCGTTTGGCCGCAGCGGCGTCATCGCCGCCTCGATGCTGGGATTGGGTCGCGCGCTGGGTGAGACGGTCGCGGTGCTGATCATCTTGCGGTCGGCCGCCCAGCCGGGGCACTGGTCGCTGTTCGACGGCGGCTACACGTTTGCCTCCAAGATCGCGTCGGCGGCCGCGGAGTTCAGCGCACCGCTGCCCACCGGGGCGTACATCTCGGCGGGATTCGCGCTGTTCGTCCTGACGTTCGTCGTCAACGCGCTGGCCCGCGCGATCGCCGGCGGCAAGGTCAACGGATGACGCGCCCATGACGGTTGACGCGCTCGACCGGCCGGTCAAGGCCGAGGTGTTCCGGCCGCTCAGCTTCCGGCGGCGGATCACCAACAGCGCCGCGACGATCTTCTTCCTCGCCTCCTTCCTTATCGCGCTGGTGCCGCTGTTCTGGGTCCTGTCGATCGTGATCGCGCGAGGCTGGTATGCCGTGACCCGGTCGGGATGGTGGACCCACTCGCTGCGCGGCGTGCTCCCCGAACAGTTCCTCGGCGGCGTCTACCACGCGCTGTACGGGACGTTGGTGCAGGCAGGGGTGGCCGCCGCCCTGGCGGTGCCGCTGGGCCTGATGACCGCCGTCTTCCTGGTCGAATACGGTTCTGGCCGCCTGGTGCGGTTGACCACGTTCATGGTCGACGTGCTGGCCGGGGTTCCCTCGATCGTCGCGGCGCTGTTCATCTTCAGCCTCTGGATCGCCACCCTCGGCTTCCAGCAGAGCTCGTTCGCGGTGTCGCTCTCGTTGGTCTTGCTGATGCTGCCGGTGGTGGTGCGCTCCGCCGAGGAAATGCTCCGGTTGGTGCCTGACGACCTGCGCGAGGCCAGCTACGCGCTGGGCGTGCCGAAGTGGACGACCATCGTGCGGATGGTGTTTCCGATCGCGATGCCCGGCATCATCTCCGGCATCTTGTTGTCCATCGCGCGGGTGATCGGCGAAACCGCGCCGGTGCTGGTGCTGGTCGGCTACAGCCGGTCGATCAACTTCGACGTCTTCCACGGCAACATGGCCTCGCTGCCGCTGCTGATCTACACCGAACTCACCAACCCCGAACACGCCGGTTTCCTGCGGATCTGGGGCGCGGCGCTGACGCTGATCATCATCGTCGCCGTGATCAACATCGTCGCCGCGGGCACCCGTTTCCTGGCCACCCGCAAACGTTGATCGAGGCGTGTCGGGTCAGGACTTCGAGGCCGCCTTCTTGGCTGGAGCCTTCTTGGCGGCGGTTTTTTTTGCGGGTGTCTTCTTGGCGGGTGTCTTTTTCGCGGCGCTCTTTTTCGCGGGTGCCTTTTTCGCCGGGGCTTTGCCGTCCCCGCCACCGGAGCGCGCCTTCACGCTGGCCTCCAGCTTGGCCAGCAGATCGGAGACGTCCTCGGTCTCATCCAGCTCCTTGGGCTGCTCCTCGGTGGTAAACGCTTCTCCGCCTTCGAGTTTGGCTTGGACCAGCTCGTGCAGCTGCTCCTGGTAGTCGTCGTGGTAGCGGTCGGGGTTGAACTCTTCGGCCATCGAATCCACCACCTGCCCGGCCATTTTGAGTTCGGCGGGCTTGACTTCGACCTTCTTGTCGAGGATCGGAAAGTCCGGGTCTCGAATCTCGTCGGGCCACAACAACGTATGGATGACCATCACGTCGCGCTTGCCGAAGTCCTTGACCCGCAACGCCGCCAGCCGGGTCTTGTTGCGCAGCGTGAAATGCACGATCGCCATCCGGTCCGTCTCGGCGAGCGTCTTGGCAAGCAGCACATAGGATTTCGACGACTTGGAATCGGGCTCCAGGAAGTAGCTGCGGTCGAACAGCATCGGGTCCACGTCGCTGGCCGGCACGAACTCCAGCACTTCGATCTCGCGGCTGCGCTCTTCGGGGAGGGTGGCGATGTCGTCGTCGGTGATGATGACCATCTGACCGTCATCGGATTCGTAGGCCCGGGCGATGTCCCGGAATTCCACGACTTCGCCGTCCACCTCGCACACGCGCTGGTATCGGATGCGGCCGTTGTCCTTGGCGTGCACCTGGTGGAACTTGATGTCGTGGTCCTGGGTGGCGCTGTACACCTTGACCGGGACGTTCACCAGACCGAACGCGATGGAACCCTTCCAGATGGAGCGCATGTAAGTCAGTATGCCCATAGTGTTCGCTGCCTAACAGCACCCGCGCCGTCGCGCCGCTGCTCAGACGCCCGAGCGCGTAACGCCACGGCGAGATCGTCCTC
>NZ_JAEKMI010000080.1 GCF_020217485.1 Mycobacterium sp. WUMAC-067 | reverse complement strand
TCAAAGATCTGTCGCTGAGCCTCGACAATCGGGTGATCGGCAGTGAGACGCAGGGTCTGCGTCGCTGTGAGACTAGCGCCGCATGAGCACGTTGCGGGTGTCGGCATGGCGGTAAACCTGATGGCGCCGTTGACGTTTCCCGCACTCTGTGCAGGCATCGGCCAGAAGCCGATTGTGGCGGATACACAGGAAAGACCAGCCGAGTCGCCAGATCAACTGCCAGCGACCGCACGACTCCGTCAAGCACTCGGCACAATATCGCGACCCCACAAGAGGCCCAAACGGAAACGTCGGTTCGAGACGGTGCGAAACAGGGTCGAGCTGCAAGGCCGCACCGTCATACGTGCTCAGAGTCATCGCTCGGACGACCTCCTGCGAAACCCCCGTCGCTGCCTCTACAGCTCTCAGCTGATTGGCTGACAGCCACCTGCTCCAACCTGGCCGAGTGGCGATCGAAATATCCGCTGCGCGAGCAACTGCGCCGACAGTTACCCCTAGATGCCTAGCAGTGGCTTCGAGCCAGGAGTCGAACGCCTCCCCCCCGAACCGGATCCACCCGAACTGGTAACTGACGGCGGCTAACCAGGGCACTCAGATCGGCGGATGGACTAAATCGTGTTCAAGCGGCCTGTTGAAGCCCATCTGAACAGCTGATTCGCGGTTCAAAACATTAGCGGAACTAACCACGTTGTCAAACAATCAGTGCACGCTTGTCAATCTTCATTGCATCTCGACAGTGCAGGTGCCCGCCGGAAGGTGGGACGGGTGGGCGGCCGTCCCGGTTGAACGCTCATACCGTTTGCAGCTGCCTGGATTGTTGGCGCGACGGCCATGGTTGGGGAAGTGGTCGGGGACGGACTTGTCGCGGCCACCAGAACCACCGGCCCAGCAGGGCCGCCAGCGATGGCGTCATCAACGAGCGCACCACCAGGGTGTCGAACAGCAAGCCTAAACCGATTGTGGTTCCGACCTGGCCGATCACGATCAGTTTGCTTACCGCCATGGACATCATGGTGAAGGCGAAGACCAGGCCGGCCGAGGTGACCACTGAACCGGTGCCGACCATAGCGCGGATCATGCCCGTGCTCAGTCCGGCGTGGATCTCCTCTTTCATCCGCGATACCAGCAGCAAGTTGTAGTCCGATCCCACGGCCAACAAGATGATGACCGACATCGGCAGCACCATCCAGTGCAACGGAATGCCAACGATGTGTTGCCAGAGCAGGATTGAGAGCCCGAACGAGGCCGACAGGCTGAGCACCACGGTTCCCACGATGACCGCTGCGGCCGCCACAGCCCGCGTTAGGACCACCATGATGATGAAGATCAAGATGAGGGCGGCGACGGCGACGATGAGTAAGTCGTAGTTGGCGCCTTGCTGCATGTCGGTGTACATGGCCGCGCTGCCACCAAGGTAGATCCGTGATCCCTCCAGCGGTGTTCCCTTGATGGCGTCCGCTGCGGCGACTTTGAGCAGCCCAGTACGCGACGTGCCTTCCTCAGTTAACGGGTCGCCTTGATGAATGATGGTGAACCGCACGGCATGGCCATCCGGCGACAAGAACAACTTCACACCGCGTTTGAAATCCGCGTTATCGAAGGCTTCGGGCGGCAGGTAGAACGAGTCATCATTTTTGGCCTCGTCGAACGCTTGGCCCATCGCCGTGGCATTGTCCTGCAAGGCCATCGTTTGGTCTTGCTGCGCCTTCTGAGCCTGATACTGGTTGAGCATCAACTCCTTTTGGCTCTTCATCGATTCGATCATTGGGGGCATCAGCGCGACCATCTGTGGCATCAGCGCGTCCATGCGCTCGAGGTCAGGGACCAGGTCGGCGAGGTCGTCGGACATGGTGCTGATGCCGTCCAGCGCGTCGAACACCGAGCGCAACGACCAGCAGGCCGGGATATCGAAGCAGTGTTTCTCCCAGTAGAAATAGCTGCGTATCGGCCGGAAGAAGTCGTCGAAATCGGCCATGTGATCGCGCAAATCCTGGACATCCGCGCTGGTTTTTTTCATCTTGGCCGCCATGTTGTGGGTGACTTGGGCCAGCTGCGCGGTGATGGTCTGCATCTTTTCCATCGAGTCGATGGTGACCTGCATGTCATCGGCCTGCTTGAGGGTATTTTTCAGGACCATCTGCTGGTAGTCGTTGTTCATCACCTGGCCGGTGCCGTTCATGCTCAGGTTGTACGGGATCGAGGTATGTTGGATCGGGCGTCCCTCAGGCCGGGTGATGGTCTGCACTTGGGCGATACCGTGCACGTGGACAAGGGCTTTGGCGATCTTGTCGATCACCAGGAAATCGGCGGGGTTGCGCAGATCGTGATCCGTTTCGACCATCATCAAATCGGGATTCATCTTCGCTTGAGAGAAATGCCGATCGGCGGCCGCGTAACCGACGTTCGCCGGGGTGTTAGCAGGCAGATAGATGCGGTCGTTGTAGGTGGTGTGGTAGCCGGGCAGGGTCAACAGGCCAACCAGGGCCACCAGGATAGCGCAGACCAAGATCGCGCCGGGCCAGCGCACGGTCGCGGTGCCGATGCGCCGCCACCCCCGCGCCTGGGTCATACGTTTGGGATCAAGCACCCGACCAAAGCGACTGGCAACCACGATCAGCGCCGGACCGAGCGTCAAAGCGGCAGCAACCACGATCGCCATGCCGATCGCCAATGGAATGCCCATTGTCTGGAAGTAGGGCAGCCGGGTGAAGACCAAGCAGAAGGCCGCCCCGGCGATAGTCAGGCCCGAAGCCAACACCACGTGCGCCGTTCCATGAAACATGGTGTAGTAGGAGGCTTCGCGATCTTGCCCCAATCTGCGCGCTTCCTGGTATCTGCCAATCAGGAAGATTGCGTAGTCGGTGGCCGCGGCGATCGCCAGCGTCACCACCAGATTGGTCGCGAACGTCGTGAGACCAAAAACCTTGAAATAGCCCAGGAATGCCACCGCTCCTCGAGCACCCGCCAATTCCAGCACCACCATCACGAGCACAATGCACACCGTGATCAACGATCGGTAGACCACCAACAGCATCGCGATAATGACGCCGAACGTGAGCAGCTCGATGACCTCCATGCTCTTGTCGCCGGTCGCGTTTTGATCCGCAGTCGATGCCGCAGGCCCGGTCACATAGGCTTTGACCCCTGCAGGCGCCGGCGTGGTGGCGATGACATGGCGGACCGCCTCCACGGATTCGTTAGCCAGCGCCTCTCCCTGGTCACCCGCGATGTAGACCTGGACGTTGGCAGCCTTACCGTCGACGCTTTGAGCGGCTGCCGCTGTAAATGAATCGCCCCAGAAATCCTGCACGTGCTGGATATGCTCTTTGTCGGCCCGCAGCTCCTGCACAATGCGGTCATAAAATTGGTGTGCATCCGCGCCCAACGGCTTGTCGCCTTCGAGCACGATCATCACCGAGCTGCTGGTGTCGTATTCGCGGAACACCTTGCCTACCCGTTTGGTGGCGATCATCGACGGCGCATCGTTGGGACTCATCGACACCGAGCGCATCTTGCCGACCGTTTCCAGTTGCGGTACCACGGTATTGAGAATCGCGACTGCGGCGATCCAGCCGATGACGATCGGCACCGCCAGCGCGCGGATCGTTCGCGGTATCCACGGCTGGGACGTATGCGCGACCGCAATGCGATCGGTCTGGGTCTCATGCATACGCGCGCTCATGCTGACTTCACCAAGCAGAAGGTCATGGCATTCATACCGGTAACCGATCTTTCGTCCTTGACCTGGCGGTCGACGGTGATCCGACAGGCAATGGAGTCACCGTCGCCCTGGGCGAGGAGGTTGGGCGTGGCCGCCGGTGCGGTGGTGCGCAGCGTCAACGACCACGGCAACGATGCCTGCGGGGTCCGTTGAGGCTTCCCGTCAAGGTCGAGGTAGTTGATGACAGCACTGGCCCCAGAGCCAAACACCTCATAGGTGACGACCTTGGGGTTGAAGTCTGCTGCGCTGTCAGAACTGTTGGGCGCCACCAAAATCGCATTGGAGCCAAAAACTGCACGCAACTTCATCACCGCCACACCGCCGACCACGACAGCCACCACGATGAGCAGCGGAAGCCACACCCGCCGCACGATCCCAACCATCGCGGTCACCGCCACCACCCATCGCTGACGAGTGACCCCGGGTTGGCAAGTCCCCGCCAATCGTGCAGTTTGGGCTCACTCCCCCAATGACGCAATGGGTTGGCGCGAGGAGCCGCGAAATCGGGAATGACGGTCAAGTGCGAGCCTTTCAGTGACGGGAAATCACCCAAGTAGTCGGCTGTCGAAGCAGGTATAGGAAGTTAGACTAAACGAATAAGTGGATAGGATCAATCCGGTTTAGGTGTGCTCGTCGTTACACTCACCCAATGCGCGCTCCTGACGAGATGAACGTCCACGCCTCTGGGACCCTAGGCCGGAGAACGTTCCGCTGCTCGCCGCGCCATGGCGATGCCAGGGCCTTCACGCCCTGCGCAGTCGACGGAATCGTTACGGATCAATCGATGAAGCGCAGCAGATCCGCTTGGTAACGAACGACTTTCACAGGGCCTGCGCAACTGGGTAGCGGCGAACGGCTCGCACAGAAGGCGAATACAGAGGTGCCGGCATCAGCTAGACCCTGCCGGATACCAGGTGCGCATTGCCGCGTCGAGTTGCCGATCTTCAAGCGCATTGACCGTCAAACATTCCCGCCCTCGAAGGCGGCGTAGGCCATCGAGAAAGATCGACACATATCGCCGCCACAGCTCCGGTTCGATATGGCCGGCGTACTCACTTACCGTGCCCGCTACAAGACCGAGAAATGGTATATCGGTGGGCGACACTTCGGGACGAAGATGGCCGTCGTTCCTGGCCCGCTCAACGAGTTTGGAGATCGGGGGGGTCAACCTCAGCCGAGAAGCCTCGACTCGGTCGCCGCCATAAGCCTTGCTGAACACAGCCTCTCGAAGCCCCCGGTCGGTCGCGGTGACTTCGCAGAACCGCTCAACGAACAACACGAACCCGCGCCAGGAGTCTTTTTCTCGCAGCGCCGACTCCGCGAGCGCGGTGATCTGATCGACGCCATTTTCAAAGATCGCTTCGACCAGCTCCTCCTTGGTGGGAAACCGTCGATATACCGTTCCCACTCCGACTCCGGCGTGGTGCGCGACATCATTAAGAGTCGCCTCAAGCCCCCTGGAGGCGAAGAGCTCTCGGGCCGCCTGAATCACGCGCTGGCGATTGCGCTCGGCGTCTTTACGCAGCGGACGTAGTGGCCGGCGATCAGGGGGCACCTGGCAAGTTTAGTCTCCGGCACGGTTGCCTAGCCGGGGTTAACCACATTCGGTTTATTGGTTAGGGTCCGCAGCGCTCCAGTCTCACGCCGGCGACCAGCGCGGAAAGGTCCTATTCGCCGTGATCTGCCCCTCCGATGCCCCTCCGCGGTCAAAGCTGGGAGCCCGCAAATCACCCCGCATGACCAGGGGGACCCGTGAAACCGGCGATCGTTGCAGTGAATTGTTGCCGACCCGGCGAGCCGTGTCGAGGGCCGACCGAACCGTGCACGGCAGAAATTGCTGCAGGACACTACGCACCCCACCAGCATCCCTCACCAGCACACCACGCCACCAACCGTTTTCGAGCACCCCAGACACCACACAACCTCTTGCATTACGGGTAAGGGTTTCTTAAGAACCGCCCTATCTGTGTAGGACAGATCGCCGAGCAGGTCTCTAACGTGCGCCTCGAAAGGGACAGCACTGCAGTGACCATGACGACACACAAGCTCACTGCCGGCGACGGGTATCAATACCTGATCCGGCGAGTCGATGCTGTCGATTCCACTGCTCGCGGGCGCGCACCACTGATCGATTTCTACTCGTCGAAAGGTGAATCGCCGGGCCGTTGGGTGGGATCAGGGCTGGCGTCGCTGAAATCGTCCGTGCCCCTGGGAGTACCGGCTAGCGATGTCGCCCTGGTGTGCGCGGTCCCGGAGGGTTCCCAGGTCACCGAAGCCCAAATGAAAGCGTTGTTCGGCGAAGGTTTGCATGCCAACGCCGATGCGATCACAGCCTATGCGACCGCACGTGGAGTGCGCGGTGTCGCGGCATCAACGCCTCCAAACTCGGCCGCAAGTTCTATATCCGCGACGGCGAAACCACCTTTGCGCGCGCCCTGGCAGTGGCCTACCGCGACCACAACGAAGAAGCCGGAATGCACTGGAACGTGCCCATCGACGCGCCTACACGCGCCGCGATCCGCACCGTCGCCACGCGCAGAATGTTCGCCGAGCAGTACGGCCGCCGCCCGCCGACGATCGTGAACTCAGTGGTTTTATCGCGCGGGAAACCCGCGCCGCACCACCGCGGTCGCCGGCTACGACCTGACGTTTTCACCTGTGAAGTCCGTGTCGGCGCTGTGGGCGATCGCGCCGCTCGACGTCGCGAAAGTCCTGGAGGAATGCCACGACGCGGCGGTGGTCGACGCGCTGGCGTGGCTGGAAACTCACGCCGCGTTGACCCGTTCGGGTACTGATGGCGTCGCCCAGGTCGACACCACCGGACTGATCGGGGCCGTGTTCACCCACCGTGATTCACGCGCCGGTGACCTCGATCTGCACACCCATGTCGCAATCTCCAACAAGGTCGCCACCGTTCGTGCAGACGGTGTGCTGCGCTGGCTGGCGCTGGACGGCCAACCCGTACACCGGTTCACCGTGGCCGCCTCCGAGCTGTACAACACGCGCCTGGAGGCCCATCTTGGGCAGCGGCTGGCGCTGCGATTCGCCGATGTTGTTGGCGAGGGCCGCGGCAAGCGGCCGGTGCGTGAAATCGTCGGAATGTCAGTAGAGTTGATGGCCGCGTGGTCGTCGCGGCGGCTGGCGATCGAAGCTCGCACCGCCGATCTGGCCAAGCAGTTCCAAGCCACCCACGGTCGGGAACCGACGCACGTGGAAACCATTGCGTTGGCCCAACAGGCGACTTTGGAAACGCGCGAAGCCAAACACGAACCCCGATCATTAGCCGAGCAGCGTCAGACGTGGTGCGGCCAAGCAATTGAGGTCCTCGGCGGTGTGCGGGAACTGACCGCGATGCTGGGCGCGGTCTTGTCCACGCCAGCCCAACAGCTCGATGCCGTTGATGGCGACTGGATCGAGGCGCGGGCGGCGAACGTCATTGCGACGGTGGCCCAGTCGCGGGCGACCTGGCAACGCCATGATGTGTTAGCCGAGGCGCAGCGGCTCGTTCGTGGCAGCGGGCATGCCACCAACGCCAAGTTGGCCGACAAGATCACCCACACGGCCTTGGCCGAGCCGATGTCGGTTGCCCACATTGATCTCGACGACGGCGAAATAGGAAAACCTGCGCAGTTGCGCCGTCGAGACGGAACCAGCGTCTACACGCGCCACGGGAGCGCTACTTACACCTCTCACGAGCTGCTGGCCGCTGAACGGCGCGTTGTTGCTGCTGCCCTGCAGCGTGGCGGGCGCACTGTAGAGGATGTCGATGTCGAGCTGGCGCTGGCTGACTCGGCCGCACGCGGGAAAGAACTCAATGAGGGCCAGGTCGCCTTGGTCCGCGAAATGGCAAGCAGTGGCCGGCGAGTCGCGTTAGCGCTGGCCCCTGGCGGGACCGGGAAGACCACCGCGATGGCCGCGCTGTCGCATGCCTGGGCAATGCGGCAGCGCAGCGACTCCCGGCGGCCAAGGATGCTGAGCACGCGCTTGGAAAACGGCGATACACGCGCTGCGCGCCGACAAGAGATCGGCATCGGGCAGCAGTCCTTCAAGAAGCTGCAAATCCACCAGGTCGTGAGCGCGGTCATTGACCTTCGGCTCGTCCAGCACGGCGGTCACCGCGTGCAGCTTCTGCGCGATCTGCCAGGGAATGGTCATACACGGCACAGCGACGGTCGTAGGAACGTCGACGAGGCCGAGTGCATCGGAGGTGAGGGTGTCGAACTGGTCGGCATTGCCGACTTCGACGGAGAAGACCTCGACCGGAACAGATGCGAAAGCCCGGCCACGGTAGCTCAGCTTGGCGGTGAATCGGCGCGGCTTGACGGGCATGCCCGGAACATCGATCTCTTCGGGGATAGTGAAGATCGCAGTGAATCCCTCCCACCCCGTCTCCCCCGCGTCAGCGAGCTGTTCATGGATCGATTCGATATCGCGGCGTGCGACCGTGTCGAAGTCTTTGGAGGTCCGCGAATCGGCAATTCCCCGGCGCAGTTCCAGCGACGATCCGCCTTTGACCAACAGCAGCGGCGTACCGCTGTCGTCAGTGAGCATGGCCGCGAACTGTGCAACTACGATCATCGCGACGTGCCGTTGCAGTCGACCGAATACGACACCCTGTCGTTCTGCTACCTGGGTGAGCCGATCTCGTAGTGAGCGCAGGTTCGTCGGCGGCGACGAATAAGGCTTGGTCACGCCGATGCTCGGTTCGGCCGAGCGCGTAATCCGATGGTGGGCTCATCGAGCGCAGCGCGTAGCTCAGCTGCTGGCCTACGACGGAGCGTGCCCTCGGCTTCGGCTCGCTCAATTGCGGCCCGAAGCTGATAAGGATCAGTGCCCGTCTTTAGGCAGTCTCTGATAGTGCGCACAACCGTCGTGACGGGTATTCCGTCGACCGACATGACGTCGGTTGCCTTGAGGTCGCGGCGGTGCACTCGGTACAGCTCGCCCCCGGCCGCGCGTGGATGGTTGTGGCGCGGGACGGTGAGATGGATGCGCGAAGGGTTGACATCAGCGAGACTGTGAAGCGCCAAGGCCGACTCATGCGAGACAGCACCACGGCCCAAAGTCCACGAGATGGCGGCGGCAAGATCGTCGTGCTCACTGCGCGGCAGCACGGGCACCCGATACACACCGTGTCCGGCACGCTCAAGACGTCCGCGCGCCGCTAGGAGGCGAAGCTGCGTAGGGTCGACGCCGATGTCTCGCGCATCGCGAGTCGTGACGTAGCCATGTTGTTCGGCGGCCAGTTCAACCAGCCGATCCCAGATCGCCATGTGCGCAATCGTATCAAATAGATACGTTTTTGCACACAAACGTGCGGGTTAAAGGCGCGAGCCCGGGCTTGGCGGCTCTCCTCAAGCCCCATCCGGCGATTAGGCCGAAGGAGAGTGCAGATTCGCAACGAAGGCTTTGAAGCCACCCCGTGTGGGTGCGGGTCACGTGAGGCTTGGATCGTCGGCCGTCGATGGGTCCGAACAAGAACCACCGAGCGCCTGGTACGACAACACCAACAGTTTTGCTGTCACTTTGCCGTCAACTCCTGCGGATCGGTGCGAACAACTGCGCACTGTCACGGATGCGTATTCGCAGGTGTCGGCGACGGGCTGAGAATGACCCCGTAGCGTCGGATTGGAATTGACCCCCGGCCGATGCTGGGAGGGTGATTTCAGTGGAGGATTGGGCGGAGATCCGCCGGTTGCATCGTGCCGAGGGCATGCCGATTAAGGAGATCGCTCGGCGGTTAGGGATTGCACGTAACACGGTGCGGTCGGCGTTGCGGGTCGAGGCGGTACCGCGGCGTGAACGCGGGCCGCGAGCAAAGCTGGCTGATCGGGTGGAGCCGCAGATTCGGGTGCTGTTGGCGGACTGGCCGACGATGCCGGCGACGGTGATCGCTGAGCGGATCGGCTGGCGGTATTCGATGACCACGCTCAAAGATCGTGTGCGTCAGATCCGTCCGGAGTATCTCGGGGTTGATCCGGTCGACCGGATGTCTTATGAGCCAGGTGAATTGGCGCAATGTGATCTGTGGTTCCCGGCCACGAAGATCCCGGTGGGCCCGGGCCAGGAGCGGGTGTTGCCAGTGCTGGTGATGATGTTGGGTTTCTCCCGGTTCCTGTCGGCGATGATGATCCCGTCACGCCAGGGTGGGGACATTTTGTCGGGGATGTGGGCATTGATCTCCCAGATCGGGCGGGTTCCTAAGACGTTGCTGTGGGACCGCGAGGCCGCCATCGGCGGCACTGGCCGGGTGAGCACACCGGCGGTGGCCTTCGCCGGCACGTTGGCCACCCAGATCAAGCTGGCTCCACCGCGCGATCCGGAATACAAGGGCCTTGTCGAGAGAGCCAACGGCTATCTGGAGACCTCGTTCCTGCCGGGCAGAACGTTCGCCTCGCCGGCGGATTTCAACGCCCAGCTCGACCAGTGGCTGGTGCGGGCCAATACCCGCACCGTGCGCGCGGTCGGCGGGCGCCCGGCTGATCTGTTGGGGACCGATTATCTGGCGATGCTGCCGCTACCGCCGGTAGCCCCGCCGATCGGCATCAATCACCGAATCCGTTTGGCCCGTGACTATTACGTGCGTGTTGACACCGTGGACTACTCGGTCGATCCTCGGGTGATCGGGCGGTTCGTCGACGTCACCGCCAGCCCCGAGCAGGTGGTGGTCTACTGTGACGGCACCGTGGTGGCCCGTCACGATCGGTCGTGGGCCAAACACGCGGTGATTACCGATCCCGCGCACGTGACCACCGCGGCGGCGCTGCGCCACCAGTACATCGATCATCAACGCCGCAACCGACACAACACGCGCCATCACCTCGACGGTCACCCCGTGACGTTACGGGCACTGCCTGACTACGACGCCCTGTTTGGCGTCGACTTCACCACGGAAACAACCGCATTCACCGATGACACACCAACAGGAACGGAGAACACACCATAGTGGCAACCACCAAAACCAAGACGGCCAGCCCAACGTTGATGCCTGTCAACAACCCGGTTCCCGCCGACGGCTTACCGTCGATGCTGGCCTACCTGACCCGGGTGTTGAAAACCCCGACGATCGGGCGCTGCTGGGCAGAGCTGGCCGATCAAGCCCGCGACGACAACTGGTCACATGAGGAGTATCTGGCCGCGTTGTTACAGCGCCAGGTCGCTGACCGCGAATCGGCCGGCACGATAATGCGGATCCGCACCGCGCACTTCCCCCAGATCAAAACCCTGGAGGACTTCAACCTCGACCACCTGCCCTCACTGCGGCGAGATGTGTTGGCCCACTTGGCCACCGGCACCTTCGTCCCCAAAGCCGAGAACGTGATTCTGCTCGGCCCGCCCGGCATCGGCAAGACACACTTGGCGATCGGGTTGGGCATCAAAGCCGCCCACGCCGGCTACAGCGTCCTGTTCGACACCGCGTCGAACTGGATCGCCCGTCTGGGTGCGGCCCACCAGGCCAACCGACTCGAGGCCGAGCTGAAGAAGATCCGTCGCTACAAGCTGATCATCATCGATGAAGTGGGCTACATCCCGTTTGACCAGGACGCGGCCAACCTGTTCTTCCAGCTGATCGCGTCCCGCTATGAGATCGGCTCCATCATGGTCACCAGCAACCTCCCGTTCGGACGGTGGGGAGAGACGTTTTCCGACGACGTCGTCGCCGCAGCCATGATCGACCGCCTGGTACACCACGCCGAAGTCTTAACCCTCACCGGCGACTCCTACCGCACCCGAGCCCGCCGCGAACTCCTCGCCAAAGACCGCGCCGGATCCAACTAACCCACGCCGGAGGGGTCAATTCCAATCCGTCGCTAAGGGGTCA
>NZ_JAEKMI010000008.1 GCF_020217485.1 Mycobacterium sp. WUMAC-067 | reverse complement strand
CGGGTCGCCACCATCGAGCCCCGGTCGATCGCAGCCGGGCGTAGCGGGTCGCCACCGACTTGGCCCAGTCGACCGCGCGCGCACCCCGCCCGGTGAGGCAGGATGGAGCCATCGATAGTCGGGAGGAACGCTTTGATCCGGTATGTCGTGGTGCTGGGACTGGGTTACGTGCTGGGCTCGAAAGCCGGTCGTCGGCGATACGAGCAGATCGTCGGCACCTATCAGGCGCTGACCAGCAGCCCGGTGGCCAAGTCGATGATCGAAGGGGGACGCCGCAAGATCGCGAATCGGATCTCCCCCGACGCCGGCTTTGTCACGCTGGCGGAGATCGACGACCGAACCGCCATCATGGAACGCGACGTCGAGCCGCTGCCCGACGAGGAGCTCGAGTCCTCTACTCGTCGCCGCTAGCCTGCTCGAGCAGGCTGCGCCGGTAGGCCTCCATCGCCACCAGGTCGCCGAACAACGCGTGATACTCGTCGCCCTGTTCGATCGGCGACATGCGCTGCAACTTCGACTTCACCTCGGCGATCTGGCGGCCCATCCACACCTCTTGCAGCCGGGCCAGCACGCCGGCGATGTAGCGCGGCATTTTCTCCTCGTCGACCTGGATGGCCTCGACACCCAGCTCGCTGATCAGGGCCGCCGTCAACGGAGACGAGGCCCGGTCGCGCACCGCCTCGAGCCACTGCGCCCCGGTGATCCCGCCCGACGTGCCGCCGGCGGTCTCGATGGCCGCGCGGATCGCGGCGTACCCGGGGTGGGTGAAGCTCTCGACGGTCAGCGTGTCGAACACCGGGCCGGCCAGCGCCGGGTACTGCAACGCCGACTTGAGCGCCTCCCGCTGAGGCCACAGGGTGGGGTCGCGGGGGTCGGGGCGACGGGCGGCGGGCTGGGCCGCGGCGGGAGGCTGCTCCGCGCGCCGCGACATCTTGGGTCCGGCCGCGCCGCGGGCCGCGGTTTTGGAGTTCTTGGATTGGCCGCGCACCCGGTCGATGACCTGCGCGACGTCGTCCCAGCCGACCCACCCGGCGAGCTGGCGGGCGTACTCGTCGCGCAGCGTCGGGTCCTTGATCTGGCCGACCATGGGCACGCAGCGGCGTAGCGCGGCCACCCGGCCCTCGGCGCTGTCGAGGTCCATCTCGGCGAGCGCCGACCGGATCGCGAACTCGAACAACGGCGTTCGCCGGGCCACCAGGTCGCGCAGGGCGCCGTCGCCGGACTTCAGCCGCAAGTCGCAGGGGTCCATGCCGTCCGGCGCGACGGCCACAAACGACTGTCCCGCCAGGTTCTGCTCGCCGCCGAAGGCCTTGAGGGCGGCGGCCCGCCCGGCCGCGTCGCCGTCGAACACGTAGATCAGCTCGCCGCGAAAGAAGCTGTCGTCCATCATCAGTCGGCGCAGCATCCCCAGGTGCTCGTCGCCGAAAGCGGTGCCGCACGACGCCACGGCGGTGGTGACCCCGGCCAGATGCATCGCCATCACGTCGGTGTAGCCCTCGACGACGACGGCCTGGTGGCCCTTGGCGATGTCGCGTTTGGCCAAGTCGATGCCGAACATCACGTTCGACTTCTTGTACAGCAGCGTCTCGGGGGTGTTGATGTACTTGGCTTCCATCGGGTCGTCGTCGAACAACCGCCGGGCACCGAAACCGATCACCTCGCCCGACGAGGAACGGATGGGCCACAGCAGGCGGCGATGGAAGCGGTCCATCGGCCCGCGGCGCCCCTGCCGCGACAGGCCGGCCGCTTCCAGCTCCTTGAACTCGAAACCCTTTCGCACCAAGTGCTTTGTCAATGAGTCCCAGCCGGACGGCGCGAACCCGCAACCGAAGTGACGGGCGGCCTCGGCATCGAAGTTGCGCTCGGTCAGGTACTGGCGCGCCGGCGCCGCCTCGTCGGATTCCAGCGCCGCCGCGTAGAACTCGGCCGCGGCGGCGTTGGCCGCGACGAGGCGGCTGCGACTTCCGCGGTCGCGCTGCACGCTGGTCGCCGGGCCGGAGTAGGTGATGGTGTGACCGACCCGGTCGGCGAGCATCTCGACCGCCTCGACGAAGCTGACGTGCTCGATCTTCTGGATGAACGCGTACACGTCGCCGCCCTCGCCACAGCCGAAGCAGTGAAAGTGGCCGTGGTTGGGGCGGACATGAAACGACGGCGACTTCTCGTCATGAAACGGGCACAGCCCCTTGAGCGAATCCGCGCCCGCGCGCCGCAATTGCACGTAATCGCCGACCACTTCGTCGATGCGTACCCGTTCGCGGATGGCGGCGATGTCGCGATCGGGAATCCGGCCGCGGCCCCGGGCGCGCCCGTCGCCCTCGCTCCATGAACCTGCCGGGCTTGACATCGGCTCAGTCTAAGGGCGCGGCGGGGAAGGCTAGCCGGTTCCGATGACACCGCACGCGACGCGATCCATCGCGTTCTCGGTGTCCTGGGCGCCGTGCAGCATCAGCGCGGTCTTGGTACCGGCCAGCAGGTCGTCGCGGGTGAACGAGTCGGTGGTGGTGACCAGGTAGGCCGCGCCGTCCTGGCGCACCTCGAGCGTCGCCAGATCGCCGCTCTCGGGCTTACCGGTGTGGCCGGGGGCCTGGTAGTGGCCGCCGGCGGACAAGAAGTTGCCCGGCGCGCCGCCGGTGGGGGCCACCGAGTTCGGCTCGCACTTGCCGATCTCGTGGACGTGCAGGCCGTGCAGGCCGGGGGTCAGGATGCCGGTCGCCACCGTCTTCACGGTGACGGTCACATAGTTGCCGGTGAAGTCGAAGGTCGCGGTGGCCGCGGTCCGGCCGTCGGGCGTCTTCAACTCCGCGCTGAGCGAGCCGCCGGCGGGTGCCGGCGTCGTCGTCTCCCCGGAGGAGGTCGGGGCGGCGGACTTCACCGGCGGGGTGGTGCCCGGCTGGCTGCTCTCGTGCTGCGGTGAACTGCAGGCAGTCATGGCGACGACGGGAAGGCCCATCACGAGGGAGGCCATCAAGGGAGAGCCGCTGAATTTCTTCATATCGGGCAGCCTAACTCGCGGCGGCCGCGCCGGTTCCCGGACCGGACGAGTGGCGGGCGACGATCCACTACGGACCGGCCTGGCGGGCGTCGATCCGTTCCAGCCGGCCCTCGGTGTAGGAGGCGATTTGATCGACGATGACCCGCCACCGGGCGGCGTCGTCGGCCGCGGTGTTGAAGGCCGCAGCAAAGACCGGGTCGAGGGTTCGGGGTGCTCCCGCGTACAGCCACTGCGCCACCCGGTGGATGCGCTCACGCTGCCCGGCCTGGGTTTCCTGATGCCGCGGATCGGACATGATGAACTGCAGCGCCAGGATTTTCAGCAGCGCGACCTCGGCCCGCACCAGATCGGGAACCTGCAGCTCGGCCCGGTAGCGCACCAGCGGTCCGGGTCCGGCCGCCGCGCGAGTGGTGGCGATGGCGGCCGAGGCGAACCTCCCGACCAGCTCACTGGTCAGCCGCTTGAGTGCGACCGACGCCGCGAGCGTGGCGTCGTACTTGCCCACGGCGGCGACCACCGGCAGCGCCGACAGCCGTCGCGCGGCCGCCATGAAATCGTCGGCGCGCACCCGGGAAAACTCGGTCTCACCCAGTTTGGCCAGCGCCGCGGCCTCGTCATCGTCG
This sequence comes from Mycobacterium sp. WUMAC-067, assembly GCF_020217485.1. Lineage (GTDB taxonomy): Bacteria > Actinomycetota > Actinomycetes > Mycobacteriales > Mycobacteriaceae > Mycobacterium. The sequence continues at coordinate 174,652 of NZ_JAEKMI010000008.1, read as the reverse complement.
GCGAGCACCCGCAGGTCGATGCGTTGGGAGACGACGCCGTCCTCCACGTCGTGCACCGAGTAGGCCACGTCGTCGGCCCAGTCCATCACCTGCGCCTCCAGGCACATCCGGCCCTCCGGTGCGCCCGACCGCATCCAGGCCGCCGGCTCGCGGTCGGCGTCGTAGAACCCGAACTTGCGGGCCGCGCTTCCCGCCCCTTCGCCGCGGGGCCACGGGTATTTGGTGACCGCGTCCAGCGACGCGCGAGTCAGGTTCAGCCCCGCGCTGTTACCTTGTGCGTCAAGCACTTTGGGCTCGAGGCTGGTCAGGATTCGGAAATTCTGGGCGTTGCCCTCGAAGCCGCCGTAGCTCGCAGCGACCTCGTCGAGCGCACGCTCGCCGTTGTGCCCGTAGGGCGGGTGGCCGATGTCGTGGGCCAGGCCCGCCAGGTCGACCAGGTCGAGATCGCAGCCCAGCCCGACGGCCATTCCCCGCCCGATCTGGGCGACCTCGAGGGAGTGCGTCAGCCGGGTGCGCGGCGTGTCCCCTTCCCGCGGCCCGACGACCTGGGTCTTGTCGGCCAGCCGGCGCAGGGCGGCGCTGTGCAGGACCCGGGCGCGGTCGCGGGCGAAGTCGGTGCGGTGCTGGCCTTCCGTGCCCGGCAGACCCGCAGTCTTGGCCGCTTCGGTTACCCGTCGCTGACGGTCGAAGTCGTCGTAGGGGTCGCGCTGATTCCTGGTCACCGACGCACAGTCTGCCAGGGAATGCGCGCCCAAGGCTGGCGCGACGGGCCTGCATCGTCGCGGGGCTGTGCTGCATTGCCCCACTCCTCAGCAGGCCTACGGGCCTGCATCGTCGCGGGGCTAGATTGGCCGTATGCGCACCGCTCGCCTGCTCGCCATGCTCGCGACGCTCTTCACGGTCGGCCTCAGCGGCGGGCTGCTGCAGGCACCGCCCGCCGGCGCGCAACCGCCATTCCGGTTGGCCGACTACATCACCGACAACGCGGGAGTCTTATCGGATTCCGGGCGCAGCACGGTCACCGCCGCCGTCAACAAGCTGTACACCGACCGCCACATCCGGCTGTGGGTGGTCTACGTCGGCGACTTCTCCGAGCAGACGCCGACGGGATGGGCGCAACGCACCGTGCGCGCCAGCGACCTGGGCGGCTACGACGCGCTGCTGGCCGTCGCGACCACCAGCCGCGCCTACGCATTCCTGGTGCCGTCCACCATCAAGAGCGTCAACGCCAATCAGGTTGACAACTTGCGGCGCAACAAGATCGAACCCGCCTTGCACAGCGGCGACTGGAGCGGCGCCGCCGTCGCGGCGGCCAACGGACTCGACGCGTCGCCCGGTTCGTCGGGGCGGGTGATCCTGCTGGCCACACTGGCGGCCATTCTCATCGCGCTGGCGGGCCTGCTGCTGGTGATGCGCTATCGCGGCAAACGCCGGCGGGCCGCGGCGTTGGCGGCCGCACGCCGGGTCGACCCCACCGACGTCGACGCGCTGGCCGCGCTGCCGCTGGAGACGCTCGACGACCTGTCCCGCACGCTGGTGGTGGACGTCGACAACGCGCTTCGCACCAGCGCCAACGAACTGGACCTGGCGGTCGGCGAATTCGGCGAGGAGCGAACCGAGCCGTTCACCCGCGCGGTGACCAATGCCAAAGCGGCTCTGTCCCAAGCGTTCACGGTGCGCCAGCAACTCGATGACAGCACACCGGAGACGCCGGCGCAGCGGCGCGAACTGCTCACCCAGGTGATCGTGTCGGCGGCGCGGGCCGACCGCGAGCTGGAGTCACAAACCGAGGCGTTCGAGCAGCTGCGCGATCTGGTGATCAACGCCGCGTCACGGTTGGACGCGCTGACGCAGCAGTACGTGGAACTCACCAGCCGCCTCGCGCCGTCGGAGCAACGGCTGGCGGCGCTGCACCACGACTTCAGCCCCGCCGCACTGACTTCGGTGTCCGGCAATGTCACGACGGCCAAGGAGCGGCTGACGTTCGCCGACCGCAACATCGGCAACGCCCGTGAGCTTGCCGCCCGCGCCGTCACCGGTGGGCAAGCCGGTCTGGTCGACGCCGTCCGGGCCGCCGAGTCGGCCCTCGGGCAGGCGCGAGCGCTGCTCGACGCGGTGGACAACGCGGCCAACGACATTCAGCACGCGATCGACCGGCTGCCATCGGCCATGGACGACATCAAGAACGACATCGCGCGCGCGAACGAACTGCTGCAGAAAAAATCCGCGCACACCGGCGATCTGGTGGCGGCCCGCGACGCGGCCACCCGGGCCGTCGAGAGCGCCCGCGCCGGCGGTTCCGACGATCCGCTGGGCGCCTTCGGACAGCTGACCAAGGCCGACACCGCGCTCCACGAGCTGCTGGGCACCCTGGCTGAAGAGCAGGCCACCGCCGAGCGACTCAACCGATCGCTGGAGCAGGCGTTGTTCACCGCGCAAACACGGGTGCGCGCGGTGTCCGACTACATCGACACGCGCCGCGGCAGCATCGGCCCCGACGCCCGCACCCGGCTGGCCGAAGCCAAACGCCACCTGCAGGTCGCGCAGGACATGGGCGCGACGAACCCGAGCGAAGCGATCGCGCACGCCAATGCGGCGTCGACGCTGGCCTCTCATGCCCAGTCGCTGGCCAACGACGATGTGCAGACGATGCAGCGCGCCTACACCCGTCGCGGCGGCAGTGACATGGGCGCGATGCTCGGCGGCATCATCATCGGCGACCTGCTCAGCGGCGGCATGCTGGGCGGATTCGGCGGCTGGAGCCCGACGTCGTTCGGTGGCGCCCCGGGTTCTTCCGACGGCGGCTTCATGGGTGGCGGCGGCCGATTCTGAGTCGCCGCGCTGCTACCGCGGCGAGTTCGGTTCGCTACGTACCGGCGTTCAGCCGGCTGCCGGGGAATGCGGTACGACGCCGACGGGCCGCGGCGCGGCTTCGCCTTCCCACCCGCCCCAGACGCCGTCGGCGACCGCTGTCGGGCGGGGCGCGTCGAGTGTCTCCTCCGCGGTCTCGGCGCTCGCGTCGGACTTCGGCGCCCAGTGGTCGTAATCGTCCGGTGGAACGACGACCCCCCACTTGAGCGGCACCGATAAGCCACCGAGCACGCCGGACTCACCGCGTACTGCCGCCACCGTGTCGTCAGGTAACGGCGAACCGAGAGGCAAAAGCACCCCTGCCCCCTTCCACAGCCGGTCAAAGCGTTCGGGCGCTGTGGCGAAGTTATTTACACCAACCGGTCACATCGTAAGACAAACTGAAGAAGATATGCGGGAATTGCCAATTTTCCATTAATTTGAGCCGGTGTCGGACCAACGCCGACCCATCGCCTGGCCGGTCAGGACCGCCGCCGTGTGGGCCACGCGCGCCGGGAACTGTCGGGAACTCACCCGGCTCCGGGCAACCTGTTCCCCGCAAACCCCTTGTCGCACAGCTCCTTAGGGCGGGCGAGGGTGATCGGGATCGAGCGGTCGGCCACGAGTGCTCGACGGGGTCCGACGCGTTGCGCCGCTCGCTTGCGCCTTGGGCAACGCATGCGGGCGGGCGCGCCGTTGCTGTTTTTACGGGACGTATTAGATGAATTCGCGCAATGCGATACGGCGACTGACTGCGTCCAGGCCAACTTAATCGATTTCCGTTTCTCACCGCCGTGCACACCATGCACATCCGCAACAGCGGCATCGGTCACTATCGGGTCCGCGGCACCACTTTGGGCCGGGACCGCACCACCTCGGCCTTGGTGCCGCGGTCCTCGCCCTTGGGGTTTTTCTCACCCACCGGCATGGCCGTCATCGGCGGGCCGCTGCCCGGGCCGGCCGCCCCCGCCGTCGCCGCCGTCGCCGGCGCTCCGCCGGCCACGCCGGACATCGCCGGCGCGGGCACGTAAGCCGGCATCGACCCTTGCCACGCCGCGGGCACCGACATCGCCCCGACGAACCGCGCGGTCCCCAGGCCCGCCGACGCGACGCCGAGGGCGCCCAGTCCTCCGCCGGCCAACGGTTGCAGATCGGACAGCACGCTATGCGCGCTGTGCGGGGCCTCGCCGGCCACGTTGGTGGCACTGAGCAAAACCGGGGCCGGTGCCGCCGCCGGCGCGACGGTCGCCGGAGCGGTGCTTTGGGCCAGCGCCACCATGGGTGGCATCAGCGCGCTTGCCGGGTACATTCCGGCCTGGGCCACCGTCGTCAGGGTCGCCACCGGCGCGGAGGTCATCAACGACGTCAGCGACGAGACGGCCGGCGAGAGCGCCATGAACACCGACTGCAGCTGAGATGCGAACGCGGTCCCCAGTGAGGACAAGCCCTGGAAGAACTGTGACGCTAAAGTCAGGGGCGCCGTCACCAGGTCGGCCAGGCCCGCCAGGCCCGCGGATGCCGCGCCGCCGCCGAGACCCGCGGGCGGCGGGGTGAACGCCGGCAGCGTCTCCACCAGCGTTTGGGCCCCCGCGTGATAGCCCACCATCGCGGCCACGTCCTGCGCCCACATCTCGACGTACTCAAGCTCGGTCTGCGCGATCGCCGCCGTGTTCTGGCCGAAGAAGTTGGTCGCGATCAGGATCAGCAACCGGGCACGATTCGCCAGCACCGCCGGCAACGGCACCGTCGCGACCACCGCCCCCTCGAACGCCAGCGCCGCCAGCCGGGCTCGGATCGCGGCCACCTCCGCCTCCGCCGCGGCGATCAGCAGCCATTGCACGTAGGGCGCCGCGGCGGCCGTCATCGATGCCGACGACGGACCCGTCCAGGGGCCCGCCGCCAGGTCCGTCACCACGGTGTTGAACGAGGACGCCGAGGACGACAGCTCCGCCGCCAATCCGTCCCACGCGGAAGCCGCCTCGAACAGAGGACCGGAACCGGGGCCGCCGACTATCAAGGCCGAGTTGATTTCCGGAGGGAAGAACAAGAACGCGGGAATCATCCACACCCCAACCGACCGAGTCAACGGCTCCTGCGTCAGACGGCCCGACATCCGCCCGCGGCTCAACTGGCTATCTACTTATGCCCCACGGCAGATCCTAAGGCACCGCCACCGCCGACGGCCGGACTTTTAAGCAAACCTTAATTCGCAAATGCGGCCCGGCGACGGCAGTGACTAGCAGCCTTTGAGGCGCGCCGCGAGGTAATCGGCGACGGTGTTCATCGCGACTCGCTCCTGGGACATGTCGTCGCGCCGGCGCACCGTCACCGCGTTGTCCTCGAGCGAGTCGAAATCCACCGTCACACAGAACGGCGTGCCGATCTCGTCCTGGCGGCGATAGCGCCTCCCGATCGCACCGGCGTCGTCGAAATCGATATTCCAAAACTGGCGCAGTTCGGCGGCCAGGTCACGGGCCTTGGGGCTCAGATCGGCATGGCGGGACAGCGGCAGCACCGCCGCCTTGACCGGGGCCAGCCGCGGGTCCAGCCGCAGGACGGTGCGCTTTTCCATCTTGCCCTTGGCGTTCGGGGCCTCGTCCTCGACGTAGGCGTCGATCAGGAAGGCCATGAACGACCGCGTCAAACCGGCCGCCGGTTCGATGACATACGGGATGTAGCGCGCGTCGGTCGCTTGGTCGTAGAACGACAGGTCGACGCCGGAATGCTTTGAATGAGTCGACAAATCGAAATCGGTACGGTTGGCGACGCCCTCCAGTTCACCCCACGGGTTACCGGCGAAGCCGAATTTGTACTCGATGTCGACGGTGCGATCGGAGTAGTGCGACAGTTTGTCGGCCGGGTGTTCAAACAACCGCAGGTTCTCCGGATCGATACCCAACTCGACATACCATTGCAGCCGGGTGTCGATCCAATACTGATGCCATTCCTTCGCGGTCGAGGGCTCGACGAAGAACTCCATTTCCATTTGCTCGAACTCGCGCGTCCGGAAAATGAAGTTGCCCGGGGTGATCTCGTTGCGAAAGCTCTTGCCGATCTGGCCGATACCGAACGGCGGCTTCTTGCGGGCGGTCGTCACCACGTTGGCGAAGTTGACGAAGATGCCCTGCGCGGTCTCCGGACGCAGATAGTGCAAGCCCTCCTCGGTCTCGATGGGTCCCAGGTAGGTCTTGAGCATCATGTTGAATTCGCGGGGCTCGGTCCACTGCCCGGGCTCGCCGGTGTCTGGGTCGCGGATGTCGGCCAGTCCGTTGGGCGGCGGGTGGCCGTGCTTGGCCTCGTAAGCCTCGATGAGATGGTCGGCGCGGTAACGCTTGTGGGTGATCAACGACTCCACCAGCGGGTCGTGGAAGACCTCGACGTGGCCCGAGGCCACCCACACTTGCCGCGGCAAGATGATCGATGAGTCCAGGCCGACGACGTCGTCGCGTCCGCTGACCACCGCGCGCCACCACTGGCGCTTGATGTTCTCTTTGAACTCCACACCCAACGGGCCGTAGTCCCACGCCGACCGGGTTCCGCCGTAGATCTCCCCCGAGGGGAAGACGAAGCCGCGCCGCTTGGCCAGGTTCACTACGGTGTCGATGACGGACGCCACGGGGTGGTGCACTCCCTTTCCGGGGTTGGGTGGGCGCGCCTGGCGGTCGAGCGCCGTGCGCAGAGCATCAGTCATGGTAGCGATCGGCGCCGCGGTCTTTGACATGCGTCATCATGCATGTGACAGTGGAGGCAGCCGATACGGCGGAGACTTTCCCACTACCTGGCACTTCTCGAGGTGATGCCGCTCCCATGATGTCCCCCTCACGTTCTGCGTCGATGCCGGCGGCCACCGACGGCGGCATGGGAACGGACCTGGACGCGGTCGCCCATGACCACGGCGGACTCGGCGCCGGTGGGCACTCCGGACTGGTCGATTACCCGGTCCCGCCGCCGCGGGAGATCCTCGATGCCGCGGGCGAGTTGTTGCGGGCGCTGGCGGCGCCGGTGCGCATCGCCATCGTGTTGCAGTTGCGGGAATCCCATCGCTGCGTGCACGAACTGGTGGACGCGCTCGGCGTGCCGCAGCCGCTGGTCAGTCAGCATCTGAAGATCCTGAAGGCGGCGGGCGTGGTTGCCGGCGAGCGCTCCGGGCGCGAAGTGCTGTACCGGCTCGCCGATCATCACCTCGCCCACATCGTGGTGGACGCCGTCGCGCACGCGAGCGAGGACACCCCGTGACGTCAGGGGCGAGCGTCCGCTCGACCCGTCAGCGTGCGGCGATTTCCACACTGTTGGAGACACTCGACGAATTCCGCTCCGCGCAGGATCTGCACGACGAGCTGCGCCGGCGCGGCGAGAACATCGGGCTGACCACCGTCTACCGGACGCTGCAGTCGATGGCCGCGGCGGGCATGATCGACACGCTGCGCACCGACACCGGCGAGTCGGTCTATCGCAGGTGTTCGGAGCACCATCACCACCACTTGGTCTGCCGCAGTTGCGGATCCACGATCGAGGTGGGCGATCACGAGGTCGAGGAGTGGGCGACGGCCGTGGCCGCCAAGCATGGCTTCTCCGACGTCAGTCACACCATCGAAATCTTCGGCACCTGTTCAGACTGCCGGCCCTGACCCGATTCAGCCTGTCAGTGTGCGGCGTATCTGGGCGCCGGTGTCGAGCACCAACAGGATCAAGGTCCGCAAGGCGTCGTCGGTCAGGCCGGCGCCGGGAAAGTTGTAGCGCAGCATCACGTCGGCGCTTTTAGCCGCGCCCTTGCCCGAATTGCGCTGCACGGCTTTGTCATTGACCTTCTCGATCAGGGTGACGCTGCCGAAGTTGCTGTCGCGCGCCTGCTTGGCCACCTGGTCGCTGATCTTCTTGGTCAGCGGCAGGTCCCACGCCAATATCTGGGTGAGCGAGACCAGGTCGAGGTCCTCGGCGATGTTCACCACCCGCAACGACGCGATGGTGCCGTCATGGTGGACCGTCAGCGCGCCATCGGTCTCCTCCTGCAGCGCAACGACATCGCCGAGGATCGACGCCAGACGCTCCTGCAGTGATGGCACTATGCGCTCCCGAACCGGCGATCGCGCGAGGCGTATTCCTCGCAGGCGGCCCACAAGTCGCGCCGGTCGTAGTCAGGCCACAGCTTGTCCTGAAAGACGTACTCGGCGTATGCGGCCTGCCACAGCATGAAATTGCTGGACCGATGCTCACCCGAGGTCCGCAAGAACAGGTCCACGTCGGGAATGTCGGGCCGCTGCAGGTGATTTGCCACCGTCGACTCGGTGATGCGCTCCGGGTTCAGCCGGCCGGCCGCAGCCAGGCGTGCGATTTCCTTTGTGGCATCGGCTATTTCGGCGCGACCGCCGTAGTTCACACAGTAGTTGACGGTGATGACGTCGTTGTCCTTCGTCAGGTCCTCCGCGATCGCCAGCTCGTTGATCACGCTGCGCCACAGGCGGGGCCGCGAACCGACCCAGCGGATCTTGACCCCTATCGTATTCAGGTTCACCCGGCGCATGCGCACCACGTCACGGTTGAAGCCCATCAGGAAGCGAACCTCTTCGGGTGAACGCTTCCAGTTCTCGGTCGAGAAGGCGTAGAGGCTGAGCCATTTGATCCCGATTTCGATTGCCCCACAGACGATGTCGATGACCACCGCCTCCCCGGCGCGGTGGCCGTCGGTGCGGCTCAGCCCCTGCTGGGTGGCCCAACGGCCGTTGCCGTCCATGACGATGGCCACATGGTTGGGCAACCGCTCGGCCTCGATCCTGGGCGCGGCCGCCCTGGAGATGTGCTGCGGCGGCCGGCACGGGCCACCGTCGGCCGACGGCGGCAGCTCCGGGAACACGACGGGCCAGGTCGACTTGTCGGGGAAGACCGGATAGTCGTCGGGCGCGGGGGGCAGCTGCGGGAAACCGCGGTTCGTCACTTGCGCCCCACCCGGTCCCCATCAACCGTCCCGTTAGCCACAGTCCATATCCTGCCCGATCAGCGTCGCGCGCTGATCGGCGATGGTGCGGTCCACGTGATACGTCCGTTCTACGAGCGGCAACGTCTTGAGCTTCCGCTCCAAATGCCATTGCAGGTGCGCCGCCACCAGACCGCTGACGTAGTTGCGGTGCGACTGCGGCGTCTTTTCGGCGAAGTCCCAATCGCCGTCGTGCAGCGCCGTCATCAAATCCAGCACCCCCGGCGGCGGCGTCGTCGAACCGGCCGGGCGGCAGTGCGGGCAGACGCTGCCACCGGCACCGACATGGAACGCGCGATGGGGACCGGGCGTGGCGCAGCGGGCGCACTCGCTCAGCGCCGGCGCCCATCCGGCGATGCCCATCGCCCGCAGCAGGTAGGCATCCAGCAGGAGGTCCCGGGACCGGCGGCCGTCGGCCACCGCCCGCAGGGCGCTCACCGTGAGCCCGTGCAGGGCGGGGGCGGGCGCCCGCTCCTCACCGGCGAGGCGTTCGGCGGTTTCCAGCATGGCGCACCCGCAGGTGTAGCGGCCGTAGTCGCTGACGATGTCGGTGGCGAACGCGTCGATCGAGACGACCTGGGTGACGATGTCGAGGTTGCGGCCGGGATGTAACTGCGCGTCGATGTGCGCGAACGGCTCCAGCCGCGCACCAAATTTGCTGCGGGTGCGACGCACGCCCTTGGCCACCGCGCGGACCAGCCCGTGATCACGGGTTAGCAGGGTGACGATCCGGTCGGCTTCGCCGAGCTTGTGCTGGCGCAGCACAACAGCTCGGTCTCGGTATAGCCGCATCCCAATAGTTTTGCACCCCGCCGCGACATTGCGGGTATCCGCGCCGTTAGTCTCGTACCCCGTGATTGGCGCTTCTGGGTCGGGTTTTGGGGCCCTTTCCGGCTCGGGTCCCGGATCCGGCCGCCGGCGCCTGCCCACGCTGACCGATTTGCTCTATCAGCTGGCCAGCCGCTCGGTGACGTCCACCACGCTGGTGGGTCGTTCGCTGCACGCCATCCACGCCAGCCAGCCCACGCTGAACGCCTTCCGGGTGGTGCTGACCGAGTCGGCACTGGCCGACGCGGCCGAGGCCGACCGGCGCCGCGCGGCCGGGGACACCGCCCCGCTGCTGGGCATTCCGATCGCCGTCAAGGACGACGTCGACATTGCGGGCGAGCCCACCGCGTTCGGCACCGAGGGGCGGGTCGCGCCGGCGACGCACGACGCCGAGGTGGTGCGCCGCCTCAAGGCCGCCGGCGCGGTGATCGTGGGCAAGACGAACACCTGCGAACTCGGCCAGTGGCCGTTTACCAGCGGGCCCGGTTTCGGGCATACCCGCAACCCCTGGTCGCGGCGGCACACCCCCGGCGGATCGTCGGGCGGCAGCGCCGCGGCGGTGGCCGCGGGTCTGGTCACGGCCGCCATCGGGTCCGACGGCGCCGGCAGTATCCGCATCCCCGCGGCGTGGACGCACCTGGTGGGCATCAAACCGCAGCGCGGGCGGATCTCGACCTGGCCGCTCCCGGAGGCGTTCAACGGCATCACGGTCAACGGCGTGCTGGCCCGCACGGTGGCCGACGCGGCGTTGGTGCTCGACGCCGCGTCCGGCAACGTCGAGGGCGATCGGCACAAACCCCCCGCGATCACCGCCTCCGACTATGTGGGGAAGGCGCCCGGCCCGCTGAACATCGCGCTGTCAACCCGATTCCCCTACACCGGCTTCCGTCCCAAGCTGCACCCGGAGATCCTGGCGGCGACGCGCGCCGTGGGTAACCAGCTCGAACTGCTGGGCCACACCGTGGTGCCCGGCAACCCGGACTACGGCATGAGGCTGTCGTGGGACTTTCTCGCCCGGTCCACCGCGGGGCTGCGGGATTGGGAGGAGCGCCTGGGCGACGGCGTCGTGCTGGACCCTCGCACCCTGTCCAACCTGCGCATGGGCGCAGCGCTGGGGCAGGCGATTCTGCGCAGCGCCCGCCGCCACGAGGAAGCCGACCAGCGCCGGGTCGGTTCGATCTTCGACATCGTCGACGTGGTGTTGGCGCCGACCACCGCCCAGCCCCCGCCGCTGGCGCGGGCCTTCGACCGGTTGAGCGGCTTCGGCACCGACCGGGCCATGATCGCGGCCTGCCCGCTGACGTTCCCGTGGAACGTCCTGGGGTGGCCGTCCATCAACGTTCCGGCGGGCTTCACCTCCGAGGGCTTGCCCATCGGCGTGCAGCTGATGGGCCCGGCCAACAGCGAGGGCATGTTGATTTCGCTGGCCGCCGAGCTGGAAGCCCTGTGCGGATGGGCGAGCCAGCAGCCCCAACCCTGGTGGAACCAGAGCGCGGCCACCCCGGAGGCACCGGCGCCCAGCGGCTGAAACAGCGCCCCGCGCCCCGTCGTCTTCCCAGGTCGCGCGGTGAATTTCCGGCCGACAAGGCGGGTACACGTTCGGCATGGACCAATCCGACGCCCCACTGCTCGATGCGCTGGCCGAGTATCGCGAAAAGAACCGATACGGGTTTACGCCGCCGGGCCACCGGCAGGGCCGCGGCACCGACGATCGGGTCCTGGCAGTCCTGGGCCGCGAGCCCTTCCTCGACGACGTGCTGGCGAGCGGCGGCCTGGATGACCGCCGAACCAGCAACAAATACCTGAAGAACGCCGAAGACCTGATGGCCGAGGCCGTGGGCGCCGACACCGCCTGGTTCTCCACCTGCGGCAGTTCACTGTCGGTGCGGGCGGCGATGTTGGCGGTCGCCGGCGGCGAGGGCAGCCTGCTGGTCAGCCGGGACAGCCACAAGTCGATCGTGGCGGGGCTGATCTTTTCCGGCGTGCAGCCGCGCTGGATCACCCCACGCTGGGACGCCGCGCACCACTTTTCTCATCCGCCCTCCCCGGAGCAGGTCGAAGAGGCCTGGGACAAGCACCCCGACGCCGCCGGTGCGCTCGTCGTCAGCCCCAGCCCGTACGGCACGTGCGCCGACATCGCCCGGATCGCCGAGGTATGTCACCGGCGCGGCAAGCCGTTGATCGTCGACGAGGCGTGGGGCGCGCACCTGCCGTTCCATGAGGACCTGCCGACCTGGGCGATGGACGCCGGCGCGGACGTCTGTGTGGTCAGCGTGCACAAGATGGGCGCCGGCTTCGAGCAGGGGTCGGTGTTTCACCTGCAGGGTGACCTGATCGATCGGGATCGCCTGTCGGCCTGCGCGGATCAGTTGATGACCACCAGCCCCAGCGTCCTGCTGTACGCGGCCATGGACGGGTGGCGCCGGCAGATGGTGCAGCATGGCCACGAATTGCTCGGTGCCGCACTCGATTTGACGCGACGCGTGCGGGAGGAGATCGAACTCATCCCCGATGTGGCCGTGCTCGACGATGAATTGCTCGGCGCGCAGGCGTCCCACGACCTGGACCGGATGCAGGTGCTGATCGATGTGTCGGCAACGGGCACCTCGGGTTATCAGGCCGCCGACTGGCTGCGGGCGCACGCGCACGTCGATGTCGGCATGAGCGACCACCGCCGCATCCTGGCCACGCTGTCGATGGCCGACGACAAGGAGACCCTGGGGCGTCTCACCGACGCGCTGCGCGCATGGCGCACCGCCGCCGACGAGTTCGAGCCGCCGCCCTGCATCGCGCTGCCGTCGCCCGAGGAGATGCAATTGGAGTCCGTCGAATTGCCGCGCGACGCGTTCTTCGGGCCGGTGGAGGCGGTGCCCGCGGACCGCGCCGCCGGCCGCATCGCCGCCGAGCAGATCACGCCCTATCCCCCGGGTATTCCCGCCGTCGTGCCGGGTGAACGCCTCAATGATGCTGTGCTGGATTATCTGTGCTCGGGCGTCAGTGCCGGCATGAATCTGCCCGACGCGGCGGACCCGTCGCTGAAGACCATCCGAGTGCTCGCCGGGCGGCGCGGCGGCTAAAAGCCCAGGCGGCCAAGCTGTTTGGGGTCGCTCTGCCAGTTTTTGGCGACCTTGACGCGCAGGTCGAGGTACACCTTGGTGCCCAGCAGCTTCTCGATCTGGGCGCGCGCGGCGGTGCCGACGTCACGCAGCCGGGCGCCGCCCTTGCCGATGATGATGCCCTTCTGGCTGTCGCGTTCGACGTAGAGCAGCGCGTGCACGTCGATCAGGTCGTCGCGGTCCTCCCGCGGGTTGACCTCGTCGATGACCACCGCCAACGAATGCGGCAGCTCGTCGCGAACTCCCTCCAGGGCTGCCTCCCGGATGAGCTCGGCCATCAAGACCTCTTCGGGTTCGTCGGTCAGTTCCCCGTCGGGGTAGTAGGCAGGCCCGGGCGGCAGCGCCGCGGCTAGCACGTCGGTCAAGACGTCCACCTGCGTCCCGACCACCGCCGACACCGGCACGATCTCGGCCGAGCCGCCGACCAGCTCGCTGACCGCGACCAACTGCGCGGCGACCCGGTCTTTGGGCGCCTTGTCGATCTTGGTGACGATGGCGACCAGTGTGGCCTTGGGTGCGGTCGCGCGGATCTGCTCGACGATCCACCGATCCCCGGGGCCGATCGCCTCGTCGGCCGGGATGCACAGCCCGATCACGTCGACCTCGGCGTAGGTGTCGCGCACCAAGTCGTTGAGCCGCTTGCCCAGCAGGGTGCGGGGGCGGTGCAGACCCGGAGTGTCGACCAGGATGATCTGGAAGTCGTCGCGGTGCACGATCCCGCGGATGGTGTGCCGGGTGGTCTGTGGCCGCTTCGAGGTGATCGCGACCTTGGTCCCGACGAGCGCGTTCGTCAGTGTCGATTTCCCGGTGTTGGGACGGCCGACCAAACATACGAAGCCGGAACGGAATTCAGTCATGCTGCGGGGATTCCTCGCCATTGGGTGAGCCGTTGGGTGAGCCGTCGGGTGAGCTATTGGGTGAGCCGTCGGATTCGACGGGGCTGAGCAGGACGGTGCCGATGCGTACCCGCCCCCGGTGATCGGTGCCGCCCTCGGCGTGCAGCCGCAAACCGTGCGAAGTCACCTCGGCGCCCGGCAGCGGCACCCGGCCCAATTCCAGGGCGAGCAGGCCGCCCACGGTGTCGACGTCGAGGTCGTCGTCGAACTCGACGCCGTAGAGCTCGCCGAGGTCTTCGATCGGCAGTCGCGCCGACACCCGAAAGTGTTTGTCGCCCAGGTCTTCTATCGGCGCCGTCTCCGCCTGGTCGTACTCGTCGGCGATCTCACCGACGATTTCTTCGAGCACGTCTTCGATGCTGACCAGCCCGGCGATCGCGCCGTACTCGTCGACGAGCAGGGCCATGTGGTTACGGTCGCGCTGCATTTCGCGCAGGAGGGCGTCCAAGGGCTTGGAGTCCGGCACGAAGACAGCCGGCCGCATCACCTGCGCCACCGGCGTGGTCCGCCCGCCGCCACCCGACAAAAAGGTCTGCTGGACAAGGTCTTTCAAGTACACGACCCCGACGACGTCGTCGACGTTCTCGCCGATGACCGGGATGCGTGAATGCCCGCTGCGCACCGCCAGGTTGATCGCCTGGCTGGCGAACTTGTCGCTTTCGATCCAGATCATCTCGGTGCGCGGGACCATCACCTCGCGGGCCGGGGTGTCGCCGAGCTCGAAGACCGACTGGATCATCCGGCGCTCCTCGGCCGCGACCACGCCACGCTGCTGGGCCAGGTCGACGACCTCGCGCAGCTCGATCTCGGAGGCGAACGGCCCGTTCCTCAACCCCCGGCCCGGGGTGACCGCGTTACCCAAAACCACGAGCAGCCGGCTGATCGGCATCAACAACCACGAGATCGCTTGCAGCGGAAGCACCGTCGTCAACGCGATGGAATAGGCGTTTTGACGGCCGAGGGTGCGTGGGCCCACCCCCATGACGACGAAGCTGGTCACCACCATGATCGCCGCGGCGCCGAACAATCCCCACGTCAGCCCGAAGTTGTCGTAAAGGAACACCACCAGCAGCACGGTCGCGGTGATCTCGCACGTGATCCGCAGCAGCACAACGAGGTTGATGTAGCGGGGACGTTCCGACATCACTTTGGACAGCGCCACCGCGCCGGGCCGCTCGTCGCGCACCATCTCCTGAACGCGGGCCAGCGACACCGTGCTGATGGCCGCATCGATCGCGGCGAACAGCCCGCCCAGCGCGATCAAGGCGACCGCGCCGAGCAGCTCGGACCAGCCGGTCAACGGTCACACCTCGATGTGGTCATTGAGTCCCCTAGGGCATCACGAGGACTCAGCGGCGTCGTCCTCGCTGCGGTGCCGGCGGTTGAGCAGCCAGGCGACCAGGCCCACCACCACGGCGAACCCACCGAAGCGCAGCGCCATGGTCCACGCGGATTGGTGGGGTTGACCGGGTTCCTGGTGGTGAACGGCGAGCAGCACCAAGAAGCTGCCGTCGTCGGTGAGGCCGACGCCCGGCGTCGGCTGGGTTTTGATCACCCGGATCTGCGCGGGGGCGCTGCTGGAGTTGTCGATCTGTCCCCAGGCCAAGGTGGAGTCGTCGAGCAGGAACGTGTCCTGGCTGCCCGAGGGTTGGCTACCGTCGTGACCCACCACCGCCACGTGGCCGACCTCCACGGTCTCGCCTTTGGCGGGAACGGACACGACGACGTTCTCATACAGCTTCGGGGGCGCCGGCGGCCTGTAGTCCGGTGGCGGCGGCCCGTTGTACCCGTTGAGCGGTATCGAGCCCCCGCCGTAGAAGCTGCCCGACGCGACATAGCTGTCGCCGACCGCGGTGAAGGGGACGACGCCGACGGTCGCGGCGTCCAGCACCATCCGCGCCCCGCGCGGGAGGTAAAGCTGCTGGTAGGCGCCGTTGTAGAAGTAGCGGAACGTCATCGCCTGATTCAGCGGGTTGTACAGGGTCGGGCGGCGGTAGGCGTCGTCGTAGTCGAGGTAGTCCCAGTGGCGCGGCCGGACGAACCGGTGCTCGTCGACCTTGAGGACGTCGACGTTCTGCCGGTGGGAACTCACCACGTTCTGCACCTGCTGGTTGAAATCCACCTCGGTCGGCGGCTTCGGCGGGTTGGCGGGGTCAGCGCGGGTCACCGGCGCGGCCTTGGCCGCCGCGATCGCCAGCGAGGGCGCTTCGAGCCCTCTCGGCGGCGCGACCACCGGGGCGTTGCGTGGCGCATCGG
Organism: Mycobacterium sp. WUMAC-067; assembly: GCF_020217485.1. Lineage (GTDB taxonomy): Bacteria > Actinomycetota > Actinomycetes > Mycobacteriales > Mycobacteriaceae > Mycobacterium. Next base: position 158,735 of record NZ_JAEKMI010000008.1, on the reverse strand, counting down.
GGCCCGGCGGATTGATCTCGAGCACCGGGACGGTGTTCTGACCCGAGTTGGGCGGCGGAAGGACCACCGGTTGCTGCACCGGCGGCGGGGCCGGGGGCGGCTCGTACGCCGGGATGGGCACTTCCGGAACCGGCGTCGGCGCATTGCTCGGGGGGCCCTGGACACCGCGCTTGTCCTCGTTGCACACGTTCGCCGTGTGATAGGCGTTCACGTAGAACATGCAGCGCTGGCAGGACACGGGGTTGGAGCCCGCGCCGGCGCAGGGAGCCGCCTGCGCGACCGTGCCAGGGATGGCGACGACCATCGAGATCGGCGCGAACGCGATGGCAGCCGCCACCAGAATCCAGAGTCGGCTCAATTGTCGAAATACCTTGACTTGTCCAGCAATCGGCGGTCGCGCTCTTCCTGGCGGTCCTGGCGGTAGGCCTCGACCTGGTCGGCGACCCACTCTTCGAGCAACCGGTCCTGCAGCGCGAACATCTCCTTTTCCTCATCCGGCTCGCCGTGGTCGTAGCCGATCAGGTGGAGCACGCCGTGGATGGTCAGCAGCGCCAGCTCGTGCCCCAGGCTGTGCCCCGCCGCGGCGGCCTGACTGGCCGCGAATTCCGGGCACAGCACGATGTCGCCCAGCATCGAGGGCCCCGGCTCGGGGGCGTCCGGGCGCCCGCCCGGTTCGAGCTCGTCCATCGGGAAGCTCATCACGTCGGTGGGCCCGGGCAGGTCCATCCAGCGCATGTGCAGGTCGGCCATCGCCGCGGTGTCCAACAGCACCATCGACAGCTCGGCCGCCGGGTTGACGTCCATCTTGGCGATGACATACCGCGCGACGCTGATCAACTCGGCTTCGGAGACGTCGATGCCCGACTCGTTGGAGACCTCAATGCTCATGGAACCCGCTCACCGCATCATCATCGGCGACCGCGCGAGCCCGACGCCCGGCGCGCCGCCCGGTTCATGGTCAGGTCGGGTTCTTCGAACTTGGCATAGGCGTCGACGATTTCCGAGACCAGCCGGTGGCGCACCACGTCCACGCTGGTCAGCTCCGCGACGTGGATGTCGTCGACGCTGTCGAGGATCTCCATCGCCGCGCGCAGACCCGACTTGGCGCCGCCCGGAAGGTCGACCTGGGTGACGTCGCCGGTGACGACGATCTTGGATCCGAAACCCAGGCGGGTGAGGAACATCTTCATCTGCTCGCCGGTGGTGTTCTGCGCCTCGTCCAACACGATGAACGCGGAATTGAGGCTCCTGCCCCGCATGTACGCGAGCGGCGCCACCTCGATGACCCCCGCCGACATCAGCTTGGGGATCAGCTCGGCGTCCATCATGTCGTAGAGCGCGTCGTACAACGGCCGCAGATACGGATCGATCTTCTCGCTGAGCGTGCCCGGCAAGAAGCCAAGGCGCTCACCGGCTTCCACGGCCGGACGGGTCAGAATGATGCGGCTGACCTGTTTGGTCTGTAAAGCGTTGACCGCCTTGGCCATCGCCAGGTACGTCTTGCCGGTGCCGGCCGGGCCGACGCCGAAGACGATGGTGTTGGCGTCGATGGCGTCGACGTAGCGCTTCTGGTTGAGCGTCTTGGGCCGGATCGTCTTCCCGCGCCGCGACAGGATGTCCAGCGTCAGCACCTCGGCCGGTGACTCGTTGTCGGTGCCGGCCAGCATGGCGACGCTGTGCCGGATCACCTCCGGGGTCAACTGCTGCCCGCCGGCGACGATCGCGATCAGTTCGGAGATCACCCGTTCGGCGAGCGCGACGTCGGCGGGCTCACCGGAGATGGTCAGGGTGTTGCCGCGCACGTGCAGATCGGCGTCCAGGGTGCGTTCCAGGGAGCGCAGGTTCTCGTCTGCCGAACCCAGCAGGCCCATGACGGTATCGGGCGGAACGTTGATGCTGCTGCGAACTTGAGCGTCGGCCTGGAGGGCTCCGGCTGCGTCAGCAGCGCTGGTCTCGCGGGGCGTCACGTGGTTTTCGATGCCTGCCTTGTGTGAAGTGCTCGCCGATCCCGGCGTTTTCTAGCGCTTTTATCCTACCGCCGGGGCGTCGCTGACCCCAATGTGCGGCACGCCGCAAGTGCGCAGCGCCGCGGCAGGGGTGTTCGCCGGAAGGCCCTTGTCCAGCACCTTGTGGGCGGTCACAGGCTCGAGGGGTCGTCCCATCGCGGCGTCAGCACCCCGAGCGCGCCGAGCGCCACGGCCGCGGCGGTCGACGTCCGCAGCACCTGCGGGCCCAGCCGCACCGCCGTCGCGCCCGCGTCGGACAACGCCACGATCTCGTCATCGGCGATGCCGCCCTCGGGGCCGACCACCAGGAACACCGTCCTCGCGCGCGCCAGGTCGAGGTCGGCGAGCCGCTCGGTGGCCGATTCGTGCAGGGCCAGCACCGTCGCGCCGCCGGCCACCTCGTCGCGGATCCGCGACGTCAGCGCCGCGGTGGACAGCACGCCGTCGACCGACGGGATGTGCGCCCGTCGGGACTGCCGCGCCGCCGAACGGGCGACCGCGCGCCAGCGGCGCAAACCCTTCTCGACCCGGGCGCCGTGCCAGTTGGCCACGCAGCGGGCCGCCTGCCAGGCCAGGAACCCGTCGGCGCCCGCCTCGGTGGCCAGCTCGATGGCCAGCTCGGAACGCTCCGATTTCGGCAGGGCCTGCACCACCGTCACCGGCGGGCTCCCGGGTGCGACGCTCCAGCGTTCCAGCACCCGCGCGCGCAGCCCGTCACGCCCGGCGTGCTCCACCTCGCAGTGCGCCAGGCCCCCGGCGCCGTCGCCGAGCACCAGCCGCTCGCCCGGGCGGATCCGCCGCACGCTGGCGGCATGAAACCCCTCGTCACCGGCCAGGACGGCCAGCGCGCCGGTCTCGGGCAGATCGTCGGCGTAGAACAGGGTCGCGACCATCGGCGCGGCGTGGCTAGCGTCCGGTGAACGTCTCGCGGAGCCGGCTGAACAAGCCGCCGCCGGCGTGGGTCGAGCGCACCTCGGGGACGTCGCGGCTGCGGCGCGCCTTCAGTTCGCGCAGCAGTTCGGTGTCGCGGCTGTCCAGGCGGGCGGGAACCACCACCTCGACGTGGACATGCAGATCGCCGCGGGTACCGGTCCGCAGGTGCGGCATCCCGTGGCCGCGCAGCGTGATGACCGAAGCCGGTTGCGTGCCAGGCGGAATGGTGATTTCGCTGACGCCGTCCAGGATGGCGTCGACGGTGACCGTGGCGCCCAGCGCCGCGTCGACCATCGGCACCGACACGGTGCAGTGCAGGTCGTCGCCCTCGCGGACGAAGACGTCGTGGCCCTGTTCGTGAACCTCGACGTACAGGTCGCCGGCCGGCCCGCCACCGGGTCCCACCTCGCCTTGGGCGGCCAGCCGCACGCGCATGCCGTCGCCGACGCCGGCCGGAATCTTGACGCTGATCTCCCGGCGGGCGCGCACGCGGCCGTCCCCCATGCACTGGTGGCACGGGTCGGGGATGACGACGCCGACGCCGCGGCAGGTCGGACACGGCCGCGACGTCATCACCTGGCCCAGCAGGGAGCGCTGCACGGTCTGGACCTCGCCGCGACCGCCGCAGGTGTCGCACGGCACCGGCGCCGAGTCGCCGTTGGTGCCCTTGCCCTGGCAGCGGTCACACAACACCGCGGTGTCGACGGTGACCTGCTTGGTGACGCCGGTCGCGCACTCCTCGAGATCGAGCCGCATCCGCAGCAGCGAATCCGAGCCCGGCCGCACCCGCCCGATGGGGCCGCGCGAGGACGCGCCGCCGCTGAAGCCGCCACCGAAAAAGGCCTCGAACACATCGCCCAGGCCACCGAATCCGCCGCCGAAACCGCCACCGGCCGCGGCCGCGTTCTCCAGCGGGTCGCCGCCCAGGTCGACGATGCGCCGCTTCTCGGGGTCGCTCAGCACCTCGTAGGCGACGCTGATCTCCTTGAACTTCGCCTGCGCGGCCTCGTCGGGGTTGACGTCGGGATGCAGTTCGCGCGCCAACTTGCGGTACGCGCGCTTGATCTCCGCGTCACCGGCGTTTCTGCTCACGCCGAGCAGCCCGTAATAATCGCGTGCCACGCCTGACTCTCCTATACCTGGTCTTTCTCCGCGCCTACCCACACAGCGGGTGCGCGTTCATCGAGCACCCAGGACTTCGCCGATATACAGGGCAACCGCAGCAACGCTGGCGATAGTTCCCGGATAGTCCATCCGGGTGGGCCCCAGCACACCCATTCCCCCGTAAACGGTGTCGGAGGTGCCGTAGGCGGTGGTCACCACGGAAGTGCCCAGTATCTGCTCGGCGGCCGTCTCGTGGCCGATGCGCACCGTCACCTTACCGGCTTCTTGCTGGGCCGCCAGCAACCGCAGGACCACCACCTGCTCCTCGAGCGCCTCCAGGATGGAGCGCAGCGAGCCACCGAAATCGGCGGCGTTGCGGGTCAGGTTGGCGGTACCGCCCATCAGCAAGCGTTCCTCGGTGTGCTCGACCAGTGACTCCAGCAACACCGTCGCCGATCGGCCCACCGCGTCGCCCAGGCCCTCCGGGCTGCTCAGCTGTCCGGCGAGGTCGGCCACCGCGATCGAGGCGGCCGACAGCTTCTTGCCCACCAGCGCCTGGCCCAGCATCTCCCGCAGCTGCGAGAGTTCGTGGTCGTCGATGACGTCGCCGAGTTCGACGACGCGCTGGTCCACCCGGCCGGAGTCGGTGATGACGACCATCAGCAGCCGCGCGGGCGTCAGGGCGATCACTTCCAGGTGGCGCACGGTCGACGACGACAGCGTCGGGTACTGCACGACGGCCACCTGCCGGGTCAGCTGCGAGAGCAGCCGTACCGCGCGGCGCAGGACGTCGTCGAGGTCGACACCGGACTCCAGGAAGCCTTGGATCGCGCGCCGTTCGGCGGAGGACAGCGGCTTGACGTCGTCGAGCCGGTCGACGAATTCGCGGTAGCCCTTCTCGGTGGGGACCCGCCCGGAACTGGTGTGCGGCTGGGTGATGTAGCCCTCGGCCTCGAGCACGGCCATGTCGTTGCGGACGGTCGCCGATGAGACGCCCAGGTTGTGGCGCTCCACCAACGTCTTGGAACCGATCGGTTCTTTGGTGGCGACGAAATCGGCGACAATGGCCCGCAGCACCTCGAACCGACGGTCATCGGCAGTTCCCACTGGTCGTCACCTCCTTCGATGGCTGTTAGACCGGGTCCATTTTACGGTCTCGGGCTCGCTCGGCCTCACCACTGGAGCGCGAGCGCAGGCAAAAGTCCCTCTTCGTCGGCGTGCCGCGGTGCTTTGCGTCTGCTCGCCGGGACCACCGGTGTCCGACTAGCCTTTCCAGCATGAACCGGTCGGGGCATAGCGAGACGTCGGGAGAGATCGGCCAATGATTTTCAAGGGCGTGCGCGACGGCAAACCGTATCCCGAGCACAACCTGTCCTATCGGGATTGGTCCCAGATACCGCCGCAACAGATCCGGCTCGACGAATTGGTCACCACCACAACGGTGCTCGCGCTGGACCGCCTGCTCTCGGAGGACTCGACCTTCTACGGCGACCTGTTCCCGCACGCGGTGCGCTGGAAGGGCATCACCTATCTCGAGGACGGCCTGCACCGCGCGGTGCGCGCCGCGCTGCGAAACCGCACGGTGCTGCACGCCCGCGTGTTCGACATGGATCTGCCGCTGGGCCAGCCCGGGTGAGTTAGTGGTCACGTTCGGGCCCTCCCGCGTGTCGACCTAGTGAGGACGTTGGTTCACGACCACAACTTGCCAGGAGGATCGCCATGCCACGGCTACAGGGAGTCTCCGACCGCGACGCCGGCCTGGGCGCCAAGATCGCCTTCTTCTTCACCAGGCGCAAGCTCGCCCAGATGACCGGGCTGGAAACCGCGGGAATGCTGGAACCGCTGCGGATGTATGCCCACATCCCCAGATTGCTCAACGCCTACGGCAAGTTGGAGCAGGCCGAATCGAAGCTGGACGTTCTCAGCCCGCGTCACCGCGCGCTGGCCGAGCTGAAGTCGGCGACGACGGTGCGTTGCGCATACTGCATCGACCTCGGCTCCCAGATCGCCCGGCAATGGGGCATCACCGACGAAGAACTGCTGGGGATGGCCAATTACCGCGACGCGCAGTGCTTTTCCGACGTCGACAAACTGATCCTCGACTACGCGACCGCGATCAGCCGCACCCCGGTCGACGTGAGCGATCAACTATTCGACGCGCTGCGAGCGCATTTCGACACCGCCCAACTCGTCGCGCTGACCCACGTCATCACCTTGGGCAATCTGCGCGCCCGCTTCAACATCGCGCTCGACATCGGGTCCTCGGGCTTTTCCGGCGACCGCGTGTGCGCCCTGCCGGAGACCGATCGGCCATGACGAAACCGGATGCATCACCGCCGTCACTGCCGTCACTGACGGCGCGCTTCGAGGCGGCCCGGCCGCGGCTGGGCGCCCTCGCCTATCGCATGCTGGGCTCGATCGACGACGCCCAGGACGCGGTGCAGGAGGCCTGGCTGCGGTGGAGCGGCAGCTCCGCGGAGACAATCGCCAACCCCGACGCGTGGCTGACCACCGTGGTCGCCCGCATCTGCCTGAACATGTTGCGCGAGCGCCGAACTCACGGCGGCGAGGAGCTGGCCGGCCGCCTGCCCGACCCGATCGTGGAAGCCGACGACGAATTCGACCCGGAACACCGCGCGATGCTGGCCGACGCGGTGGGGCTGGCGCTGTTCGTGGTGCTGGACACGCTGTCGCCGGCGGAGCGATTGGCCTTCGTGTTGCACGACGTCTTCAGCGTGCCGTTCGATCAGATCGCCACGGTCGTCGACCGGACGCCGGAGTCGGCCCGCAAGCTGGCCAGCCGGGCGCGCCGGCGGATCGAGCGGGCCGACCCGGAACCCGACGGCGACCTCACCGCCCAGCGCGAGGTGGTGGACGCCTTCTTCGCGGCGGGGCGCAGCGGTGACTTCGACCGCCTGGTGTCGGTGCTGCATCCCGACGTGGTGCTGCGGGGTGACTTCGGCCCGGCCGCGGCGGCGTTCCGGGCCGACGGCGCGGACTCGGTGGCCAGGCTGGCCCGCGCCTACGCGGGTCCCGACCGCGAGGTCCGCGCGGCGACCGTCAACGGCGCCGCCGGCGCCGTCATCTTCGTCGGGGGACACGCGGCGTCCGTCATGGGATTCGTGGTGCGCGCCGGCCGGATCCGGGCGATCGATGTGCTGGCGGATCCGGCACGCGTCGCGAAACTAGACCTGCGCGCGCTCGGCGCCGATCACTGACCGGCGGCCTGCAGCAGCTCCATCGCCGACGCCCGCGACAGCACCCAGCCGCCCTGGTTGACGAAGGTGACGTTCTGGGTGACCGGTGACGTCAGCTTGGGGCCGGAGACCGACACGTCGGCGGTCGCCGAACCGGCGGCGGTCGGTTGGATGTTGGTCACGTCGAACGACAGGGGCAGGTCACCGTTTTTCGCGGCCTTCTGCAGCTTCTTGTCGGCGACGTGGGCTTCGATGCCGCTGATGCCGCCCTGCACCAGGTTGCTCTTGTTGCTAAACGACACGCTCGGGTCCGCCAGGCTGTTGAGCAGGCCGGTCAGCTGATCGGGCGTCGGGACGTTGGCCCCCGCGACCGGCTGCGCCGGCGGCGGATCCTGCGGAAGCGGCGCGCCGATCGTGGCGAGGTGCACCCCGACCTGTGTGCTCGGCGCCGACATCGAGGTCAGGCCGGCGGCCGCGCCCCCGACGATCGCCAGAGCTGCCACGCTGGTGGCAAGCGTTTTAACGGTTTTCATGGTTCCCCCTTTTGGTGGGCACGAATGTTGACGCACGGGTGGTGTCAGCGTGCCCTTTGCGTCTCGTACTTCGTGTCCCGGCACCGATACGTTACGGCGACCCGTTGTGCAAACAACATGAGCAACCTGTGCGCGCGCTGTGCGGGCGTGGCCGTAGATGCCGTAGCTGCCGAACCCCATGCGCCCGCGGAAGCCGGCGCATGGGGTGTCCATGAGACATCTGGCGAATCCGCCAGACTGGCATCGGGTTTGCGCGGTAGGCACCGCGCGGTGATCAGTTGGTGGCGGTCGCGGCCTGAATCAGAGCGATCGCCGCGTCGTGCTGCAAGACCCAGTTCCCGCCTTGGTTGACGAACGCGAGGTGCTTGGTGACCGGTCCGGCGAACTTCGGGCTCGTGATGGCGACGTCGGCCTGGGCCATGTTCGGACCCGCCGGGGCGATGTTGGTCACGTTGAACTGCTCGGGGAAGTTCCCGTTGCGGTAGGCCTTTCGCAGGTCGTGGTCGGCCACCATCCCCTCGTTTTGACTGACGCCGTTTTCAACGAAGTTGGCCTTGTCCCTGTAGTTGACGCCGGGGTCGGTTACCTGGTTGCAGAGAGTGGCCAACTGATCGGCCGTCGGCAATTGCCCAGGCGCGCCCGGCGGCGGGGGCGGAGGCGGCGGCGGGTCTTGCGGCAGTGGCGCTCCGAACGCCGCCAGCTGCACATCATGCGCGCCGATCGGCGCTGCAACAGAAGCCACGCCGGCGGCGGCGCCGCCAATGGCGGCCAGCGCCGCCACGCCCGTGGCAATGGACTTCACGGTTTTCACAGGTCCCCCTTCGATGCACATGAACCGTTGCGGGATTTCGCGGATGCGCCGCACGCGGTCACACGTCTTCATGGTTGAAGATGGTGTAAGTGTGCATGGTGACACCCGCATTTGTGTCTCAGGTTGGTCACGTTACGACGACGCTACGGCGGCGACGCGGGAAAACACGCTGAATGGCCTGTGCCGCAAGTGTGTAGCGGCCGTCCCTTGCCTGCTGTTGCGAGGGCCAGTGGCGGGTTACTCCCCCGCGAGCGCCTCAATCAGGCTCTTGGGGCGGATATCTGACCAATTCTGTTCGACGTAGTTTAGGCAGTCCGCGCGGCTGGCTTCCCCGAAGACCACCCGCCAGCCCGAAGGCGTGTCGGCGAAGGTCGGCCAGAGGCTGTGCTGGTCCTCGTCGTTGGCCAGCACCACGAAGGTCGCGTTCTCGTCGTCAAAGGGGTTGGTGCTCATCATGTCTCCTTCTCAGGGGATGCTTGGACGGACTGACGGTGGAACCCAACACCCGATCGGATAGCAGTCCAAGGCAGCTCAGGTTCGGGAACCCGGGCCCCTGGGTGAGTCCCGACAGGTTCGGCAAGAACAACTTGGGTGTGACGTCCGTGACGGCCAGGTCATAACCTATCGCCTCCTGCAGCCGCTCCGAAGTCAGGGGCCCACCCAGTCCGAGTTCGAGCAGATCAAGCGCTTCCTGGCTGAACAATGGTGCGAACCACAAAGAGTCGGCGCCGGAGCCGTCGATGACGAGATCAAACCCGTGGACCGTCTCGAGGTTCTCGCTGCCGCGGTTGGTGGACAGCGTCAGCCGGATCTGCCCCTGCCTGCCGACCGCGTGGGCGACGCGGCCACGCAGGTGATGGATGCGGTCATCGGCCAGCAACGCCTCCTGCACGTTCGACGAAAACACCCCCCGGTCCGTGCGGGCCAACGCATCACGACGTTCGGCCAGGGTGAGGGCCGGCCAGTTGGTGGGATCGGAGAACAGCGAATTCTCGAAAAACCCCTCGCCGCGCGTGAACAGTGTCGCCTGCGGGGAAATGACCGTGATGCTCGAGACCCGGTGCCGGAACAGCTCATTGAGCATCGCCGCGGCCGTCTCACCACCGCCGATCACCGCGACCCGCTCTGCACTGATCCGGTCGTGATTGGCGGCGCGGTCCCAGAACTGGGCGATCGAGAGCACGCGCGGATTGCCGGGAAGCAAGGACTTTTCGGCCTGGCCCGGGCCGGTGATCATCAACGCGTCGGCGTGCACGGTGGTTTCGTGGGTGTGGATCGCCCACCGGTCCCCGGTGACAGCCAGCCGTTCGACCTCGCCGTGCACCACATTCATGCCCACGTGGTCGGCGACCCAACTCAGATACTGGCTCCACCGGCGATGCGCCGGCGCCGGCCTGCCGCGGTCGATCCACTCGGCGAACGACGCCGTGGCGATCAGATAGGACTGCCAGCTGTAGCGGGTCATCCGCTCGTCCAACTCGGCGTTACGGCGCGGCACCAGCGCCGAGCGGTAGGGAAAGCCGACGTCCTTTTCCGGGCTGGTGCCCAGCCGATGCGCGCCGTCCGTCCAGCCGCCGCTGGCCTGCCAGTTCGCCGCGACGCCGATCCGTTCCACGGCGACCACGTCCGGAACCTCGACGCCCATGTCGCGAAGCACCGATGCCTTGGCCGCGACGGCCACCGCCTTGGCGCCGGCGCCCACGATCGCGAGTGTGCTCATTTCACCATCTCCCGCAGCGAATCGATCCAAAGTCCTTGCAGCGCAGTCATGTCTGCGTCCGTGAGAATGTCGGGCAGCGCGCGCCACTGCGCCGCCAGCACCCGCTCCCCGCCGTACGTCAGCACTATCGCCGCGATGGTGAGCTCGTGGCGCACCGCCTGCTCGGGCTCCGGCACCGGCGACACCCCCGCGAGCAGCTCGCGTTCGAGCGTCAGCCCGGTGCCGCCGTCGGTGTGGGCGGCGCCAAGGTAATTCAGCAACACTTGCGGCGGCGGGAAACCGGCGAGCCGCTCGGCGGTGTCGTCCCGCAGGTAGCGCAGCAACCCGAAGTCGAGCCCATCGCCCGGGATCGCGGCCAATTTCTCCGCCACCCTGTGCGGGTCGGCCGAGTCCACCCGCACGGGGTAGATCGAGCTGAGCAGCCCCACCGTGTCGCCGGTGTCGATGGTGTGCGCGCCCGGACCGTCCACCAAGCTGTCGGCGCGGCCGTGGGTTTCGAGCGCCAGCAGCGGGGGCGCCGTTGCCTGGCCACGTAGCCGGCGCCAGCTCGTCACTGTCGCCGCGGTGGCGGCGATTAACAGCGTGGGTAACGGCAGACCCGAATTCAGCAGCCGCCGGGTGAGGTCGGCGTCGGTGGGGACGTTGCGGACGATCAGATCGCGCGCCCGATCACGGTCCGGGTCGAGGCGCCGGGCGCCGAGGTCGGGATCGTCGCCGGCCAACTCCGACGCCCAGTACTGCACCGTGTCCAGGCCGCGCGCTCGCGCGGTGAGCGCCTCGGCCCAGCGCCGATAGCTGGTGTGTTCCCGAATGGGTGCCGGCGGGTGACCGGTGGCCGCGGCGGTCAGGGCGGCACCGAGTTCACCGAGGATCACCCGCCACGACGCCGGGTCCAGCGCGACGACGTGCGCGGCCAGCAACAGCACGCTCTCTCCGGCCGGGGGCCGGAGCCACACCGCGGCCAGCAGCGTTCCGCGTTCGGGGTCCAACCGGTCGACCGCCTCGGCGACGTGGGCCGGTACCGCCGCGCCCAGATCTCCGCCCACTGCAACCTCTTTGAGTTCGCTCAGGACGTCCGCGGCCGGTACCGGAACCAGGGTCATGGTGGAGCGATCGACCCGGGTGCGCAGCACCTCGTGGCCGTTGACGATGCTTGCCAGCGCGGCGTCGAGTTGTTCGCGGCGCAGCGTCTCGGGCAACCGGATGGCTTCGGTCTGGGCGAGCCGGCGCGGGTCGCCGTGTTCGTAGAGCCATCGGCCGTTGGGCAGCAACGGCATTGGTCCGGTTGTCTCGTCCACCCGCTGGGCGGTGGCCGCGGTTTCCGAGTCGACCGCGTCGGCCAGTTCGCGGACGTTGGTGCAGTCGAGGACGAGCCTGGCGCGCAGCGCGATTCCGCGGGCCCGCGCCGCCTGTACCACCGACAAGGCCATGATGCTGTCCAGTCCCAGCTGCAGGAAGTCCGCGGTGACGTCGACGCGCGGGTGCCCGAGCAGTTCGGCGAGCAGTTCGGCCAGCGCGGATTCGGTGGCGGTCTCGGGTGTTGCCGCGCCGCCGACGGACTCGGCGACGTCGACGGCGGCCAGCGCGGATTCGTCCAGCTTTCCGTTGGGAGTCAACGGGATCTCGTCGACCAGGACGATGCGCTGCGGCACCATGTAGCGCGGCAGCCGGGTGCTGAGCATGCCGCGCAGGTCGGGCACCGTCGGCTGGTCGCCGGTGGGGTCGGTCGCCACGTACGCGGTCAGCCGCGGCGCGCCGCGGTGCTGATGCACGAGCACCCCGGCGTGCCGGACGGCGGGATGGGATTCGAGGGCGGCGGCGATCTCCCCGGGCTCGACGCGGTGGCCACGGATTTTCACCTGGGCGTCGGCGCGACCGATGTATTGCAGTGTGCCGTCGGGCATCCGGCGCACCAGGTCGCCCGTTCGATACATCCGCTGCGCGGGTGCGAACGGGTCGGCGACGAAGCGCGCCGCGGTCTCGCCCGCGCGGCCCAGATAGCCGCGGGCCAGCTGGGCGCCGCCCAGGTACAGTTCGCCCGTCGCGCCGCACGGCACCGGACGCAGCCCGGAATCCAGCACGTACCCGCGGGTGTGCCGGGTCGGCCGCCCGATGCAGGGCTCGTCGTGCTCGGCGATCGCGGCGACCACCGCCTCGACCGTCGTCTCGGTCGGCCCGTAGCAGTTGAACGCCGCCATCGATGTGGTGGTGCACGCCTTGCGGATTCGGGCCCAGGCGACGCTGCCGAGGGCCTCTCCCCCGAGCGCCAGCACCGTCAACGGCGCATCGGTCAGCAGGCCGAACACCTGCAGCTGGGCGAACATCGACGGGGTGGTGTCGATCATGTCGATGCCGTGCTCGGCGATCAGCGCGACCAGCGCCTCGGCATCGGTCTGGGTGTGCTCGTCGACCACATGCACGCCATGGCCGTCGAGCAGGGCGACCAACGGCTGCCAGGCGGCGTCAAAGGCGAACGACCACGCGTGGGCGATGCGCAGCGGACGGCCCAGCCGCGCGGCCGCGGGCCGCAGCACGCGGTCCAGATGGTCGTCGGCGTAGGCCCCCACCGCGCCGTGAGTCCCGATGACCCCCTTGGGTTCTCCCGTGGTTCCCGAGGTGAACACGACGTACGCGGCCCGCTCGAGCGGGACGTCGACCGGGTCGAAGCCGTGGTGCGGTCCGCCGGACTCGAGCAGCTGCGCGGTCAGCTCCTCGTCCAAGACGATCGACGCGCCGGACTGGCGCAGGATCGAGGTCACCCGTTCCGGGGGCATCCCCGGCTCCATGGGCACGCACATGCCGCCGGCCTTGAGCACCGCGAGCATCGCGACGACGTACCGCGGGCCCCGGAAAAGCCTTATGCCGACCGGTGTTTCGGGCGTGACACCGCTGCGGGCGAGCTGAGCGGCCAGCCGGGTGCTCCGGTCGTCCAGCTCGCGATAGCTCAGCGTGCCACCCGCCCAGCTGACCGCCGGGCTGTCCGGCGTCCTGGCCACGACCTCGGCGAACCGCGCGTGAATGCACCGCGGTGACGTCGCGGCGGGCGCGCCGGCGGCACGCAGCGGGGCTGCCTCGTCCTCGAAGAGGACGCTGACCTCACGCAGCGGACGCTCCCACCCCTGCAACAGCCGCTCGGCGGTGGACAGCACCCGCTGCCCGAACGTAGCGGCCGGAATGGCGCCCAGGGCGCCGTCGATCACTTCGATGAGCACCACCAGTTCGCCGGCGTCCATGTGGGCGGCGATGGCGATCGGGAAATGCGACAGGTTCTGAAGGGCGGACGGCCGGAATGTCGCACCGCCGGCGGTCAATTCACCGCCGGAGGACAGTCCGTTCATCGGGAAGTTCTCATAGACCAGCAGGGTGTCGAACATCTCCCCGACCCCACCGAGGGAGCGCAATTGGGCGTGCCCGAGATAGCTGTGCTCGCGCAGCAGGGCGGCATCGCGCTGTACGGCGCGGCATTGCTCACCGGCACTGGCCGCGGGGTCGAGCCGCACCCGCAGCGGCACGGTGTTGATGAACAGACCCACCATGGTCTCGACGCCGGTCAGCTCGGGCGGCCTGCCCGACACCGTGACCCCGAAAACCACGTCGTCGGTGTCGGTGAGCCGGGACAGCACCAGCGCCCACGCCATCTGCATCAAGGTGTTGACGGTGATGCCGCGCGAACGGGTCTCGTCGACCAGCCGCGCGGTGGCCTCCGCCGGCAGCCGCAGTTCGGTGGTGCGCGGCAGCGCCGTCTGCCGCCCCTGGGTCGTGTCCATCGAGCCCAGGGCGGCGGCCAGCAGGGTGGGGCCCGGCAGCCCGGCGAGGTGCCGGCGCCAGACCTGCTGGCTGGTCTCCGGGTCACGCCCGGCCAGCCAGCCGATGTAATCGCGGTACGGCCGCGGAGCGACGGGCAACGCCGACAGGTCGCCTCCGGCCTGGTACAGGATCATCATCTCGTTGATGAACACGGGCATCGACCAGCCGTCGATCACGATGTGATGGGCGGTGAGCACCAAACGCCATTGCGCGCCGGGCAATTCGATCAGCAGGAAGCGGATGGCCGGTCCGTGTTCCAGGTCGAAGGGCCGGCGGCGTTCGCCGGTTTCCAGCGCCGGCACGTCCTCGGGTGCCGCGCTGACGGATCGCCACGGCAACTCGACGCGGGACGGCACGATCTGCACCGGCCGCGGGATGCCCCGGCTGAAGAAGCTGGCCCGCAGGTTCGGGTGACGCACCAACATCTTCTCCGCGCACTCGCGCAGCAGCGCGACATCGAGTGCGCCGGAGATGTCGGCCGCCATGCCGATCACGTACGGATCGTCCGCCGCTTCGCCGTCGGCGAATTCGGCGAGCGTGGTCAGCGAGTACAAGCCCTCCTGCAGGGGGCTCAGCGCCATCACGTCCTCGATGTCGGGCGCGACGTCGGTGTCGGCGGCCGTCATGACGTGCCTTTGCGTGACGCCGACCAAAGTTGGGTCACCGCAGCCAGATCCGTCGACGAGAGACCGGAGGTGCTCATCGGCTCGAAACGCACGTCGGTCGCCTGGTCGTCCCGCCCGGTGTCAGCCTCCCCGTCGCCCAGGGCGTCCAGGGCGGCGGCCAGCTGCTGCACCGTCGGATTCTCGAAGATCATCCGCGGACTCACGGCCAGCCCGACCGCCCGTGCGCGCGAGCCCAGCTGCACCGACAGGATGCTGTCGCCGCCGAGGGCGAAGAAGTCGTCGAAGCGCCCCACTTCGGGGGTCGACAGCAGTTCGGCGAACACCTTGGCCAGCGCCCGTTCGGTGTCCGTGCGCGCCGGTTCGGTCAGACCGCCGGTGCTGACCGCCGGCCGCGGCAACCCGGGCCGGTTCAACTTGCCGGATTCGGTCTTGGGCAGGACATCGAGGACGGTCAGCGACGACGGCATCATGTAGCCCGGCAGGGTCGTGGCGATCGCGGCGCGCACCTCCCCCGCGAAGGCCGCCTTTTCGACGTCGTCGACGATCGGCCGTTGCGGCACAACATATCCGGCCAGCGACGTGCCGCCGTGCACCTCCCAGGTGCGGGCGGCTGCGGCGGCGACGCCGTCGGCGGCCGCCAGGGCCGCCTCGACCTCGGCCAACTCGACCCGGAAACCGCGGACCTGCACCTGGTGGTCGGAGCGTCCGACGAATTCCAGTTGGCCGTCCTCGGTCCACCGGGCCAGGTCGCCGCTGCGGTACAGGCGCGAACCGGGCTCCCCGCCATACGGATTGGCGACGAACCGTGTCGCGGTCAGGCCGGGGCGCTTCCAGTACCCGCGCGCCAGCTGGTCGCCGGCGTAGTACAGCTCGCCCACCACACCGACCGGCACGGGTCGCAGCCCATCGTCGAGGAGGTAGGCCTGCGCGCCCGGGACCGGCTTTCCGACAAGCGGATTCGGCAAGCCCAACCGCCCGCGGGACACCGCGCCGGAGGTCTCGGTGGAACCGATGTTGTTCAACAACTCGGTCCCGCCGTCGTCGGCGCACACCGACGCCAGCCGTTGCAGCAACGACGCGCTGACCGGCTCGCCACCGCACACCAGCCGCGACAGCGCGCGCACGGCGTCGGGCCGGCTGTCCACCAACGCCGAGACCAGGCTGGGCACGGCGGTCACCTGGGCGATCGAATACCGGTTCATCAGCTCCCCGAGGGCCTCGGGGTCGCGGTGCTCGGCGTCGTCGGCCAGGATCATGGTCGCACCGGCGGCCAGGCCGGCCAGCATCTCCATCCCGCCTTCGAGGAAGGTGATCGACGCCTGCGCCAACCGCACGTCCTCGGTCCTGGGCGGGTAGTGCCGCAGTTGCCAGTCCAGCCGGGCCGCCATCGAACGGTGGGTGCCCACCGCGCCTTTCGGCTTGCCGGTGGATCCGGAGGTGAACACCAGATACATGGGGTCATCGGGGTGCGGCCGCCGCACATTCCGCGACTGGGGGTCCACGCCATCGCTGTCCACCACCGCGCGCACGTGGGGGTCGTCCAGCGAAAGCACTTCGACCCCCGGCACGCGCGGCATGGTCTCCACCGCTTCGGTCGTGGCGACCACCACCGGCGGCGTGACGTCGTCGAGCATGAATTGCTTTCGCGCCAAGGGATAGCCGGGGTCGATGGGGAAGTAACCGGCGCCGGCCTTCATGATGGCCACCAGCGCCACCACCAGGTCGATGCTGCGGCGGGTTGACAGCCCGACCAACGCGCCCGGTCCTGCGCCGTTCTTCACGAGCAGCGCGGCCAAGTTGTCCGAACGGCGATGCAGCGCGGGGTAATCGATCTGCTCGTCCCCGCAGCGCACCGCGATCCGATCCGCTCCCCAGGCCCGACTGGGTTCCAGCAGCTCGGGTATGGTGCGCGGCCGGTCCTGCGGTGGCGGCGCGCCGCGGCTCCAGTCCTGCAGGATGCGGCGCTGCTCTCCCGCGTCGATCAGCGCAACGTCGCGCAGGCTCTGATCGAGATCCTCGGCGAACGCGGTGACCGCCCTGGTCAGCCATTGCGCCAACCGCTCGATGGTGCTTCTGCTGTAGAGCTCGGTGCGGAAGATGACGTTGCAGTTGTAGCCGATGTCGTCGGCGCCGTCGGTGCCGAAGAAGTTGACGCTGAGATCGGCGTGGGCCATGTCGAAGATGGGATCCAGCGACGTGCACACGGTGTCCCGCCCGTCGCCGCCCGCGGGCGCGGTCTCGATGACCCGCGTGGCGGACAGGTGATCCCGGACGTGCACGACGACCTGGAACAGCGGGTTGCGGGACAGCGATCGCACCGGGCTGACGCTGTCGACCACCCGGTCGAACGGCAGGTCTTGGTGGGCGTAGGCGGCCAGCGCGGTCTCCCGCGCCCGTTTCAGCAGTTCGCGCAACGTCGGGTTGCCGTCCATGTCGTTGCGCAGCACCAGGATGTTGACGAAAAAGCCGATCAGTTGGTCCAATTCGGCTTCGGTGCGGCCGGCGACCGGGGTGCCCAACGGAATGTCCACGCCGCCACCGGCCTTGTGCAGCACCACGGCCACAGCCGTTTGCAGCAGCATGAATTCGGTGATGCCCAACTCGCGGCACAGCTCGCCGAGCTTGGCGCGGGTCGCCGAGTCGATGTGGAAGTCGACGGATTCGCCCTCCCCGCTGGACACCGGCTGGCGGGGGAAGTCCGGGCGCAACCCGGTGTCCTCCGGCAGCCCGGCCAGCTTGCGGGTCCAGTACTCCCGCTGCTCGCCGGCGATGGCGGACTCCTGGCCGCTGGCGTCACCCAAAAACGTGCGCTGCCACGCCGCGTAGTCGGCGTACTGCACGCGCAGCGGCGCCCAGGACGGCGCTTCGCCACCGCGCCGCGCCCGGTAGGCGGTCATCACGTCGGAGAACAGCACGCCCGCCGACCAGTGGTCAGAGGCGATGTGGTGCACGACCACCGACAGCACGTGCTCGTCCGCGTTCTCGGTGCGCAGCACCGCGACCCGGATCGGCAATTCCGAGTCCAGCTCGAAGCAGTGGCGCCGCTCGGCGTCGAGCTGCTCCTGCAGCCACGCCTCGCCGACTCCCTCCGCGCGGCGCACCGGAACCTCGACGCCCGCCGGGCCCACGACCTGATAGGGCACGCCGTCCAGCTCGACGTAGCTGGTGCGCAGGATTTCGTGCCGGGCGAGGACATCGCCGACGGCGGCGATCAGCGCATCGATGTCCCACGGTCCGGTCAGCTTGGCCGCGAAGGGAATGTTGTTGACGGGGCTGGGCCCGTCCAGGCGATAGGCGAACCAGCTGCGCAGCTGCGACGCCGACAGCGGCATCGGCTCGTCGTGTGCGGTCGCGATCAGCCTGGGGCGCGACTGCGTCAGTTGGCCCGAGCTCAGCTGGTCGACCCGCTCCGCCAGCAGGCCCACCGTGGCGAGCTCGAACACGTCGCGGATGCCGAGTTCCACGCCGCACTCCGCGCGGATCGCGGTGACCAGTTTGGTGGCGACCAGCGAGTGCCCGCCCAGATCGAAGAACGAGTCGTCGACACCCACCCGCTCGTGGCCGAGCAGCCCCGAAAATAGTTGGGCGACCCGGATTTCCGTGGGTGTCGTGGGGTCGCGGTACTCGGTGCCGGCCGCGAGCTGCGGCTGCGGCAGCGCGGCGCGGTCGATCTTTTGATGGGCGGTGATCGGGATCTCGTCGAGCACCACATAGGCGGCCGGCGTCATGTAGTCCGGCAGCGCGGCGGCCACCCGAGCGCGGATGCGTTCGACGTCAACCGTTTCCGTGCCAGCGCCCTCGGCCGGAGTCACGTATCCCACCAGGCTCTTGCCCAACTGAGGCAGGTCCATGGCCAGCACGACGGCTTGTCCGACGCTGGGGTCGACCGAGATGGCGGCGGCGATCTCGCCCAACTCGATGCGGAAACCGCGGATCTTCACCTGCTCGTCGGCGCGGCCGACGAACTCGATGTCCCCGTTGGCGTTGCGCCGGGCCAGGTCGCCGGAGCGGTACATCCGCCCGCCGGGGGTGAAGGGGTCGGCGACGAAGCGCTCGGCCGTCAGCTGCGGCCTGCGGTGGTATCCGTGCGCGACATGTGTTCCGGCGATGTAGATTTCACCGATCACCCCGATGGGAACGGGCTGCAGGGCGTTGTCGAGCAGGTACACCTGCGTGTTGATCTTGGGCCGGCCGATCGGCACCACCCGCGTGCCCTGGGTGCCCTCCACCGGGTAGCTGGTGCAGTTCACGACCGTCTCGGTCGGGCCGTAGAAGTTGTGCAGCGACGCGTCGAAGGTGGCGTGGAACTTGTCGGCGATCTCGCCGGGCAGGGCCTCCCCGCCGATGGGCACGCGCCGCAACGTGCGCCACTGGCTGACGCCGGGCAACGACAGGAACAGACCCAGCAGCGACGGCACGAAGTGCATCGACGTGATGCCTTCGCGGGCCAGAAGGTCGGTGAGATAGCCGATGTCGCGCAGCCCGTCGGGGCGCGGAATCACCAGTCGGGCACCCATGATCAAGGTGCCGAAGATTTCGCCCATCGACACGTCGAAGCTGGGCGACGCCACCTGTAACAGCCGGTCGGTTTCGTCGATCCGGTACTCCTCGCCGAACCAGACGAAGTACTCGGCGATGGGCGCGTGGGGCACCGGAACGCCCTTGGGCAGCCCGGTCGAACCCGAGGTGTAGATCAGGTACGCGGTGTTCTGCGGGCTCAGCGGCCGCAGCAGCGCGGTGGGCGCGGTGGTCGGGTAGTCCCCCGCTTCGCAAACCGGTTCGCGCAGCACCAGTTTGGCGTCCGCGTCCCCGAGGATGAAGCTCAGCCTGTCCTCCGGGTAGGTGGGATCCACCGGAAGGTAGACCCCACCCGCTTTGAGCACGCCGAGCGCGGTGATGACCAGTTCGGGTGACTTGTCCAGCAGGACCGCGACGCGATCCTCGGTGCCGATTCCACGCTCGATGAGCCAGTGCGCCACTCGGTTCGACTCTTCATCGATTTCGCGGTAGGTGTAGGCGCGCCCCTCGTAGACGACCGCGATGGCGTCGGGCGTGAGCGCCGCTCGCCGGCTGACCAGCGCGGACAAGGTGCTCGCCGGGGTGACGAATTCTTCACCGGTCGACACGGACCGCAGCCGCTCGGCGTCTTCGTCGTTCATCAGCGCGCACGCCGACAGCGTCGCGTCGGGGTCGGACAGCACGCTGTCCAGCAGGGCGGCGTAGTGGCGCAGGAGTTGCTGCACCAACTGCTGATCCAGCACCTCGACGAGGTACTCGGCCTCGATCACGCCGCCGCCCAAGCCATCCGGCGTCCGGTTCAGTTCGACCATCAGACTCAGCGGCAGCTGGTTGAAATGACCGCGCAACTCGGCGCGCGCGCAACGCACGCCCGGTGGGCAAAAGCCGGCGCCGTCGGGCTCCCGCTGTCCGAAGCTGACGCGGGTCATCCGGTCAGCGCCGTGCCGGCGGTCGGGGTTTGACTCACGCACCAGCCAATCCAGGTCGGCCCGCGAATGAGCGAAGGCGCCCACCGCGCCGTCACGGGTCTGCGCCAGCAGTTCGCGGAACGTCTGGTGCGGCCGCGGGCGCAGCCGGACCACCACGGTGTTGCCGTAGTACCCGATGGCACCCTCGGTTCCCACGCCGCGGTTCAGCACCGGGGCCGCGAACAGGAAGTCGGTCGACTGGGTGTAGCGGTGCACCAGGGCGCCGAACGCGGCCATCAACACCATGTAGGGCGTGGCGCCGGTCTCGCGGGCCAGCGCGGCCGCCCGGTCGACGACGTCCGCCGACAGCGGCGCGGTCGCGCGTTGCGCGCGCCAGGTACTGGGCACCACCGAACCGTTAGGCCCCGGAAGTTCCAGTGGCTCCGGGAGATCGGCCATCAGCGGCCGCCAATAGTCCAGATCCGCCTGACGGATCGCGGTCGGGTCGTGGGAAGGGGCCGGCAGCACCGGAGCGGCGGCGAAGCCGTCGGGGTCGGTGTACGCACGAGTCAGGTCGGCGAAAAACGGCGCCCACGAGCCGTCGTCCCAGGCGATATGGTGCGCGGTGATCAGCAGTATCAGGTCATCGGCGGCCACGTGCGCCACGGTGACTCGCAGGGGTGAATCCTTGCTCAGGTCGAACGGGCGGCGAAAGTCCCGCTGCGCCAGCACATCCAGGCGCAAGCGGCGAGCTTGATCGGTCAACCCGGACAGGTCGTGTTCGGCCCATTCGGGCCGCAGGTCGTCGCGGACGACGGGCCGCGGGTCGCCCTCGCTGTCGGTGTCATACGTCGTGTGGAGGACGGGGTGTCGCGCGGCGACGGCGTCGGCGGCGCGGTGTAGCCGCGTGGCGTCGACGGCGCCGGTGAGGCGATAGGAGACGCAGATGTTGAGCAACGCGCTGTCGGGATCGACCGACTGCACGAACCACATCCGGTGCTGGCCGGCGGACATGCGTGGCTCGTCGTAGGTGGCGACGGAAGCCGCGCCGGTCGACCTGGCCAGGCCGCGCTCGGCGAGCTTGCGGCGCAGGAGTTCCAAGCGCTCATCGTCGAGACGGGTGCCGGCGCCGGTGGTGTCTGTCACGCTAGGAGTCCAACCTTTCGAGCGTCGCGAGCGTTGAGTGGTGCGCACCGTTGGCGGCGCCGGTGCGCTCGATGGGCGACGGCGGCGTGGGGCCGCCGGGTGAGTCGGCGCGCAGCGCGTCGATCAGCTCGTTGACGGTGATGCCGCCGAGCATGCGCGCCACCGGAACCGAGTTCCCCACCGTCCGGCGCAGCCGCTTACGTAGATCGAGGGCAAGCAGCGAGTCCACCCCGAGGTCGATCAGCGACGTGCCCGGGTCGATCGACAGCGAATCACCCAGATGCAGGGTCGCGGCCAATTCCGTTCGCACCACGTCGGCGAGGGGCTTCGCCACCACGGCGTCTTCCGCCATCCCGACGTCGCCGCTCTGCGGAGCGCTGAACGGCATTGGCATTCCCTGGCTTTCGAAGAACACCTGCAGCCGGTCGAAGTCGGCGTCGAAAATCAGCGGGTCGCCGTCGTAGCGGTACAGGCTGGCCTCGATCGCCACCTCCGGCTCCATCGCCACCAGCCCCGAGCGTTCCGTGCGGGTGATCTCGTTGCCGACCACCACCCCAGCGCCCTGCCACAGCCCCCACCGGATCGCCATGCAGTCGCGGCCTTCGGCACGCAACCTGGCGGCCAACGCATCGAGCATCCGGTTGGACGCCGCGTAGGCCGCGTGGTTGTAGCCGCCCCAAACTCCGAACACCGAGGAGCAGGCGAGGATTCGGCAGTCCGGTTGCAGCGGCCAAACCTCGGCCATCAACGCCAATCCGCGGACCTTAGCGGCGCACACCGCCGCCACATCGGCACCGGTGAGGTCGGCGCGCGAGCGGGCCTGCGCGATGCCCGCGGTGTGGATGAGCAGCGACGCCCCCGAACCCGCGTGCGTGGCGGCCACGGAGGCCAGCGCGGCGCGGTCGGTGATATCGCATTGCGGGGCGCGCACTTCGGCGCCGTGCCTGTCGGCGAGCTCGCGCAGCGCGGCCGGGTCCACGCCGTTGCGGCTCAACAGGGTGATGCTCCGGGCACCGCGTTCGAGGCAGAACCGCGCGTATTGCAGGCCGATGGCCCCGCTGCCGCCGGTGATCACCACGTCGTCCAGGGCGGCGGCGTCGAGGGGCCGGTGGGTCGCCGATTCGCGGCACGCGCGGAATGTTCGGACGTGGCGTCGGACCTGGCTCAGCGGTGACTCGCCGCCCCGCAACGCGACCTCGGCCGCCTCGCCCGACAGCACGTCGACGACGGCGCGCGCGGTCGCGGCGTCCACATCTGCGCGCTCGAGGTCGAGATGCCCGAAGGCCTGGTCCGGGAATTCGAACCCGACGCTGCGATGCATCGCCGCCAGGGCCGCCTGCGCCGGCGAGGCGGTGGTGTCATCCCGATCGATGTGTTCGGCGCCGACGGTCAATAGCCAGACGGCCCGGCATCGTGGGCCGATGAGCGCGGGGTAATCGGGTAGGCCGGCATCGGGCCGGGCGGCGATCTGCTCGATCGCGGCCGTGGCGTCGAGCTCGTCGATACCCGGCGCCACGATGGCGAGGATCTCCGCCTCGTTCGGCGGCACCACGCGGCAATTGCCGTGCGCCGCAGCGGCATCGGCCAGCTGCCGGGTCAGCGCGTCCGTTCCGGCGAAGCCGATGCCGGGGCGTGTCGCGCTCGGACCGATGGGCGAGGTGGTGTGCTGCCAGTCCTCGACGGCCACGGTGAGCGCGGGCACCGAGGCCGGTTCGGTGGCTCGTTCCGGCGCTGCCCAGAGGTGCACCGCGCGCATCGGCGCGTTCGGGAACCCTCGCAGTGGAGCCCGCTCACCCGCCGGGACGGCGTCGGCCCACCGGCAGCCGGGGTCGGCGGTCGCGACGGCGGCGATGCTCGCCGAGAGGGATTCGGTGACGGGGCGGTCGCGGTGCCCCGAGCCGACGACGACCGCCTCGTCGTCGACGATGTCGCCGAGCGGATAGAGCAGTGCAGGGTGCGCCGAGAGCTCCACGAACGTATCGGCTCCGCAGCTGCGGGCGTATTGCACGGCGAGATCGAATCTCACTGTGCCGCAGAGGTTTTCGTACCAGTATTCGATGAAGTCGGTCGCTTCGCCCAACTCGGCGCCCAGGGTGGAGCCGACGAACCGCACCGGCCCGTCCCGGAACCGCGACTGCGGCGTCAGCTCGGCCAGGCCGGCACGCAACGGGCGTAGTGCACTGGTGTGGCCGGGGTAGTCGACGGACAGTTGATGGGTGAAGATGTCACGCCGTTGCGCCAGACGCACCGCGGCGGCGACCGCGTCGTGGTCGCCGGCGACCACGGTCGACGACGGCCCGTTGACCGCCGAGACTTCCACCCAGCCGGGAGCCTCGGCCAGCAGCGATTCGGCGATGTCGAGGCCGGTGCCCAGCACCGCCATCGCGTAGCGGCCCGTCAGCCGGCCGACGACGGTGGCGCGGGCGACCACGAGGGCGACGGCGTCGGGCAGCGAGATCGCTTCGGCCACATAGGCCGCCGCCACCTCGCCGAGGCTGTGGCCGATGGTGATTTCGGGCAGCAGCCCGCAGTGTCGCCATGCCTCGGCCAGGCTGACCGCGTGGGTGAACTGTGCTCCCTGAATTTCGGCACGTGACCAGCCGCGCTCTTCCTCCCCCACCAGATACGGGAGCGGGGAGTCGAATCCGGCGACGACGAACTCTCCCGCACACCGGTCGGCCGTCTCGCGGTAGGCGGGCAGCTGACGGTAGGCGTCGGCGCCCATCGCCTGCCATTGATTGCCCTGGCCGGGGAACACGAACGCGATGCGCGGCGGCGTCGTCTTCGCGGATCGCGTGACCAGCTCGTGTTCTTCGCCCCGCGCGATCGCGGACAGCCCGGCGACCAGCTCGGCGCCGTCGGCTGCTCGCAGCACGGCGCGGTGACGTCGCGCCCGCCGCAGCCGCAGCAGGGTGGATGCGACGGCGGCGGCCGCGTTCGGTGGGTCGACGCGGCCCAGGTAATCGAGGATCGCCGCGGCGTCCCTGCGGATCAGCTCGGGGTCGTGGGAGCTCAGCAGCACCGGGATACGCCCGTCGGGCAGACGATGGGTGAGCATCACGCGACCTCGGGGACGGAGACGATCAGATGCGCGTTGGTGCCGGCGATCCCGAACGCGGAGGCCGCGGCGATGCGCTGCCCGTCGACGGCCGGCCAGGGCGTCAGAGTCTGCGCCAACCGCAAACCCTGTTTGTCCCACTCGATTTCGGGACTGGCGTTGTCGGCGTGCAGGGTGGGCGGGACCGCCCCGTGTTCTGCCGAGACCAGCACCTTGGCCAGTCCCAGCGCGCCGGCGGCGGCCAGCGAGTGCCCGACGTTGGACTTCACCGAACCGAGCAGCGCCCCGGCGCCGGCTTCGGTGTCGCCGTAGGTCTGTGCCAGCGAGCGCAATTCGGTGCGGTCGCCGAGTCGGGTGCCGGTGCCGTGCCCCTCGATCATGCCCACCTCGGCGGGCTTGATCCCGGCCTGGGTGATGGCCCGCTGGAACAGGCGAACCTGGGCGTCGCCGCTGGGCGCGCTGAGCCCGGCGCTGCGCCCGTCCTGGTTGATGGCGGTGGCGCGCACCTCGGCCAGGATCTGCCGGCCGGCCCGCAGCGCGGCCGATTTGCGTTGCAGCACAAACATCGCCGCTCCCTCGGCCCACACGGTTCCGCTGGCTTGCGCGCTGTAGGGGCGGCAGTACCCGTCATCGGAGAGGGCGTGTTGTTTGGAAAACTCGACGAAGAAGCCGGGTGAGCCGAGCACGTTGACCCCACCCGCGATGGCCATGTCGCAGTCGTCGTTCTGCAGCGAGCGCACCGCGACGTGGAATGCCACCAGCGCGGACGCGCACGAAGAATCCAGTGTGAGTGCCGGGCCGGCCAATCCCAGCGTGTAGGCGATGCGGCCCGAGATCACGCTGAGGGCGGTCCCGGCGAGCAGATGGCCGCTGTGTTCGGAGAACCTGGCCATCTCGGGTCCGTAGCCGGTGGCGGAGGCGCCCACGAAGCAGCCCACGTCGTGCCCGGCCAGGTCGTCGGGGTTGATGCCGCTGGTTTCCAAAGCGCGCCAGGCCACCCGGAGCGACACCCGCTGCTGCGGGTCCATCACCACGGCCTCGCGTGGTGAGATGCCGAAGAACTCCGGGTCGAACGTTGTTGCCCCGCTGAGGAATCCGCCGCGATCGTGAATCTCTTTGAATCCGCTGCGGCGGGAGCCGGCCAGCAGCTCGCGCACGGCCCAACCGCGGTCGGTGGGAAACGGTCCCAGTGCTTCACGGCCGTGCGCCAGCAGATCCCAGTAACCCTCGGCGTTTTCGATGCCGCCGGGCGCCTCGACACCCATCCCCACGATCACGACAGGGTCGACGCCCTCGGCGCCGTACGCATCGTCCGACATTGGTATCACCCGGCGTTCACCTGTGCGGCGACCGCGTCGACGTGGTCGTAGACGTAGAAGTGCCCGCCGTCATACAGCGACATGGCAAAGGATCCGGCGGTGTGCTTGTCCCACTGGCGCAGCACGCCCGTCCCGATGCGGTGGTCGTCATGGCCGCCCAACACGTGGATGTCGGCGCCGATGCGGACGTCGGGGCTGGGGTCGTAGCGGTTGAAGGCCTGGTAATCGGCGCGCACCGCGGTGGTCATTAGTTCCGAGAACTCTTCGTCGGCAAGCAGTTCGGGGTCGGTGCCGCCCAAATCGGCGATGTCCGCCAGCAGCCCGTCGTCGCTGGTCGGCAGTTCGGGCATGTCGGCGACGACGCAGGGCGGTGGGCCCGCCGAAACCCAGAGCTTGCGCACGGCCGCGCCGTGCATCTCGGCGACGCGGGCGAATTCGAAGGCGACGACGGCGCCCATGCTGTGGCCGAACAATGTCAGTGGCGCGACGCTGGGCCATGGTGCGGCCCGGAAGAGGCTGGCGGCGAGGTCGCGCACGCTTTCGTGTGCGGGTTCGCTGAGGCGGTCGGCCCGCTGAGGGTACTGCACGACGTAGGTGTCTCCGCCGGCGGCCAGCGCCGCGGCGAGCACCCGGTAGCTCGCGGCGGCCGCACCGGCGTGCGGGAATACCACGGTGGCACCCGCGGAGCGGTCCGCGGTCCCGTCGTTGCGGCCCCGGGTCAGTTTGATCCAGGACGGGAACGTGGAGGACACGGTGATCAGATTATTCAATGTCATTGCGCCGTTTATGATTTCGCGGGTTGCTGAGAGGCCGCCAGAACCGATTCGGCGTCCATGCCGATAACCTCGAGGTATAGCTCGGCGACCTGGTCGAGCCGGCCGGGTTCGTGCTCGCCGGCGCTGAGGACCGCGGCCAGTGCCGACACGGTTCGGTTGGCGAAGATGTCGGCGACCATGATGTCCGGCGCGTCCAGCCATGCCCGAATTCGCGCCACCGCCTGCGTGGCCAGCACCGAATCACCGCCGAGCGCGAAGAAGTCGTCGTCGACACCGATGTTCTGCCGGCCGAGCAGGTCGCCCACGATCATCGCCAGCGCGGATTCCAACGGCGTCGACGGCGCGCGGTGCCCCGGCTGCTGCGATTGCGCCACGGCGTTTTCCAATTCGCGCACCACGGCGCGGCGGTCGAGCTTTCCGGCATCGGTGAAGCCGATCCGCTCCACCACCGCGATGTGGCGCGGGATCATGTGTGCGGGAACGAGGTCGGCGACCGCCCGCCGGATGCCCTCGGCGGTCAGGGCGGCGTCGTCCGCGCACACCTGCGCGGCCAGCACGTCGGATTCCCCGGATACGGAGATCAGGGCGGCCACCGCCGTGCGCACCCCGGGCACCCGCCGCAATGCGGTCTCGATCTCGCCCAGCTCGACGCGGTACCCGCTGATCTTGACGCGATGGTCGGCGCGGCCGACGAATTCGAGGGTGCCGTCGGGCCAGTAGCGGACCAGGTCCCCGGTGCGATACCAGATTCGGCCGTCGTGCTCGACGAAGCGTTCCGCGGTGAGATCGGGACGTCCGCGGTAGCCGCGCGCGATGCCGCGACCGGACACCCAGTACTCGCCGGGGACCCAGTCGGGACAGTCGGCGCCGCTGTCGTCGACGACACGGCAGGCGTTGTTGGGCAGCGGGACGCCGAAGGGCAGCGACGTCCAGTGTTCCGGTATCGGCTCGGTCACCTCGAAAATGCTGTTGTGCACGGGGGTTTCGGTGGCGCCCCCGAGGCCCGCGAACCGGAGGTCGGGCGCCTCGTCCCGCAGCCGGCGCACCACTTCGGGCCGCACCCAGTCGCCTCCGGTGGGCACCACCCGCACCGAGGACAGCCGCCCGCGGCCGACCTCGACCAGCATCTCCAGCCAGCCGGGCATGAAATGCAGCACCGTGACCTGGTGCGCGTCGATGAGCCGGGCCCACGCGTCGGGATCACGCCGCTGCGCTTCGTCGACCACCACGATGGCCCCTCCGGTGCGCAGGGTGACGAAGATGTCCATCACCGAGATGTCGCCCTCCAGGGTCGACAGCGCCAGGCACCGGTCGGCCGGGCCGATCTCGAAGTGGCGGGCGATGAATTCCACGGTGTTCATCGCCGCGTCGTGGGTGACCTCGACGCCTTTGGGCTCGCCGGTGGAGCCGGAGGTGAACAACACGTAGGCGAGCCCGGCGGGATCGATTCTCGCGGATTGGATCTCGGCGCCCGCGGGGGCATCGCGAAGGATGTCGGCGAGCACCACTTCGGGTACCGGCGTGGACAGCCGTTGTCCGCCGCACACCACGGCCAGGCTCACGCGGGCGGATTCGAGGATGCGCTCGGCGCGGTCGCGTGGCTGGTCGATGCCGATCGGCAGGTAGGCAGCACCGACGGACAGGATGCCCAGCAGCGCCGGGATCTGTTCGGCGGTTTTGGGGCCCATCACCGCGATGGTGTCGCCGGCGGTGATGCCTGCCGCACGCAGCGCGGCCGCCACGGCCAGCGCCTGGTCGCGTAGCCGCGCGTAGCTGAGGTCACCGGAACTGGCGCAGACCGCCGGGGCATCGGGCTGCCGCTCGGCTTGCCGGAAGAACCCGTCGTGCAAGGCTTCTCCGCTCGGTTCGGCGGTGCGACCGTTGATCGCCTCGCGCACGGCCCGCTGAGCCTCGGGCAGTGCCGGGGGGGCCAGCGCGTCCCAGGCATCGTCGGCGCCGGCCAGCCGGAGCAGCTCGTCGATGTGGTGGGCGAACATCGCGTCGATGACCCCGGCGGGGAAGATGCCTTCGCGCACATCCCAATTCACCAGGACGCCGCCGTCGAATTCGGTGACCTGCGCGTCGAGCAGCACCTGCGGCCCCTGGGAGATGATCCACCCCGGTGTGCCGAATTGGCCGGTCACTTCGGAGCTGAACAGTTCGCCGAGCCCGAGCGCACTGGTGAAGACGACGGGCGCGAGCACCTGGGTGCCGCGATGGCGGCTGAGGTCACGCAGCACCGACAGCCCGGGATAGGCCGAATGGGCAGCCGCGGTGCGCATCGCGTCCTGCACCACCTGCGT
Organism: Mycobacterium sp. WUMAC-067; assembly: GCF_020217485.1. Lineage (GTDB taxonomy): Bacteria > Actinomycetota > Actinomycetes > Mycobacteriales > Mycobacteriaceae > Mycobacterium. The sequence continues at coordinate 129,970 of NZ_JAEKMI010000008.1, read as the reverse complement.
CCGGGCCGACGCGGTGTCCGCGCCGGCGAGGTCGACGTCGAGCAGCAGCGAGGAGGTGAAGTCCCCGACCAACGAGTCGACGTCGGGGTGCAACGCCTGGCGCCCGAACAGCGGGACGTTCAGCAGGAAGCGCGACGTCGTCGACCAGCGCGCCAGGGTGTTGGCGAACCCCGCGGCCAGCGCCATCGCCGGGGTGAATCCGCGCGCTTGGGCGCGGGTGAAGAGCCCGTCGCGGGTCTGCGGGTCCAGCCAGTGCCAGCGCCGGGTGCTCTCGTTGCAGGCGCGGCCCCGGACCGTCGGCAAGGCGGGCGGGTCCGGCAGCTCCGGGAGGCGCGGCGCCCACCAGGCGCGGTCCGCGTCGCGGGCCGGTTGCGGCCGTGCGTCTTCGGCCTCGATGGCCTGGCGGTACTGGCGGTAGGTGTAGCGCAGTTCGGGCAGGTCGCGGCCGAGGTAGAGCGCCGCGAGGTCGGCCATCAGCGTGCGATAGCTCATCGCGTCGGCGGCCTGCATGTCGAGGTCGACGTGGAGCCGGGACCGTTGGTCCGGGAGCAGCGTCACCGCCAGTTCGAACACGGCGCCGTCGAGCTGCTGGTGTGATTTGGCGGCGCGGATGGCGGCGAGTCGCTGATCGACCGCGTCGGTGTGCCGCTCGCGCAGGTCCTCGACGTGGACCGGGAACGCGCCGCACTCGCCGGCCGGGGTGATGCGCTGGGTGCCGTCGGGCAGGAACCGCACCCGCAGCATCGGGTGACGCCGTGCCAGCGCGGTGGCCGCGGTGCGCAGGCGTTCCGGATCGATCGGTCCGCCGTCGAATTCGACGTAGAGGTGCCCCGCGACGCCGCCGAGCTGCTGGTTTTCCTGGCGGCCGACCCACATCGCGTGCTGCATCGGGGCCAGCGAAAAGGGCTCGTCCTCCCCGGATCCTTGAGCGTCCGCGGGCGCATCGGCGGGCTCGGCGGGCCGATCAGCGCTCGGCCCGCCGGCGCCGACCAATCGCGCCCAGGCCTCGACGGTCGGCATTTCGGCGAGCGTGGCGAAATCGACGGCGAGGCCCTGGCGGCGCCAGCGTCCGGCCAGGGTCATGATCCGGATCGAGTCCAGGCCCTGACCGATGAGGTTGCTACCCGGCTGAACTGCCTCGACGTCGACGCCGAGCAGTTCGGCCACCTCCGCCCGGATGTCCTCCGAGCGTGCCGGGGCGCGCACCACAGACCCTCCCAGAATTAGCACAGGCTGCCCTAAATTTTTTGGTTACCCTATCCTTACTCCCTGCATCCCCGCTACTAAGCCCCCGCCAGAGGAGCCATGACCCCGAACACACCGCCGCCGGCCGGAGTCCTCGACGGGTTCGTGCCGTTCCCCGCTGAACGCGCCGCCGCCTACCAGGCGGCCGGCTACTGGACGGGACGGCCCCTGGACACGATCCTGACCGACGCGGCGCGGCAGTGGCCCGACCGAATCGCCGTGCTCGACGCCGTGGGCGGTACCGGCTTCAGTTATGCGGACCTCGACGACCAGGCTAATCGCGCCGCCGGGGGGCTGAGGGCACTGGGTATCGCCCCGGGCGACCGGGTGCTGCTGCAGCTGCCGAACAGCTGCCAGTTCGCGGTGGCGCTGTTCGGACTGCTGCGGGCGGGGGCGATCCCGGTGATGTGCCTGCCGGGACATCGGGCCGCCGAACTCGGGCATTTCGCCGCGGTCAGCGGGGCCACCGGGCTACTGATCGCCGACACGGCAGCGGGTTTCGACTACCGAACCATGGCGCTCGGCCTCGTCGAGGAACACCGCGCGCTGCGGCACGTCATCGTCGACGGCGACCCGGGACCGTTCACCTCATGGGCGAAGTTGTGCGAGCAGGCCCCAGTCGGCCCGCCACCCGCGCCGGGCGACCCGGGATCGCCTGCGCTGCTTCTGGTTTCGGGTGGCACGACGGGCACACCCAAGCTCATCCCCCGCACCCATGACGATTACGTGTTCAACGCGACGGCCAGCGCCGAACTCTGCCGGCTCACCTGCGACGACGTCTATCTTGCGGTGCTGTCGGCCGGACACAATTTTCCGCTCGCCTGTCCTGGCCTGCTCGGCGCGATGACGGTGGGCGCCGCCACCGTGTTCGGCACCGATCCCAGCCCCGAGGCGGCCTTCGCCGCCATCGACCGCCACGGCGTCACGGTCACCGCCCTGGTGCCGGCCCTGGCCAAACTGTGGGCGCAGGCCTGCGAGTGGGAACCGGTGACTCCGAAATCCTTGCGGCTCTTGCAAGTCGGCGGCGCCAAGCTGGAGCCCGAGGACGCCCGCTTGGTGCGCGCCGCCTTGACGCCGGGCCTGCAGCAGGTATTCGGGATGGCCGAGGGACTGCTGAACTACACGCGCCTCGATGATCCACCCGACCTCACCGAGCACACGCAGGGGCGGCCGTTGTCTGCCGCCGATGAATTGCGCGTCGTCGACGGGGCCGGTGGGCCGGTGCCGGCGGGCGCGGAAGGCGAATTGCTGGTCCGCGGGCCCTACACGTTCAACGGCTACTTTCGCGCCGAGCGCGACAATGAGCGCTACTTTGACGCGCAGGGCTTCTTCCGCAGCGGTGACCTGGTCCGGATCACCGACGACGGCTACGTGGTGGTCACCGGCCGCGTCAAGGACGTCATCTGCCGCTGCGGCGAAACCGTTTCCGCGGTAGACCTCGAGGAGCAGATGCACAGCCATCCGGCGATCTTCTCGGCGGCCGCGGTGGCGTTGCCCGACCCTTACCTGGGCGAGAAGATCTGTGCAGCGGTCGTTTTCAAAGGACAAGAGCTTTCACTTGCGGAGCTGAACGGCTACCTCGACGAGCGTGGCGTGGCCGCACACGCCCGGCCCGACGTCTTGGTTCCGATGACCGCGCTGCCCACCACGCCGATCGGCAAGATTGACAAAAAGGCCATCGCCGGCCAGGTTTCGGCGCGCTGAGCACCGCACCGCACGCTGCACCCCGCGTTCAGCCCAAGGCCTCGTAGAGCTCCGCCAGCAAGCGCGCCGTGGTGCCGAAGTCCATGCAGGCGTCGGTGACGGATTGGCCGTATGTCAGTTCGCCACTGAGCGATTGGGCGCCGGCCACCAGGAAGCTCTCCAGCATCAGGCCGGCGATACCTCGCTCGCCCGCCGCGACGCGCGCGGCCACCTCGGCGGCGACCTCGGCCTGTCGCACATGATCTTTGGCGGAGTTGGCGTGTGAGCAGTCGATCATGACCAGCTCGGAAAGGCCGGTGCTGCGCAACCGTTCGATGGCCGTGTCCACCGAGGCCGCATCGTAATTCGGGCCGGCGGTGCCGCCCCGCAGGATGACGTGGCAGTCGGGATTGCCCATCGTTTCGACGACGGCCGCGCGGCCCACGTCGTCGGTTCCGAAGAAATGGTGGGGCGCCGCCGCGGCTTTGACGCCGTCGATGGCGACTTGGATGTTGCCGTCGGTGCCGTTCTTGAATCCGACCGGCATCGACAACCCGGATGCCAATTGGCGGTGCACCTGCGATTCGGTGGTCCGTGCGCCGATCGCGCCCCAGGCGACCGCGTCGGCGATGTATTGCGGGCTGGTGGGCTCCAAGAATTCGCACCCTACCGGGAGGCCGACGTCGATGATGTCGAGCAGCAGCCCGCGGGCGGTGCGGATGCCGCGTTCCACGTCGAAGCTGCCATCCATCGCGGGGTCGTTGATAAGTCCCTTCCAGCCGACGGTGGTGCGCGGCTTTTCGAAGTAGACCCGCATCACGATCTTCAGCCGTTCGGCGTACTGGGCGGCAAGCGGGGCGAGCCGGCGTGCGTAGTCCAGCGCGGCAACGGGATCGTGCACCGAGCAGGGGCCGACCACGAGTAGCAGCCGTTCGTCGTGGCCGGCCAGGATCGCCGATACCTCGTCACGGTCGCGCTGGACGGCCTGGGCGCGCGCAGGGGTCAGCGGAAGTTCGGTGCGAATCGCGGCGGGAGCCGAGAGTTCACGGAAGGAGACGATCCGGTGGTCGGACGTGTCGACAGCTGTGGGTAAGTCGGTGAGGGACATGGTGGGTGTGTCTTTCTGTGTTGGCCGCCAGGGCACGCCCGCTGGTTCCCGATGCCCTGAAAAGCGAAAAGCAGCGACCTTGTGGTCACTGCTGGGCTCCGGGTCTCAGTCGTGCGGGTGCGTCAACCAGACGCCGCATCGCCGGCTCCACCCGGAGCCACGATAAAGCGCCAATACGCGCGCACGCCGATGTTCACGTCGGCGAACATACCACGCGGGGCCCGACGGTTCGAAAGCTGTCGGGCACGAGGGGCCCGGACGGGCGCGACGACGGCGCGGTTTCAGTGCCGCTCAATGAGAGCCGGCGGGTGCGGTAAGCAAAGGCGCTGCCGCGCAGCGTGATCGGCGTACCGGCAGCCCGAATCCGACCATCGCGTCGAGGATGGCTTGGCTTCGGCGGGTGATCACGTGGTCGTCCACGGACGCCGCGCGTGGAATCTGTGCGGCGACCCCGATGGTCGCCGATCCCACGATGTGCCACATCGCCGTGATCGAGACGGCGCCGTTGCTGATTGCGTGCACCGAGTCGAACAGCCGCGTCAGGCTTCGGTGGCAGCGATGCGCTACCCAAATCGCCAGCGCCCCTTCGTTCGGCAGCGTTATCAGCCCCTCCTGGCGCGCACGCCACCCGCGGGCATCGCCGCCGGGCGCGACCACGCAGGGATCGTCGGGCAGCACGCGCAGCGTGGGGTCCACCACGGCGGCCCAATCGATCGCACCGTCCCGATCGCGGTGCAGCCAGAGATTCTCCAGGCCCACGTCCCAGGCCCTTCCTTCCAGCAGCACCAGCGGCAGCATCCGCCCGATGATCTCGTGGATCAGGCTGGCCGCCAGCTGCCGTGCGGCGGCGTGGGGACCGATGTTGTCCACGGCATCGTCGAACATCGCCCGCAGCAGGGTGTCGGTCCGCGTGGAATCGAGGGGCCACCAGCGATGTCGCGCGACATCGTCGAGCACGGCGATGCCATACACCAACGGGCACGCGGGAAAGAGTCCGCGCAGGCGACGGCTGGATTCATGGACCGGCAGCTCTCGGCGGATGTCCATCCCCGATATCAGCGGATGGTGAATCGCGGTGCGCACGTCGGCAACCTCCCGTATCGCGATTAGGTTAGGCTACCCTAAAGTAACGCGGTGGGCCAGCGCTCGCCCCGGGTCAGGGATGAACCCGCGCAGCGCCCACCGAACTCGTTGTGGGCGCCATTCCTGGGCTCACTGGCTGGCTGCGGTTGGATATCGGGGGCGCCACCGCACCTCGGCGATGCGTTCGCCGAGTTCCGCGTCGCTGCGGGCCGGGGCGACGCCGTCGGCCACCGCCTGCACGGCGACGGCGCGCGCGATGCTGACGGCGACATCGGGCACATCCGACCACGCGGGCAGCAACGGCTGGTCGGGATCCGCGAGAGCCGGCGACGCCTCCCCCAAGGTCTGGGCGGCGACGCGCATCATCTCGTCGGTGACTCGAGTCGCCTGGGCCGCGGTCACGGCCAGACCCATCGCGGGAAAGATGTAGACGTTATTGCATTGGGCGACAGGGCGCTCCACCCCGCCGCGGCGCAGCGGCGCGAACGGCGATCCGGTAGCGATCAGGGCGCGCCCGTCGGTCCACTGATCCAACTCCGCCGGGTACGCCTCGGCCCGGCTCGTCGGGTTGGACAGCGGGAAGATGATCGGCCGGTCGGTCTTGCCGGCGACTTCACGCACGATGGCTTCGGTGAACGCGCCCGCGGCGGTGGACAGGCCGAGCAGCACACCGACGTCGACATGGTGGACGACGTCGGCGAGCCGGACGCGTCCGGACACGCCCCAGCCCGCCACCCGGCCCGCCGGCTGGGCGAATCCCCGTTGCGCGTCGGAGAGGTCGGCGCGGTCATCCGTGAGGAGCCCCTCCACGTCGACAACCCAGATGCGCTCCGAGGCAGCCTTTTCGGACAATCCCTCGTTCACCATTTGGCGGCGAATCATGTCGAGCACCCCGATGCCGGCCGCACCGGCGCCGAGCATGACGACCTGTTGCTGCGACAGGGGGCGGCCCGCGACCTTGGCGGCACCGTGCAGCGCTCCCACGGTGACGGCGGCCGTCCCCTGGATGTCATCGTTGAAGGTAAGGAGTTTGTCGCGGTAGCGGGCGAGGATCGGTAGCGCATGTGTGGTCGCGAAGTCCTCCCACTGCACCAGCACATTGGGTAGCTGCTTGTGCACCGCGGCGACGAACTTGTCGATGAACGCGTAGTAATCGTCGTCGTCGATACGGCGGTGCCGCCAGCCCAGATACCGAGGGTCATCGAGCAGTTCGCTGTTGTCGGTTCCCACATCGAGCACGATCGGGAGAGTGCGAGCGGGGTCGATGCCACCAATGAGGGTGTAGAGGGACAGCTTTCCGATCGGGATGCCCATGCCGCCGATACCCTGATCGCCCAGCCCGAGGATCCGCTGCCCGTCGGTCACCACGATCACGTCCACCTCGCGCTGGGGCCGATTGTTCAGCACCTCCTCAAGGCAGTCCCCCTCGGCGTAGGACACGAACAGTCCCCGCGGCCTCCGGTAGATCTCACTGAAACGCTGGCACGCCTCTCCCACGGTGGGCGTGTAGACAATCGGCAGGGCCTCGGGGATGTGGTCGAGCAAAACGCGGTAGAACAACGTCTCGTTGCGGTCCTGCAACGCCCGCAGATAAATGTGCTTGTCCAGATCGTCGCGGCGAGTGGAGAATTCGTGCCAGCAGTGCTCGGCTTGTTGTTCGAGGGTCTTCACCGTCGTGGGCAGCAGGCCCATCAGGCCGAATCGCCGGCGCTCATCCTCGGTGAAGGCGGTGCCCTTGGTGGTCAGGGCATCGAAGAGCTTGGCCGACCCCCGGAGCTCATCGGGCATCGTTAACGTCCTTCTGTAGGAATCTCGCGGGAGGGGAACGGCGGGTGTCGGACGACCATCGTCGATGATTCCCCAACTGTTTGTCTGCGCGTAACCCTGAGTCAACATTGTCAAATGTCAGTGCGCTGCCAAAACCTCGCGGTCGCCTTCGAATCCACGTGCGAAGCGTTCGGTCTGCGGGTTCGCCGAGGCGGGGTTCATTGAACTGTTGAACGCCCCAGGGAAACCGACGCGTTAATCGCCCCTGAGCTCCGCCTAATATTTGGACGAAACTGACGCGCAGTTTGCTGACAGCGCTGGGGATCCGGCCCAATCACGTGCCGCCTTCGTATCGGCGGGAGCGTGCGACCCAGTGCCACCGCACTTTTGAGCATGGCTATGTTGTTTGCCCGGACCATCCGTGCCAGAAAGGTTCGGCTGACACTATTCCAATACGGCCATACATCACGATATGGTAACCGAGGCGCCGTTTCGGCAGGCCCAGCATCGTCTCGGGTGGCTTCGCCAAGACAGCGCTCTGTGGGTGGGAATCGACAGGTTGGTCATCGCGTCGAGATAAATGCTTGTTCGGGCAGCAGTTCTGTGTTAACGCACGCGCTTTAATGACCCCCCATCGTCGATGACCTCACACGGGCACGCGACGAGTTGTCAGAAGTTCCTGGGGAATTGCTCGGGCCCGAAAGGGGAATTCATGATTGCGCCGCAGGCGCGCCGGCGAGTCATCACTTTGCGCCGCTTGGCAACATGCGGGTCGCCAACTCACATCACGCTGAACTTAATCTCTCGCGCGCATTCGTCGACGCATCCGGCGGTGCGCCAATCGCCAGGCCCGCGTAGCGGGGCTCTTTGGGCCCTCAGCTCGTTCAGCAACTCATGCGCGGTGCCGTTAAGGTCATCCGAACTGGCGTCACCAGCTGACGGACGAAAGGTAACGCATGTTCTTGGGCACGGTTGAGGACTGGACGGCCGAGGGCACCGTCGTATCCTGGTACCCCACCGCGACCACCTATCGGCGCGCGGCCGAAGCGCAATACCATCCGGCGCCGGTCAGTTATCAGCAATCGCAACATCTTCGGTACTACCGACGCCAGGTCAGCCGGGGCCGTGATATCCCACGGTTGTGCATCGGGGCCTGGGAAATCAGCGGTGTCTGCGATATCGATGCGATGACGTACGCCGTGAATGCGCACCTGCGGCGCCACGACACCTACCACGACCGGTTTGCCTTCGGCGACGGCGACGAGGTCCTTCGCTACGTCATTGCCGACCCGGAGGTCATCACTTTGGCGCCAACGGATCTCGGGAGGATGGGCCCGCCGCAGATCCGCAAACTGCTTCTCGACACTCCCGATCCCCTGCAATGGGACTGCTTCACCTTCGGCGTCATCCAGGGCGACGACCGGTTCACGGTCTTTATCGCCGTAGACCACCTGCGCGCCGACGGTATGTCGGCCGGGGTGATCTTCCTCGACATCCAGACAATGTACTTCAGCGCGCTGCAGCAGGCGCAGAGTCCGTTGGCGCCCGCCGCCAGCCATCGCGAATACAGCGCGAATCAGCACGCGTACACCAGGAGCCTGAACGAAGAGTCGCCCGAGATCCGGTCGTGGCGGGCCTTTCTCGCGGCGAACAACGGGGCGCTGCCGAAATTTCCGCTGGAGCTGGGCGAGGCGGCCGCGGATACGCCGGGGGCCATCGACGTGTTCGACCTGATCGATGACGACCAGGGCCGACGGTTCGAAGCGGCATGCCGCGCCGCGGGTGCGCGTTTCAGCGGTGGCGTGTTCGCCTGCGCCGCCCTGGCCGAGCACCGGTTGACCAGCGCCGCAACATATTTCGGCCTCACGCCGTTCGACAACCGCCGGGATCCCGCCCACGCCACCGCGGTCGGATGGTTGGCCAGTTTCGTCCCGTTGGCAATTCCGACCGCCGGCGCCTCGTTCGACGAGGTCGTCGCCGCCGCCCAGGCATCGTTTGACGCGAACACGGCCCTGGGCGCTGTGCCCTACTACCACCTGCTCGAGGCGCCGGACCGATCGTCAGGCCCCATCGAGGTACCGGACCGACCGGTTCCGATGCTGTCCTACATCGACATTCGCAAGTTGCCGTTCGGCGACTACTTCGACGGCCTGCGCGCCGGTGTGTGGGGTGACAACCGGCTCTCGGAGACGGTGTGCATGTGGGTCAATCGCATGCACGACAAAACGCAGCTGGTGGTCGCCTACCCCGGCACCGACGTCGCCCGCGGGTCCATCTCGCGCTACGTCGAGACGATGCGCGCCGAGTTCACCCGGGTGGCCGACGCCGGGCTGAACAGCGATGCATGATGCGGTTTCCGTCCCGCCGCAGGAGGTCTCGGCATGAGTGCCCTGGTTGCACTCACCGCGCGGACCCTGTCAGGCTCCCGGCGCGATGCCGACCTACTGTTCGCGGCGCTGGCGCCTGTGGGCTGCTTCCTGGGGTTCACCTTGGTGTTGGGCAGTCTCATCCACACCGGTTCGATGACCTACCCGCAATATGTCCTTCCGGTGGTCATCGTGCAGGCGATGCTGTTCGGGGCGATGACCACCGCCGACCGCGCCGCACGAGACCGACTGTCCGGCTTCGGGTCTCGGCTTCGGACTCTGCCGCTGCCCGCGGCGGTGCCCCTGGCCGCACGGATGCTCTATTGCTTGATACGTTCGGTCATCGCGCTCGTCGCCGCTATCGCGGTCGGGTGGTTGTTTGGCTTCCGGATGGTCGGCGGACTGGGCGACACCGTCCTGTTCGTGATCATCGTCGTGGCGTTCGCGTTGGCGGTGTGCCTGGGCGCTGACGCCCTCGGCTCGCGGGTCGGCACCGTCGAATCGTCGAGCCAGTTGCTGCTGCTGCCCCAACTGGTCCTGGTCCTGTTATCCACGGGTATCGCTCCCGCGGAATCGTTTCCGACATGGCTGGGCCCGTTCGTCCAGCACCAGCCGGTCTCCCGGGTCACCGACACGTTGCGCGGACTCGCCGCCGGTCACGCAACGCGTGGGGATTTGGCGGTGGCATCGGCGTGGTGCCTTGGAATGCTGACGCTTTTCGGCGTTCTGGCGGTGCGGATGCAGCAACGCGCGGCCGGAGGAAGTGTCCGCGCGGCCCGGGCCGTCCGGATTCCAGCGCGGGATGCCCGGCAGGCGCGGGACGTGTCCGCCGAACAACCTCGCAGGGCGGTGAATGCCACTGCACCACAGGGGATTTCGTTCGCACCGTCACTGACCTCCTTCGTCAGTCACAGCGCCTCGGAGGCGGGGCGGCTCCTGCGTCGCTGGCGGCGCGACCCGATCGTCGCGGTGCAGGCGCTGCTGTTCCCGACCTTCCTGCTCATCGTCTACAAATTGCTGATCGGCAAGGCCGTTCTGGCCGTCACGGGACACGACAGCCTCTATGGTCTGGTCCCCATGTGTGCGGTGGTCGGCGCCGTGTTCGGAACCCTCGGCGCCGGTTTGGCTTTGCCGGCAGAGCGGGAGTCGGGCGTGCTGACGAGGCTGTGGGTGCAGCCGGTCCATCGGGCCAGCACCGTGGCCGGCCGGCTGGTCGCCGAGGCCGCCCGCACCACCGCGTCCGCCATTGTGCTCACCGTCTTCGGGATGGCTCTGGGTCTGCGATTCAGCTACGGCTGGATCGCGGCACTGGCCTTTGTGTTGGTGCCCGTGGCGATTTCGGCAGGGATGGCGACGCTGGTCATCGCGATCGCCGCCCGCGCGGACGGTAAAGCCATGGTGACCTGGCTGGGCGCGGGATGCGTGCTGCTGCTGTTCCTCAACACCGGTGTCGCGCCCGCCGGGGTGTTTCCGGGCTGGCTGCAACCGGTGGTGCGCTTTTCACCCATATCACCGACGATCGAGGCGATGCGCGCGCTCGCCGAGGGCGGGCCGCTGCTGTCGCCGATGTGGCAGGCGGGCCTGTGGGCCGGTGTCCTGGTCGCGGTGTTCGCGCCGGCCGCGGTGCGCGGGTATCGCGCCGCCGCCGAGGCGGGCTGCTAGTGACGAGGCTGGGGCTTTTGGACCAGGCCGCGTTCCTGCGGTTGCGCGCCACCGGCCAAGGCAGCACGGTGCAATGCACGTGGGTCTACGACCGCGACGTGGACATCGACGAATTGCGGTCCTTCCGAGACAATCTCGGCGCCGGCCTGCTCGGGCGCCGGATCGAGCGTTCACCACTGCCATTCGGGCGTCATCGCTGGGTCGTCGACGACCGCTCGCCGGACATCGCGTGCGAGCCGCCGCAACCGCGGCGTGAGATCGGCGCGTGGATCGAACGACGAGCGCGGGTGCGCGTCGACCCCGAACACGGCCCGTCGTTTCACCTCGGGCTGTTGCCGTTCGACGACGGTGGGGCGGCCGTCACCCTGGTCGCGTCGCACTGCGTTGTCGACGGGCTCGCGATGGCGGCGGCCATCACCGAAGCGGTCAAGGGAGAACGACGCGATCGCGGCTACCCGCAGCGGAATTCGCGTGGCCGGTGGCGCGCGATTCGGGAAGATCTGGTTGACGCCGTTCTCGCCCTGCCGGCCGCGATCCGGGCGCTGATCGCGACTCTGGCGATACTGGTCAAGGCCTCGTCGGATCGGCAGGTTCACCCGCAGGCGCGGGCGCCTCGGGCGCACGATCCAATGGGTCAGGGCCAGAACGCATTCGGGTCGGTGACGATACAAACCGACGCCGCGGCATGGGACGCACGTGCCCGCGGCCTCGGCGGCAGCAGCAACACGCTGTTCGTCGCATTCGCCGCTCGCGTGGCGCACCGGATGGGCAGGGTGCTCCCCGACGGATGCTCCGTGACGGTGGTGCTTCCGGTCAGCGATCGCACCGCCGATGACGACCGCGCCAACGCGCTGACCTCGATCACACTCACCGTCGACGGCCACGCGGTGGTCCACGACCTGAGCGGCGTGCGTGCAGAAGTCAAGAACCTGCTGACGTCCCTGGATCGACAACCCAACGAGATGCTCGCCGGATTGCCACTCATTCCGTTCACGCCGCGATGGGTGGTGCGTCGCGCCGAGGGCATCGCCATGTCGTCCGGCCAACTACCGGTGGGTTGCTCCAACGTCGGCAACCTCGATCCCGCCGTCCGCCGCATCGACGGTGCGGACGCGACCGAGTTCTCGATGCGGCTGGCCGAGCAGGGCATCACGCAGTCGCGCATCGCGCAAACACGCGGCCAATTGTTCTGCGCCACAGGAACGGTCAACGGCAGCCGATTTCTCACGATGGTCGCCTACCAGAGCGGCGCCGGCGACACCACAGCGGCCACGCGTGAGCTCGCGCGTGGCGCGCTGGCCGACCTGCGGTTGTGCGCCGCCACGGTCTACGAGGGCGGGATGTGATGGTGGACCTCGGCCTCGAGGCCGATCAACGCACACGCCGCCGTTACGTAGCTATCGCCGTCGCGATCGCGGCCTGGGCGGCGGCCGTGCTGTGGTTCGCGATCAAGGTCGTTCCGCTCGACGTGTACTGGATGTCGTACTACACCGCCGACTACACGCACGGCTTCGTGCGCCGCGGGCTCGCCGGTGAGCTGGTTCGGTTGGCCCCACGCCACTACTTCACGGCCACGCTCGGCTTGCGGTGGTTGTCCACCGCGCTCTATTTGTGCGGCCTGGCAACGGTTGCCGGTGTGGTGCTCTTCAGTCGCCATCCGTCTGAACGCAGGCTGCTGGTCGCGGGGGTGATGCCGTTGTTGCCGTTCGGTGTCCCGTTTGCGGCCTTCTCGGCCCGGCCGGACCTGTTCGGCGCGGCGGCTCTGGCGGTGTTCAGCTCGGCGTTGGCGCTCACGCGTTCCCGGCCCGTCGCGACGGGCTGGTGCGCCGGCTACGGCGCCCTCATCGCCGCGCTGACGCTGGTGCACGAGGCGATAGGGCTGCAGTTCGCGTTGGGGGCGCTGCTGGCCATCGCCGTCCTCGGCGGCGCGTTGGAAACGGCCCAGCGCCGTGGCATGGTGCTGGCCGTGTTGCCGGGCGTCCTCACCACGGCCGCCGTGGCGGCGTTCGGTCGCCACGACATCGCCCGTCAACTGTGCGCGGCGGTGCCGCACCACCCGGTGCCCAACCCCTTTGCCACGGTCACATCGCCGGCGACGCTGGTGCGCTATGTGTTTGCGGGGCAACCGAGTCAAACCGATTATCACGACTGGGTGTGCCGCAACGTGATGCCGAACTACGACAACGGAATCGCGGACGCCATCCGGGCCGTCGGGAACATCGGCGCGCTCGGTCTCACAGTCTCGGTGATCTTCGGTGCCGGTGCCGCCGCGGTGACGGTGTGGGGTCTCAGCGTCCTGTCGGGCGTACCGCTGCGCGCGTTCGTCGAGGTGCTGCGGGGGCAGACTACCTGGGTGACCACTGGCCTACTGTTGATCGTCCCGGTCTTTCTGACCGGCTTCGACTGGACCCGCTGGCTGACGATCGTGGCGTTCGACGTTGCGGTCGTTTTCGTCCTTTTCGCAGCGCGCAGGCCGGAGATCGATCAGCCGCCCACGCCAAAAACGTTGCGGTTGTTCATCCTTCTCGTCATCGCGCTCGCCGTGATCCCGGTAGGCGCGGTTCCGGGTTTCGGCGGACCGCGGATGGTCTGACGACGCCGCCCTTTTCGAGCTGGCGCACGATCGATGCCGCACCAACGTATGTCGATCATCGTTTTTGCTGGACGTGACGGCTTGGCTGGTGATGTATCGCGGCTGGTAGAGTGCATGGCACTGTGAATTTCGGAGTGGGAATGTTTTCACGGTGGCCGCGAGGACAAGCTGCGCTGGCCATCGTTGCTGCGCTGACCCTCGTCGCAGCTGTACTCGGTTGCGGGGCTTTGCGAGCCGAAATGGCCGCCAACGCTTCACCGCCGGAGGTGGCGGCTTCGTCGGTCAGCCCGCTTTCCAACCCGATATACCCGGACCACGAGTCGGTTCCGGTGCGTCGCCTCGGCGTCGGCTCCACTGTGAACGACGACAAGGCGTTCAAGAGTGCCGCGTTAAAGCGCGATCGCGGAAGCACTTTCGCCCTTTCCACTCCGCGGCAGTCCGGCTCGTCGGCCCCGCCCGCTGTCGGGGTAATCTGGTCACAGCAGCGCGTCGATACGCCGGCGCGCGCGCCGGCGACCAGCCCCGTCGGGCACAATATTTTTCAATACTGCGTCGCCCGTTGCTGATCGGGCACACCGGCTCGTCGGCGTGCAACACCCTCGCACGGCGAGCTGGACGCTAGCCGCTCTCAGCTCCGGCGCCCCCGGCATCCGCTGATCGGCTTGTCTGGGCTGTTTCAGCGATGCGTTGTGGCCACCACACCCGGCACCGCCGCGAAATCCGGCGTGCCAGTTAACGGAATTCCGAGGTCACGGGCGTCCCAGGTCGCTGCGTGATGCGTTGGGCGCTTGGACTTTTCACCACCACTTCGACTGCTGACCAGATGTCGCGTGCGAGCACCGCGGCATCAGCAAGGTCCGCCCAAAGAGTCACCAAGGACAGGGATAGGCATGGATTTTGGCGCGTTACCACCGGAGATCAACTCCGGTCGAATGTATTTGGGACCCGGTCCCGAAAGTTTGCTGGCCGCCGCGGCGGGATGGGAGACGCTGGCCGCCGAGCTGACTGATGCCGCCGGCAGCTACCAAGCCGTGATCGCCCGTCTCACCGACGAGTCCTGGTCGGGGCCGGCGTCGATGTCGATGGTGGCCGCGGTCATGCCCTACATCACGTGGATGACGGCGACCGCCGAGCAATGTCAGCAGGCCGGCGCGCAGGCGACGGCCGCCGCGGCAGCCTTCGAAACCGCTTACGCAATGACGGTCCCGCCTCCGCTGGTCGCCGCCAACCGCGTTCGGCTTCTGGCATTGATCCAGACCAACATCTTCGGGCAGAACACGCCTGCGATCATGGCCACCGAGGCCGAGTACAGCGAAATGTGGGCCCAAGACGCGACCGCGATGTACGGCTATGCCGCCAGTTCGGCGTCGGCCTCGGCACTTTCGCCGGTGGCGCCGCCACCCCCGCAAACGACCACTTCGACCGCCGTCGCCGGCCACATCGGCGCCGTCACCCACGCGGCGCTCCAGTCCGGCAGCACCGCCCACGCGACGGCGACGCAGTGGGCCTCCTCGGTGCCGCAAACCCTGCAAGGCCTGTCGACACCCGGCTCGTCCTCGAGCACCGGGCTGTCGCAGGCGGCGATGGGCACGGGCGCTTCGCTGGGATCGTCGGGGGCCACCGCCCCGCTCAGCGCGCTGTCGGGTCTGACCAACGCCTCCGGCAAGGGGGCGACAAAGAGCGCGAGCACGGGCGCGGGCGCCGCGACGGGACTTGCCTCGACGCTCGCGGCCGCACCTGCACTCGACGGTGGCACGGGCGCCCTGGCCGGAGAAGCGGCCGGGTTCGGGGCCGATGGCACCGGCCTGATCGCCGACACCGGCGGAATCGGAATAGACCTCTACGGCCTCGATTTGGATTACCAGGGGCTCGGTTTGGACTACCAGGGATTGGCGCTGGACTACGCGGGCGCCGGTTCCATCCTGGGGGCCGAGGGCGCCGGCGGAGTGGAGGGCATAAGCGGTATGGGCGTCGCGGCGGGCTTGGGAAATCTCCCGCTGGCAGGAGTGGGCCACGGCGCCGCGGCGGGTGTGGGCCAAGCCAGCTCCCTGAGCACGTTGTCCGTGCCACCGAGTTGGGCCGCCACCGTGTCGTCGGTCACGCCGCTGCAGGCTCTCCACTCCAGCACCATGCCGGGCGGATGGGCCGCGGCGCCGACCCCCGGCCCTACCGTGTCCAAGTTGCCGCTGGGCGGCATGGTCGGACGCGAATCCGAGGGCGCGGTTCAGCGCGTCGGCCTGCGTGTCTCGCTCATTCCGCATTCGCCGGTGGCCGGGTGATGCGCCGACGCCGACCGCGGGCCGTCACGGAGGGCGCGAGCTCTCCGAATCCGAAGGAACGCGCGACCGGGCCGGCGGCCCGAAAACCGCTGGCGTTCATCGCAAACGCTTCGATGTGCGCTGCCGTCATCGTGGCGTTCGGGGCATCGACACCGGCGCAGGCCGGCGCCGATCCGGATCCGGGTGGCCCCAGCCCCAATCCCTTCGGCGGCCTCAGCTGCAGCTGCCCACAGCCCGGGCCCGCCGGCAGCCCTGGTCAGAGACAGCAGCTCATCGGGGGAATGCAGCAGGGGCTTGCTGTCGGGCAACGGGAACCGAACGTCGGTTCGTCGCCGGCAAGGCCCCCGGCTTGACCGATTGCCCGCTACGAGACCGACCTCCCCAATCCGCAGACCGACGTAGAGGAGCACGTGATGCCCGACCGGGTGTTATCCGCCGAACTCATGCGGCAACACCGCGAAATCGCCGCTGCGATCGAATGTTTCATCGAGAAGCTCGGTGGCGGCGACCGGCACCCCGAGCTGCTGAGGGCGACGATGGACGCGCTGCGTCGGCACATCTACCTGGAGGAGACTTTCCTGTTCCCGCCAATTCGGAAGGCGGGGATCATGATGCCCATCTTCGTGATGATGCGCGAACACGGCCAGCTGTGGCGGACGATGGAAGCCTTGACGCGCCTGCTCGCTGACCGGACGGGAGGTCCGCGACTCGACGCTACCTGCGACCAGCTGCTGGACCAGCTGCACGAGCACAACTTCAAAGAGGAGCCGGTGGTTTACCTGCACGCCGACTACGAGTTGCCGGCGCCAACGAGCGCGCAGCTGACCCGGTTCGTCGTCACGGGCCGCATACCCGATGGATGGGTGTGCCAGCAGGCGGGTACGAAACGCGCTCGGTAGTCGGCTAACTGGATCATGCGCCCACCGCGGCGGGCGTGATGCAGCTCATAGTGAATTTCTACAATCGCCATTGTGTAATTACCCGGACAGATTTCCCTCCTTCATCCAGCCCGAGGAGCGCACCGGCACATGGCAATCCGATCAGCACCGTCACGACCTACCACGCCAGCACCCTCCACCTCGTTGATCGGCAAGGGTTGGGCTCAGGGCGTGGCCCTGGTGATGATCTTTGGGTTCTTGGTGATGGGCATTTTGGTGTACCGGACCTACACCGCCTCAATGCCGTTGCCGGCCAACGTCGTTAGTGAATCGGGCGAGGCGCTGTTCACCGGCGCCCAGATCACCCGCGGCCAGGAGCTTTATCAGGCGCGCGGCCTGATGCAGTACGGCTCCGTGCTGGGGCATGGCGCTTACCTGGGGCCCGATTACACCGCGGAATATCTGCGCATGTCGACCAACGATGTGGCCGCGCAATGGCGGGCGCAGGGGGCGGCCGATGCCAAGGAGCGGGTGGTGGCCGAGTTTCGCGCCAACCGCTACAACGCCGACACCAAGACTCTGGTGTTCACCGATAAGCAGGCGGCCGCCTTCGACCACATCCAACAGCATTACGCGGATTATTTCGGGGAGAAGTCCACCAAGTACGGACTATTGCCGCGCATGATCACCAGCAAGGCCGACATCCATGACCTCACTGCGTTTTTCGCGTGGACGGCGTGGGCGTCCGCCGCCGAGCGGCCGGGTCACAGCTACAGCTACACCAACAACTGGCCGGCCGAGCCGCGAGTCGACAATGGGCCCACCGCATCGATCGTGGTGTGGTCGGTGTTGTCGCTGGTCACCCTGCTGGGCGGGACCGGGATCATGTTCGCGGTGTACGGGCGGTGGAGCCAAAAGATCGGGTGGCACAGCGCCGAGGCATCCACGTTGTCGTTCCGCCAGCCCGGCGAGGTGGGACTGACCGCCTCGCAGCGCGCCGCGATCTGGATCTTCGGAATCGTGTCGGTGCTGTTCTTGGCGCAAACCCTGATGGGTGGCGCCGTCGAGCACTATCGCGCCGACCTGTCGGCGTTCTACGGGCTGGACCTGGCCAAGCTGTTGCCGTTCAACCTCGCCCGCACCTGGCATGTGCAGCTGTCGCTGTTTTGGACGGCGGCCGCGTTTCTGGCGGGCGGAATCTTCCTGGTGCCCTTCATCAGTCGCCACGAACCGCGACGGCAGAGTTGGCTGGTCTACGGCCTCCTCGGCGCGCTCGTCTTGGTCGTCGGCGGCTCACTGATCTGCGAGGCCCTCTCGATCTACGGGGTGATTCCCGCGGGCGGCTTGTTCTCCCAGCAGTGGGAATTTCTCGACCTGCCGCGGTTGTGGCAGATCCTGCTGACCGTCGGACTGTTCTTGTGGATCGCCATCATCTGGCGCGGCATCCGCGGAAAGCTCAAGGGCGCGTCGAAGATGAACCTGCCGTGGATGTTTTTCTTCACCGGCCTGGCGATCCCCGCCTTCTATGCCGTGGGCCTGTTGGCCGGCCACGACACCCACTACTCGGTCGCCGACTTCTGGCGGTTCTGGGTGGTCCACCTGTGGGTGGAGGACTTCCTCGAGCTGTTCACCACCGTAATGGTGGCCTACATTTTCGTCCTGCTGGGGGTGGTACGCGAACGCATCGCGCTCGGAGTGATCTTCCTCGATATCATCCTGTATTCCGCCGGCGGTGTGATCGGCACGATGCACCACCTGTATTTCTCGGGAACCCCCGTGGAACACATGGCACTGGGCGCGTTCTTCTCGGCGGCCGAAGTGATCCCGCTGACCTTCCTGACCGTCGAGGCCTGGGCCTTCCTTCAGCTAGGGTCTCGTCAACAAAGCCACGAAACACCGTTCCCGCACCGCTGGGCGGTCATGTTCCTTGTCGCGGTGGGCTTCTGGAACTTCTTGGGAGCAGGCATCTTCGGGTTCCTGATCAACCTGCCCATCGTGTCCTACTACCAGATCGGCACCGCACTGACCGCCAACCACGCCCATGGAGCGATGATGGGTGTGTACGGCATGCTGGCCGTCGGTCTGGCGATGTTCGCCTTCCGTTACGCGATCCCCGCCGCCAAGTGGCCGGAAAAGTGGGCGCGGCTGTCCTTCTGGTGCATGAACATCGGCCTGGCCTGGATGGTGTTCGCCACCCTGCTGCCGCTGGGGGTTTTGCAGCTGTACCACTCCGTGAGCACAGGGTATTTCGAGGCGCGTTCGCTGGGCTACCTCACCCGCCCCGGCAACTCGCTGATCGAATGGCTGCGGCTGCCCGGCGACTTCGTCTTCATCCTGGGTGGTGTCCTGCCGTTCGTCTGGATCGCGTGGACGGCGATACGCAACGTCCGCCGCGCGCCGGCCAGCGACGAACTGAACGAACACCCGCTCTACACCGAACTCGACCCGGTCCCCTCGGCATCGCAGAAAGGTTGACGATGGCGTCCCCTACCGTCGCGGCCTGGCTGGTTGCCGGCTATGCACTGGCACTGGTGGCCACCGCCTGGGGTGTCGACATGATGGCGCGGCGGGTGTCGCAGCGCGCCGCGCAGTGGCGCAGCGGCCGATTCCGTTATCACGCCGATCATGACGCGTGGGTGTGTCCCGAAGACCACTGGCTGTGGCCGAGTTCCTTCGATCCGAAGCATCGGGTGATGCGTTATCGGGCGAAGCCCAGCGTGTGCAACAGCTGCCCGGTCAAATCGACCTGCACGACCTCGGAGCACGGGCGCGAAATCAGCCGCGAGATCGACCCCTGGCCGCATTCCGAGGCAGGACGCTTTCACCGCGGAATCGCCTGCTGCGTAGCCACTTTGGCGGTCGTGATGCCCCTCGTCATGCTCGCCAGGCTGCACTCCCCCGCCGACCTGCTGGTTCTGATCGGCGCCATAGCCATCGCGATGGCGGCGGGGTTGCCGCTGGCCGGCCATTTGTGGCGTACCCCGTCAGACGCTCCCGAGCACGTGGCGCACCGCTCGGGGATGGAAGACCAGGTGGCCGTCGCGGTCGACCGCTATTCGACCCGCTGGGGCGCAGGCCGATCGGAGAAGGGCGCCGCACCGTGAGCGCGCGGCTGCTTGTCGCTGGTCTGACGATCGCGGGGCTGCTGATCGTGCTTGCGCTCGTTTCGCTGGCGGTGGTGCGCGAGTACGAGCGCGGGGTGGTGTTCCGGATGGGGCATGCCCGCCCGCTTTACGGGCCGGGGCTGCGATGTTTGATTCCGCTGGTGGACAAGATGATCCGGGTCGACCAGCGGGTGGTCACGTTGACCATCCCACCGCAGGAAGTGATCACCCGTGACAACGTGCCGGCCCGGGTCAATGCGGTGGTGATGTTCCAGGTGGTCGATCCCCTCAAAGCGATTCTCGCCGTGGAAAACTACGCAGTGGCCACCTCACAGATCGCGCAAACCACCCTGCGCTCGCTGCTGGGCCGCGCAGACCTGGACACCTTGCTGGCCCAACGCGAGGATCTCAACAACGATCTGCGGACCATCATCGAGGCGCAGACCCGACCCTGGGGTATCGAGGTCCGGGTCGTGGAGATCAAGGATGTCGAGATCCCCGAATCCATGCAGCGCGCGATGGCCCGCGAGGCCGAAGCCGAACGCGAACGCCGCGCCAAGGTCATCAACGCCCGCGGCGAACTACAGGCGTCCGACGAGCTGCGCCAGGCCGCTGAGACCCTGTCGAAGAATCCGGCCTCGCTTCAACTGCGGTACCTGCAAACGCTTTTGGAGCTGGGCGCCGACCAGAACTCGACCGTGGTGTTCCCACTGCCCGTCGACATACTCACGCCTTTCCTGCGTCGCTCACTAACACCCCCGTCGTAATCGTCGGCCGGCGAGCCGTTGTCACATCTCGACGCGGATCGCCCGTTCCGGGCAGCTCGCCGCGCCCTCGATGGCCTTCTCGAGCAGGCTGGCATCGACATGGGGCTTGACGACGACGCAGTAGCCCTCGGCATCGGGTTGGTAGATCTCCGGCGCGTGCGAGTAGCAGACACCCCATCCCATGCACCGATTCCGGTTGACGACCACCCTGACCAACTCGCTTTCGTCCACCTCGGCCGGGGCGAAGCGGGCACGCGCGTCATCCTGGGTGGCCGGGGTGAGTCCCCGTTTGGTGATGAGGTTGACCGCGCGTTCCACCATCTGGGCGTTGGTGGCGGTCCGCGATATCGATGGGCAATCCCCGATGCCGACCCGGATGCCGAGCCCGCGGTTGAGCGCATGCTCCCAAAGCTCTTGGCGCCGTTCGGCGGAGCTCATCGCATACGGAACGACGACGATCTCGTGGTCGATCCACGTCGGGACGCGCGAGACCAGGTAGTCGAGGACGTCGGGGTCGGGATCGCTATGGGAAACCCAGCGATCGGAGAAGAACAACTTGATGTTCAGCGGTTGCCGCACGATCCCAATGCGGGCCGCCAGTATCACCCAGCGCAGGTCAACGTCGTTGAAAACACCGATGCTGGGCACCAGGCCCAACTTGGTGAACCGGTCGAGTTCGGGCGGGTAAGACGGATGCGAACCGTTCGGACCGCTCGAATCGACTGTCTTGAACTGGTTTTCGTCCTCCTGCCACAGCACACGCTGGACGTGTTGAGCGGGGTCGAACGGCGCGAACAGCAGTCCGGTGCCGGCCGGTGGATGCTCGGCCAGCGCCCAGATGTGGTCGAGGCTGCCGGCGTAGCCGGGATAGGCCAACGGGTCGACGTCACGGGCCGCGGTCGCCAAGATGGTGCGCCAGACCTCGTCGTCGGCCCACGCCTGCCGACCGTCGTCGTAGCGGGCGTGGAATTGGACGGCCGTGGCTCCGCCCTGAATGCACTCGACCACGTCGCGGGCCGTCTCTTCAGCGCTGTACGGCACATTCGGGTTTTCGTCCTTACCGACGTCTTCGTTGACCCCGACTTCGAGGTACACCTTGCCGTCGTCGCGAAAACTCATTGCGTCGCTGCCCTTTCTTCGCAGATGTCCGTCGCCGGCCGTTGGCTGATCGTGGCCCACGTGGTCCATGCCCGCCCTATGTTTTTACAAGTGATATTGTGAAAAGTCCAGCCGGCCACGCGACGCGGTTTCCGGCTCCGCAGCCACAACCGCCTCGCTGCTCGCGATCTGGGGGCACAATGCAAGGCACCTCCCTCTCGTTTCTGAACATCGTTGGAGCCGGCGCATGATCACACTGGACCGCCTGGTGAACGTCCTGGGTGGGTATGGCGTCCGATTGCGTTGGTCCTCGGTGCCACGGTCGACCGAGCTGCGCAGCGTGGTCGTCCACGAGCCGTCCGCCGAACGCCCGGTGGTGGGCGACGTCTTGCTGGCCATCGGCGCCGGCTCACTCGACGAGGCAGTGCGCTGGGCGGCGTCGGCGCGCGCGGTCGTGGTGCTGCTGCGCGACGGTGAGACACCGGTGACCTTCGACAGCAACGCCGACGTCGGCGCGGTGATGGTCATCGATGAGACGGTGTCATGGAGCGCGGTGGCGGCGGTGGTCTACGGCCTGGTGCTGGAAGGCCGCGAGACCGAATCCGGGCGCGGCCCAACCGATCTCTTCGCGCTGGCCGACAGCTTGGCAGACGCGATCGGCAGCGCGGTCGTCATCCACGATCGGCTGTTGCGGGTGTTGGCGTATTCGAGGCTGCAGCACCATGCAGACCCGGCGCGGGTCGAGACCATCCTCGGACGGCAGACGCCGGAACCGCTTCGCGCGCTGTTGGAGGAGCGGGGGGTACTCGCGCACCTGGCGGCCTCCGACGAGCCGCTGTTCATCGCCGAGGCACCTGACCTTGGCTTGACCGGGCGCATGGTGGTTGCGGTGCGATCCGGCGCGGAACTGATCGGGTCCGTGTGGGTGGCACGCCCGGCACCGCTGGGCGACGCGGCGCGCAGGGCCCTGGCCGACGGCGCGCACACCGTGGCCCTGCATCTGCTGCGGTCACGCGCGAGCGCGGACCTGGAGCGCCAGGTCGAGTCCGAATTGGTGATCCGGTTGCTCGAGGGCGGCGCCGACGCGCCCACGGTGGCGAGCAGGCTGGGCCTGGCGCACAACGGTTTGCGCGTCATCGCGGTGCAGGCGTTCGTCGGAGCCGACCGCGATGCCGCGCTGTTGCTGGCATTCGGGCGCGCCACCACCGGGTTCGGCTGGTCACGGCCGGGGCGCAGCGCTTTGGCGGGCAATATCGTTTACACCGTGCTCCCCGGCGAGGACGCGGTGACGGCGCGGCGCTGGGTGACCGCCTTGCAGGCGTCCCTACCCGAGCGGGTGACAGTGATCGCCGGGGTCAGCGGTGTGGCCGAGGTGACAGATCTCGCCGCCGCACGCCAAGAGGCCGACGAATGCCTGGCGTTGCACGAGATGTCGCCCACCGCCGCGCCTCCGGCCTACGACGAGTCATGGGACGACATCCTGCTGCAGCGGCTGCGGGCCGCGGCGCGCTCGGGGCGCGCGCCGACCCGCGGGCCCGTGGCCGAACTGCGCCGCCATGACCAAGCCAACGGCACCGACTACGTGCTGACGCTGCGGGCGTGGCTACAGGCTCAGGGCGACCCGACCGAGGCCGGCGAACGGCTGGGAGTGCACGAGAACACCGTCCGTTACCGGCTGCGCAAGATGGCTGAGATCACCACCCTGTCGTTGGACGACGCCAGAAAGCGGCTGGCGATGATGATCGAGCTCGCGGCCACCGACACCGATTGAGCGACGGCGCTGTCGGAATACGACAAAGCGCCGCGGCGCCATTGTCTCGTATCGGCAAACCTCGCCCCACCCCTCCCGGCCATCATGAGGTTGTCCACCTAAGGCCGGGTTTTCGGTGGCGGGGGTCTTTCCGTCCGCCGCGTGCGACCGTCAAGCCCGCGCCGACCCGTCGACAGGAAACATCCGATGAGCACCCAACGTCCCGATCACCTTCGGCCCGCCGGCGACCCGGACGACGGCGCCGCCATGGAGAGCTTCACCGTGCCACTGCCGCGGAGGCTGTCCTCGCGGTTGTTCGGGCGCAACCCGCTGATACGCGCCAGCGACCGGCTGGAGGCGCTGACGTTGGTGCTGGCCGTTGCGATCTCGCTGGTGGCGGTTCCCATCGGGGCCGCCGTGGGCACCGCCGTCCACGAGTCCAGTAGCCGCGTTCACGCCGAGCAGGCCCAAGCTCACCGGCAGGTGACCGCGACGTCCACCGGGGACAGCCACCCGCGCAGGGCCCTCGACAGCCCAACGGTGACGGTGCCCGCACGCTGGTCGGTCGACGGGACCGAACACAGCGGCGACGTCACCGCGCCCTTAAACGTGAAACCCGGTGACAAGATAGAGATTTGGGTCGACGGCTCGGGCGCCCCGGTGCGCCCGCCGGTACGGACCGCCGTCGACGAGGGCGTGGCGTTCGCCGCGGCGACCTGGTCCACCGTGAGTTTGTTGGCGGTGGGCTTATTCGGCGTCGTCCGTATCGCGCTCGACCGGTCGCGCTACGCCAGATGGCAACGGGACTTCGACAACCTCGTCGGACATCGGTGAGATAACGGCAGCCACGGCGTTGTCGGTTCGGAACAACGGCCCACGCCCCCGTTGTCGAGTTCCGGCAAACACGGTGGCACCTGCGCACACCACCATGGACATCACCAATCGAGAAGATCAGCTGCGGAGGTGCGCGATGGGTGGCGTCGAATCTATTGACGGCGGACCCAGATCCGTGATTGTCGTGGGCGCCGGCATCGTCGGATTGTCCACGGCGTGGTTCCTCCAGGAACGCGGAGTCGACGTCACGGTGGTCGACCGCACGGGCGTTGCCGCGGGTGCGTCATGGGGCAATGCGGGATGGATCGCTCCGGCATTGACTTTGCCGCTTCAGCCCCCCGGCGTGCTGCGCGACGAGCTGCAGGCCCGTCGCGAACCGGCCACGCCTACGCAGGTGCCGTCGACCCTGGGCGCGCACCTGGGGGCCATATTCATGCAGCTCTCACCGTCTCATCGGCGTTCGTCGTCGCAGTCGGCCCTGCGGGCCGGCGTGGCGCTCAACGAGGACTGCATCGAAGCCTTCGATGTGCTGATCGCCAACGGCGTCGATGCACCGGTCACCGACGCGCCGATCACCGCGCTGTTTCGTAGCACCAAAGAGGCGCAGCGCATGCTGGAAATGCTGCAGCAGCTCGAAAACGCCGGACAGCCAATGTATGTCACCGCACTCTCCGGCGCGGCCTTGCGTGAGCAAGTACCCCTGGCCACGCCGGGGGTCACCGCGGGCCTGAACATCAATGGCCAGCGGTTCGTCGATCCCCGACGATTCGTCGAAGCCCTGGGCCGCTCCGTGATGGCCCGCGGGGCGGCGATGCACAGGCGGGAAATCGACGACGTTCACGGCTCCGATCGCGGTGTCGTAGTGCACCCGCGCCGCGGCGACCCGCTGACCGCCGATGCCGCGGTCATCGCCACCGGTGACCGGTTGTCGCGGCTGGCCGGTCGCTGGCTGCGCGTCCCGGTCCAGGCCCAGAGCGGTTACTCGTTCACCGTGCCGGTGGACCGGCCGATACTGGCGCCTATCTACCTGCCCGACATTCGGGTGGCGTGCACGCCCTACAAGGGCGCGCTGCGTGTTTCAAGCGCCCTGGAACTTCGCCGGCCCCATCAGCCGCACCCACGCGAGCGGGTGGAGGCCATCGCCGCCGCCGCCAGTTCCCTGCTGGACGGGGTGGATTGGGCCGCGCGCAGCAACGTATGGGCCGGCGCTTGCGCGGTTCCCCCCGATGGGCGCCCACTGATCGGCCAGCTGGCGCACGGTATCTACGTGGCCGGCGGGCACGGCATGTGGGGCTTGGCACACGGCCCGGTGACCGGGCGGCTGTTGGCCGAACACATCACCACCGGCAAGCAGCCCCAAGCCCTCGCCGAGTTTGACCCGCGGCACAGAACCCTGCGCAACGCCGCCCGATAACCCCGAACGCAAACCTCCCGCGAAGTCCCGACCGCGAGAACGTATCTCGGTTGCACTCGAACGCTGTCAGAAGAAAGGGAAAAGATATGACTAGCACACAACCCGCATGGATTTCGCCGCAGGCCTACGAGCGGCTCCAGCGGGAGCTGGCCACGCTGCGGGAGTTGTGCGACACCAACGCCGTTGGCGATGCCACCGACGAAAATTCGGTCGCTGTCCAGCGTGCGTGGCAGCTGCGCATTCGACGGATCCATGAGCTGTTGGTCGATGCGGTCGTCGGTGAGGACCCGCCCGATGACGGGATCGCCGAGCCCGGAATGGTTTTAACCATCCGCTACGATGACACCGGCGAGGTCGAAACGTTCCTGTTCAGCGTGCGCGGCGCCGAATACGGTGGCATGGAGGTTTATTCGATCCGATCGCCGCTGGGCGCCGCCATCGCCGGCGCTCGACCCGGCGAGCGGCGCACCTACACCCTGCCCAGCGGTGTCGCGCTCACCGTCACGCTCCTGAAGGCCGTTCCCTACGGCGTCCACCTGGCGGGCCTCAGCTGATGGCCGTCCCGTGATATTCGATGTGATCGACCCGCTGGCGACGATGTTTCTTCTGATCGCAGCGATCTTCCTCCTGATGGCCGTCGCGTATGGGCGGATGTGATGTCCGAGGAAGCGTCCCACCGGCGGGCGTGAGGAGTTCAAATCCGCCCGCCGAGGCGACGACGATCGACCTCTCGGCGTTCACCTCGAAATTCCTTGCGGCGTCGGCCGGTTGAGGTCCATCCGAGGGGTTCGCGGCTCATCGCGGCGGTGGCCGGACGGCTCGTCGCATGACATGACGGCCGCGCTCACGCCGGGTCGGCCTGCTTGGGCAGGTTGGCCACCAACGGAGTGTCGACGCCGAGCGGGCCGATCTTGGCGGCCCCGCCCGGCGACCCCAGCGGCTCGTCACGGCCCTGAAGCGTTTCGGAAAAGAACGCCGCGTTGTCCGCCTGGTACGGCTGCAACTCTTCCGGCAGGTCATCCTCGTAGTAGATCGCCTCGACGGGGCAAACAGGCTCGCACGCCCCGCAATCCACGCACTCGTCGGGATGAATGTAAAGCGCCCGGCCACCCTCGTAGATGCAGTCGACCGGACACTCCTCGACGCAGGACCGGTCCATCACGTCTACGCATGGCTTTCCTATCACGTATGCCATGCCGTGGAGTTTACACAAGTATGCTTGTATAAACCAGATGGATCGGGCTCCGATGACCGGCAAGCAACCAAGAACCGTGACCCGGATGACAAGCTCGTCACCTTACGTCCGGCGGCCGGTCAGCGTTTCAGCGCGGAACCAGGGTGTCCAGTTCCGGTGAGTCCGCGCCCGTCAGCCGTCGGTGCATCGCCCAGGCGATCCGGGCGCCCTGAATCTTCGCGCGCTCGGCGATCGGTCCCCGGAACATCTCATCGACGGTGTCGTTCCACACGCTCAGCCAGCGGACAAAGTGACGGCTGCCCAACGGGATTCGTCGATGGACGTGCCGGTGGGCGTGCAAGGCGCTGCCTCGGTACAGTCCGGCGCGAAACAGCACGGTCTCCCAGAAGTCGGCCATCACCGGGAGGTGCGACTCCAGGCCCTTGCTTCGCAACTCCGCGAACGGCTCAGCGAGGACGTCGTCGACCATCACCCGGCCGTAAAAGCGGCGCAACAGCGCCTCGATGTCCGTGCGGGCGACCAGATCTGCGTCCGCTCGGCCAACCGGGGCGCACACCTCAGTCATGCGCGATCACCGTGGCAAGACACAATTCGGGTTCGACGAACGGCTCGAGCTCGACGTGCATCCCCGGCTCCGAACCAACCGCCTTCGTCGGGCCCGCCAGGCCCTGCAGGAGGCCCCGGTGCAACGCGCATGCCACCTCGGGGTGATCCCGGGCCAGATCACGGACAGGGCAGCTGTGCAAACGAATCGTCCGTTGGTTGCCGCGGGTCGATTTGCGAGCCGGGACCAACTCGGGACCGAATCCCATCCTGTCGAACACCGTCGTGATCATCACCGAACGCTCCTCAGCAACCTTCCCCGGTGCGGCCGCGTCTGGAACATGTTGTCCCGCAGCGTCTTCGTGCGGGACGTCGTCGGCGATCCGTTCAGCCCAGCGCCGGCCGGCGGCTTCGGCGCGGCGGCGCCTCTTGTCGGCGGTATCCCCGAGTTCCAAGGCCAATATTTCGGCCAGGATTCGATAGTCCAGCCGCTCGCGCATCGCGCGGTAGCCGGTACGGGGACGACCGACACCGGTCCGCGTGATCCGAGTCCGCTCGACAAGTCCCGCGGCGCACAACGTGTCAAGGTGAAAACGCACGGTCGTCGTGTGCAGCCCGAGCCGTCCGGCGAGTTCGGTCGCATCGACCGGTTCGTCATGCTCACGCACCAGTTCAAGAACTCGTTGGCGCTGCCGGTTTTGCGCCCCGCGGTGCGGCCGTCCGGCCTCGCTCCCGTTGTGCTCGCCCACCCCATCCGTCCTCTCGTGCGGTTGCCTTCCAGCTATTTCGAGGATATTATTCATTAATAATAGCACTGGATGTCCGAGTCGTCCTCCCTAACGAACGGCCTTGGGCCAGCAGAGAAGCCGGAGGTGCACCGTGTTGGACACTATGGTGGAAACCAAGGTCATCGAGGATGCGGTTCGCTTGGCCTGCCGCGCCCCGTCGCTGTACAACACCCAACCGTGGCGATGGGAGGCCGACGGCGCGGGGCTGGACCTGCTTCTCGACACACGCCGTGTCGTGCACGCGGACCGATCGATGCGCGAGGCCCACATCAGCTGCGGGGGTGCGCTTGAACACCTCCGGGTGGCGATGGCGGCCGCGGGCTGGATCGCCGAGATCGAACGATTTCCCGAGCCGCGCGATCCGACGCACCTGGCCAGGGTGACATTCGCTCCGTCAGACGGCGTGACGGACCACCAGCGTCGCCGCGCCGACGCGATCCTGCAACGTCGGACCGACCGGCTCCCGTTCCTTGCGCCGGTCGACTGGGAATCGTTTGAGGCTTTGCTCCGCGGCAGGATCGACGCGGGCGTGGTGCGATTGGACGTGCTGCCGGAGGAGATGCGTCCGCGCCTGGCCGAAGCAGCCGAGTTCACCGAGTCGCTGCGCCTGTATGACTCTGCGTATCATGTCGAACTCGATTGGTGGACAGCACCGTTCGAAGTATCGGAGGGGATCCCCTACAGCTCGTTGATCTCGGCCGCCGAGTCGGATCGGGTGGGCGTCAATCGCCACTTCCCCTTCACCCGCAACCCGGACAGGCGTGCCGGGGTGACGCGGGACTTCTCGAAGATCTTGATGCTGTCCACCGAAGATGACAGCCGCGCCAACGCGTTTGCGTGCGGCGAGTTGCTATCAGGTGTCCTCCTGGAATGCACGATGGCCGGCTTGGCCACCTGCCCGGTGTCGCAGCTGACGGAACTGTCGGTCAGCCGTGAACTGCTGGCGGCGGTCACGGGTCACACCGACCTCCCCCAGGTCTTGATCCGGGTGGGTGTCGCACCGACACTCGACGCAGCCCCGCCGCCCACGCCGCGCCGGGCGCTCGCCGACGTGTTGCGGCTGACGAGCTGAGTCTCGGCCATGGCAGGGATTACCGCGCCCACCGCCGCTGACCGCGCCGCAGTGATCGCGAAGATCGAGACGGTTCCCCTGCGTATCCCGCTCAAGGCGGGCAGCACTCCCGGGGCGTCGCTCTGGGGAGACGCGCTGACCGCGGCGGACTCGCTGCTCGTCAAGGTGACAACCTCCGACGGAGTGGAAGGCTGGGGGGAAGCCTTCGGTTTCAGCGCCGTCGATTCCGCCAAACTTGCTGTCGACCAACTCATCACACCCCTGTGCATCGGGCGGGACGCCACGCGGATCGGTCCGCTGATGCTGGAGATTCAAAAGAAGCTGCACGTGTTCGGGCGCGGTGGCGCGTTGACCTATGGCCTTTCGGCGGTCGACATCGCCTTGTGGGACATCGCCGGGAAGCTCACCCATGCTCCGGTGTCCCAGCTCCTCGGCGGCGGGGTGACCACCATGCCGTGCTACGCAAGCCTCGCCTGCTATTCCGACCCGGCGCTGGTCCGCGCCGTGGTTCGGCAGGCAATCGACGCCGGATTCCAAGTGCTCAAGCTGCACGAGGCGGGGGTGTCGGCAATTCGGGCGGCCCGCGAGGAAGCCGGCCCCGATATCGAGCTGATCGTGGACGCCGGCTGCCCCTGGACCTTGACCGAAGCCACTGCCGTCGCTGACGAACTCCGGGCGGCTCGGCTCAAATTCCTCGAGGAGCCACTGTGGCCGCCGGAGGATTTCGATGGTCTCGCCCAACTGCGCCGAACCACCGGCATCCCGATCTCATCAGGCGAGAACGCCTCCACCGTACTGGAATTCGAGCGCATGCTCGCCGCGGAAGCGGTGGACTTTGTTCAGCCGAGCCCGGCCAAGATGGGAGGTATCAGCGAGTTGCGCAAGGTTTTTCCGCTCGCGGCCGTCCACAACGTCCCGGTGATGACGCATTCCTTCTACGACGGTCCCGGATTGCTCGCGGCGCTTCATGCGACCGCCGCTCTGGGCGACATCGACTCCATGATCGAGTGGCGCTGGTTCGAACTGGAAGCCTCCATCTATGGCGATGGCCTCACCCCGACGGCAGGCCGGATTTCGGTCCCGCAGGGACCGGGCCTGGGGATCGACCCCGATCCCGACGTCATCAGCGCATACCGTCGGCAAACAACAGCATGACGATGCTGGCCAACGCGCACCGTGACGGGCTAGGGTTTGCACAAATAACACTTGTATAAATGCCACGCAATGGAGAAAGGGAGCGCGGACTATGAGCATCGCGGAACGGGCGGCGCGGACCACATGGGAAGGCCCGCTGGCGTCGGGCGAAGGCAAACTGTCGCAGGGCAGCAGCGGAGCGCTGGACGGCCTGCCGCTGACGTGGGCCTCTCGCACCGAGGAGCCCGGCGGCAAGACGAGCCCCGAAGAACTCGCGGCGGCGGCGCACTCGTCGTGCTTTTCGATGGCGTTGGCCCTGAAATTGGGCGAGAACCACACTCCGCCACAGCGACTCGAGGTCACCGCCACTGTGACCCTGGATGCGGTCGATGGTGTTCCGACGATCACCACCTCGCAGCTGAAGGTCAAGGCCAGCGTTGCCGGCCTGGATGCCGACTCGTTTGCCGCCGTGGTGGACC
Source organism: Mycobacterium sp. WUMAC-067 (assembly GCF_020217485.1). Classification (GTDB taxonomy): domain Bacteria; phylum Actinomycetota; class Actinomycetes; order Mycobacteriales; family Mycobacteriaceae; genus Mycobacterium. Next base: position 99,128 of record NZ_JAEKMI010000008.1, on the reverse strand, counting down.
AGGCCGCGGCGCTATGTCCGGTGTCACGACTGTTCGCCGGCGCAACGATCAGTGTCGACGCCCAACTCGATTAGAACAGAATCTGCCTGACGCAGAGGAGACCGCGAATGACCAGCCTGACGCTATCTGCCGAGCTGACGCGAGAACACCGCGAAATCGATGACGCGATAGAGGCTTTCATTGAACAGCTCGACTGCGGCAGCGTGCAGCGGGAACTATTGACCGACACGCTGGTAGCCCTGCGCCGGCACATCTACCTCGAGGAGGTCTTCCTGTTCCCGCCGCTGCGCGAGGCCGGGATCGTGATGCCGATCTTCGTGATGATGCGCGAGCACGGTCAGCTCTGGCACACCATGAACACGCTGGGGGATCTGCTCGCCGACGGGAACGACATTCCGCGACTGAGGGATACGTGCACGCAGCTGCTGGATCAACTCCACCAGCACAACTCCAAAGAGGAGCCGGTCATCTATCCGAACGCCGACACCGACCCTGCCGCCCCAAACAAGCGCGGAGCTGACCCGGTTCATCGAGGCCGGACGCACGCCCGACGGGTGGGTGTGCCAGCAGGCGAACGCGTGAGGATGCAGCCCGCTGAAGTATCGAAGGAGGTTTCAATGCGCGTGGTAGTGGACCGTGATCGCTGTGAGGGCAACGCCTTCTGCGTGAACATCGCGCCCGAGGTGTTCGAGCTCGACGATGACGAATACGCCGTGGTCCTCACCGACCCCGTGCCCGCCGAGCAGGTGGCGCTCGCCGAGCAGGCCATCGCCGCGTGCCCTCGCGCGGCGCTATCCCGCGAAGACTAGTCGCCCGGCGCGGTTTCGCCGTATTGCCGCTACACCGAACGGGTTTCGGGCCAGTCCCGGGATGTATCTGCACTCACCGCTTGATCAGCCGCAACCGCCACGCCTCCGGACCGCGCTGCTCGTAGTGGATTTCGAGTCGCCCCGAGGTTCTGTGGTCGAGCTGGCGCAGCAACGGGATCGGGTCGTGGGGAGCCACCAGCACCAGGGCGCCGCCGTTTGGAACGGCGTCGAACGCGCCGAACACGGTCGCGTGCCGGATCGAATGCGGCACCTCGCGAACGTCGAGCACGGGATCGTCGGCATCGGTTTCGCCGCAGCCGCAGTTGTGTGATGGCTCGGTGCCGTTGGTGGGGTGCGCGTGGCCGAGGAGTTCGTGCATGCCGTGGGTCACCTCCACCAGGGAAACGTCGGGGTCGGCGGCGACGATGGGCAGGATCCGCTCGTTCTCGTTGACCAGGTGTGCGTCGAACAGCACCCGCAGGGCTTGGGCGGAACCGGCCGCGCGCACCGGCGGTTCCGTGCGGATGCCGTCGACGAGGGAGCCGATGATGCGGTGGGTCGCGATCATCGATTCGATCAGGGGCCGCGCGCGCTGGGTGCGGGTGGCGGCCGGGTACAGGCGCTCCTCCTCGGCGGCGGCGTGGGGCAGCAGCTCACCGGCCAGGAAGGCAAGGGCCGCAACGCGTGCCGGCTCGAAGCCCGCACCGCGCTCGACCGCCGACACCATCGCATCGGTAAGCACCGCCAGCTGACCGGCGAGTTGCGCGTGGTGCCTGGTGATGGCTTCGACCGCCTCGGCATCGGCAGCTGTGGACGCCACGATCACATCGTTGGCCGGCATTTCGGTTCCTTTCCATTGAGCGCGCTCGCTCGCCGAGCGGGTGCGGCTCAGTGCGCTAGGTGCATCGCCCATTAATTTACTACAATAAATTCCGTGAAAAAAGAGCCGGTCGTCCTGGGCCCCCCGCCCACGCCGGTGTTGGAGGCGCCCGTGGCGCTGTCCGGGCAGCGGCTGCGGGTTCTCGACTACGTGCGCGCACACTCCCCCGTCCGGGTCACTGACGCCGCCGCGGCTCTTGACCTGCACGCCAACACCGTTCGCGAACATCTCGACGTGGTCGCAGAGCTTGGGCTCGTCGAACGCTCCACCGCCAGGACACCCGGACGCGGACGTCCGGCCACGTTGTATCGGGTGTCGGCCGCCGACCCCGCGGTGGCGATGCGCGACTACGCGGGTTTGGCGACCGCGCTGGCCGGACAGCTGGCTCGCACCAGCGCGCACCCGGAGCGCGACGCGCGTGCCGCCGGCGTCGAGTGGGGACGCGAACTCATCGACGAGTGCAGCCACACCGGCGATGACGCGCGGCGGTCCGTGCTCGAGGCGTTGGCCCGCCTCGGCTTCGCGCCCGACGACGACCCCGACGCCCGGCGAGGCATTGCGCTGCGCCGGTGTCCCCTGCTGAACGCGGCCCGTCGCTATCCGACGATCGTCTGTCAGGTCCACCTCGGGATCGTCGAGGGAATGCTGGAGCGGCTCGGCGCCACCGACACGCCGGGCCTGGGTCTCATTCCGTTCGCCGAACCCGGTGCCTGCCGGTTGTTCCTGCCCGATCCCGTTGTGCGGCATCACGATTGACCGAGCGTTCACGGCCGTGGTCTGGCTAGACGTTGACGACCAGCGACAGTCCCCGACGACGAGGACCCGAAACATTCGTCGCCAGGGTGGTGACGCCGCGCTGCGGTCCCCTTGCGATGGTCAAGCAGCTGAGCGACGTTCGCTCCACGCTAGGAACGGGAAACGAATGTGGGCATGGCCGCCCAGCCCCGGACCGCGGCGGTCTCCGACGGTACCGCGTTGGCCCAGTCGACCTCCCAGGCCGGGAAGCGCTTGAGGATCTCCTCCAGCGCGATCCGGCCCTCCAGTCGGGCCAGCGCATTGCCCATGCAGAAATGCGTGCCTGCGCCAAAAGTCATGTGCGAACGCTGTTCCCGGTAGATGTCGAAGACGTCACCGTCCGGCGGGAACCGGCGGTGGTCGCGGTTGGCCGCGCCGACGAGCATCAGCATCGCCGAACCCTCCGGCACGGTCCGGCCGTAGTACTCGACATCGCGGGTGACGTAGCGGGCGATCTGTAGCGCCGGCGGCTCCCAGCGCAGGATCTCCTCGATCGCCTGAGGAATCAGTCCCGGGTTCTCCACCAGGTCGCGGCGCTGATCCGGGTAGTCAGCCAGCGTCTTACCGGCCCAGCCGATCAGGCGCGTGGTGGTCTCGGATCCGGCCGTGGCGATGACCGTCAAGTACAGCAACAGCTCGTCGCGGCGCAGCTTGCGTACCGTGCCGGTCTCGTCTTCGAACTCGGCGTTGAGAAGGTCGGTCATAATGTCGTCAGACGGGTGTTCGGCGCGCCAGTCGACGAACTCCGCGAACACCTCACCGGTGGCCAAGGCGTCGACGGTCTTCCCTTGCAGGGTCTCCTCGCCGTGGTCGGTGATCTGCCGCTGCCGGTCTTCGGGGAGCCCCAGCAGCATGCCGATGACGCGCATCGGCATCTGCTCACCGAGGTCGTTGACGAAGTCGAAGCGGTCCGAGCCGACCAGCGGATCCAGGCACCGCGCGGTGAACTCGCGGATCTGCGGCTCGAGGGCAAGCACCTTGCGGGGTGTGAACACCCGCGACAGCAGGTTGCGGTGGATGTTGTGGATCGGCGGATCCTCGAAGATCAGTGTGCCCGGCGGAATTTCCATGCCCGACTTGATGATCTCAAGCAGGGCGCCGCGCCCGGAGATGAACGTCTCGTGGTCGATGACGGCCTTGTTGACGTCGTCGTAGCGGCTGAGCGCGTAGAAGTCGTGCTGTTCGTTGTAGTAGAGCGGGGCCTCTTCCCGGATCCTGGCGAACACCGGATAGGGATTCATATTGAGGTCGATGTTGTACGGGTCGTAGTACAGGTCAGACTCGGCGGGGGCGGTCGGCACGGTCATCAGAACTCCATCGGGGCTGCCGGGTTGTTCAACTGGATCGGAACAGGAAAGCGTCCTTCAGCGCTTGGTGCGCCTACGTCTCACTCGGGGGGTAGAAGTACTCTCGCCAGGCTTTGATCTTTTCGTCTTGCACCTGATACGCGCCCATGACCGGCCAGCTCATCTGCTTTCCGTCCACGATCCAGTGATCGCGGCGCTCCATCATCACCACGTCGCCGTCCACGGCGAGATGCTGGATTTCGAGGTCAACGCACGTCCCGCCAGCGAAGAACACCGTCATCATCTCGTGGATCGCGTCGTGACCAGATAGCCGTGGCCAGGAGGGGCCGATGTCGAATGTGGCGTCCTGGGCGAAGTGACTCATGACCTCGTCGACATCGTTGCGGCTCCATGCGGCGATCTCGGCACGCACGACTTCCTCAGCGGTCATCAATTTCCCGTCGGCATGTGTGACAAAGCAGTTACACTATCACAGATAGGTGTAACGTTTGCCGGGCTTGCTCACCCACGGCAATGATTGGTGACCGCAGGCCGCGGATTGATCTCGGCGGCCGCCCACGACACCGGCCTGAAATTGGATTACGCTCTCCCCCAGTGCCTTTCGACCGCAGACAATATTGCGTGGGAATACGATAGGCGGCAAGCGCGCCCAAATGGTTTCTTGAGTCACGCCATATTCGACACCCGTACGACACGGGTCCCGCGGGAGTGCATGCGGCACCTGGTCTAACCCTCGTCGGCGCCCCCGTACTTCTCGATGAGCACCCGCTTGTAGAGCTTGCCGGCATCAGTGCGCGGCAATTGCGCCTCGAAATGCAGCGACCGCGGACACTTATAGTGCGCCATGCGACTCCGAAGCCATGCGATCAATTCCTCGCCGAGTCCGTTGGACGCCAAAACTGGATCCACCAACTGCACGACGGCCATCACCGACTGCCCCATGACCGGATCCGGGACACCGAACACAGCGGCGTCGACCACCAGTGGGTGACTGACGAGAAGATTTTCGGTCTCCTGCGGATAGATGTTCACTCCGCCGGAGACGATCATGTGATTTCGCCGGTCGGTGAGGTAGAGGTAACCATCGTCGTCCAAGTAGCCGACGTCACCAACGGTGACCCAGCCTTCGGGACTGCGCGCCGCAGCCGTTTTTGCCTGATCATTGAGGTACTCGAACGGATAACCGCCCGCGTAGTAGATCTCACCGATTTGTCCTGGCCCGAGTTCGGCGCCGTCCCCATCGAGGATGTGCGGTGTACCAAGAATGGGCTTGCCCACCGATCCCGGATGGGCGAGCCACTCTTCGGCTCGGATGAACGAGATGCCTGCACCTTCTGATGACCCGTAGTACTCGTCGATGATCGGCCCCCACCAGTCGATCATTTGGCGTTTGATTTCCGGCGGGCACGGAGCGGCGGCGTGAACGACGCGGCGCAGCGTCGATAGGTCGTAGGACATCCGAATTGCTTCGGGTAGCCGCAGCATCCGCACAAACATCGTCGGCACGAACTGGGCGTGCGTGACACCGCGGCGCTGTATGCAGTCGAGGGCACGCTCGGCGTCAAACTTCTCCATGAGAACCGTTGTCGCGCCGATGGCTTGCGCTGCCATCGTCCACATGGCTGGTGCCGTGTGGTAGGTCGGGGCGGGGCTCAGGTACACCGAGTCGTCTGTCACGCCGAGCGCCTCGAAGACGGGCGTCGACAGATTGGAAACACCAGAGCCGCAGGGCATTAAAGGCCGACGGATGCCCTTCGGGCGACCGGTGCTGCCCGCGGAGTACTGCAAGAGCTGACCGTCACATTCACCGGCGACCGGAGTCAAAGGCTCGGTTGCCACGCATTCGGGATAGCGCTGCCAGCCCTCCAGATCGTCGTCGGCAATCAGCGCGACGGGTGGTAGTCCACCTGGAAGCTGTTCGGGCAGCCGGCGACACACACCCCGCATCGCCCGCGAGGAGACGATGGCCTTCGCCCCGCTGTCCGCCACGATGTATGCGGCCTCGGAGTCGCTCAGGTGCGTGTTGACCAGCGTGTAGTACAGCCCGCTCCGCTTGGCCGCCCACATCACCGCGTGGATGTGCTCGTTGTTCTCCATGAGCACTGCGACGGTGTCCCCGGCGACGAGGCCCGAACGTCGCAGGAAGTGGGCAAGTCTGTTTGCGCTGGCTTCGAGGTCCGCGAAGCTCACTTCGACGCCGGAATCGTGAAGGATCACAGCGGGTTTCGCAGAGCCTGCGTGATCACGCAGCTGCACAAAAGGCTCCTCGGTAGTCAACGAGACGGTGGATCATCGGGTGGTGCCGCGGAACCCTCACCGAGTGGCGATCCAACGTCGACCGCCACGCCGTCATGGTGTCGTCTTCCCCCACGGTCGATCCCACCGATCGATCGCCGCCACCTCATTGAGCGGTTTGCGCCGCACCGGGTGGTGCCCGCCCTTGGGCCAGCCCACCGTCAGCAGCGCCGCGATGAGCCAGTCGTCGGGTATCCCGACCATGGACCGCAGCTGATCCTCGCAAGACCCGTGCCACAAGGTGATCGCCGCCCCAAGGCCTTGCGCGCGGGCCCCCAGCAGGAAGTTCTGGACGGCGGGAAAGATCGACCCTCCCTGCTGCAGTTCGGTGGTTCCCCGTTGCGGTTGGACACAGAACAGGACCAGCGCAGGCGCCGCGCCACCGACGCTCATATGCTCGGCCATAGCCCGCAGCACGCGCGACTTCGGGTCGTCAGCCTCGTTCTCCGGCAGCGAAAGCCGATAGAACTCGGTCATGACCTCCCATGTCTTGTGGGCCGCGGCCGTGACCACGTCACGCAAAGTGCTCGACTTCAATACGACGAACTTCCACGGCTGCTGATTGCCTCCGGACGGAGCCCAGCTCGCCGCGCGCAGACACATGTCGATGGCCTGGTCCGAGACGGGTTCGTCGCGATAGCGCCGCACCGCCGATGCGGTGCGCATGACCTCCCACAGGTCGGCCGACGTCTGCCGAACCGGTCCGTCGTTCACGGTGCAGCCTTCCCGGGCAGCACGCCCTGCCATGTTCCGCCGCGCACGGGACCCGTGACAGGAGGCAGATCGAGGGTGGACAGCAAACCGGTTGGGGCGGCCATCACGGCGGGAATGGCGTTGAGTTCGCGCATGACGGTCGCATAGGTCAGACCGCGCATGTTGTTGCCGCGGCCGTGCATCTCGATGTCGACGGTGTAGGTGGGCAGGCCGTCGACGATGACGCGGTAGCCGCCGTGCGGGGACGGATGCCGCGGCCAGTCCGGCGCAGAGCCTTCGCCCATGCGGGTGACGTGTTCGAGCACGACGCGCTCGTCGCCGTCAACCATCCCGGCGAGCTTGAAGCGCATACCTCCCATGGTTCCCTGCTCGATCCACCCCGATGCCACTTCGTAACGCTCTGTCGCCAACCACTTTTCGATCGTCGTCTCGATGCGATCTAGCGGCAGGCCAATGCCGTCTGCGACGAGATGCACGGTGGGTCCCCACAACGCGGCGAGCCGCTCGGTGTCGAACAGCGGCGCCCGATGGTCGGGGGTGTGCCCGAACCCCATGAAGTCGAACATGATGTCGGGCTGGTTGATGGGGCCGTAATCGAGTATCTCGAGCATGGTGATGCCATCGACCCGACTGCTGAAGCCCGTCATCGTCAGCGCGATCACATCGTTCGCCCAGCCGGGATCGACACCACTGTTGAAGAAGCTGGTGCCACCGTCAGCGCACGCCGCCTCGAGTAATTCGACCGTTTCCCGATCCGCGGCCGGCGGATAGCACATGGGCACCAAGGAGGTACTCACCACATGCTTGCCCGCCCGCAGGCAGCGCGCGATGTCCTGCGCCGCCTCGCGGTAGCGGTAGTCGCCCGACGCGAAGTACGCGACCACATCGGCGTCCATCGACAGCACCGCAGCGATGTCGCGCGTGGCGATGACTCCGGTCGCGGGCATTCCGCACAGGTCACCCGCATCCCTGCCGTCCTTGGCTTCCGCGTGCACGATCACGCCGGCCAACTCCAGGCCAGGGTGCGCGATGAGGGCACGCAACGCGCCGATGCCGACCTGGCCCGGACCCCACAGGATTACTCGCGGCTTCCGTTGACCTGCCGCCATCTGCACCCCTTCCGGTCATCACCGACCGACCTGTGAGAACATACCTTCTCACTATTGATAACGCCATTACCGGACGTAGACGAGAGAAGGGGCGAGCCGTGAGCGATTACGAATTCTTGAAGTGGGAGGTCTTCGACGACGGCATGATCGTTCGGATTTCGTTGAACCGCCCCGACCAACGCAACGCCCAAAACCGCGGCATGCTGGTCGAACTCGATGAGGCGTTCGCCCGCGCCGAGGCCGATGACGCCGTTCGCGTCGTCATCCTCGCCGGCGAGGGCCCGATGTTCTCGTCCGGCCACGATATCGGGTCCGCGCAGGCGCGCGCCGAGTTCAGTCCTGGTCCCGGCCAGCACCCGACGGTGGCCATCAACGGCGGCACCCGCGATGGCGCGGAGAGGACCATGCTGCAGGAATGGCACTACTTCTTCCAAAACAACCTGCGCTGGCGCAACCTCCGCAAAATCACGATCGCCCAGGTACACGGCGACGTGTTCTCGGCGGGACTCATGCTGATCTGGGCGTGCGACCTGATCGTGGGAAGCGAAGAGGTGCGCTTCGCCGATGTGGTGGGCACGCGGTTGGGAATGTGCGGGATGGAGTACTTCGGCCACCCATGGGAATTCGGACCGCGGCGTACGAAAGAGCTCATGCTCACCGGTGATGCGATCGGTATCGAAGAGGCCTACCGGCTCGGCATGGTCAGCAAGATCTTCAAACGCGACGAACTCGCCGGGCGCACCCTCGAGCTGGCACGGCGCATCACCAAGGTGCCGACGATGGCGGCGCTGCTGATAAAAGAGTCGGTGAACCAATCGGTCGACAACATGGGCTTCTACAACGCGCTGCAATCGTGTTTCGCGTTGCACCAACTGAATCACTCGCACTGGGCGCAGATTCGCGAGGACAAGCTTCCCACTGCCGGCGAGGCGCAGGGGGTACCGAACTGGCGGACCGCTCCCCCCGTTGTCCTGGCGGTCAAAGACCAGGTTCGGGCGGACGCGTGACCGGCGCGCCGAACCCGGCCCGCGCCTCGAGCGAGTCTGGGCTCCGTGATCCTGGCGGCGCGCGTCCCGTTCAGCCCACTGTCGCCAGTCCGGCGGCGCCGTAGCGCGCATCGGCTACACGGTCCAATGCGGCGGCCGGCTCGCTGAAAACCATTGCCCAGCCCCGTACCCGGCGGTAGTACAGCTGGATGTCGCCCTCCATGCCGAATCCGTATCCGCCGTGAATGTGCAGGCTGCGCCGCGTGGCGTCGCGCGCCGTCTCATAGGCGAATGCGAAGGCCATCGCAGCCAGTTCCCGGACGCGATCGGGCTCATCGGCGAAGGCACACGCGGCCTTGAGCCCGAGCAGCCGCGCCCCATCGGCGGCGGTGGCACTGTCGGCCAGTGGGTGAGACACCGCCTGGAACGCGCCGATCGCGGTTCCGAAGGCATGACGTTGCTTGGCGTAGTCGACGCCGATCTCCACGGCCCTCTTGGCCGCCGCCGCCAAGGCGGCAGCGGTCAGCGCGAGCCACAGGTCAAGTCCGCTGTCGAACAGGACGCGCGCCTGCGATCCGTCTGCCAGCACCACGGCATCATGCTCGATGATGATGTCCGCCAACGGCATTGACCCAAGGTTTTCCACCGTGGTGCGGTCCTCTCCAATCGGCACCGCCAGCAGCCGCCCCTCCGCCAGGGCTACTACCTGGTCTGCCACCGCCCCGCCGGGCACCAATCCCAGCCGCCCACCACGTCCGGCGCGAGGCGCGAACGTGACCAACTGGTCACCGGCGAGGACCGCGCTCAACAACCCCGCACCGGCCTCACCGGACGCAGCCAGCAGCCGCGCGGCAACCTGCGCTTCGATGACGGGAGCGGACGCGACCGCGCGTCCGAACTGTTCGGCGATCAACGCGAGATCCAGTTCGGAGGCGCCCCACCCGCCGGCCGCCTCGTCGACCGCCATCGCCACTGCGCCGATGTCCAGCAGGGCCTTCCACAGCTTCACGTCGAAACCCAGCGGCTCGGCCGCCCGGACTCGCTCGCTGGTCGACTCACGCGCAAACAGCGCGGCGAACGAATCCACCAACTGTCTCTGTTCGCCCGTCAGGCTCAGGTCCACGTTTGTCGTCCCATCACATGCGGATATGGTTACTCTCAAAATTGAGATTAACATTGCCGTGCGTACCGTCCCGGGCCGCGTGCCACGACAGATTGGCGTGCAGACATGCACTTTCAGCTCGATGCAGAGACCGCGACCTACCGCGACGGGATCCGCGCTTACCTTCAGGACGTGTTGTCCCCCGAATTCGAGGAACGCATCTACCGCAGCGGCGTCGCACACGACGACGAGTTCGCCAAAAGCCTCGTCGACAAGGGCTATTTCGCTCCGGCCTGGCCCGTCGAGTTCGGCGGACAGAGCCGCAACGCATGGGACGACCAGGTCGTCAAAGAGGAACTGATGCGTTTTGACGCGCCGGTCTACCTCTCCGAGACAACCAGGATGGTGGCGGCGATCATCCGCGACATCGGCACCCCCTTCCTGAAGGACCGAATCCTGGCCGGTGCGATCAACGGCGAGATCACCATCGCCCTCGGCTTCACCGAGCCGGAATGCGGATCGGATGTCGCGGCGGCCGCCACCCGCGCCGTGCGCGACGGTGACGAGTGGGTGATCAACGGCTCCAAGATGTTCACCACCAACGGTCACCTCGCCGACTTCGTGTTCCTGCTCGCGCGCACCAACCCGGATAGGCCCAAACACCAGGGCCTGACGATGTTTCTGGTGCCGGGCGACGCCGATGGCTTTGCGGCGCAAGCCGTGTGGACCCTTTCCGGGGAACGCACCAACATCACCTTCTACAGCGACGTCCGCATCGGCGACGAGTGGCGCATCGGCGATGTCGATGGTGGCTGGGAGGTGCTCGGCCTGTCCCTGCGGGACGAGCACGCATCCGGTTGGGGCCCGCACCTGATCCGGCTGCTGCACCACGCCGAGCATTGGGCAACCACCAGCCGCTCCGACGATGGCTCACTACCGATCACCGATACCGACGTCCGGCGCCGACTCGCCCGCGTCGCGATGGAGGCCGAGGTGTCAATCCTGTTGCAGCGGCGGTGCGTGTGGATGCTCGAGCAGGGCGACATACCGGTGGCCGAGGGGCCGATGTCCAAGGTGTTCAGCACCGAGGCGCTCGAACGCGCCAGCCAGGACGTCGTTGAACTCGTCGGCGCGGACGGCTTGCGCAGCTACCTCGAACCGACCGCTCCCGAACACGGCAGGTTTGACCACTCACTGCGATTCTCATTGGGCACGACCATCTATGCGGGCACCAGCGAGATCCAGCGCACCATCATCGCCCAGCGCGGGCTCGGCCTACCCCGTTAGTTTCTTCGGCCGTCCGGCCCGACCAGCCGACGCCGCACGCGAGACTGCCTTGCGTGCGGGCTTGGCTTTGACGTCGGAGGCGGGCGGCGTGACGGCCTGTTTGCACCACGCCCACAGTTGGTCCTCCGTCAGCTTGGAACCCTTGCCGCCCAGATGGAAAACCCCAATCTGAGCGAGCGCCGTCAGCGTGGTGTTCAGCAACGTGGTCAGCTGCGCGGGGGTCAGATCCGTGCGTACCAGTCCGGCCCGAGCACACGACGTGAGGATCTTCGTCAGCAGCTTCAGGTGCGGCTCCCACACCTTTGCGAAGTCGTCCGGCCGCTCGATCTCCAGGCTCAGGTTGTAGATCGTCATGACCCGGCCCCCGACGGCTTCCGACGACTCCGCGCGCGACAGGACACCCCGGCAGAAGGCCTCGAGTTGTTCCATCGGACCGTCGGCCGCTGCGACATCGTGGCGAATGTCCTCGGTGAACTGACTCGTGACGTTCTCGTAGAGCGCCAACATGAGTTCTTCTTTACCGGCGAAGTGTTGGTAGAACGCACGCAGGCTCAGATTCGACCTGTCGATGAGGGTCTGGATCGTGAAATCGGCCTTACCCGACTCCTCCACCAATTCGAGCGCGGTGGCCAGGAACCGCGAACTGCGAGCGAGAGCACGCGCTCTGGCAGAACTCAGACGGCGCTCGATCGTGCGTTGCTGCCACGAGCCGTGCAGCTCGACGTTGTTATCGACCAATTCCAAGCCGGTTTCGGGGTCGGGACCGGCGGGCTTCTTCGTAGGCATAATGGGGAAAGAATACGCGCCCGACGCGGAAAACGTGCGATCTACCTGCACGTGCATGTTGATTCTCACTGCGCGCAAGTGGTTGTTGCCGGCGTCAACGCGGGCCGGGAGGGCGGTGCTCACCTCGAACCCGGTGAGACTCCGATGTCACGGTAGGGGCCAACGGCAGTCTGGAGGCGCCCCGCCGCACGGGACACACCCCATGCGGTACCGTGGAAACGGTCATTCTCATTTTTGAATCAATGTGCCGCTCGTTGAAGTCGTGGGCCGCTCTCGAAGGAGTACAGCGTTGAGCGCAGATATCCTCATCGTCTCGCCGGACGACCATCTGGTGGAGCCGGCCGATTTGTGGACAAGTCGGCTGCCCGAGCGTTATCGCGACATCGGTCCGCGGATCGTTCGCACCCGTGGGCGCATGGATCCATCCGTCACGTCCGACGTGGCGTTCGTAGAGGACGACGAGGGCCGCGCCGCGGACATCTGGCACTACGAGGACGCGGTCATCCCGATCCCACTCATCAGCGCGGCCGCCGGCTATGAAATCGACGAACTCACCACCGACCCGATCACCTACGACGAGATGCGTCCCGGCTGCTACCGTCCCGCGGATCGGCTCGCGGACATGGACATTGCCGGCATCGAAGCTTCGGCCTGCTTCCCCAACACCCTCGTACGCTTTTGTGGCCAACGCTTCCTGTACGCCAAGGACAAGGAGCTCGCCAAGCTCTGCGTCGAGGCGTACAACGACTTTCAGATCGACGAGTGGGGCGGCAGCTCGAACGGCCGGCTGATCCCGCTTGGCATCATCCCGCTCTGGGACGTCGAGTTGGCCGCGCAGGAGGTCGAAAGGGTGGCCGCCCGTGGGATGCACGCGGTGTGCTTCTCCGAGCTGCCCTCTCGTCTCGACCTGCCGTCCATTCACAGCGGCTATTGGGACCCATTCTTCGCCGCGTGCGAGCGAAATCAGGTCGGGATCATGCTGCACATCGGGTCGAGTTCGTCGCTGACGAAGTCCTCTCCCGACGCTCCGCATGTCGTGACGAGCGCACTGATGGCCGTCAATTGCACGATCGCCATGGTCGACTGGCTGTTTTCGGGCAAGCTCATGCAGTTCCCCGACCTCAAGCTCGCGTTCGCCGAGGCGCAAGCGGGCTGGATCCCCTACTACCTGCAGCGTGTCGACGAGGTCTGGGAGGACCGGCGCGGGTGGGGCGGCATTCACCCGCTGCTGACCGAACCGCCGAGCAGCCAGGTACCCGGTCGAGTGTGGTTCTCCACCTTCGGCGATCCGGTCGCGTTCCGCATCCTGGATCTGGTCGGGCCGGACCAGCTCATGTTCGAGACCGATTACCCGCACAACGACACGAACTGGCCGCGGAGCCTCGAGGTCGCAAACAAGGCGACGGAGGGCCTGGATGAGGACACCAAACGAAAGGTACTGTCCACCAACGCAAAGAACTTCTTCGGGATGGTATAGCGCGCGGAGTCAAGCCCTACAGGGCCTTCCACCGCGGCTTGCGCTTCTCGAGGAAGGCGCGCGGCCCCTCGATGGCATCCTTGGTCAGTGCCACCTTCATCCGGTAATTCTCGGCAAGCAGTTCTGCCTCGTAGATGGGCATCGTCAGCCCCTTGCGCACGGCCATGCGTGAACCACGCACCGCCAGCGGCGCATTCGAATTCACGACGTCGGCGATCTCCCAGGCGCGCGCTATGAGCTCATCGTGCGCGACCACTTCGGTGAAGACGCCCAAGTCATAAGCGCGCTGCGCGTCGAGCTTCTCGTGCTTGCCCATCAGGATCAGCCGCATCGCCACGGGCAGCGGGAGTATGCGGGCGAGCCTGACCCCCTCGCGCCCGGACGTCACGCCGATGCTGACATGCGGGTCCATCAACGTCGCGCGCTCGGATGCGATGGTGATGTCCGCCGTGGTCACGAGGTCCATTCCCGCACCGCAGGCGATGCCGTTCACCGCGCAGATGATCGGCTTGGTCATTTGGAGCCACGGCGGCGTCGCCTCCTGCGGTGCATCCCACTGCCGCATCGAACTGAGAATGGGCTCGCCCTGATTGTCGATCCCTGCCGCGTTCTCCATGTCGTGGCCGGCGGCTTTATTGACGTCCGCTCCGACGCACAACGCACGGCCGGCGCCCGTGATGATCACGGTCCAGATATCTTGCGAGCGTTCGATTTCCGCATAAGCCACGGCCAGTTCGGCGATCATCTCGTCGTTGATCGCGTTGAGCACCTCAGGACGGTTGAGTGTCACACAGGCGGTATGACCCCTGACCTCGACCTCGATCGTGTCGTAGCGTGTCGCCAAGTCAAGGCCCTTCTCTCGATCTCGTTGGGGAATCGTCGGTTTCACTCGGCAGCCGCGGTGACGCGCGTGGTCGGTTGAACACCGAGGATGTCGTGAAATCGTTCGCAATAGCGCGGCCAGACAGCCGGGTTCAGCAAGCGAGGCGGCATGCGGCCTTCGAAGATCGTCTGCCACTGGGTCGCGGTGGCGACGGCGATATCCCGCGCGGCCTCCACAGTGATGCCCGCGGTGTGCGGCGTGGCAATGACATTGTCGAGCTGCAGCAGCGGGTTGTCCTGCCGGGGCGGCTCCTCGTGGAACACATCGAGGCCCGCCCCTGCGATTCCACCGCTCACGAGCGCGTCGAGCAAGGCCGCCTCGTCATGGACGGGCCCGCGCGCCGTGGTGATGAAGAAGGCGGTCGGCTTCATCGCGGCGAATTGCGTTCTGCCGATGAGACCGTGGGTCTCGCTGGTCAGAGGGCACGTCACCTGCACGAAGTCCGACCGTTCGACGAGTTCGGTGAGCGTCACCCGCTGCACACCGCGAGACCGTGCGGTCATCTCGTCGAGATAGGGATCGAAGGCCAGCACCTCCATGCCGAACGGCGCACACAACTCGACGAGGCGGCTTCCTATGGCACCGAGCCCGATGACACCGAGCGTCTTGCCGAACAGCTGACTGCCACGCAGGGTCAGCCGATCGCGAAGCGGACCGCTTCGTAGTGCCCGGTCGGAGACAGTGATCTTCTTGGCGAGGTCGAGCATGAATCCCAGGGCGTGCTCGGCCACCGCCTCCGCCCCCGGCCCGGAGTTGTTGCACACCGCTATCCCGGCGCGGGTGCACGCATCGACATCGATGACGTCATATCCGGCTCCCGCCGAACAGACGGCCAGCAGCGACGGGCAGCGCGCGATCAATGCCTCACCGGCCAGCCACTGCGCGCCGTCGGCAACGGAAGCAACATCGGTTCGCGTGGCGACTTGGTAGCCGTGCGCGGACTCCAATGCCGCCCAGCCTGATTCGGCGGGCGCAGTCAGATCGAGTTTGACGATGTCGATGCCGGACAGTTCCAGGACGTCCGCTGCGGCGGGGTCAGTCCACCGCTCGACGACCAATCGCGGTCGTGGCGCGCCGGTCATCTCCGTCGTGCGCCTTTCATGGACGTGCCTTGGGTTTGGCCTGGGCCGCCTTGAACATGTCGGCCAACGCCGTGTCGACGTTGCGGTAATCGTTGCGCGCGATCGCGCCGTCGCGCCCGGGCACCACGTCGTATCCGAGCCGCAAATCCTTGTTTTCCATGTGGAAGTACTCACGACCGATAGGCAGCCGACGATCTTCGCGCGGGACCTCCATCCAGGCGCGCAGGAAGCAGCGGGCCTTCTTGGGGTCGTCGCTGCTGACGAAGTCCGATCGGGAGTGGCACATCGCGAAATTGTTGGCCACGGCCGCTTCCCCGGATTCCAAACGGAATTCGACCTGTTGGTCGACGAGTATGGTGCGGAGCAGCTCGACGGCCTCTTCTTGCTCTGGGGTGAATTCGCGCCCAAGCGTCTTCATGGCCGGCAAGATGCTGCTATAGGTGAAGTTGATGCAGATTCGCCCGTTGATCTGGGAGAAGACCGGAACGTTGTAGGGCGTGACATCGGGCTGGTCATCAGGCTGTTCGCTGCGTCGGTGGTGCGGGAAGCCTTCGTAGAGCACGTCGAGCAGGTCGGGGCGTTCGGCCAGGATTCGGTTGTGCGCGGCGGGGCCGCTGGCGAACTGGCTTTCGCCTCCTTGGGCCGCCGGGTAGACGCACAGCAGCGCGAGGATGTCGGCGGCGTCGTTGTGCATCGCGAGTTCGGCGCGGGACTTCGTGCCGCGAGCGGGTTGCACGCCGCCGGGCAGGATCTCTTCCTGAACGCGCACCATGCGGTGACCAAAGGAGTTGTTTGATACGAGATAGCCGAGATGCGTGCAGAACGCCCAGTAGATGCGCTCGAGGTCGTCAATCGAATGCTGCTCGACGGGAAAGCCGCGCACGCAGGCCAGACCCTTACCGAACATCAGGTCCCGGTAGAGCCGTTCCAGATCGTCGTCGAGGTCTGGGTGACGAGCGTCCTCTGGCGTGATGTCGTCGCGGTCCTTATTCGCGGTCTTGGCCAGGATCGATTCCAGCGCAGCCACATTCCGGGCGGACAGGTCGAAGGCGAAGTCTTCCTTACTCGTGAAGTCCGCGCCGGTCCACGCCATCGGGTCGGTGACGCGTTCGGTGTAGATGGCTGTCGGCATCCGGTCCTCCTGTTATGTTGGCATCGCTCGGCTACTCGGTGTCATTCATCACGCTCGTCGCGGTGGCTCTGCAGTCCGCGAAGCGCTTTCGCGCGTGTTGTGGCCGCCTCGGTCATCATCCCGATGTCGGTCCCGGCCGAGATGAATCGCAATCCGAGTCCCACGAATCGATTCAGCAGGTCAACCGACGTTATTCCGGCGATACCGAGCGCCACGCCGTGACTACGACAAGCCGCCGCGACCGATTCTACTGCACTTTGGAAATGATCATTCTCATACTGTCCGTGGATGCCCATTTCGGCGGTCAGATCGCTCGGCCCGATGAGAATCATGTCGACGCCGTCGACGGCGGCGATGGAGTCGGACGCTTCGACAGCTTCCGGGGTCTCGACCATCACGGCCACGACCGTGCGCCGTTCGAGCAGCTCCACCAATTGCGGCGCTGTTCGCGGTGTGTATCCCGTGACCGCGTTGGGACCCGAAATGGACCGGTTGCCGATCGGCGGAAATCGTGCGGCCTGCACGATTCTTTCGGCTTCTTCCTTCGAATTTACGTGTGGCACAATCACTCCCACCGAACCAGCATCCAGCACCCGTGCGATGAGGCTGGGATCGTGGGACGGCACCCGCACCAGGCTCGAGATCCCCGCTCCGAGCGCGCTCGCACAGAGCATCTGGGCAGTATCCAGGGATGTGGACGTGTGCTCGAGGTCGACGTAAACGGCGTCGTATCCACAGGCCGCCGCGATTGCCGGCACATCGGGCGTGCGTGAGTGCAGCAACGCCAGGCACAACACCAGCTCCTGTCCCCGCAGGGCATCGCGCAGCGCCGTCGTCATAGGCTCACGGTAGCGGACCGAGAATAACGTTTCCACATTATCGTCAACGCCCATTATCAGCGACGACGTCGATGTGATAACCATGAGCTATGCGATCGAACCGCGTCGCCATCGTGGGCGCAGCCCTGTCCGACTGCGGCCGAGTTCCCGACAAGACCGCGATGGCTCTGATGGCCCAGTCCTCGCGGCGGGCGGTCGCCGATGCCGGGCTCACGAAGGAGGATGTCGACGGTTTCGGTGGGCACGGAACGTTGCTTCCCCCCGTGGAAGTCAGCGAGTACCTCGGCCTGCGACCCACCTGGGTCGATGCGACCAACGTCGGCGGATCCTCCTGGGAAGTGATGGCCGGCCATGCCGCCGCCGCGATCGCGGCCGGCGAAATCGAGGTCGCTCTGTTGACCTACGGATCGACCGCGCGCTCCGACGTCAAGCGACAGCTGCGCGCGTCGGCTGCCGCGATGGGAACCGGCGGTGCCCTGCAATACGAGGCGCCCTACGGCCCCACGTTGATTGCCAAGTACGCCATGGCGGCTCGACGCCACATGATCGAATTCGGTACCACGGTCGATCAACTGGCCGAAGTCGCCGTCGCGGCCCACGAGTGGGCGGCCATGAACGACAACGCATTTGAACGAGACCGCATCACCGTTGCCGACGTCGCCGCCGCACCCCTGTTGGCCGACCCGTTCACCTCCAAGCATGTGTGCCTGCGCACCGACGGTGGCGGTGCCGTCGTGCTCGCCAGCGAGCGCGTAGCCAAGGATTGCGCGAAGGATCCGGTGTGGATTCTTGGCACGGCCGACGCGACGTCGCATGTCAGCATGGGCCAATGGCCCGATTTCACGACGTCGCCGGCGGCGCGCTCGGGTCCGCAAGCATTCGCGCGGGCGGGTGTCAGCCCGGCCGACATCGATGTGTGCCAGCTCTACGACTCCTTCACGTCCACCGTCCTGCTGACCGTGGAGGACCTCGGCTTCTGCGCCAACGGAGAAGGGGGCCCGTTCATAGAGTCCGGAGCACTTCGCCCGGGCGGGTCGCTGCCGACTAACACCGATGGCGGCGGCCTGGCGTCGTGTCACCCGGGTATGCGAGGAATGTTCCTCATGGTGGAGGCGGTGCGGCAGTTGCGCGGCGAATGCGGAGCGCGTCAGGTCGCCGATGCCAGGCTGGCATGCGTCCACGCGATGGGGGGCTTCTTCACCCACAGCGCCACAATGATTCTCGGGAGGCAGTAATGACGGCTCCTGATCGGCCCACGATCGACGCCGACGGTCAGGCGTGGTGGTCAGCCACGCAGGACCGCCGGCTGTTGGTGAACGCCTGCGGGTCCTGCGGTCAGAAATCGTTATACGCCCGGCCGTTCTGCCCGCATTGTTGGGCTGAGGACGTCGAGTTGGCGCCGGCAACCGGTCGCGCGCGGCTCTACACGTGGAGCGTCATCCACCACAATGCCGCACCTTTCGACGTGCGCACGCCGTACGTGCTGGCGATGGTGGATCTCGAGGAGGGACCGCGGCTGATGACAGTCGTGGAGAATTGCCGCGTCGAAGATCTGCGCGCCGACATGGAATTGGTGATCGCTTTCCGCGACGACGAAGACGGATTCGTCGTCCCCGTCTTCCGTCCTGCTGCGGGCTAGCTTCCGGCGGCGCGATTCTCATCCGGTAGTGGTGAGACGGTCGGCGAGCAGCCGCTTCCGCCCGGCCGACCGCGTGTCGAGCTTGGCGCGGTCGACTTTGCCGTTGGCGTTGAGGGGAAGCGGCTCGTCCCAGAAGACAAGTTCTTCGGGCAGCTTGTATTTCGGCAGGCCTTCCGCGGCGAGAGCCCGGATGATTTCGGCGAGCGAGATCTCGACGCCGGGTTCGAGCACGACTGCCATAGCCAATCGTTCACCGGTGGTGGGGTCGGAAACGGAATAGGCGGCACATTCGCGTATCCCACCTATCCTCGAGACGGCTTCCTCGACTTCGGCGGCCGGGATCTTCAGCCCGTTACGAATCACGATGTCCTTGATCCGGCCGACGATCCGAACCCGACCGTCGGCAACCTCCGCCACGTCGCCGGTGCGGAACCATTCGCCCTCGAACGCGTATTTGTCGTCCTCGGCATCGGTGTAACCGAGAAACGTGTGCGGGCCCTTGATGCAGCACTCGGTGGGATCGGCCTCGGATCCGACGCGCACGTCGACGCCGCCGAGCGCGACCCCGTCGTCGGCATGGCGGATGTCTCGGGGTTCGGTTCGCAGTCCGGACGTGCTGATCGGGGTCTCCGAAGACCCGTAGGCGCGCATGACAACGATGCCGAACTCGTCTTCGATGCGTTCGACGATCCGCCGGTCCAGCATCGTGCCGCCCAGGTACACCGCGCGTAATGGCACAACAGCGTCGCGCGCGACGGCCTGGTCCAGCATCCGGTCCAGCAGCCGGTCCGGGCCCCCGTACCAGGTGGCACCCGAGCTGACCAGGAGGTCGCAGGTCGCCGCCGGGTCCCAGCGATCCTCCAGAATCACTGGCGCCGCCAGCATCGGACCGATGAACAGCGCCTGCAACACCCCGGTGACCGACGCGAGCGGGCTGATCAAGAAGATCCGGTCGTCGGAACCCAGGCCCGCCGCCGCAATGTAATTCGCCGAAGCCTTGGCCAGCGTGCTCAGCGAGTGGATCACGCCCTTGGGCCGCGCGGTTGTGCCCGAGGTGTAAAGCACAAGGCACGGCTCATCGGCTGACCGCACCGACCGCGGCGGCTGGGCGGTGCCCGTTCGGCCACCGTCACCGATCCAATCGCAGTGGCCGGACAGTTCTGCCTCGGTGATCCTCGCCCAGTTCGGCGCTACGCCGAATCGTGCACCGGTGCGTGTGAGGATGTCGGCGATCTGCGTCGCTCCGGCACTACGCGGCACGAGCAGAACCACCGCATCGACCCGTAGCGCCGCGTGAACCGACACCACCGAGTCCACGTCGTTACCGACTACGACGACGACCGCGCCGCCCGGAGCCACGCCGGCATCGATCATCGCTCGAGCGGCCGAATCGATGCGCTTGTCCAGTTCCCCGTAGGTCAGTTCGGCGCCTCGATCCGCGACGGCAAGCCGCGCAGAGTGCCGCGCCGCGGTGGACCGCACCAGGTCAATCGGCTCCGCCGTCCAGTAGCCGGCCTCGCGGTAGCGGTGCCGCATTCCTTCGGCTCTGCGGCGCGCATGTCGTAGCAACTCAGTCGGGCCGGTCATGGGCCTCCTCCGAAGCCTCCGATGCAAATGGTTGTTCTCGATTAGGTAAATGTAACCTCTCACCCATGCATTCAATGTCTTTCGACAACCAGGTCGCCATCGTCACGGGGGCGGGCCGCGGACTGGGCCGCTGTCATGCACTCGAGCTCGCCCGGCGCGGCGCCCGGGTCGTGGTCAACGACCTGGGTAGTTCGGTGGACGGCAGCGGGGCGACGATATCGGCGGCCCAAGCAGTGGTCGACGAGATCACCGCCGCCGGGGGTACCGCGATCGCCAACGGTGACTCGGTGGCCACCGAGGAGGGCGGTGCGGCAATCGTGACCGCCGCGATGGACGCTTTCGGGCAGGTCGATGTGCTGGTGAACAACGCGGGGATTCTGCGCGACGCGGCGTTCAAGAACATGACCGCCGAGCAGGTCGACGCCGTTATTGCCGTGCACCTCTCCGGAGCATTCAACGTCACGCGGGCGGTGTGGCCGGTCATGCGGGCGCAGAATTACGGCAGAATCGTTCAGACGACCTCGGGCACCGGCCTTTTCGGCAATTTCGGTCAGGCCAACTATGGCGCCGCAAAGATGGGGCTGGTCGGCATGATGCACGTTCTCGCCATCGAAGGCGCCCGCAACGGCATCGCCATCAACGCCATCGCCCCCATCGCGCTGACCCGAATGACCGAGGACATCATGGGCGACGCCGGTAAGGCCATGCATCCCGAGCTTGTCACCCCCGTCGTGGTCTATCTGTGCCACCGGTCCTGCGACCGCACCGCGCACATCTACTCAGTTGGCGCCGGGAAAGTGTCGCGGGTATTCATCGGTGTCACCAAGGGAGTCGAGGACACGTCGCTGACGGCGGAGTCGGTGGCATCGTCGATCGACGAGATCGACGACTGCGCAACGTTCACCGTTCGCGGCGGCCCGACTGCACGCTGACCCACGGTAAGTCATCGACCCAGGAACTTGGGATTGCGGCGTTCGGCGAACGACGCGAGACCCTCTTGGAGGTCCGCCGTACCCGACACCACCTCCTGAGCCCACGCCTCCTGCTCGAATGCGCGGTGCCGATCGGACTCCGACGAGACCGACAACAGCCGCTTGGTCAGCGCCAGCATCACCGTCGGCCCCGCGGCCAAGCGCCCCGCGAGCTCCTCGGCGACGGCGTCGGTGTCGTCCGGTGCGGTCACCCGATTGACCAGTCCGAGCCTTTCGCAGGTGGCCGCGTCGACCGGCTCACCGAGCATCAGCAGTTCGGTCGCCTTGCGCAGGCCGACGATCCTCGTCAGGAGGTGGATGGCGCCGGAATCCGGCAGGATTCCGCGATGCACAAACGCCTCGACAAGCTTTGCTTCCGTTGACATCACGACCAGGTCGCACGCCAGAACCAGGCTCGCGCCCGCCCCCGCGGCCGTGCCCTTGACCGCCGCGATCACCGGCTTGTCACAGTCGAGAATGGACGCGACCAGCCGCTGCCAGCCCTGCTGAAGCATCCGCGCGATGTCACCCGGACGCTTTTGCACCGGCTCGACGGCGGCCCCGCCGCGCGCCGGTTGAGGTGCGAGGCCGGCCCCCGCGCAGAAGTGCCGAGTGCCGCTGGCGTTCAACAGCACCGCGCGAACCGCAGGGTTGTCGTTAGCCCGTACGAAGGTTTCGGTTAGTGCGTCACGCGCCAACGGAGACAACGAGTTTCCCGTTTCGGGGCGATCTATGGTCACCCGCGCGACGCCGTCGGCGCCGATCGCACACACGATCCCGGATGCTTCTTCGGCCATCTCGTTCACCCCTGCGTTAACGGCGTTTCCGTTTTTCGGGTATCTTAATTTCCACCTTGTCCGGGCTACGACGCGGGCCACAACGAGGAGGCGATCCGATGGGGCAGACCGGCCTGATCACCGACGAGGGATTGGCCAGGTTGCGCGCTACCATCGGCATCGCCGTCCCGCACACGCAGCCGCCGCACTACTACCGCCCCAACGAAGACACGTTTCGTCACGTCGCCGAAAGCTACGGTGACGCCAACCCGTTATGGACCGATCCGGAATACGCAGCGAAGTCTGTATGGGGAGAGTCTGTGGCCCCACCTGCCCTTGTCGGCGGCGACACGCTGATCGGAGAGGACGAGGTCACGACGCTCTCCGACGAGGACCGCGCACTGACCAAGGGCGACCCACTTCGCGGGGTACATGCCTTCTACGCCTCGTCGGCTCGGGAATGGTGGGCCCCGCTGCGCGCCAACCACCGCGTGTTCAGGCGCAACGCCCTGGTGGCGGCGCTCGACAAGAGCAGCGACTTCGCCGAGCGTGCCATCCACGAGTGGTCCGCCCAGGTGTTTCGTGACGACGAGGGCACGATCTTGGGCGCCCAGTACCGCAACATGATTCGCACCGAACGCAGCAAGGCGCGCGGCCGCAAGAAGTACGACACCGTCGAGCTCAAGACGTGGACCGCGGACGAGATCGCCGAGCTCGACGAACGCTACGCGCGCGAAAGCCCGCGCGGCGCCGATCCGCGATGGTGGGAAGACGTCACCGAAGGCGACGATGTGGGGCCGTTGACGAAGGGGCCGTTGACGGTTACCGACATGGTCTGCTGGCACGTCGGCATGGGTACCGGCATGTATGGTGTGCGTCCGCTGAGACTCGCATGGCGCAACCGACAGCGCATCCCCCGCTTCTACACCCCCAACGAATACGGTGTCCCCGATGCTCAGCAGCGGGTGCACTGGGACCCCGGCGCCGCGCGCAACGCGGGCAACCCCACCACGTTCGACTACGGGCGCATGCGCGAGACGTGGCTGATCCACCTGTGCACGGACTGGATGGGCGACGACGCCTGGCTGTGGAAGCTCGATTGCGAGTTCCGTCTGTTCAACTACGTTGGC
This sequence comes from Mycobacterium sp. WUMAC-067, assembly GCF_020217485.1. Lineage (GTDB taxonomy): Bacteria > Actinomycetota > Actinomycetes > Mycobacteriales > Mycobacteriaceae > Mycobacterium. The sequence goes on along the minus strand of NZ_JAEKMI010000008.1, from coordinate 75,542 downwards.
GACGTCCACACCGTCACCGGCACCGTGGTCCGCAAGTACCTCGCCGAAGGCGAACGACCCGCAGTCGACCTCGAGCTCGCGGCGACCAACCACCGCGGCCAGATCACCGCGCCCGGACACGCCACCATCCTGTTGCCCAGCCGCGATCGAGGACCGGTGCGCCTGCCCGAGCCGCCGGGCGGCGCGGCCGACCTCAGCCAACTGCTGACCGCCGTGACGAAACAGTTCGCCGAGCGCTGAGCACATGAGTTACCGCAGTGTTCCCGGTCTTATGGCCGAACAGCAGGGCCCGACCCTGCGGCTGACCCTCGACCGCGCCGACCGCCGCAACGCCATGAACGACGTCATGCTCGACGCGATGATCGGACACCTGGCCGACGCGGGCGTCGACGAATCGGTGCGGGTCATCCGGATCGACGCCAACGGAGCGGACTTCTGTGCCGGCGCGGACTTGATCGCCAATAACGCGAAGTCCGAACGGAAACCTCGCGTGGGCAGCACGCAGCGCCGGTTACCGAACAAGGCCAATCGGCTGATCCCGCTGATGCTTCAGACGCAGGTGCCGATTGTCGCCGTGGTCCGCGGTTGGGCGATCGGCCTGGGCTTTCACATCGCGCTGGCGTCAGACTTCTGCGTGGCCGCCGACGACGCCCGGTTCTGGGAACCCTTCATGGCGCGCGGTTTCACCCCCGACAGCGGCGCGGCCTGGTTGCTGCCACGGCTCATCGGATTGGTACGCACCCGACAGCTGCTGATGCTCGGCCGGGAAATCGGAGGAACGTGCGCCGCCGAGTGGGGCATCATCCACGGCGCCTGCGCATCCGACGAATTGCCCTCGGTGGCCGAACAACTCGTCAGAGAACTGGGTGACGCGCCCACGGTTTCTCTCGGGCTCACCAAGTGGTTGTTGCACAGCGGCAACGGGCTCGACCTTGACCGCCATCTCCAGAACGAGGCATTGGCACTCGAATTATCCAGCCGTAGTGAGGATTTCAAGGAGGGCCTGGCCGCCTTCCGCGACAAGCGCGGCGCAGAGTTCAAGGGCCGCTGAAAAGGTTGAGATCATGACCCAACTACCGATCCGCCCGGACACACCGGTCGATGATGCACTCGCGGTGGTACGGCAGTGGATCGATGCCGAGGTGCCCTCAGCATGGCGCTCGGCCGCGGCCGACGGGCCGGCGGCGCTGCGGGCCGTCCGCACCCCCGCCGACTACCGGCGGTGGTACCCGACATTCGCCAGGACGGGTCTGGTGGTGCCGACATGGCTCCCCGAACACGGCGGCCTCGGCGTCGACAACGACATGGCGCGCGCCATCGAGGGAGTACTTGCGCCGCTACGCCTCTCGCGGCTCAACCCACTGGGGCTCAACAACGCCGCAGCCGCTCTGTTCAGTCACGGGACAGAGGAGCAACGCCGGCGTTTCCTCCCACCGATCGTGCGCAACGAGGAGAAGTGGTGCCAGTTGTTCAGTGAGCCGGGCGCTGGCTCGGATCTCGCGTCGCTCGCCACCAAGGCCGTACGGGACGGCTCGGGCGAGGACGCAGACTGGGTGATCTCCGGCCAGAAGGTGTGGACCACATGGGCCGATGAGGCCGATTTCGCGATCCTGTTGGCGCGGACGGATCCCGACCAGCCCAAGCACAAGGGCATCACGTACTTCCTGCTTGACATGCACCAACCGGGCGTCGAGGTGCGACCGCTTCGCCAGATCACCGGCGAGGCCGAGTTCAACGAGGTCTTCCTCGACGAGGCGCGCGTGCCGGACGCCCAGCGGGTCGGCGACGTCAACGACGGCTGGCGCGTGAGTGCATCGACATTGTCCAGCGAGCGGCAGATGGTGTCGGGCTCGGGTTCGGGTGGCATGGGCCGCCTCGGTGGCTCGAGCGCCGAACGACTGATCACCCTCGCCAGGGAGACCGGGCGGTGGGCCGATCCGGTGGTCCGGAACAAGGTGATGCGCCTGTGGGCGCAGGAGCGGGTCCGTGGCTGGACCAATGATCGTGTGCGCGCCGCACTTTCGGCCGGACAGTCACCGGGCGCGGCGTCCTCGATTGGCAAGGTTCACCAGGCCACCATCAATCAGCAGATACAGGACCTGATGGTCGATCTGCTGGGTACGGCGGCGATTGCATGGCCCACCACCGACGATGATGATGCTCTGCCACGGGATGTGCAGGGCATGATGCGCAGCCTCGCCAACGGCACCGAGGGCGGCACCACCGACATCAACAAGAACATCCTCGGTGAACGCGTGCTCGGCTTGCCGAAGGAGCCCGATCCCTGGAAGGGCAAGCCCTGGAAGGACATTCCCCGTTCATGAGCGGCTATGAACGCTTGATCGTATCCAAGTCCGACGGGATCGGCTGGCTGATCCTCAACAGGCCCGACGCGGGCAACGCCTTCGACGCGCTGATGCTCGACGAGCTCGAGGCCGCCTGGGCCGACCTCGATACCGATCCGGAGGTCAACGTGATCGTCAACGCCGCCAACGGCAAGGCGTTCTGCACCGGGATGGACGTGGTCCAGGTCGCGCGGGACAAGGGGGCCATGCGACGGCACTCCCGCCGAACCAGGGACGCCGAGCTGAAGATCTCGTCTTGGCACTGCGGCGTGTGGAAACCGGTGATCGCCGCGGTCAACGGGGTGTGCGCGGGAGGGGGTCTACACCTTGTCGCGGACGCCGACATCGTCATCGCCGCCGAGCAGGCATCCTTCACCGACCCCCACGTCTCCATCGGGCAGGCCGTCGCGTACGAGGCAGTCACGCTGCTGCGCAAGTCGCCGATGGAGGCGGTGCTTCGAATGACGCTGGGGGGCAAGGGTGAACGCATCTCGGCGCGGCGCGCCTACCAGTTGGGCATTCTGTCCGAGGTGGTGCCGACCGATCAGCTCCGCGCAACCGCGGGCCGACTCGCAGCCGCGATCGCCACAAATTCGCCGACCGCGATGCGCACCACCAAGAAGGCGCTCTGGCACTCCTTGGAAGTCGGATTGACGCAGGCGCGACGCGATGCCGCCGAGGAGATCTGGCGGCTCCGCAATCACCTTGATCATGCCGAGGGTGTGCGGGCGTGGCGCGAGAAGCGTGCGCCGCGGTGGCAGCCGCTGCCGGACGTGGCGGAGGTTTCATGACATACCAGCGACTCATCGTCGAACGGCGCGGTCCCGTCGGATGGATCATCAATGACCGCCCTGACCGTCTCAATGCCTATGACGTCGTGATGCGCGAGGAATTCCCCAGGGCCTGGGCGGAATTGAATGCCGATCCCGACGTCCGCGTCATCGTGCACACGGGAAACGGTCGGGCGTTTCAGGTTGGCGCCGATGTCGAGGACCTCGACGGCGAGGCCGTGCAGCAATTTCAGGAGACCATGCGCACACTGGATCTGAAGCTGAGCGCCTGGCACTGCAATGTCGAGAAGCCGGTCATCACTGCCGTCAATGGGGTCTGCGCGGGCGGCGGACTGCACTGGGTGGCCGACGCCGACATCGTCATCGCGTCGTCGGATGCGACCTTCGTCGACCCCCACGTCTCCATCGGTCAGGTCAGCGCGCTCGAGACCATCGCACTGATGCGAAAGATGCCCGCCGAAGCCGTGTTACGAATGGCGCTCATCGGTAGTCACGAACGGCTCAGTGCCCAGCGCGCGTACGAACTCGGCATGATCAGCCAGGTGATCGACCCGCCCGACGAGCTGCGTGCCGCCGCCCAGGAGCTCGCCGAGAAGATCGCCAAGAACTCACCGGCGGCGATGCGCGCCACCAAGCGGGCGCTGTGGGGCGCACTCGAATACGGGCTCACCGACGCGTGCCGCGAAGGTGCGAAGCACCTGACGTCGATGTGGGGGCATCCGGACCAGAACGAGGGCCCCCTTGCCTTTGCGGACAAGCGAACTCCGAACTGGGCTCCCCTGGTGGCTGATTCGTGAGCCTGGCAATGCTGCTGGACGGTCTGCCTGAGGTCGCTGTGCACACGGTCGGCGCCACGGACAACCAAGTGTCGCGTGATGAGCTGTCGGCCAGCGCCGCGCGACTCGCCGAGCTGCTCGCCGAGTCCGGGCTGGCGACGGGACAGGTCGTCGCCGCGATGCTGCCCAACGACGCCACCACCGTCGCCGCGCTGTTCGGCACGTGGCGCGCCGGCGGCGTGTACACACCGCTGAACCCCAGGGCGGCCGATGCCGAGATCGTCACCCAGCTGGAAACGTTGCGCCCCGTCGCCATCATCACCACTCCCGCACTCGTACGGCGTTTCTCGACTTGTCACCTGCCCGTCATCACCGGAGAGGCGCTGTCGTGGACGAGGGTCGCATCGTCAGGTCACCGGGCCGACGCGCGGTCCTACGACGACGATGTGGCCCTGCTGCAGTTCACGTCCGGCACCACGGGACCGCCAAAGCCGGTGCCGCTTCGCCATACCACGGTCCTCGATCTGATCGACCGGCTGCTGGCCAAACTTCGCGGCACGAGACCTGCCTCCAAATCCGCTGCAGCCGAACCGAAGCGGTCCCCCATGCCGAATCTGGTGCCCTTGTCGTTATCGCTGTGGGCCGGCATATACCAGGTCTTGTTCGCCTTCCGCGCGGGCTCGGGTGTCGTGCTGATGGAGAGGTTCTCACCAACGGACTTCGCAGCTCTGGTCAAGCGACATCAGTTGCGGTCGACCGTATTACCACCCGCAGCGCTGACCATGGTTCTGCACGACGACTCGGTGGCCGACCTCTCGCCACTGAAGATCGTGCGGTCGATCACCGCTCCCCTGTCGCCCGTTCAGGCGCGCCGGTTCCGGGACAAGTTCGGGGTGATCGTGCTGAACTCCTACGGCCAGACCGAACTCGAGGGTGAGGTGGTGGGCTGGTCGGCCGCCGACGCCCGGGAGTGGGGCGAGACCAAACTGGGTTCGGTCGGCAGGCCACTGCCCGGCATCGACGTCACGATCGCCGACGACGAGGTGATGGTCCGCACGCCCACGACGGCCGCGCGGAAGATCGATCCGGCCTTCCTGGACCGGCTCACCGACGACGGCTGGTTCCACACCGGCGACCTCGGCTGGTTCGACGATGACGGTTTTCTGTGGCTCGATGGCCGAGTATCGGACATGATCAATCGTGGTGGCCTCAAAGTGTTTCCCGGCACGGTAGAGGACGTCCTCCTGGCCGCCGATGGTGTGCGCGAAGCCGCCGTCGTCGGCGTTCCCGACGAGCGGCTCGGGGAGGTGCCGTGGGCGTTCGTCGTCAGAGGCGATGAGTCGGTCTCCGAGGCCGGCCTCGTGTCGTGGTGTCGCGAGCGTCTGACGCCCTACCGTGTTCCGGTACGCATCGTGTTCGTCGAACAGCTGCCCCGCAACGATGTCGGCAAGGTGGTCAAGCGCGATCTCGCTGCGCTCGCGGACGTGTGACCCTGTCCCTCTAGTGCCTCCGCAGCGGAAACGACTGTTCTCATTTCTGAGAGTGATGTTAACGTTTGGTGGGAAGTCGTCGCTTCGGTAGGAGGGTCTCATGTGGCAGGAACTGGTCCGACTGGCTGTGACCTGGGCAGTGATGTGTGGGCTTGTCGCATTCTTCTACTGGATGCTGGCCAACATCGGTACCTTCTGATAGACGCGGAGACACAGTGGACGAGCAGGATCGACGACGCAAACGTGGATTGATCGCGTTCCAGGTCTTCATCTACGGAGTGCTGATCGCGATGTTCGCGATCCAGCTCCAGATGTATCTCACGAGGGATTGGTGATCAATGACGAGTCCAACCCGATCGCTCACCATGGACGAGCACGAGGCACACACGCGGGAGATCCAACGGCGCGCGGATCGATGGTGCATCGCCGGCACCGCACTCATGGGCACCCTCGTCCTCGGAGTCGTCGGCCTGCCCGTATTTTGCCGAGGCATCTATCTGTTGAGAAAGGCGCAGCGCGACGGGTTTTCGGTTCGGCCAATGATGGTCACGCTCATCGGATACGTCATCATCCTCGACGGTGCGATCAACAGCATCGGCTGGGCGCTCGACCTGTTCGCCAACCACGCCCTGATCACCCGCACCGTCTTCACCGCGTGGGGCAACTGGATCGACGCCGGCTATTTCTGGCATTACAACGAACTCTGGATCGGCGGTGCAGGCGCCCCAGGGGAAAAGGCGTGGGTGATGGTCTGCGTCCTGATCGTGTTCCCGATGCGGATCGCGGCCGCGATCGCGCTGCTGCAGATGAAACGTTGGGGACACCAGTGGACCATCGTGACGTGCTGGTTCGGCGTGGTCATATGGACCGGCTACATCTTCAATATGACGATGTACGCCGACGTCCGCTATACGGGAGTCGGGCTACCGGTTCTCGGGTGGTGGGCATTCAACATCTTCTACGTCACGCCGTTCCTCGCCATCCCGTACCTGCACACCGTCAACCGAGAGATCTTTTCCGACTAGCACCGAAGAAGGGACCGCCGTGTCTAATTCCACTGTGGAGACCGAGGATTCGGTCGAGCCGCTGCCGGTCGGAACCACCCCGACGTGGGCGCGAATGCACAAATGGCTCAAACGCGGGCTGTACGTCTGCCTGTTCGGGCTGGTCATCGAGGGCTCGTTGACGGTACCTGTGATGGCGGTCTGGTACGGCTGGCCAACCCTATCGCTGACCGAGATCTGCAGTGAGCTCATGAAGGTGCGCTTCTCCGACGACAGTCTCCAATGCCAACAGCCCTATCCACTCGGCGGGCCCCCGTTCGGGGGAGCACCCGAAGCGGCCGGCCAGCACACCGCCCGCGACGACTGGGGCATTCAACCGAAACCCCGGTACGTGCGTATCGGGTTCAGGGAGTTGGTGAAAATTCACGATGACCGCCTAGCGCGCCAGCCGAGTCGATGACGTGGCGTCGTCCACAGTTGTCTTGGGCGCGGCCGACGGTCTGGCGCGCGAGCTGGCAGACGGACTCGACGGCATCGTCCCAGCACCCGGACGTGGACTGGCATCGGGTATCACCGGAGCGGTCGTAGTCGTCGGTACCGATCCGACCCCGCGGCCGTCCGACGCGGCCGGCCTCAGTGGCGAGGAGTGGGATCGCATCGTCGACGGGATGATGTGGCCCGCGCTCGCTGCGCTCCAGCGGGCACGGTCCGCGTTAGCACCCCACGGGGGACGAATCGTCGTTGTCGTGCCGACGATCGGCATGGCGGGTGCGGCCCGACTGGTGGCGTACACCACCGCGGTGGAAGGCATCCGGGCGATGGCGAAATCCGCTGCGCGGCAATGGCAGCCCGAAGGCGTGTCCGTCAACCTGGTCGCAGCCCCTCTGCGACTGTTCGCGCCCGAGATGGACTCTTTTACCGCGCACCTCACCGCGGCTGTGGTCCAAGACGATTCGACGCTTCTCCACACCGTCGTCGAGGCCGTGAAATTCCTCTTGCGGCCGGATATCAATCACCTCGTCGGCGAGACGATCGTCGCCGACGGAGGGGCGGTGATGCTGCCATGAGCCTGCACGGTCTCACCGCGCTGGTGACTGGCTCGGGCGCTGGCGTTGGCCGCGGCATCGCCAAGGCTCTCGCCTCGGCCGGGGCGCACGTCGTCGTCGCCACCCGGTCCGAGACGGGGTTGGCCGTCGCCGAGGAAATCACCGCGCGGGGCCACGATGCAACTTGGGCACGATGCGATGTGACCGACGGTGACGCAGTGGCCGGCGCGATAGAGCTGTCCCTGACCACCACCGGGCGGCTCGATGCCGTGGTGCACAACGCCACGAGCAACGCCTCGAGCCAGCCGCACCAACTGGCTGATGTCGATCGTTCCGTTTGGGGCGACCACTACTCGGTGTCACTTCGTGGAGCGCACTTCTGCGCCGTTTCAGCATTTCCAGAGTTGAAGAAGCGAGGCGGCACCTTCCTCGTCATGACCTCACCCGCCGGCATCGAAGGCAGCGCGACCCTGCCGCTCTACGCCACAATGAAGGGCGCGTTGCGCGGTTTCGCCAAGAGCCTCGCGCGGGAATGGGCCCCTCACGACATCACGGTGAATGTTGTTTCACCGCTGGCATATTCACCCGCGATGACCTTGGCGATAAGCGCTGAGCCGGCGATGGAGGAAAGGCTGGCACGCCGAATCCCGCTGGGACGCATCGGAGACCCCGAAAGCGATATCGGCTCAGCCGTGGCATACCTTATCGGTCCCGCCGCTCGCTACGTCACCGGGCAAACCCTCGGTGTCGATGGCGGCCATTTCATGAACCTCTGAGCCCGTTCGCTGCAGATACCAACGTTCGCTATGATTGAGAATCAATATTCTCACGCCTGCTGGAGGTGCTGGTGAGCGACGACAAAGCGTTCGAGGTCTGGGACGCCGACAACCACATGTACGAGACGATCGACGCCTACACGCGATATCTGCCGGAGAAATACTCCGAGGCGCTGAAATTCATCGACGTCAACGGGCGCAAGAAGTTGCAGATCTTGGGCACGGTCACGGAGTGCATCCCCAACCCGACATACGAGGTGATCCCCACACCCGGCGCCTGGTCCGATTACTTCCGGGGCATAAACCCAGAGGGCAAGACATTGCGGGAGCTCGCCGAACCGATCCGCTGCCCCGATGAGTTCCGGCGGCCCGACCTACGCCTGGCGCTGATGGACCGGCAGGGCGTCTACGGCGCCGTGATGTTCCCGACGACAGCGGGCATGCTCGAAGAAAGGACCAAATCCGACACCGAGCTCACCCACGCGGTCACGCATGCGTTCAATCGGTGGTTACTCGACGACTGGACATTCAACTACCAGGACCGGATCTTCCCCGTTCCTGCGATCTCGCTGAACGATCCCGCGCTGGGCGTGCAGGAACTCGAATGGTGCCTGAACAATGGCGCCCGGACGGTATTGATCCGGCCGGCACCCGTTCCGCGCGAGGACGGCACGTCGCGGTCACCGGCGCTGCCGGAGTTCGACGATTTCTGGCGACTGGTCGAGAATTCGGGTATCTCGGTGCAGATGCACAACTCAGACTCCGGCTATGAGCGCTACGTCGACGACTGGGAGGAAGCTACGGAGTTCAACGGATTCGCGCTGAGCAAGCTGCGGGGTTTCATCTACGAGGAGAGCCGAAACATCTTCGACACTCTTGCGGCGTTCATCGCGCACGGGGTGTTCGAGCGCTTCCCCGGGGTACGCATCGGCGTGGTCGAGAACGGCGGCTCGTGGGCACACCGCCTGTTGGACGTGTTCGACCGCGTATACCGCAAGAGGCCATACGACTTCAGCGAGCATCCCTGCGATGTCTTCCGCAGACACGTGTGGATCAATCCGTTCCACGAGGAGGACATGTCGCACCTCGTCGACATCCTGGGTGCGGATCGGGTGATGTTCGGCTCGGACTACCCGCACCCCGAGGGGCTGGCCGAGCCCGCGGATTTCGTCAAGGAGCTCGAGGATCTTCCGGAGGACACCAGGGCACGAGTGATGGGCGGCAACCTCAAGGAGCTCATCGGCCTCTAGGCGAGTTCGACGAAGCGCTTCAGCCGAACTTCGCCCGCAGCTCGTTCTTGAGCACCTTGCCGGTGATATTTCGAGGCAGCGCATCCACGATTTCGAGTCGTTCGGGCGTTTTGTGCTTGCTCAATCCCCGCGCTTGACAGTGTTCGAAGATCGACGAAAGCGTCACCGCCACACCCGGGCGCGCGACGACGACGGCGCAAACACGCTCGCCGGTTCGCTCATCCGGCACCCCGATGATCGCCACGTCGGCCACCGCCGGGTGGCTGGCCAGGACACCCTCGACTTCCAAGGCCGAGATGTTCTCCGCACTGCGGATGATCGCATCCTTGATTCGGCCGGTGACGACGACGTTGCCGTCGTCGTCGATGCGTCCCAGATCTCCTGTGCGAAACCATCCTTCGGCGTCGAACGCGTGGGCATCCAGAGTTGCGTCGACGTAGCCGAGGAAGCACTGCGGCCCTTTGAGCCGCAGCTCCCCCTCCGTGCCACACGGGGTCTGGCGTCCCGCTTCGTCGACGACCCGTACCGCAACGCCGGGCACCGGTTTCCCGACGGTGTGATCCAGCAGCTCCGCGGGACCGTTGGGCGCCTGAGAGGTGGCGACCGGAAATTCGGTCAGGCCCCACGCATTGGCCACGCCGTCGACTGAAAGTGTCTGCCGCACTTGATGACCGAGCTCGGCGGTGATTGGTGCGCCCCCACCGACGCAGCCACGCAGCTCGGGGTAGAGCGGTTCGTCACCATACTTCGCCTGCGCCGCCATGAAAGCGACGAAAAAGGGGGTTGCGCTGCCCAGCAGAGTCGGGCGGTGCGCCGCGATGGCAAAGGGGGTCTCGAAGGGGTCGAAGGCATCGAACAGCACCAGCTTCATCCCGGTGAGCAGAGCCGCGGCGAGCATGGCGGCGCCTCCGATGTGCGAAACGGGAAACGCGATCGGGTTGACGTCGCGACTGGACGCCCCGACGATCCCGATGACCCCTGCCGAACCGGCGATGACCGACCGGTCGCAGTGCCGCGCTCCTTTCGGTGCCGCCGTCGTGCCCGACGAATAGTAGATCCACCGCGGTTCCTCGCCGCCGCTCGGCGGTGGAGGCAGCGTTTCCGGATCACCGCTGGGCAATCGAAGCCCGTCGGCAATGGGAGCGTCGTGGTCGATGACCAGGACCCGCATGGGCCGCTCATTCGCGAGCCGATGTGCGAGCGCGGTGTGGTCAAAACTGCGCCACAGCCCCGGGACGATGATGACTTCGGTCCCGAGTTGTGCTGTCACAAACCGGAGTTCGCTCTCCCGCCATATCGGCAGCACCGGGTTCTGCACCGCACCGAGGCGCGCCAGCGCCGTCATGACGACCATCGTCTCCAGCGTGGTCGGCAGTTGCCACGACACCACCGTGCCCGCACCGATCCCCCGTTGCGCCAGCGCCGCCGCACAGGTCAGTGCGGAATCTCGCAGCTGCGCGCACGACAGGCTGCGCCCGTAGTCATCGGCGAGCACGACCCAGTCGGGGTGCGCCCGCGCGGCGGTCTCCACCAGGGACCAGTAGGTCTGCGCGGCAGGACGTGAGGTCATCGGTTCGGCAGGTGCAGTCGGCGCTTGGCAAGAATGTTGCGCATCATCTCGGAGCTGCCACCGGATATCGTGTAGGCGCGCGACCACAGCCAGCATTCACGCAACCGTTGTTTGGCCTGCCCCAGTTCATGGTTTTCGACGCCGACGACCGCCGTCGACGCCGCCAATTCCGCGCCGTAGGACGCGACCCGATGGTATGTCTCGGCGAAACTCAGCTTCGCGATAGAGCCGTCGCCCGGTTGTTCGTCGCCCGATGTCAGGCGCTCCACGTGATCGTCGATGAACGCCTTGGCCACTTCGACCTCCACGGCTAACTCGGCGACCTGCTGGCGTACGTCGGCGGACTCCAGCGCGGGTGCGCCGTCGATATGCGCGTGACGCGCCACGACGACCAGATCATCGATCAGCAGTTCCAGCAGGATGACGTTCCCACCGATGCCGAATCGTTCAAAGTCCAAGCCCGCCATGATGATCGACCAGCCTTCGCCCGCCGCGCCGATCAGGCTCTCGGCACCAAGTCTGACTCCGGTGAGGAAGACCTCATTGACCTCGATCGCGTCACCGATCGTGCGGATCGGACGAACCTCGACACCCTCCGCCGAGAGCGGCACGGCAAAGACCGACAGGCCGTGGTGGCGCGAGGATCTCGGGTCGGTGCGGACCAGGGCGAGGCCCATGTCGGCCCAGTGTCCGTCGGTGATCCAGGTCTTCTGCCCGTCGAGGAGCCAGCTGCCATCGTCTTGCCGCGCACCGCGGCTGCGTACTCCGGCGATGTCGCTGCCGGCGTCGGGCTCGCTGAGCAGCTGACACCAGACATGTTCGCTGCGCCGAATCGGTGGCAGTAACGTCTGTTTCTGTTCGTCAGAACCGAAGTGCAGGAGCACGTGGGCAGCCAGGTTCACCTGGTCCACCGGGCGCGGCGCGCGGGCGCGCAGAATCTCCTCACTCACGATGCGATCGTGCAGCGGGTGGTAGTCGCCGCGACCGCCGTATTCGATCGGCCAGTCCGCGCCCACGAAACCCGCGTCGAACAGGCCGGCGAACCAAGCGCGCAGTAGGGTTTCCTGTTCGGCGGTCTCAGGAGCTCGATGGCCTTCGCGGGCCTCGATCGCCGGTGCGTGGTCGGCGATGTATGTCCTGACCCGATTCCTGAAATCGTTCAGCTGCGCCTCGGTGGGCCGGTTGACGAAAGCGCTCACCAGCCGGACACCTCCGCCAGCAGCGCCCGACTCGACCGCGCCGTGCCCATCAGCTGGGCGTTGGTGAAGACACGGCGCATCTCGTGGTGCAGCGGGTACTCCCAGGTGAATCCGATGCCGCCCGACAGTTGCATGCATTCGTCCACGGCGGCCGTGGCTTTCGCCGCTACGAATGCGTGCGCCGCCGCCGTCAAGGTGGTCGCCCGTTGGTCGGCGGAGGCGATGGCACGCGCGGCCTTCATGACGACGGCGCGCGCTTTGACTTCGAAGACCAGCAGCTCGACGAGGCGGTGCTGAATCGCTTGGAAACTCGCGATCGGCGCCCCGAACGCCACGCGCTCCCGCAGGTATGCCGTCAGCCGTTCAAGGGTCATCGACGTGGCACCCACGGAGTCGGCGGCAACGAGCAGCCGAGCCACGGCCGTCAGCTCTGTGGCCCTGTCGGGCGGCCCGATAAGGGTGCTGGGCGCGTCGGTGAGGTCGATACGCCAGACCGTTCTGGTGACGTCGAGCAGGTCGCCGTCCAGAACCGTCCGCGCGGGATCCGGGTCACGAATCACGTGAATTCCGTTGCGTCCCAGAAGCACAATGATGTCGACTTCATTGCCGCGGATGATCCGTGCGGAGCCATTGACGACGGTGACGCCCGCCGCCATCGTGCCGGCGAGCAGACCGGGCAGCAACTGTTCCCTCAGGTCGTCGGGCGCCGAGGCGAGCGCCGCGGCGGCGACCGTGGTTCCCAACCACGCCGACCTGTCGTTCGCTCGTCCGAGTTCTTCGGCTATGACGCACGTTTCGACTGGACGCCAGCCGGCGCCACCCACCACCTCATCGACGAGCAGGCCCGTCCAGTCCATCGCCGCAAGGTCCTTGACGGATTCCTTCTCGCCGCGGTCGGCCAGAAACTGCCGCGCCGACACCCTCAGTAGGTCGAGGTCGACGTCGTCGTCTGCCATCGGGCGTTTAGCTCCGGGAGAGCAACTGGTCGGCGTTGTCGCGCATGATCCGTCGCTTGGCGGCGTCGTCGAGCGGGTCGAGCAGCTTGGCAAATTCGGCCGGCACGGCCAGGCCTTCGGCGTGCGGGTAATCCGAGCCCATCACCAAGCAGTCGTCGTATCCTAGGCCCTCGACGATCGCCGGGATGTCGTCCTCGGGGTACGGCACCACACGGACATGACGGCGGAAGATCGCCGAAGGCCGCTCCGTCAGCTTCCCACCAATCCAAGGCCCGTTGCGGCCCATCCCTCTGCTCTTGTCCATGTGTTTGACGAAGAACGGCACCCATTCCGCCCCGTGCTCGGCGACGAGGACGTTCAGGCCCGGGAAGCGACCGAAGAGGTTGTCGAAGATGAGAGCGGACAACGTCTCCTCGATCGGGCGCTGGCCGTAGACATTCATCCACTGCCACGCCGACATGTGCCAAGAAGCCGGGTCGGAGTTTTGTCCCCAAGCGGGCGAGATCGCATTGAAGTACCAGAACGGCATGATGTGGAACACCAGGATGCAGCCGGCCTCCTGCAAGCGTGCGTAAATCGGGTCGAAGTACGGGTCGCCGGGCGATCGACCGTAAGCCGGCCCGGTCGGCAGCAGCACGAACTTTGCGCCCTGCGCGATGATGGCCTCCGTCTCGGCGATCGCAGAATCCAAGTCGCGCAACGACATCAGCGCCGTGGCGAAAATTTTGTCTTCGTAGTTGAAACCCCACTCTTCGTCGAACCATCGGTTGAACGAGCGCAGGTTGGCGTACAGTGCCGCTGTGTCGTCGACGTAGTGTTCGGCGGCCAGGGCCATACCGCTGGGATAGATGACCATACGCTCGATGTTCTGCTCCGCCATGACGGCAAGGCGCGCACCGCGCTCGATGAATTCCGGTTGCATGGGTTGCGGCTCGTAGGATTCCTCGGGGTTGCCCGATCCCATCTGCTTGAGCATCTCCTTGAGCGAGCCCGGCCGATAAGCGACATCGAGGCCCAGTCCCCCTTCGCTGTTGAACGTGGCGACCCGATGTCCCGCAAGGATCACCTCGACGCCGTCCGCCCCGCGCACGGTGGTGATCGCCCGGTCCCGAAACTCCTCCGGCAGATAACGGGTGAACGCGTCCCGCGTCTCGTAGCAGTGGGTGTCGCAGTCAAAGATGCCGTAGTCGAGTTTCGTCGTCACCGCTTCGCTCCTTAAGCGCGAGAATGGTTATTCTCTATTTTCACAAAACATACTATCCTGATCCGACAATGGCCATCTCGCGCGGGATGGCCAGGCGCCCGAGTGAGGGACGCCGGCGTCGGCCGCGATCGCGCAAAGGAAGACATGACTCCATCAAAACCGATGTACGACAACATGATCGGGTGGGCACCGCTGAGCGTTCGGTCTGCCGCGCTGCGTATCACAGATCCGGCAGCAGCCCGGGTGAGGCCGAACCGGGATGCCCTGCGTGCCGTCAAGTGAGGTCGACGAGCTTCGCAGCGTCGTCCGCGACTACTTGAGCGCGACATCGCCCAGCGAGACCGTTCGCAAGCTGATGGCGACGGACATCGGGTACGACGAGGCGTCGTGGCGCCAGATGGCGGGCGAGTTGGGACTGCAGGGCATCGTCGTGCCGGACCAATGGGGCGGGGCCGGTGCCGGCGTGGCCGAATTGGCGGTGGTGTTCGAGGAAATGGGACGCGCGCTGGTGTGCTCCCCCTTCTTCGCCACCGTGGCGCTGGCGACGCAGGCCATTCTCGCCAGCGGCGACGACGCGGCGGTGGAGCGGTTCGTCCCCGGGTTCGTCGACGGCTCCACCACAGCGACGCTGATCCTCAACGGCCGGCTAGACGCATGGGACCCCGCCGCGGTGACGGTGCGGGCTGACCGCGACGGTACCGTCTATCGGATCCGTGGTGAGGCGCCTCTCGTGATCGACGGCCACACCGCGGACGTCATCCTGTCGCCGGCCATCAGCGACGCAGGCATCTCGTTGTTCGCGGTACGTGCCGGGTCACAGGGCCTTCGTCGCACACCGTTGGCCAGTCTCGACCGCACCCGCAAGCTGGCCCGGGTGCAGTTCGACGGCGCCCGCGCAGAGCTGATCGGGACCGAAGGTGGCGCCGCGGACTTCCTCGCGCGCACATCCGACCTCGCCATTATCGCGGTGACCGCCGAACAGGTCGGCGCGGCGCAACGGTGCCTCGATATGGCCGTCGACTACGCCAAGGATCGCATTCAATTCGGTCGGCCGATCGGTAGTTTCCAAGCCGTGAAGCATCGGTGCGCGGACATGTTGGTCCAGGTAGAGGGCGCACGTTCGGCCGAATCACATGCGGCCGAAGTGGCCGCCACCGATGATCTCCCGACCGCCGCCTCGGTCGCGAAGATGGTGTGTTCGGAGGCTTTCCTGCAGGTTGCGCTCGACAACATGCGCATTCACGGCGGAATCGGCTTCACCTGGGAACACGACGCCCATTTGTTTGTCCGACGCGCAAAGGTCAGTCAGCTGATTTTCGGCGACCCGGACTACCACGCGCAGCGCCTGGCCACGCTCGTCTCTGAATGAAAGGATCCTCGTGACCGTCTCCTTTTCCCTCGAACTGCCGACTCATCGTGTCGAATCGGTCGATGAGTTCGTAACCGCCGAAGCGATCGCCGACATCGCGCGAGTGGCCGAGGAGAGCGGGTTCGCGGCCGTCCACGTCACCGATCACCCCGCACCCGATGCGAAGTGGCTCGACCACGGCGGCCACCACGCCCTTGATCCGTTCGTCGCGTTGGCTTTCGCGGCCGCCGCAACGACCGATGTCAGGCTGCTGACCAATGTCTACATCGCCGCCTACCGCAATCCTTTTCTCGGCGCCAAATCGATTCAAAGCCTCGCCTCGCTGTCGAGAGGTCGATTGATCCTCGGAACGGCGGCGGGATACCTCAAGCCCGAATTCAGGGCCCTGGGAATCGATTTCGACAACCGCGGCGCCCTCCTCGATGAGGCGCTGGACGTGTTGGACAAGGTGCTCACCGGCGAGGACATCGCCTACGAAGGGACGACGTTCGCGGCCCGCGGCGTTCGGTTGCGCCCGCTGCCGGCGACCCGGCCACCGGTGTGGGTCGGCGGCAACAGCAAGCCGGCCGTGCGGCGGGCGGTATCGCGCGCTCAGGGATGGGCGCCGTTCAACACGTTCGGCTACGCCGCCGCGTCGCGCACCGCGGAGATCTCGACGATCGACGAGTTGGCGGCCGCCATCGACTGGGCCAGGCACTACGCAACCGAAATCGGCCGCACCGCACCGCTGGACATCTGCTTTTCCGCGGGAAACCTGTTGGAGGACAGCAGATCGGCCGACGAACGGCACGCCACCATCGCGAGGCTCGAGGCAATGGGCGTCACCTGGCTTACCATTGCGTCGCCCGGCGCGGACCGGGCCGAACTCATCGAGCGTTCGCGCGCATTCGGCAAGGAGTTCATCACGGCATGATCCTTAGGCCATCAGGCTGTCCGCGGCGAATGCGTCCACACTGATCCGGCGATGGGCGAACAGCCACCGACCTCCGATGGGGACCAATATGTCGCGGTAACGGCCCCAGTGGTCGAGCCCAATGTCAGTGTGGACGGCGAAGTAACTGCTGACCTCGACCCTGTCGCGGGCCACCGACCCGAACCGGACGCTGGATACATGGTGCCGGACGTGGGTCGGTGCCGGTTGCCCCGATTTCGAAGGCCGGGTCACCGCGGCGCCGAGACCGGCCGCGATTTCCGCCGATCCCCTCAGCGGCTCGGTACCACCACTGAATTCCAAGACGCCCGCATCACCGAAACACGAAGCCAGCGCGTGGAGATCGAATCGATCGGTGGCGGCGGTGTAGTCGGCCAGCGTCTGTCGTACCGCCTCCCGCACCTCGAGCTCCCAGACATCCATGGGGCCTCCTCGTTGGAAATTTAGTTCCCGCACACGATAACGTCTATTCTCATGCCGCCACCATCGCTCCAATCGCTGCTCGATCCCGCCACCACCGCGCTCGTGACTCAGGAGTGCCAGGGCGGGGTCATAGGTCCGCAAGCCGGCCTCCCATACCTCGCCGAAGAGGCTCGCCGCGAGGCCATTCCGAACATTTCCAAACTGCTCGACGCCGCTAGGGCGGCGGGAGTCGCGGTAGTGCACTGCCTCATCGAGAAGCGCCCGGACAACCGCGGATCGAACTCCAACGCCCGGCTGTTCATGGCTGGGAAATCCTTCGCCGCCGACCTGACTCCCGGCAGCCCTGGCGCGTGGCTTCTCCCCGAGTTCGGCCCGGTACCCAGCGACCTCGTGCTGACACGCACCCACGGCGTCGGGCCCATGACCGGTACCGATCTTGACTCCGTGTTGCGGAACATGAACATCAAGACCATTGTTGGAGTGGGCGTTTCGATCAACATAGCCATTCAGAATTTCGCGATGGACGCGGTCAATCGCAGCTATCAATTCGTGTTGCCGCGCGACGCGGTGAGCGGGTATCCGCGGGAGTACGCCGAGTCGATCATCGACAACACGCTGGCACTGCTCGCCACGGTGACCACCACCGATGCTGTGATCGGCGCATGGAAAGGAATCCAAGCGTCCTGACCCCGATCTGGATGCTGAATAGCATAGGTGATAATGTCGTTCTCAAATAGCGTAAATGTTCATATTCGCTGCTCTGAGGAGGGTTCAGCCTCATGTCACCCCGGTCCCTGCCGTATCCGGTCTTCGACATCGACAACCACATGTACGAGACCACCGAAGCGCTCACCAAATACCTGCCGAAGGAACACCGCGGAAAGGTCGGTTACGTCGAGGTCAACGGCCGGCCCAAACTCGTCGTCAAGGACCACATCAGCCACATGATCCCGAATCCGACATTCGAGCGAGTTGCCAGGCCCGGCAGCGCGGAGGACTACTTCCTCGGCAACAATCCCGAGGGTCTCAACTTCCGCGAGTTCATCGGCGAGGCAATGGATGTCATTCCGGCATACCAGTCACCCGCGCCCCGACTGGAACTGATGGACGAACTCGGCATCGATCAGTGCGTGATGTACCCGACCCTCGCCAGCCTCATCGAGGAACGCACGACCGACGACGTCATCCTCACCCACGCGATCATTCATGCGCTCAACGAGTGGATGCACGAGCACTGGACGTTCAACTACCACGACCGGATCTTCGCGACCCCCGTCATCTGCCTGCCCTTGGTGGACGAAGCCATCAAGGAGTTCCGCTGGGGCGTCGAGCACGGCATGAAGACCTTCCTGGTGCGGCCCGCACCCGTGCCCAGCCGCTTCGGCGGTTCGCGCTCCATGGGCCTTCCCGAGTTCGACCCGTTCTGGGAAGAAGTCGTGAACGCCGGCATGCCGGTCACCATGCATGCCTCGGACAGCGGCTACCAGAAGCACCTCATGGAGTGGGAGGGCGGTGACGAGTACCTGTCCTTCAAGCCGAGCGCGTTACGCGAGGTCGTGATGGGCCACCGCGCCATCGAGGACACGCTGGCCGCGATGATCTGCCACGGCGCCCTGTCCCGCTTCCCCGATCTGAAGATCTTCTGCGTCGAGAACGGCAGCGGTTGGGTGCGCAATCTGCTCGAACAGTTGAACACCGCGTACAAGATCATGCCCAAGGAGTTCGACGAGCACCCCGTCGAGGTGTTCAAGCGAAACATCTACATCCATCCGTTCCTCGAGGACGACCTCAAGGGGATCATCGACATCATGGGCGAGGATCACGTGATGTTCGGCTCCGATTTCCCGCACCCCGAAGGCATCGGTGATCCGCTGAGCTTCGTAGACCGGCTCGACGGCATCTCGGAGGCCGCCGAGGCGAAGATCATGGGCGGCAACGCTATTGAGCAGTTGGGACTCAAGGTCCCGGCATGACCCGGGCGCGCATATCCCCGAAGGTTTACGACGGAATCGCCGACTTCGAGGCTCACGTCGGCGAACACCTCGGTTTCAGCGACTGGCACCAGGTCACTCAGAAGGAAATCAACTTGTTCGCCGAGGCAACCGGCGACCATCAATGGATTCACGTCGATCCGGAGAAGGCGGCAGCCGGCCCCTACGGCCGGACGATCGCGCACGGCTATCTGACGCTGTCGCTGGTACCCATTCTCGTGCAACAGATCTACCGGGTGACCGGCTTGGCGATGCAGGTCAATTACGGCAGCGACAAGCTGCGCTTCCCCGCGCCGGTACCGGTCGACTCACGCATCAGGGCGGGCGCCGAACTGCTCAAGGTGGAGCGCAACGACAAGGGCGGCCGGGCCACGGTTCGCGTCACCGTCGAAGTCGAGGGCAGCGAACGCCCGGCGTGTGTCGTCGACACGATCGCCGCGATGGTCGACGCCTGACCGAACGGGCCGAGGTCATCGGCTACGCGTTCAGCACACGTTCCCCGATGACACGTTGCTCACGCAATGCGGCAATTTCCTGAGCGGAAAGGCCAAGCGCTCCAAGCACCTCGGCGTTGTGCTGCCCGAGCGTCGGCGCCGCGGTTCGGTGATGGTGCGCGGGTCCCGGCGAGATGCGAAACGGCCAGCCGGGAAACCTCTGTCGGCCGGTGATCGAATGGTCCAGGTCCTGATAGAAGCCGCGCGCGTCGAGCTGCTCGACGTCATACATCTGATCGGCCGTCAGTAGTCGCTCGGCCGGCACACCATGCCGGCCCAACGTTGCCACGACCTCCTCCGCGGTTCGCCCGCATGTCCAATTCGCCAGTACCTCATCGAACTCGTCGTGGTTTGCCCGGCGCGCTTCTGCGTTCGCAAACATCGGGTCGTCACGTAGATCGGGACGGTCAATCACGTCCAGCACCGCAAGCCAATCCGCGTCATCCCGCACCGTGAGCGCGACCCACTCGTCGACATTGCTGGTTTTGTAGACGCCCTGGGCGTATTCGCGGTGGCGATTTCCCTCGCGCTGCCGCACCGCTCCCGTCAATGAGTATTCGATGACGGGTTCGGCAGTCACCGCCGCGCCAACCTCGATTTGCGCGACCTCGATCAGCTGCCCCTCACCGGTGGACCGCCTGTGCTCGAGGGCAGCCAGCAGCGCGACGCACGCGTGTACGCCGGCGATCGGGTCGGCGGGCCCCTGCAGATTGCACGGCGGGCCGTCCGCATAACCGGTCGCGGCCGACATGCCTGACACCTGTTCGATGTTCAGCGCCCAGCCCACGTAGTCGCGCCACGGCCCGTCCAGCCCGAACCCGGGCATCCGCACCATGATCACGCCGGGATTGTTGTGCGCGATGGAGTCGTAATCCATCCCGAACTGTTCAACCACGCGCGGCGAGAAGTTCTCCACCACCACATCGGCTTCTGCGGCCAGTCGCAGCGCCAGCTCGCGACCGGCGGCAGAGGTGAGATCGAGCGTGATGTCGCGCTTGTTGAGATTGGTTCCCTGCCAGAGCGGCCCACGCTCGTACCAGTCGTCGCCCTCACGCAGCAGCGCGCCCGAGTAGCGGTGTCCGTCGGGGCGCTGAACGGATTCGACCTTGATCACGTCCGCCCCGAACGCACCGAGGTAGCACGTCAGGTATGCGCCCGCCCAGAAAGTGCTCAAATCGAACACCTTCAGCCCGGCGAACGGCAGCGACACGTCGATACCGTCGCCCCTCGGACGGGGTGCGCCGCGCTCGCTCCACGTGGCCTGCGCGCCGTTTGTTCGCAGGGCGGGAGCAGGCAAGGGCGGCCGCGCCGGGGTCTTCGAAAGCCGGAACGGCGCTCCCGGTCTGGTGAAGCGCCATGCTTCAGCGGCTGATTCGACGAAAAACCCTCGCTCCGCATACTGCGGGCAGCCCAGGATCGTGTCGCCTTCGGTGATCGGCGCCGCGGGAATGCGCATGGCCTGGCTCAATTCGACCAGATCGGCAACGGACATCGATTCAAGGAAGGGCTGGGCCTTGGCGAAGAACTCGTCGCGCTCGGGCCCGCCGAGCATGATCGCGAGCTGATGGTCGCCGAACTCGGGCAACCCGACCATCGCGCACACGTCCAACCAGTGCTGACCGGTCAGGCAGTTGATCCCGATCCAGCCGTCGGCGGCACGCACGATACCCAGCATCGGCGCGGCCTTGGAATTCGTCGGCAAGCCAAGGGCTTTCAGGCGGGCAGCCATCAGCATGGGATAGGGCAGTGTCGACAACAGCGACTCGAAGATCGACACGTCCACCTCGACCGGCCGGTTCGTTTCGGCTGTGCCGATGTGCAGGGCCGTGAGCGCGCCGAGGGCCGCGTAGCCGCCCGCGATGTACTCCGGAATTCGGGCACCGGCCTGCACCGGCGCTCGGCCGGGCTCACGCATGTTGACCCAGCCCGCCGCCGCCTGCAGGGTCAGCGGAGTCGTCACCCGGTCGCGCAGCGGCCCCTTCTGACCGAAGCTCGAGATTCGTACCACGACAAGATTCGGGCTGACCTGGGCCAGCGATTCTGCGTCTAGGCCCCACGCCCGGCGCTCGGGCGCGCCCGCTGGCAGGTCTTCGACAAGAAGGTCCGCTTGAGAGATCATTTCGCGCAAGGCGTCACGGCTGCCATCATGTGCGAAATCAAGTGTGGTGCCGCGCTTTCCGGCGTTCAGGTACTCGAACAGACCGCTTCGCTCCGGATGAGGGCCCTCCGGCGGAAAGGGACCCCAGCGGCGCAGTGGGTCACCTGACGGGGGCTCGATTTTGCGCACGTCGGCGCCCAGGTCCACGAGCAGCTTCGTGCAATAGGGGCCCGCGATCTCGGAGGCCAGCTCGACGACGCGCAAGCCCGCCAGGGGCCGGTTCACGCGGGTATCCCGATGGCCTTGGGCTCCATGTAGGCCCGCAGCCCCATCACGCCGCCCTCACGACCGATGCCGCTCTGCTTGAACCCCCCGAACGGCGCGTCTCCGGGAATCGTGCCGTTAATCGATACCTGCCCGGTCCTGATCCGGCGCGCGATGGCCACCGCGCGATCGAGATCGCTCCCCCACACCGCGCCGCCAAGGCCGTAGGACGAATTGTTGGCGATGGCCAACGCATCGTCGTCGTCTCGATACCGCAACACGGTCAGCACGGGACCGAACACCTCCTCCTGCGCGATATACGAGTCGGGGGAAGCATCGGTGAGTATCGTTGGCTCGAAATAGAAACCGCGGCTCAGATCCTTCGGACGGGCTCCTCCGGCCACGACCGTTGCGCCGTCGGCTTCGGCGCGTTTGACGAATCCCTCGACACGGTCGAGGTGCTCGCGGCTGATCAACGGTCCCATGGTGACCGCGGGATCGACGGGATCACCGATCACGACCCCGCGGGCCAACTCGGCGAGCCGGTCCACCACCTCGTCGTGGATCGCCTCGGGCAGCAGCAACCTGCTGTTGAGAATGCAGGCTTGACCGGCATGCATCGTGCATCCTTCGAACAGCAGCCGCTCCAACAATTCGTCGCTGACGTCGACGTCGGGCAGCAGTATGGTCGCCGACTTGCCGCCGCACTCCAGCAACACTCGCTTCATCGTGGTCGCCGCACCCGCCATCACATCGCGGCCGACCGCTGAGCTGCCGGTGAAGCTCACCATGTCGACCCTGGGGTCCAGCGTCAGGCTTTTGCTGGCCTCGACGCCGGTCGGCGTGACCACGTTGACGACGCCGGCTGGAATGTCGGTGTCCTCGTCGATGATTCGCGCCAGCGCCAGGCCGGCCAGCGGTGTCAGAGGTGAAGGCTTGAGCACGAGCGTATTTCCTGCCGCCAGCGCAGCGCCCAGCTTCATGACGTTGAGGGTGTGCGGGAAGTTCCACGGCGTCATGGCCGCCACCACACCGAGCGGTTCGTAGCGCAACACCGTGGTTCCCGCGGCACC
Source organism: Mycobacterium sp. WUMAC-067 (assembly GCF_020217485.1). Classification (GTDB taxonomy): domain Bacteria; phylum Actinomycetota; class Actinomycetes; order Mycobacteriales; family Mycobacteriaceae; genus Mycobacterium. Next base: position 52,492 of record NZ_JAEKMI010000008.1, on the reverse strand, counting down.
CCACGCATCCATCGGCGCCTCGGCGGGCTCCGTGGCGAGCTCGGCAGCATGACCGACCATGAATGCCGGGCCGTCGACGTGAATCAGCCGTTCGTTTGCGGAACAACCCCACTCGGCCTGCGCGAGTGCGTAGACCTCCTCGCCCCTGGCCATCAACGCATCGCTGAGCTGTTGCAGGCATCGGGCCCTTTCCGCGGGCTCTGCCGCGGGCCACGGGCCCGTGTCGAAAGCGGTCCTGGCCGCGGCGATCGCCCGCTGGACCTGCGCCACGCTCGCGTCGGGCGCCGTTTGGATCACCGCCTCGGTGGCGGGATTGACGACGTCGTAGCGTCCGCTGTCCGGGTCGGTCCATCGGCCGTCGATGTAGTGACCGTAGGCCTCCAGGAGCGAACGCGACCCAGCCATCCTGCCTGCCTTCCCTGACTGCACGATCGTGAGGCAGCGCGACCGCGCCACCGAGATAACTTACATACTCAACCTGTGTGTACACGCCGACGCCAACGCCGTCAACGGCTAATTTGCGCCGTTTGCGGACAAATATACGGCGATTGACAGATGATCTAGCTCTCCTGTAGACAGCATGGAAACGGACATTCTTGCTCCATCTGTCCGGCCAGCCCCCAGTGTCAAGGAAGGCATGCTGTGCCCACTACTAAAGTTCCCTTGCACTCTCCGGACTTCTACGCCGGCGATCCCTACCCGGTCTACCGGGAACTCCGCAACACGACGCCAGTGGTGTGGAACGACGTCACCAACTTCTGGGCGCTATTGAAGTACGAAGACGTCCGCTACGTTTCGGGCCACCCACTGACCTTCTCGTCGACGAAGGGCATCACGATTCCGGATCCCAGCCAGCCTGAACCCGTTCAGGAAGGCAACCTCATTTTCACCGACCCTCCCCGCCACCGGCAGCTCCGCAAGCTCATCAACTCCGGCTTCACGCGCCGGCAGGTGCAGTTGCTCGAGCCCAAGGTGCGCCAGATCGTGAAGGGCATCGTGGACAGTGTCGAGCCGTCGCGAGAGTACGAGTTCGCCGAGGAGATCGCCGCGCCCCTTCCCACCCGGATGATCGCCGAGATGCTCGGTGCCCCACCCGAAGACTGGGAGCAATTCCGCGCGTGGTCGGACGCGGCGGTCGGCACCGCCGACCCGGACATCGAACTGGACTCGATCGTCGCGCTCGGTGAGCTGTACGAATACTTCACCAAGCTCATCGCCGCGCGGCGCTCCGGCGAGGTCAGCGGGCAGGACGACCTGCTGAGCATCCTGGCCGCGGCCGAGGTCGACGGCGAGCGGCTCACCGACGCGGATCTGCTCAACTTCTCCTTCCTGCTGTTGGTCGCCGGCAACGAAACCACGCGCAACCTGATCGCGTTGGGCACGTTGGCGCTGATCGACCACCCCGACCAGTTCGCGCTGCTGCGATCGGACCCGTCGCTGCTGCCCAGCGCGGTCGAGGAGATGCTGCGATACACCAGCCCGGTCACCCACATGGCCCGCCGCGCGACCGAGGACGTCGAGATCCGCGGCCAGCAGATCAGGGCGGGCGACACAGTGGTCATGCTCTACGGCTCCGCCAACCGCGACGAAGAGATCTTTGGGCCCACCTGCGAAGAGTTCGACATCACCCGTAATCCCAACCCGCACATCGCGTTCGGGGCCGGGGAGCACGCGTGCCTTGGCGCCCAGCTCGCGCGCCTGGAAGCCAGGGTGATGTTTGAGGTGCTACTGGGCGCCTTTCCCACGATCGAGCTCACCGGTGACGTGACCCGGCTGCGCGCAACCATGGTGCCGGGCGTGAAACGCATGCCAATCCGACTGGGGGCGGGCAACTGATGGACTTCGACTACACGCCCGAACAGGAGCAGCTCCGCAAAGATTACCGGACGCGCCTGGAGGCGGTGATGACCCCGGAGCGCCGCGCCGCCGTCGCCAACCTCACCGAGGGCGGCGCCGCGATGACCGAGTGCCGACGCGCTCTGGGCGATGCCGGGTTGCTGGGCGTCGCCTGGCCGGTCGAATATGGCGGCGGCGGGCTGACCGCGTTGGAACAGTACATTTTCTCGGAGGAAGCGCGCAGGGTCAATGCACCGTTGCCGTTTGTCACCCTGAACACTGTGGGCCCCACGCTCATTCAGTACGGCACCGAGGAGCAGAAGGCCAAGTTCCTCCCCGCGATCCTCAAGGGCACCGTTGATTTCGCGATCGGTTACTCCGAGCCCGGCGCCGGGAGCGACCTCGCCTCGCTGCGGACCACCGCGGTCAGGGACGGCGACGAGTTCGTCATCAATGGTTCGAAGATGTTCACCAGCGGCGCGGAGTTCGCCGACTACATCTGGCTGGCGGCGCGCACCGACCCAACCGTCAAGAAACACAAGGGAATCACCCTGTTCATCGTGCCGACGGACTCGCCCGGGTTCTCCTGGAAGCCGCTGCACACCATGCCGGGGGTGTCCACGTACTACACGTTCTACGATGACGTCCGGGTACCCGAGAGCGCCATCGTGCTCGGCGAAAACCAGGGTTGGACACTGGTGACCAACCAGCTCAACCTCGAACGCGCCGCCCTCGGCAACCTCGGTGCCCTGGAGCCGCTCTTCGCCAAGACGCTCAAGTGGGCGTCGACGACACCGCTCGACGACGGCATGGTCATCGATCAGCCCTGGGTGCAGCAGGCCCTGGCCCGGGTGGAAGCGCAGGTCGCCGCCTACCGGCTGCTGAACCTGCGCGTGAACGCGACGATGAGTCCGGGTGCCCTCGGGATGGGCGAGGCCTCGGCGACAAAGGTTTTCGGCACCGAGCTCACCCAACAGGTTGCCCGCGAACTGCTCGAAGTCGTCGGACAGGCGGGTGTCCGCAAGGACTCGGCAGCTCCGCTCAAGGGCGAGCTGGAAAGCGCCTACAGGCTGGCGGTCATCAACACATTCGGCGGCGGAGCCAACGAACTTCAACGCGACATCATCGCTATGGCCGGCCTTGGGATGCCCCGCGCACCCCGAGACGTGCGGGCCTCCGGAGAGGGGAAATCCACGTGACAGAGCTAGCCAAAGATGACCTGCGCGAGCGCCTCGACGCGTTGATCGGGACGCCCACCGACGGAGTCGGCAGACCCTCCCGCGCCCCCGATCCGGTGAACGCCGCGATGATCCGGCACTGGGCGTACGCGTTGGACGACATGAATCCCGCCTACCTTGATCCCGAGTTCGCGGAGAACTCCCGCTACGGCGGCCTGGTTTCCCCGCCCGTGATGCTGCAGAGCTGGACGATGCCGCCGCCCAAGCTCGCCGGCATCCATGAGCGCGGCGGCGTGCCGATCGAGATCAAGACGAACCCGCTGCAATTCCTCTCCGACGCGGGTTACACGGGCATCATCGCGACGAACTCTGAGTTCGAGATCGAACGCTATCCCCGCGTCGGTGACGAGATCACCGGCGAGACGGTGTTCGACTCGATCTCCGACGAGAAGACGACCGCGATGGGCAAAGGATTCTTCGTCACGTGGGTGACCACCTACCGCGATCAGAACGGCGAAGTCATCGGCCGCCAATGGTTCCGCACGCTGCGATTCAAGACGGGCGGGGCCCCCGCCGGAACGGCTGGGGACTGATGGCGACCAGACTTGCTCCGTCGATCAGCCCGGACACCGAATTCTTTTGGTCGGGCCTCAAGGACCACAAGCTGCTGATCCAGCGCTGCGCCGACTGCAAGACGCTGCGGGTGCCGCCCCGTCCGATGTGCGGAAATTGCCAGTCGCTCAACTGGGATTCCATCGAATCGACCGGGCGCGGAACGGTTTACAGCTTCGTGATGCCGCAATACCCGCCGCTCCCCTTCCTCCAATACCCCTATGTCGTGGCACTGATCGAGCTCGACGAAGGCGTCCGCATCGTGTCGAACCTGTGCGATATCGAACCGGCGGCCATCGACGTCGGGATGCCCGTCGAGGTCTTTTACGAGAAGTTCGAAGCAATCCCGAGCGGGGACGAGCTGGTGCTGCACCAGTTCCGGCCCGCGCGCTGAACACGAGGCACCAGGCGAACATGGATTTTTCCTTCACCGAAGAACAAGAGACCGTCGGCAAGGTGGCCCGCCAGCTCTTCGAGCACCGCGCCACCACCGAGCAGCTCACCGAGTTCGAATCGGGCGAGATCCGTTTCGACCCCGCGCTGTGGCGGGAGCTGGCGTCGTCGGACTTGCTGGGCATCGCGCTACCCGAATCCGTCGGCGGCAGCGGTGGCAGCTTCCTCGACCTCGGCGTGCTGCTCGCGGAGGTCGGCTGGAGCGTTGCGCCGGTTCCGGTCTATGCGACCCTGGTGCTCGGCGCGGATACGATTGCGCGGCATGGTGACTCGACTATCCAGCAACAATACCTGCCGAAAGTGGTCGACGGCAGCACAATCCTGACCGCTGCGCTCGCCGAACCGGGAAGCTCCGACCCGGCCGTCCCACGCACCACCGCACGGCCCGATGGAGGCGCCTGGATCCTGGACGGCGTCAAGGAGCTCGTGCCCGCCGCCCAGCTTGCCGACGCCATCATCGTCTCGGCCCGAGCCGACGACGGCCCTGGGCTGTTCGTCGTCGAGACGGCCACCGAGGGCGTCGTCGTCACACCGGCAATAACCACCAATGGTGAGCCCTACGCTGACGTCGAACTCTCCCATGCTGTCGGACATCGCCTCAACGGGTCAAGCGGTGCGGATGCCGTCGGCTCGCTCTACACCAGGGCGCTCGTCGGCCTATGCGCGATGCAGGTCGGCGTGACCGAACGCGCCCTGAAGATCGCGGCGTCGTACACCAGTGAACGCGAGCAGTTCGGTAGGCCGATCGGTTCATTCCAGGCCGTGCAGCAGCGGCTGGCCGATGCATTCATCGACGTCGAGGCGATTCGATGGACCACCTGGCACGCGGCGTGGCTGATCGCGGAAGGACGGCCCGCGGTCCGCGAGGCCGCCATCGCCAAATTCTGGGCCGCTGAAGCGGGAGCCCGGGTCGTCGCATCAGCCCAACAGGTCCACGGCGGCATGGGCATCGACGTCACCTACCCGCTGCACCGCTATTTCCTGTGGGCCAAGCAGATCGAGCTCGCGCTCGGCTCTGCCCCCCAACAACTCGCCCGGCTCGGCGCAACATACCCGGAAGGAAGCAAATGACCTCCACCGTCGACCGCACCACCACGCTCGCATGGAATTCCATCAACGTTGGCGACGAAGTCACCCCGATGGACGTTCCGGTGACCACCACACTGATCGTGGCAGGCGCCATCGCATCCCGTGACTACATGCCCGTACACCATGACCGCGACTTCGCGAATTCCCAGGGATCCAAAGACATCTTCTTGAATATCTTGACGACCAACGGGCTTTGCGTGAAGTTCCTCCATGACTGGGCGGGCCCCGAGGCGATGATCAGAAAGTTGTCCATCCGGCTCGGCGTACCGGCATACCCGAATGACCCGATGCGCTTCACGGGATCCGTCACGGACAAATCGTCGGGCGACGGCGAAGGATTCATCGAGGTCACCTTCAAGGGCACCAACAGCCTCGGCGACCACGTCTCCGGAACCGCGGTGCTCAGCTTGCTCGAAGGCGTGGATGCATGAACAGGGACTCCAGCGGGATTGGCGGCAAGGCCGCCCTCGTCGGGATCGGACAAACCGAGTTCTCCAAGGAATCGGGCCGCAGTGAGATGCAACTGGCCTGCGAGGCAGTCAAAGCCGCCATCGGCGACGCCGGCCTTCGTCCCGCCGACATCGACGGCATGGTCACCTTCAGCGTCGACGACAACGAGGAGATCGAGGTCGCCCGCAATGTCGGGATCCGGGATCTGACTTTCTTCACCCGGGTCCCACACGGCGGTGGCGCGGCCGCGGGAACGGTGATGCAGGCCGCGATGGCGGTCGCGACGGGCGTCGCAGAAGCGGTGGTGTGCTACCGCGCCTTCAACGAGCGCTCCGGATTCCGCTTCGGTGGTGCCGGCCGCCAGCCGGGCGTGACTCCGCTATGGATGGCACCCTATGCGCCGTTCGGGTTCATGACGCCGGCCGCGTGGGTGGCGTTGCACGCTCAGCGCTACATGACGACATACGGCGTCACCAACGCCGATTTCGGCAAAATCTCCGTCATCGACCGCAAGCATGCCGCGAAGAACCCCGACGCCTGGTTCTACCAGAAGCCGATAACCCTTGAGCAGCACCAGCAATCGCGGTGGATCATCGAACCCGTGCTGAGATTGCTCGACTGCTGCCAGGAAAGCGACGGCGGCGTTGCCATGGTGGTGACGAGCGTCGAGCGCGCCCGCGACCTGGCCAAGCCGCCCGCCGTCATCGCAGCCGCCGCGCAAGGCGCCGCCTACGACGGCGAGGTGATGACCAGCTACTACCGCGAGGAGATCACGGGCCTGCCCGAAATGGGCGTCGTCGGCGACAAGCTGTGGCGGGATTCCGGTCTTAAACCGCAAGACATCTCGACGGCCTTCCTCTACGACCACTTCACGCCATTCGTCTTCACTCAACTCGAGGAGCTCGGATTCTGCGGCCGCGGGGAAGCCAAGGACTTCGTCTCGGTCGAAGAACTGTCGCTGGGCGGCCGGATGCCGATCAACACCAACGGTGGACTGCTCGGCGAGGCGTACATCCATGGCATGAACGGGATTACTGAGGGCGTCCGGCAGGTGCGCGGCACGTCGCACAATCAGGTGGCCAACGTCGAACACGTGCTAGTCACGTCGGGTACGGGCGTTCCGACGAGCGGACTGATCCTCGCACCCGATCACTGAGCGCGGAAAGTTTCAGATGACGTACGCGACTGGGGTCGACACCCGCGAGGTGCTCATCTCGGCCGCGTTCGCCTGCTTCCGCACGCAAGGATTGCGGAAGACGACGATCGTCGACATCGTGCGCACCGCAGAAGTCTCCAGGAGCACCTTCTACGAGTACTTCCCGGACAAGGAGACGATTGTGGGGGCTTGTGCGGAGGCGGCGTCTCAGCGCTTCTATCGCAGGCTGGCCAAGGCAATCGACCGCCATGGCGGCAGCACCCTGGAGGAAAAACTGGTCCGGGCGGGCGTTTTCGTCACCCAGGCCCGCCGGGTGGTGGAGCCAGAATCCTATTTCGACCAAGAAGTAGTCAGCCTGATGTTGACCAAGAACGCGTCGACCCTCCTACAGGAATGCGGCGAGTTTCTTGCGCCGTACGTCTCCGCCGCACGGCTGACGGGCGAGGTCCGCGGTGACCTCGACATCCGGTCGGCAACGGAGTGGTTTGCGCGAATGCTGTTCTCGCTGTTCACGACTGAATCGCCGTATCTTGACATGAGTGACGACGACGTGGTCGCCGACTTCGTCCGCGCCCACGTCGTGCGGGGATTTCTGAGTGACGGACTCAAGAGGCGCTAGTGTCGTGAGTCGTTAACCCGCATTCGGATAGTTGGCTTGGCCTGTGCCGGGCCCTGCTGCTGCGGCTGTGGTTTTGTCTAGCGCCTAGCGTGAGCAGTTGAGGGCGTGGACCCGCCGTGAACTACTGCAAGCGAATTGACTCACGACACTAGAAAATCCGGTCAGACGGTCAGCTCACACGGGAGTTTGTCCGGTGCCGGCATTTACGTCGCCTCGTAGCGAGCGATGACCGTTTCGAGTTCGGCGGCGGCGTGACACATCCGCTGACCTAACTCCTTCACGGCGGTCGCTTCCAGCGACGCGAAGGGGATCGCCGAGGCCGACATGACGACCGCGCCGTCGGTGTTCCGCACCGGAGCCATCACCATGGCCACTTCATTCAATTGGCCAGGGTGAAGCTCCCTGGTTAGGAAGTCGACCACGGTGCCGTCGGCGATGGCAGTGGCGAGGCTGGTGGTCACGATGTCGATGTCACCATGCCCGCTCAGCGCTTGAAGCGCAGTGTGCACCCGCAGCCATTCAGGGCTCAGACGCTCGATGGCGTAGCCGCGGTCGCGTACGTCCGCCAGTACTTCGTCCATACGAGAACGAAATTCGGGCGTCGCCGATTTCAAGCGTGCGAGCCAAGCCCCATGCGTTTGGTCATCGGCCCACGCGACGAACTCGCGGCCGAAAGGGGCCAAAAACGGGATGTGGAAGCCGAGGCCTACCTGGGCAGCCGTCGCCGTCTGGCCAGCGGTCTCGATCACCGTCATGTCGGTTCCGTTGCGCCGTACCAGCAGAACCTGCATCTGAAGTTCAGTCGCCAGTTCGGCCAGGCGGCCCCGGACGAGACGTCGTCCCGCTCCGGAGGGACGAGCCAATGCCTCGATGGCCGGGCCGCAACTGAATTGACCAGTCTCGGGGTCCCGAATTACCCAGTCGTGAACGGCCAGTGCATTCAGCACTGCGTGTGCGGTCGCTCTGCTGATTTCCAACGCTCGGCCGACTTCGGTGACCGTGAAGCAACGGTCGGGGGCACCACCCAGCAGGCTCATGACGGCGACCACCCGATCGGTGGGTGGCGAAACGGATTGACGCGGTTGGGAATCCAAGGTTACGCTCGGTGTCATGATATCGATGCTATATCGAATATTCGATATAGCATAGTCCGGCCCGCTGAACCACGCCGCGCGGCTGGCGGAGAGGAAGTACGGCGTATGGGGTCAATTCATCACCGCCGACCCGGCGTCGAGGCGATTGCTGCCGCATCGGGTCAGCCAGCGACATCGCTGGGCGATGGCATCTGGATGTCACCGGGAGTGTCGAACACCTATGCCGTAGAGACCGGCAGCGGGCGGATCATCATCAACACCGGAGTTTTCTACGAGGGGCCACTGCATCGCGACGCCTACCAGGCGGTGCCGGGGCCGACCCACACGATCATCGTCACGCAGGGCCACGCTGATCACTGGGGCGGAGCGGCCGCGCTCCGAGACCCAGACACGGCGGTGGTGATGCACGCCAACTATTACTACTGGCGCGACGACAACGAACGACTAATGCCGGCCCGTGTGCGCAACACCGCCTTCGCCTTCGAGAAATTCACCAGAGCCACGCTCGAACACCTCAAGGACGTCGACATGTCGCTTTTCGACATGTCTTTTCCTGAACCGACTATCACGTTCGATCGTCACCTTGGTCTGAACGTCGGCGGAAGGCAAGTGGACCTGCACTGGACGCCCGGAGGCGAAACCACCGATGCGCTGGTCGCATGGTTACCAGACAGCCGAGTCCTGTTCACCGGTAACCTGTTTGGCCCGCTGTTCGGTCACGTCCCAAATCTCGTGACGATCCGCGGTGATCGGTATCGCGATCCGATCCAGTACATCGAGGCGCTCGATCTGGTGCTGTCCCTGCAGCCCGATCGCCTCATCACCGGGCACTTTGACCCCATCGAAGGTGCGGACCTTATCGCGACCGAGGTCACCGCCATGCGCGATGCCATGCAGTGGGTACACGACCGCGTCATCGATGCCATGGTGTCGGGCTCCGATATCTACAGCCTGATGAACGAAATCCGCCTGCCCGAACGTTTCGACGTCGGCGAGGGTTACGGGCGGACCACGTGGAACTCCCGCGCCATCTGGGAGCTCTACGGCGGCTGGTTCCACCACCGCTCCACCACCGAGCTGTTCCCCATCCCGCCGTGGTCGGTCGCGCCAGACGTCGTGGCGGCCGCTGGCGCCGAACGGCTCGTCGCGGCCGCCCGCTCGCGTTTAGATGCCGGCCAGGCGGTCGAGGCGCTGCACCTAACCGATCTAATTCTGGCCGGCGACGACACCAATGCGGCCGCCAAGGACGTCGCCATTGCCGCACACGAGCGCCTGCTCAGCGATGCAGACAACTTCTGGGTGAAGGCCTGGATCCAGCACTCCATCAAAGGATTATCGGCATGAACGCGGTCACCTTCGACTTCGTCGGCGCCAAGGTTCTCGTCACCGGTGGCACGAGCGGTATCGGACAGGAGATTACCACCCAATTCGCCAAAGCGGGTGCCGCCGTGACCATCACCGGGACCCGTGCCTCCACCGAAGACTATGACGACGACCTGAGCGCATTCACCTACCGGCAATGCCAGATCCGCGACGAAAAATCGGTCGACGACCTCGCCGAATCGCTTGGCGAACCGGACATCCTGGTCAACAACGCGGGCGGCCCCTTCCCGGAGTGGAAGGATGAATGGACCCCCGAGGGCTTCGCCCTATCCCTGACGCAGAACCTCTTCGGCGCGATGCGTTTGACTATGGCATGCGAGGGTCTGCTCAAGAGCAGCACGGCACCCGGCGGAGCCAACGTCGTCAACACCACCTCAATGTCGGCGTTCCGCTCGGCGATCCTGTCACCGGGATATGGATCGTCGAAAGCGGCACTCACCGCACTGACATGGAATCTCGCGCGACGCTGGTGCAACGACGGCATCCGCGTCAACGCCGTCGCACCTGGCCTCATCCACACGCGACTGAGTGACCCCGGTATCAACCTCCCGCAAGTCGTCGACGTCGAAATCGGATTCCATACTCCGCTCGGGCGTCCGGGAAAGCCTGAAGACTGTTGGGCGGCAGTGCTATTCCTCTGTAGTGAACCGGCCAGGTACATCACCGGAACCACCATCGCCGTCGACGGAGGGTACCTGACGGTATGAGCACCGACACGCCGCCCGCGGTGGATTACCGTGCGGTCCGCAGCCCCGATGACGTCCTGCGCCTCGCGCAGCAGCGCAGCGGTTTACACGAAATCGATTCCGATTCTTGGCGGGAGGGGTTGGCGATCCTGCTCGACGAAATTCACTCCTCGCCGCTGGTCACCGACTCCGGTCGCGAATACCTGATCAGCAACTTCGCACGGGTCCTAGCGAGCCGCCTGGAAGTGCACGACTACGCGAAGCGCCACCCCGAAGTGCGCGAGCAGGAGATCAAACGGCCCCTCGTCACCCTTGGGATGCCGCGCACAGGTACCACGGTGATCAGCTATTTACTGGGCGAAGACCCCGCACGCCGCTCGCTGTTGCACTGGGAGTGCATCCACCCGGTGCCGCCCGCGACCACTGCGACTCTGAAGAGTGACCCGCGATGCTTGGCCATCCTCGAAGAGCAGAAGGTGATGCTGAAGATGGCGCGGAAGGCCAAAGTTGCTATCCCGCACTGGGAAGACGCCGATGGTCCGACCGAGGACATGTTCATCCACGCCGCCGATTTCCAGGCCCTGTCGTGGGAATCATGGCAGCCCACTTCTCGATACTCCGAGTGGCTCATCGGCGAAGCGGACATGACAAGCACTTACGAGTATCAGAAGTTGGTGCTGCAAATCCTGCAGTCGAAGGCGCCTGGCACCTGGAACCTGAAAATGCCGTCGCACGCGGTGCACATCGAAACCCTGCTGACCGTGTTCCCCGACGTGCGTATGATTTGGGCCCATCGTGACCCGTTCAAGGCCACGGGTTCGCTGTGCAACCTGCTGATGATGCCCCAGCAGGTGGTGATGCATGAAGCAGACATCGATCGGCGCGCGCTCGGCCGCAAGGCCACCGATCAGATGCGCGCGCACGTCACCCGCCCGCTTCGAGTCCGCGAACGAATCGGAAATGACCGCTTCTTCGACATGTATTACTCGGAGATGATGCGTGATCCGATTTCAGTGATGCGCAGTCTGTACGACTGGGCCGGCGATGAACTCACCGATGACACCGTTCAGCGGATGCGTCGATGGCTTGCCGAACATCCTCAAGATCGGTTCGGTTCTGCCGCCTACTCATTGGAGCAGTACGGCTTGACCGTCGACGGGATCCGGCCCGTGTTCGACGAGTACTTAGCCGCCTTCGACATCGAGCTTGAAGGGACTCCGTGACATGCCCGGGACTGGTGCGAACATACCCGGACGCAGACGAGTCCTGGTGACCGGCGCGGCCACGGGCATCGGCGCGGCCATCGTCGACGTCTTCGTGAATTCCGGCGCCGACGTCGTCGCCACCTTCCATGAGGCGCCGGCCCCCGAGCGCTCCCCAGCCTCCTGGCTTCGCTGCGACGTCACCAGTGTCACCAGCGTGGACGCGACGGTCGACGCAGCGGCGGCAGCCATGGGGGGCTTGGACGCCGTCATTCATGCCGCCGGCCTGTGGCTACCGGGCATCGCGGGAACGATCACCGACGCGGACATCGATCGGCTCGTGTCGATCAATGTGCGCGGGACCATCCACGTCAATCAAGCCGCCCACCGGGTCATGCAGGGCTCAGGAGGCCGGATCATCAATTTCGGCTCCGCAGAAGCGGTCATGGGCAGTCCCATCTCGGCGGTCTACGCGGCGACGAAGGGAGCGGTACACGCGTGGACGCGCTCCGCCGCCAAGGCCTGGGGCAGTGAAGGCATCACCGTGAACGCGATCGCGCCGGCGATGCAGACGCCCGGAGCCGACCGCCTGCGTAGCTTTCTCGGTCCGGAAGGTTCGGCGTTCATGGACGAGAACCTGAAGTTGGCCATCCCATTGCGCGGAGCCCTCGGCGACCCGGCCACAGACCTTGCTCCGCTGCTGGTTTTCCTAGCCGGCGAGGGGTCTGGGTTCATCACCGGTCAACTGCTCGCCGTCGATGGCGGCCTCATCATGCTGGGCGCCTGAGAAATCACACCGATCGGAGTACACCATGGACCGGCTGGGCATCGAATTCCTGAGCATCTTCGGCATGCCGCCACTCGAATTCATCTCTCTCACCGCGGAGTTGGGCTGCCACTACATCTCCACGGCGCTGTACGGGGTGCCGCTGCCCGAATTGGGTTACCCGACGTATTCGCTCAAGGACGACACACGTCTGCGGCGTGAGGTGATCGCCGCCCTGGCCGATACCGGGGTGAAGATCTCGTTGGGCGAGGGACTGCTGATCCTGCCCGAACGCGACTCCGCCAGTCTGGCAGCCGATCTCGACCTGATGGCCGAGCTCGGCGCCGAGCAAGTCAATGTCGTGAGCTTCGAGCCCGATCTACGCCGAAGTTGTGACGAGTTCGCCGCGATCACCGAGATGGCTGCCCAGCGTGAAATGAATACCGTCACGGAGGTCGTGCCAGGCTTCACCGTCGGAGACCTCCGCACGGGCATGACGGTGGTCGAGTACGTCGATCGGCCCGAATTCCGCCTGCTGATCGACACCATGCACATCGCCCGGTTGGGCGCACGGCCCGCCGATCTCGCAGAAATTCCGCCGGCCTGCATCGGATACATCCAGCTGTCCGATACCACTATGACCAGCCGATTCGACGACTACAACTTCGAGGCCATGAACGAGCGACTGGTCCCGGGTGCCGGTGAGGTGCCCCTGAAGGAGTATCTGGCCGAGCTCCCCAAGGACGTCGTCGTGGGCCTGGAGATGCCGCAACGCGAAGCGGCCCTCGCCGGTACCGGAGCGGCCGCACGACTGCGTCCCGGCGTCGAAGCAGCGCGCGAACTACTCGCATCCATCTGATGACCGTCTCACAACGCGCACGAAGAAAGGCAATGAAAATGGAAGAAGGGCAACGAGAATGAAGGCAGACGATCTGTACCACTGCGGACTCGTCGTCGAAGACTTCGACGCCGAGATGGCTTTCCTCACCGACGTAGTCGGTCACCGGTGGACTCAGGCTTTCGAGGTGGACCAGACGGTCGAACTCGACGGCCGGGTCGACACCATCCCCCTACGGCTGGCGTTCTCGCTGACCGAACCACGCCTGGAACTCGTCCAGGCCGTTCCCAACACCCTGTGGACCCCTTCGACCTCGGGCCTACACCACCTCGGATACTGGTCCGACGACATCGATGACGACATCGCGGCGCTGCGAGAAAATCACTTTGCTGTCGAGGGGCGGGGTCTGACCCCCGACGGCGAAACGCTCTGGGCGTACTGCAAAGGACCGATCGGTCCCCGGATCGAACTCGTCAACCGCGTGATGCAGCCCGTAATGGAGAGCTTCTTCGCCATGGGGGCGGCCGATCCCGCGCGCGTGGACGGCGATCGGCCGATGCCATGAAGCAAGCGACAGTCATTGCCGTCGGCGAGACCGGGTTACTCGACGTTCCGAAGCCGCAAACCGGACCGAACGACGTCCTGTTGCGAATGCGTGCCTGCGGCGTGTGTGGGTCCGACGGGATTTACATATCCATGGGCGGGGTCCCACCTGTGCAGGGCCGCATGCCTCTGGGCCACGAACCCGCCGGTGAAGTCGTCGAGGTGGGCGCGGACGTCGTAGGGATCCAGGTCGGGGATCACGTGGTCGTCAACCCGATGAGCGCCCCGAGCGGCATCATCGGAAACGGCGGCACCACAGGGGCGTTGGCACCGTACCTACTCATCGAGAACGCGGCGCGGGGACGCAGTCTCGAGGTGATACCCGAGCACGTGCCGTGGGAGGTCGCAGCGCTCAACGAGCCCATGGCCGTCGCCCTACACGGCGCCAATCGCTGCAACCCTCGAACCGGAGACAAGGTCGTCGTCTTCGGCGCCGGACCGGTGGGCCTCGGCGCAGTGCTGGCGTTCAAATCGCTCGGCGTGGGCCACGTGGTGGTGGTCGACCCAATCACCGGCCGCCTCGACAAGGCGCTGCAGGTCGGCGCCGACGCCGTGATCAATCCCGCCGAGGAGGACGTCGCCGCTCGCCTCTCGGAACTGCACGGCGAGGGCGAATCAATGTTCGGCGGTCGGGTCGGGACCGATGTCTACCTCGACGCTGCGGGCGCGAAAGCCGTCGCCGACACCGTCCTGTCGGTGGCGAAGCGGGGCGCGCGATTGACGATCGTGGGCGTCCACAAGGAACCCGTGTCCGTGGAGCTGCTCAACGTGATGGGCAACGAAATCGAGATCGTCGGATCCTGCGGGTATCCAGACGAAATCTTCGAAGTGACAAAGGATCTGGTGACCAACTGGCAGAAATACGCCGTCATCGTCAGTCACACGATTCCGTTCGATGACGTCGAGGAGGCATTGCGGCTGGCGGCCACCCCCGGCGCCGCGGACAAGGTCGTCGTGACGTTCCCCTAACGTTGCGCGCGATCATCTTTGGGATTCGATCGCGGCGAGCAAGCCTGTCCCAGGCCTCCGCTCAAGGCCGCTGAGTTGCACCGATTGCTCGGCGAATAACCGACTTGCGGCGATCACGACGCGCTCGCGGTTGCGTTTAGCGTCGGTGCGCGGGAGGCACCGCGTGAATGAAATCGACCGGGGCACTTGTGTCTCGCGAGCCGCCCGTACAGCCACGCCAGCAATTCTCCGGCGATCTCGTCGCCGGCGTCGGCGAGGTCGGCCAATTCGATCACCGTCTGGCCCATGTCGGCGTCCGCAACACTTCATCTAGTTCTGCGCACGGGCACATTGGACCACCCGCAAACATTGGACATTGCCACCCGCCGCAACCCGCTGCGATCGACTTCGTACTCGGGGAGGAGATCGAGCAGCGCGCCTAGGGCGATGCGACTCTCCATCCGCGCCAACGCCGCCCCCAAACAACTGTGCACGCCGTACCCAAAGGCGAGATTGAAGCCCATCTTGCGCTCCCTGTCGATGTCGAGCCGATCGGGATCTGGGAACATTCGCTCATCGCGCGTCGCTGAACCTGTGACGAGCAACACGGCGCTGCCCTCGGGAATTGTCTTGCCGTGCAACGTCACATCGCGGGTGGCGGTGCGGACCTGGTACTGCGACGGCGCCTCGTAACGCAACAGCTCTTCGATCGCGGCCGGAATCTTGCTACGGTCCTTCTGCAACTTCTGCCACTGGTCGGGAAAGTCGGAAAAGGCGACCATGGCGTTGCCGACGAGCTTGGTGACGGTCTCCGCCCCCGCTCCCCCGAGCATGGTCGCAAATCCGGTGATATCCACATCGGTGAGCTTCTCGATCTGCCCGTCTCGCTCGATCTCGGTCTCGATGAGCCGGCTGATCATGTCGTCGCAGGGTTCGGCACGGCGCTTCTGCACCAGGTTGTAGTAATAGATCCCCGTCTTCGTCGAGGCCTCGAAACCCTCTGCAGTGGTGGCGATCTCACCTGGACGGCGTTCGAGCAGCAGATCGAGCCAGAGACGAATCTGGTCGCGGTCCTGCTTCGGCACTCCCAACATGGTGGTGATGACCTCGTTCGGAAACAAGGCCGAGAAGTCGGCCACCACGTCGAAGGAGGACGGGTCGAGCGCGTGGATGCGCACGTAAACCTTCTCGCGCACCATGTCTTCCAGTGCTGCAATGGCACGGGGGGTGAACACGTTGCTCACCAGCCGGCGCATCTTCTGATGTTCGGGCGGGTCCATCGAGATGATCACCTTGGGCACCGGCAGCGCATCGTCGTGCGCCTGCACCATGTCCAATGTCGCGCCCTTGGCGGAGGAGAACGTTTCGTGGTCTTTGGTCGCGGACGCGACGTCGTCGTAACGGGTCAGGGCCCAGAAGTCCCACTTCGCGTTGTAATAAACGGGAGCCTCGTCGCGCAGGCGACGGTAGGTGTCGAACGCTCCATTGAAGAAGTCCTCCGAAAACGGGTCGAAGTCGACAGGACTCTCAGAAGCGATCTGCGACGGCGTCGCGCTCATAGAATGGCTCCAATTTCCTTGTAGTTCGCGATGGTGTCCCAGTCCAAGCCGGCCTCCATCAACACCTCTTCGGTGTGCTGGCCGTGTTCCGGCGCCCCCGGCGGAACAACGGCCCGCTCGTCGAACTGGACCGGGTTGGTGGGCAGACAGTACGTCGAACCGTTCATCGTGGCGGTGTTCGCGATATAGCCGTTCGCGGTCACCGCTGGGTCATGGCAAAGTTCTCCCGGTGTCTGCACCACTCCCCAGGCGCCCGAAATGTCGGCCAGCTGTTCGCGCCATTCGGCCAGTGTGCGTTGGGCAAACACGTCGTCCATGCGCGAGATGAGTTCCGTTCGGTTGGCGAATCGTGATGCGGGATCGGAGAATCGCTCATCACCGACCAGTTCGGGTAGGCCGATGGCGCGCATCGCTTCGGCGTAGAACTTGTCGAGTTGCAGCATCATCAGCTGGACATAACGTCCATCCTTGGTGCGGTAGGTTCCCACCAACGGGTTGGGCGCGTCGGCGTGGCTGTAGTTCGGGATCGAGCTGCCACCGTGGATCTGGCTCACGGCGACATCGGGACTGAGGTTCCAGGCCGCCAACCCGAGCAGGGAGACATCCACAACCGACCCCTGACCTGTGGTCGCCTTCTTGTACAACGCGGCCGCAATCCCGCCTGCGATCGCCATGCCCCCGAGGAGGTCTCCGAACGCGGGTCGCGACCGCACCAGCTCGCCGGCACCGTCGGTGAGCACGGTGGCGATGCCGCCGCGCGCCCAGTAGGAGACGCCGTCGTAGCCGGGTTTGTCCGAATCCGGGCCCTTGGGGCCGTGGCCTGACCCGCGCACGTAGACGATGCCTGGGTTCGCGGCTCGGATGTCATCGACGTCGATGCCGAGCTTCTTGCGGCGGCTCGGCAGATAGCTGGTGAGGAACACGTCGCACGTCGCGGCAAGCTTACGGATGACGTCCTGGCCGCCGGGAGTATTCAGGTCGACGCCGATCGACTTCTTTCCCCGATTCGGTATCTCGATCATGTAGTTGACCGTGCCGCCGCCCTCGTCCACGATGCCCATCGTGACGAGGCCACGCTGTGGGTCACCGCCCTCGCGCGGCTCCACCTTGATGACCTCGGCGCCCCACTCCGCCAGCACGGCGCCGGCCGACGGCACGAAAGTCCACGCGGCAACCTCTAGGACGCGGACGCCACTGAGTACTTTGTCGGCGGAAATGACGGCCTCCATTGATCGCGGTGGTACAGGTGCGAGCGCACCGACAGGTAAGCAACGGCGGAAACGCCTGCTTGCATTCAGTGAGAATGTCAGTTTCGCACGGATTTGTAAACCGCGTCGAAGCGTGAGGCAGCCAGCACCGAACGTTATGGGCGCGCCGAGAGCCGTTCGGGCAACGCAGGATCTCCGTCGGCCCAGAAGTCCCGCCACGTCGGCATCCGGTGAGGCATGGCCGCACGCAACCGAACGTCGGCAGGCCAGCGCATGAACTCCGGGCCCGGGCGCTCCGTCACATCGACCGAGTACCAAGGGTGTTCCCTTCGCTTGACGAAGCACCACTGACCGTCGCGACGCTCGTAGACGTCGTCATATCGCATCGTGATCACGAACCACCCGTCGCCGTCCTCGTGTTCGGCGCGGCAATACACCGATCCGATCGCGTGGTCAGCGTCGACGAAGTCGAATTGGTGGCCGCAGATCAGATGGATGCTGCGATAGAACCGCCGAAGCACCCTGTCGTACCAACGCTTCAGTGCATCTCTGCCCCGACCCTCGGCACCCGCATCGACGTCGTCGACGAACAACGCCACCAGGGCACCGAGATCTCGCGCGTCGAGGGCCATCGCGTACCTGCTGGGCAACTGACTGATCGCGAGGCACGATTCGGTCCGGTCCAATCGATCGACTATGTCGCGATTCCCCGATTCTGTGACCATGGCGAAATTGTAAGCGGGGAGCGAGCTGCGAGAACCAATGTTCTCGTTTTTCGCAAATGCTACTATCCTGCGGACATGCCGTTCCCGAACATCTTGCCCACGATTCCTGCTCTGGTGAGGTCCTGCGCGGCACGTTTCGGGGACAAGCCGTTCCTCATTGCCAATGGCCAGGTACTCACCTATGCCGATCTTGACCGCCGCTCGGCCGCGCTGGCGATCTCCCTGTTAGCGGAGGGCATCGGCAAGGGTGACCACGTCGGAATCTTGATGCCCAACAGCATCGACTGGGCGTTGGCGTGGTTTGCCACCACGCGCATCGGCGCGGTGGCCGTTCCGCTCAATACCTTTTACAAGGCGTCCGAACTCGCCTGGACCGCGCGCCACGCTGACCTGCGCGCGATCTTGACGTGGTCACGGTTCCGCAATCACGATTTCGTCGCGCGCCTGCAGGAAGCTCTGCCAGGGCTGGCCGATCAGCGTGAGCCAGGCCGCATCGCGGTACGAAAAGCACCGTTCCTGCGGACCGTCGCGGTCTGGGGATCATCCGATCAGGTGTGGACGACGCCGATCAACGGCGATGGCGACGTGTCGGCCGGCGACGCCGACTTCCTCGTCGACGTGGAACTGTGTGTAACGCCGGCCGATGACGTGATGATCATCTACACCTCGGGCAGCACCGGGGATCCGAAGGGACCCGTCCACACTCAGGGCACGCTGGTCCGCCATACCTACAACCTCACTTTCACCTACGGCGTCAGCCACGATGACGTGATGTTCACCGCCATGCCCTTCTTCTGGGTGGGAGGTTTGATCACCGGATTGAATGCCGTGATCCACCACGGGGCAACCCTGGTCACCCAGCCCGCCTTCGATGCCGCCGAGGCCCTCGAGCTCATCGAGCGCCACCGCGCGACGATCACACTGGGCTGGCCCCAACAAGGCAAGTCCCTGGCCGAACATCCCGACTTTTCGGTGCGCGATCTGAGCTCGGTGCAACGCACCAGCATGCCCGCGATGGTGCCGCCCTCGCGGCGACCCAAGGGCCCCAATGCATTAGGGATGACGGAACTGTGCGGCAACCACATCGGGGTCGACCCCTACGTGCCGCAACCGCCCGACCGGTCCGAAACAGGCGGCGTATCGATCGAAGGGCTGCAACATGTGCTGGTCGACCCCGACACAGGACTGCCGGCGCCTCTCGGCACGCCGGGCGAGATCTGGGTCCGCGGATACTCATTGATGCAACGCCTGTACAAGCGTGAGCGCGAAGAAGTGTTCACCCCCGACGGCTACTACCGCACGGGCGATTGCGGCGTCGAGTACGACGACGGTTGGATCAGGTTTACCGGCCGGTTGGGCGATCTGATCAAGACGGGTGGCGGCACTAATGTCACACCCAGCGAAGTTGAACGGGCGCTATCCGACTGCGACGGTGTGCTCGAGGCGTACGTGGTCGGCGCCGAAAGCGATGAGTACGGAACGGTGGTCGCCGCCGCGGTGGTCCCGCGCGGTGAATCCACGCTGGACGGCGAGTCCTTGCGGACGCAACTGCGTGACCGGCTGTCGGCGTACAAGGTGCCGAAATTCATTTGGGTCACTGCAAAGCAGGACCTCCCGTTCACCGCGACAGGAAAGGTTAAGAAGTCGCAGCTGGCGCAACAGCTCAGCGGCCTGCTGGCGCGCCGCTGAGGGGCGATCGATTGGGCGACGCAATAAAACCAGCCGCAGTGAAAACGTCGATCCTTATATGCGCGAATCACAACTTCGGTCCAGTTCGCCATTCGCGCCGACGGGACGTATGCGAGAGAGGCAGAAGATGACGGGCAGCGCCGAGATCGCCGTAACGCCGTCATTCATGAAATCACCCAAAGGAGGCAGAGAATGAGCGACCGGCACTCCACCATCGCGGGGACACGAATGCTGATCATTGGCGCGTCGTCCGGGATCGGACAGGCGCTGGCCCTCGCCGCAAACTCCAGGGGCGCCACGGTAGCACTCGCCGCGCGACGGGTAGACCGCCTGGCAGAGCTGGCCGATCGGCTCGGCGGATCGGCTCATGAGCTCGACGTATCCGATCCGCGCGCCATCGAATCCGTCATCAGCGATGTTGCTGCCAAATTCGGGAAACTCGACGCAGTGGTATTCACCAGTGCCGTGGTGCCGTTCGCGTTGATCGAAGAGACCGATGTGGACACGTGGCTGCACGCATACGCCGTCAACGCTGTCGGTGCCTCCCACGTACTGCGGACGGCCCTCCCCCACTTGGCCGACAACGCCACGGTCGTCGTCGCGTCGAGCCACGACGTAGGCAGTCCCCGCGCGGGTGTGGCCGCCTATCATGCGAGCAAGGCCGCACTCGACGAGATCCTGCGCTCCTGGCGGGCCGAACATCCCGAGATCGCCCTGATCCGCGTCAGCGTCGGCCCCACGTGTGACACCGAAATCCTGCGCGGAGCCGACCGTGACCTGCTGGCCGATCTATACCGAGCCTGGGCGCGTGGCGGCCAGATTCCGGACGAGATGTCCACGGTCGAAGACGTGGCCAACGCAATGCTTTCCCTCATCGCCATTTCGCACGCCAACCCCACAGTGGTCAGCGAGATCGTTCACCTGGCTCCCCGAATCATTAAGAGCCAGCCGACTTTCACTGGCAGCGCATAAAGGAAGGACTGCTCGATGGACCTAGGTTTCGACGGTGCAACGGCGGTCGTCACCGGAGGCAGTAAGGGGATGGGGCTGGCGATCGCCGAGAGTCTCGGCGCCGAGGGCGCTTCCGTGGCGATCATGGCGCGCGGCCAGACTGCATTGGACTCGGCTGCGAGGCAAATCCGCAGTGCGGGCGCTCCCGAAGTGTTGACGATCACCGTCGACATGTCCGATGCCGAGTCCATCACATCGGCGTTCGCGTCTGTCGGTCATACCTGGGACAGCTTGAATGTCCTGGTACACACCGTCGGACCGAACGCGGGCACATTCGAAGAACTCGACGACGACGACTGGCACGCTGCCTTCGATCTGGGCGCGCTCTCCGCCGTGCGCTCGGTGCGGGCCGCGCTGCCCATGTTGCGATCGGCCGATTGGGCTCGCATCGTCACGTTCTCGGCACACTCGATTCAACGCCAGAGCGCGCGCCTGGTCGCCTACACAGCCACCAAATCGGCGCTGTCGAGCTTCACCAAGAACCTGTCGAAAAGCCTTGGAGAAGAGGGTATTCTCGTCAACTGCATCTGCCCCGGTACCATCGTGACGGCGAGTTTCACCGAGATCTTGCGGGATGTGCTTGCCGCGGAGGGGTTGGACTCATCGGATCCCAAGCACGTGATGACGTGGGTCGAGCGGACGTACGGCCATCCCTGTGACGTCGGCCGTGCCGGATTGCCCGCAGAGATCGCATCCATCACCACGTACCTGGCGTCACGACGAAACGGCTACGTGACCGGGGCCACCGTCAACGTCGACGGCGGATCGGACTTCATCTGATCGCGAACTCACATCGCTAGAGCACCACGTCGGCATCCGTACCGATGATGGCGTTGCGATCGGCGGACGCCAGCACCCCTGCTTCCGGGACCTCGCACAGCGCGCCCGCATCGACCCCGGCTTTGCCCGCGTCGTAGACCCGCACACCGACCAGTTCCAGGTCCGGCCGGCTCATGATGTGCCGCAAAGACATCATCCCGGTCACCCCGGTGGCCCGCTGGATCACGCGAGTCATGTCAGGATTCCTAATCCCACACGACGTCCAGGCGTGGTGGCGAACGAAAAATCGTGCCGCTCACGTAGGGCGGCGGAGCATCGGGGTCGAGCCGCAACCCTGGGAGTTTGTCGAGCAACGCGTTGAAGATCTTGGTGCTCTCCAGCCGCGCCAGGTGCATGCCCAGGCACAGGTGCGCCCCGTGCCCGAACCCGATGTGCGGCTTGCGGTCCCGAAAGATGTTGAAGGACTCGGCATCCTCCCATCGCGTCTCGTCATGGTTGGCGCTGCCGAGGTTGACCATCATCGTCGAACTCTTCGGGATACGGAGCCCGAAAAAGTCGATGTCGGTGGTGACCTCTCGGATGAAGTTGAGCAGCGGCGTCTCCCACCGGATGCCCTCCTCGATCGCCTGCGGCAACAGGCTGCGATCGGCCCGCAGCGCATCGAGTTGGTCGGTGTGGGTCAACAGACCCAACGCGAGGCTGGCCGTCGAGCGCGACGTGGTCTCTGCTCCCGCGGGCAAGAGATTGCGCATGAATCCGTAGATTTGTTCATCGGACATTTTGATACCGTCGATCTCGGCCTGAGACAGGATGGTAACCATGTCGTCCTTTGGCGACTTGCGCCGGTCGGCAAGGACTTCGACGAAGTACTCCTTCATCTCCGCCGAAGCTTTCATCGCCGTTTCCATGTCGGCACGAAAGCCCAGCAGATCGATGGCCAGCCGATGAAACTCACCGATATCCGATTCGGGCAACCCGAGAAGGGCGGCGATGATCCGCACGGGGATCGGCATGAACACCGCATCGACCAGGTCGGCGCGCTTGTCGTCGCGAAACTTCGCGATGGTGCGATCCACAACGGGCCCAACAAGTTCGGTGTCCCAGCGTTTCATCGAGGACCTCGCGAAGGCGAATTCGTGTAACTTGCGGTAGGTCGCGTGCTCGGGTTCCTGCATTTCCAGGATCGTCGGCCCTTGCAGTGGTCGCACCATATCCTCGTAGATCCGGGTGCTGAACGTGATGCTGTCGGTGAAGACGGCTTTGACCGCATCGAACGAGTACGCCGTGAATGTCTTCTTGCCGTCGGGACCATCGTCGGGAACACCCATTTCCGGCCAACCCGGGTGGACGGCCGCCTTCTGGCGCAGCTCGCGCAGCAGCGGGTACGGGGTCGCGTCGCCGTCGGCACCCATTCCCGCGTTGAACTTCGCCTGCGCCGCGCGGATGCGCTGCTCGATGTCGTCGGTAACCGTAGGCTCCGCCACGCGCCACCTCCCGTAAGGCCGCTCAACCTACAAGCTGTCGGTTGCAAACCTACATGATGTAGGTTGAACCAACCAGAACCTCAGAGAAATCCGAAAGCGCAACCTGGAGCGGTCGATTGGTTATCCGAGTCGTGCAATGGGCCACCGGCGCCGTCGGTCGGGCCGCACTGCAAGAGCTTATTGAGAATCCACGTTATCAGCTGGCGGGCGTGCTGGTGTACGACCAGGCGAAGGCCGGGCTCGACGCGGGTGCGCTCTGCGGGCTCCCACCGACGACGGGCGTGTTCGCCACGGCGGACAAGGACGAGATCATCGCGCTGGGCGCCGATGTCGTCGTGCACGCGGCCAGCAAGGCCCATGCCGTCGAGACGAACGCGCAGGACATCTGCCGCCTACTCGTGGCGGGCAACACCGTCATCACCACGACGTCGTACAACCACTTACCCACCTACGGCGTGGAGACCGAGGCGGCGTTCGCAAGGGCCTGCCAACAGGGCGGGTCACGCTTCCACGCCGCCGGCGAGAACCCCGGTTTTATGTTCGAGCGACTCGTTGCGACAGTGACGGGGCTGAGTAAGACAATCGACCGCATCGACCTCTACGAAGCCACCGACGTCTCAGCCGTCAACAGTCGGCCGATGCTCGTCGACCTGATGGGTATGGGCAGACCGCCGGAAGATGTCAGCATTGACTCCCCAATCATCAAGAAGCTCGACATGGCCTACCGCCAGGCCCTCAACGCGACGGCCGATGTCCTCGGGATCACCCTCTCGCACATCGATGTGGCGGTCGACGCCACCACACTGCCCCACGATATCGATGTCCCGGCCGGCAGGATGAGGGCGGGAACGGTTGTCGGGCAGCGTTTCTCGTGGGTTGGCCACTGGTCAGGCCGCCCTCTGCTGGCCATTCACGAGGAGTGGGTGCTCACCCGCGACCTGCCCCAGTGGGGTATGGCTCCGTTGGCGCCCGGTGAGAAGGCGCCGCTGATCCGCGCGGTCACCAAAGGTGAGCCGAGCTTCGAACTCCAGCTCGACGTGGCGTTCGATGGTGTGACGCCGACGGGCCAGCACGCCATGCCCGGTCATCTGATGATCGCGATGGGCGCGGTTCGCGCCATTCCGTACGTGCTTGCCCGACCGCCCGGCATCGTGACCGCACCGGTGTTCGGGGCGATCCAACTAGCGTGACGTAACAGCGACGGCGCGGGCGATGTGGTCGCTGGGCGCCGCGTGGAAAACGTGCGCGGTGCCGTCGGGCAGCACGCGCCGGGCCACGAGATAGTCGGAACCCATCCAGCCCTGTCGAATGAACCGGCCGAACCGCAAAAACGTGCCCGGTGCGCCGCTGGCCGACGGGACGAGTTTCACCTGCTCCATCCCGTTCTTCGCCCCCTCGCCGGTCAGCGGGCGCGCTGCGGCGAGGCCCCGCACGATCACGGTCGCCGCATCATGCGACAGGCCCGGCATCGAGTGTCCGGGCCGCCGACCGTATCGGGCCTCGAAGCGATCGAGGAAGGCCTGCCCGACAGTGTTGCGCTCATCGTAGCTGTCCAGCCCGATCCAGCCGGATAGATGCCGCATCCACTCAGTGCTGATGTGTGCCATTTCGAACGCCGTCGTCGTGTACCGCGGTGGATCCCAGCCGGCGGTCCGGAGCGCATCCGTGAAGCCCCACAGGCCGTGCCCGAACCCGACATGCACCAGCGCGTCGGGTTCCGACGCGCGCAACGCGGTGACCGCCTCGGATTTGTCGGCCTCGACCTGGGGAATCGCCACGGTCGCAACGACCTTCAAACCCGCGGCATCGTAGGCTCTTTGAGCGAAGGCGAGGTACTCCTTGCCGATCAGCGAGGCCTCATACGCGATGGCGATGCGCGATCGACCATCGCCGATCATCACCGCGGCCAGCATCACCGGCTCCTCCGGCATCGAACCGTTGTTCAGAGCGAAGCACCAGTCGCCGAGCGCTCCCTCCGACCCGGACAATGTCAGGATCGGAACCCGCGCGGTGGCCTCGACATGGGAACGCAGCGGCACGACGTTGTCCGATACCCACGGCCCGAAAATGACCAGACAACCCTCCGCCACGAGTTCGTCGAAGGCCCGTTCAACCGCAAGGTAAGTGCCGTTGGGCAGGCCCACCACGTTGCGCGCGACGAGTTCGATCGGCCGGTCGAGCAATCCGGAGTCATAGGCTTCGTCCATCACCAGCCGCAGCGCGGCGAAGGTGTCGTTGTCCATGTCGCCGGAGGTCGGATAGTCATTGAGCAAGCCGACTTTCAGGGGAGCGACCGAACCGTATGCGCGAACCTCGCCTGCCATAGCCGGCAACATACAGCATGGAGGTTGGGCCTAGGGTCCGAACCGTGCTGCGGTGTCGCGCGCTGACGCCGCCACTACCTAGCGCTCAACATTCAAGCTGAATGTTGCTACGATCGTCGGCATGGCGCAGCGCGGTGGGGCGGACGACGATCGACGCGCGCGTGGCGAGCAGACCCGTCGCGAGTTGATCGAGGCGGGCCGGGAACTGTTCGTGGAACACGGGTTCTTCAACACGAGCATCGGTGACCTGGTGGCCAAGTCGGGCGTCGGCACGCGCGGGGCCTTCTACCACCACTTCAAGGACAAGGCCGAGCTGTTTCGCGCCGTCTTCGAAGATGTCGAGAACGACCTCACCCTTCGGTCCATCGCCGCTCCCCCGCCCGGCACGGACCCATGGGAGCGGCTCACGAGCGGTCTGCACGGATTTCTCGAAGCGGCCACCGAGCCCGCCGTCCAGAGGGTGATACTCGTCGACGGGCCGGTGGTGCTGGGCTGGCAAACTCTTCGGGAAATCCAGGAGGGCAACAGCATCGCCCTCATCAACGAGGTGGTCCGTGAAGCGATCGCGGCGGGCGTCATCGACGACCAACCGGTCGGGGAACTGACCCACATGCTGGTGGCAGCCCTCGAGGAAGCCGCACTTCTCGTGGCGCATGCCGCAAATCCCACCAGGGCTCGGCGTCGGGCCGCCAAGATCCTCGATCGACTCCTGCTCTCCTTCGCCGCCGAGCCCCGAAAAACATTGCGGCGGTGATCATCCTGTTCATGCCCTGGCCTGACGCCGCCGCTGTGGAAATGTACATTTTCGTAATTGAATATAGTTCCTCTACAACCTGATAACCTCGCTCGTAACCTGTGCGCAAGGAGACCCATGCTGCCCGAACACATGATCTTGGTGAGCGTCGACGACCATCTGGTGGAGCCGCCGAACCTGTTCGAGGGCAGGGTCGCGAACGAGTACGCCGATGTTTCGCCTGGCGTGATCCTCCTGCCAATGGGCGCGACGCTCGGCTCCGTCAGCGCCAAACTCGATGTCTGACAATGTCTGACAAGGGGCAGCTTCCGCTTCGGGTCGCCGTCGTCGGTGCCTCCGCCGGTCTGGGTCGATGCATCGGCACCGGGCTCGCCCACCGGGGCGCCCACGTCGCGCTGCTGGCGCGCCGCTACGACCGGCTGGTCGACGCCGCCAGGGACGCCGGCAACGGTGCGGTCGCCGTCGCCTGCGACGTCACCGTGACTGACAGTTGCCGGCAGGCGATGTCCGAGGTGGTCGGCGCGCTCGGCGGCCTCGACGCCCTGGTGTACACGACCGGCATGGGTGTGCTGGCACCACTGCGCGAGGTGACCGCCGAACAATGGGCGCAGTTGTTCGCCACCAATGTCACCGGCGCCTCGCTCGTCACCGCCGCCGCTGCCCCATATTTGGCGGCGGCTGCGGGCTCGGCCGTGTACCTGTCGTCGCTGAGTGCGTCCTACACGACCCCGTGGCCGCTGCTCGGGTCCTACGCGGTTACCAAGGGGGCGTTGGACAAGCTCGTCGAGGCCTGGCGCATCGAACATCCGGAGATCGGCTTCACCCGCCTCGCCGTGGGCGACAGCCTCGGCGGCGCCGGCGACGCACAGACCGAGTTCAACAAAAGCTGGGACCCCGACGCTCTCGAAGCGGCCATCAAGTTCTGGATGGAAAACAAGTACATGCTGGGCGGTCTCGTCGACGCCGATCATCTGACCGAGGTCGTCCATTCC
Source organism: Mycobacterium sp. WUMAC-067 (assembly GCF_020217485.1). Lineage (GTDB taxonomy): Bacteria > Actinomycetota > Actinomycetes > Mycobacteriales > Mycobacteriaceae > Mycobacterium. The sequence goes on along the minus strand of NZ_JAEKMI010000008.1, from coordinate 25,053 downwards.
GTCATCCGTTGCGGCAATAGCAGTTTCATCCCCTCCCTGACATTGGCTCCGCGCGCCTCCGAAGCAGTGAAGGAACTCCGGCAATGGTGAACCACGAATCGCGGATGCTCATCGACGGCAAGCTCTCCGAGTCTGAGCCAAAGACTGTCGGCCGGCCGGCTACCCTCCTAATGAAAGAGACGCGATGAAGTCCAAAGCAGCAGTCCTGCGCGGTGTCGGGGTCGACTGGGAAGTCACCGAAGTCGAACTTGATCCGCCGCACGCGGGCGAAGTGCTGGTCAAGATGGCCTATGCCGGGATTTGTCACTCCGACGAACACTTCTATACCGGCGACAGTGTGCCGACCGCGGAGATGGCAGAAATGATGCGGGCGTCCGGCCTTCCGGTGCCCGAATGGTTTCCCATGCTCGGCGGACACGAGGGCTCCGGTGTCGTCGAAGCGGTCGGAGCCGGGGTAAAGACACTGAAACCCGGTGACCACGTGGCCATCTCGTTCTTGCCCGCCTGCGGCAACTGCCGATGGTGTGCCAGCGGCTACACCTACCTGTGCGACGTGGGCGCCGACATCTACAGCAAGGCGATGACCACCGACGGCACCCGGCGGCGCCACCTCGGCGACGAAGACCTCATGGCGATGATGCAGGTCGGCACCTTCTCCGAATACGTGGTGGCGTCGGAGCGCTCACTGGTCAAAGTCCACGACTGGATCCCGTTGGAGGCAGCCTCACTGGTGTCCTGCGGTGTGACAACGGGATTCGGGTCGGGGTCGGTCGCGGCGGGCACCCAAGCCGGCGACACCGTCGTCGTGGTCGGCGTCGGGGGAATCGGCATGAACGCCGTGCAGGGCGCGAAAGTCGCCGGCGCCAAGCACATCGTCGCCGTCGACCCCAACGAGTTCAAACGTGAGGTGGCGCCGACGTTCGGCGCCACCCACGTCGCTGCCGACATCGGCGCCGCGCTGGAACTGGTCAAGGAAATCACCTGGGGCGTGATGGCCGACCGGGTCGTTCTCACGCCCGGGGTCGTGCCCGCCGACATGATATTGACGGCGATGATGTTGTTGCGCAAGGGCGGGACCTGTGTGTTGACCGGGATGCCGAAGATCACCGACCTGATGGTGCCGATCGTCCTCACTGACATGGTCAGTTCGTGCAAGACGTTCAAAGGCGTGCTCTACGGCGAGCTGAACCCGCGCGAGGCCATGCCGAAACTCCTGGCGATGTACGAGGCGGGTTTGATCAAGCTCGACGAGTTGGTCACGCAGAAGTACAAGCTCGACGATATCAACGAGGCCATGAAAGATCTCCGCGCCGGCAAGAACATTCGCGGCGTCATCGCCTTCGAATAGTGTTGCGACGTCACGTCGCGCGTTGCAACAGCATCACCCCAGACGGAACTCCCCCACCGGTGCTGACGACGGCGGTGCGTGCGTTCTCAACCTGACGGCTCCCGGCATGATGGCGCAATTGCAGCACCGCCTCGTAGACGAAACCGAATCCGTGTAGCCGTCCCTCGGACAACTGGCCGCCGTGGGTGTTGAGCGGCAGTTCGCCATCCAGCGCGATGCGTCTGCCGCCGTCCAACCAGCCCTGGGTCTCGCCGAAGCCGCAGAAGCCCAGGGCCTCGAGCCACGACACGCAGTTGAAGGTGAATCCGTCATAGAGCAGCGCAAGATCGACGTCCCTCGGTCGCAGGTCGGTGCGACTCCACAAATGGGCGGCCTGGCCAATGACCTGGGGCTCGTGGGTCAAGGTGCCTTGGTCCCACGATATACGTTCGGCCACTTGCGTTCCGACGGCCTCACAGCGTATGGCCGGACGCGGCAAGTCGTCGGCGGCCGAGGCGTCAGAGACCACGACCGCGATCGAACCGTCGCAGGGAACGTCGCAGTCGTACAGGCCGAATGGGGACGTGATGGGCCGCGCGGCGAGGTAGTCGTCCATCGTCATCGGGTCCCGGTAGATGGCCGACGGATTGAGCGCGGCATTGCGCCGCGCGTTCACGGCGATCATGCCGAAGAGTTCTCGATCGGCACCGTAACGGTGCAGATACTGGTTGGCATTCACGCCGATCCAATTGGCCGCCGAGGCCGCGCCAAACGGCAACGACCATTGCTGTGGCCCCGATACCCGTCCGCCGCCCCCGTGCAGCCGAAGCGCGGCGAACGTCGATTCCCACACCGTCCGGAAGCAAAGGACGTGTCTACAAAGGCCCGCAGCCACCGCCATCATCGCGGCTATGATCGCGCCGCCCTGACCGGGTAGATCCATGCCGCCGTTGATCCATGTCGGACGTATACGCAGAGCCTCCTCGACGGCGGCGATCCCGCCTTCGCTCATGCCCATGCCCACGGGTCCCGGGTACGTCGAAAGACCGTCAATATCAGACAGTTCCAAACCGGCATCGGTAACCGCGGCCAAACATGCATCCACCGTGAGCGACAACGGATCGACCATGAGTCGGCGGCCGGTGGCAGACCGTCCGATGCCCGATATCACGGATCGATGCTCAAACCGCTCTCTGGCTACAGGCTGACGCGGAACGGGAGCGGTGGGCGGTCCCAGTAGGTCCCGCTCATCGGTGGCGCCGGTTGCTTCGAACAGCGGAAACCACACGTCGTCAATGTTTTCGAATCGCACGGAGACGCGCTGGCCGACGTGCACCTCCTCGGGCGAGCAGCCGACGATATTCGTTGTCAGGCGCACCTCGGCGCACTCGTCGAGTGCGACCACCGCGACGACGTAGGGCGGTTCGAACCCGGGAAGCCATCGATGCTCATTGACCGTGTAGCCCACCACCGTCGCACGACCGGAAACCACGGTGGGTGCAGCCGATGTCGCCCGGCACGACGGACAAATCGGTACCGGTGGGTGTACGTACGTATGGCACTCGGTGCAGCGCTGGATCCGCAGATGGCCGTCCCGGCCGGATGCCCAGAACCACTGATTCCACGGCGTGAGCTGCGGCAGCGGTCTCATGTCCTGGCCTCGGACGCACGCCGGCCGCGAAAGCCGTCAACACTCGCGAGATGCGGCCGCGTTATGGGAAGCATCCATGCCGGGTAGCTTTGGATATGCCTATTCTCATAACCGCAATTGTCCATTGTCGGCAATAGTCTCACATCGGTCGGCCCAGCTACCCGCCGGTCAGGTCGATGCGCATCAGTCTTGCGCTGGGTACAACTGCTGGTATCGGCTCATCGGTTCGGGGCTTTCGTCGTCCATGGTCAACGAATGATCAGCGACGGCGGTATCAGCACAGACACCTGGCAGGTGCTCATTCAGTCTGAGCGTCATAACCCGTACTCGGCTTTGAGAAGGTCGCCGGCACACTCACCGATTACTACGCAGGGAGCCATGGTGTTGCCGGTGGTTATGCGCGGCATGATGGACCCGTGGGCGATCCGAAGGCCTTCCACCCCATAAACTTTGAGGCTTCCGTCCACCACCGACATAGTGTCTCGCCCCATTTTCGCCGTGCCGGATTGATGCCAGAAGGTTTCAGCCCCGTCGCGGATGAACCGCTCGAGTTGCTGGCCGGCGAGGTTGCCGGGCATAACCTCACGCTTGTTGAAGCGTTCCACCGGGGCCGAGTTGCCGATTTCGCGGCACAGCTCGACGGCGGCGAGGGCGGCCTTGAAGTCCTCGTCGTGCGCCAGCCTGTTGTCCTCGATCGCGACCGGGTGGGCCGGATTGGGACCGGTTAGGCGGACCCGGCCGCGGCTCTTCGGTCGGAGCACGCCAGCACACGCGGTCCAACCGTGCTCCGGTAGTCCATAGACGGCGGCGTTTTCCGCACTGGACAACGGCAACTCCGCGACGCATATCTGTAGGTCGGGCGCCTCCATGAGTGCATCACTCTTCCAGAGCACCATCGCTTCTCCCCCGTTGTTGCGCGGCTCAAGCGGCTGGCGATACTCCCATACGCAGTCGATACGCGGATGGTCTTGGTAGTTGTGTCCGACGCCCGGTAGATGCGACACGAGCGGTATGCCGAACTGGCGCAGCTCGTCAGCGTCGCCGATGCCCGACTGCATCAATACTTTTGGCGTGTTGATCGCGCCCAGCGAAACGACCACCTCGCTCGTCGCGGCAACGCTGTGATTCGTCCCGCGGCACGAAAACTCTACGGCGGTGACCCGGTTTGCCTCGGAAATCAGCCGCGTCACCGTCGCGCCGCTGAGAATGGTCAAATTTGACGGGCGGCGACGCGGGCACACATAGGTGCGAAACATCGACTGCCGGAATCCATTGCGTGCTCGGAGATCGATCAGAGATGCGCCGCCGCCAGCCACCATCATGGCGCTGTTGTTGCTTGGGTAGCTAGGGATTCCCACCGAGCGTGCGCCCTCAACGATCGCCGCGGCCAGCGGATTCGGGTCGCTAGCGGGTGCGACGAACACCGGGCCGCCGGCGCCGCGGTCGGGGTCGGCGGGTCCGTGAAAACGGTTGGATCGGTTCGGGTGACGCTGAGACATGGGCGGTCCAAGGCGGACGGATTTGTTGAGAATGACCGCTCCCGCTTGACTTGGGCTGTTGCCGCGGATCGAAGATGAAGCCAGTAGGCCGCTGTGTTGGCGTTTGCCGTCTATTGGGCGCGCTGTCCGCTTCTGCGCTTGCCGTGTAGGTGGCGGTAGGTGGAAATTCCTCGGGCTAGGCCACGTACCGCGTAAATGGCAGCCAGGGTCGACAGGATGGCGAGCAAGACGAATGTGATCAACCAATTGCTTCGGGTGTGATCGATGTTCCACCAGACGACGGTGAACAACACGGTGCAGGCGAACACAACGATGTCACGCCAATTGCCGTGGTAGGACGTGACTGCATCCCTGATTTCACGGTTGCGGTCGAGTCCAGCGACCAGGTCATCGATGCGCATATCGATGGTTCGCTGTAGTTGCGTACGCCGTTCGGTGTCCTCGGCTGGCAGTAATGAGACTAATTCCAGGTCGGCTTTGATGTTGCCGCGAAGGTCGGGTAGCCGGAGGCTTCCCGCTGCCATCCCGAGCAGGGCCCCACCGGCGATCGGGGCGCCGGATAGGGCCATTTCAGCGATTCCGGGCATGATGTCTCCTTCGTTGATCCATGCGAACGGGTCAATGTGCTGCGCTAGAGGATCTCACCTAAACGTGTCGGCGCGGACGGTGAGGCGACGACCAGGACGATGCGTTGGCTTCATCGATTAATCGACTCCATTGCGGTCCCCCAAGGGAGACGCTAACAATCAGCAATTGCCAGCGACGGATGTGATGGTTTTGCGCAACAGAAGATGTTCCCGTTGGACATAGTGGGTCCATTGATGTTAAGCCGAAGGAATCATGCCGACCAGACCAGTCAATGGGTTCGGTAGTGCTGTTTCCAGGCGGAAAGCGTTGGGCCGCTTGGCCGCTGTCGGTGTTGACGCGTTGTCGGCTCCGACGCCGGCCTCGGGATGCGGCAACGGCGGCGGTGATACGTCTTCGACCGGCGCCGCGTGGGTGACGAATAATTCGGTCAAGGTCGCAACGGATGCAAAGAAGGAGTCGCTGCCGTTAGACAGCGCGACGATTTCGCCGATGCCCAGCGGGATCTGAGATCACTCGGTGCAGATATTGCATGAAAAAGCTGCACCGCAATCGTTGAGGTCATCGAGCTTTCGCGCAGCGCCGCTTCGACCTTGTTGTGCGGGCTACGTGCCGACCGGACGGGGAGAGAATTGCGGCCACACGTCATCGCCGCCACCGCGATGATCCACCTAGGGCATTATCTAGTCCCTCCGGCCGATCCGAGCCGGCTCGCAGAACCGAAGTTGCCCCAGACTCAATGAGAACGGGCAACACGGTCTGTCCTTTTTGCAGGCAAGCGCGAGTGAGTAGATCCTGTCCCGCCTGAGACCGGTACGGTGTGGCTAGCTTTCTGAAAAGATGCGACCGGTAGCGGGCTAAGCGGCCCGTTTTTCCATGGTGAACTGGCAGACGTCGGTGTAGCCATCCCGAAACAGCTCGCGGCAGCCGGTCAGATATTTCATGAACGTCTCGTACATCTGCTCGCCCTTGAGCTCGATCGCCTGGTCCTTGTGCGCTTCCAGACCCTTGGCCCACGTGTCCAAAGTCCGCACGTAGTTCGACCCGATCCGATGGAGGCGGCTGATATGGAAGCCGGCTTCGGCGGCGTATTTGTCGACAACCGAAATCATCGGCAACCGGCCGCCGGGGTAGATCTCTTTGCGGATGAAGCTGATGAACCGCATCAGCGACATCGTCCTCTTCAGCCCGAGCTGCTCGGCTTCTTCGGCGCTGGGCAACACGATGGTGTGCAGCAGCATGACGCCGTCGTCAGGCAGGACGCTGTAACACATCTTGAAGAAGTCGTCGTAGCGCTCGTAAGTGCCGATGCCGTCGGCGAAGTGCTCGAACGCGCCGACGGACACAATGCGGTCCACCGGCTCGTCGAACTCCTCCCAGCCGTGCAGCCGCACCTCTTTGTGGCGCGGGCTGTCCATTTCGTCGAACTTTTGCCGGCAGTGCGCCAACTGGTTTTCGCTCAATGTCAGCCCTATGACATTGACGTCGTATTTTTCGACTGCGCGCCGCATGGTCGAGCCCCAACCGCAACCGATGTCGAGCAGCGTCATCCCGGGCTGCAGGCCCAGCTTGCCCAGCGCCAGGTCGATTTTCGCGCGCTGCGCCTCTTCCAGCGTCATGTTGTCGCGCTCGAAGTACGCGCAGCTGTAGGTCATCGTCGGGTCTAGCCAAAGCCGAAAGAATTCGTTGGACCGGTCGTAGTGCGACTGGACGTGGTCGACATTCGGCTTGAGTTCACTGTTGCCGTGTGTCATAGCCGCTGACCATATACGCCACCTCGGCTACCTGCAATTTTGTTCTGCGGCGACGCCCCGAGACGAGCTACCCACACCTCCCGGAGGCTACTTTGCCAGGGTGAATTGGTTGACGTCGATGTAGCCGACCCGGAATCCGTTGGCGCAGCCGGTCAAGTAACGCATGTAGCGCTCGTAGACCTCCTCGGACTGGATCTCGATGGCCTTGGCCTTGTTGGCCTGCAGCGCCGCCGCCCACAAATCGAGCGTGCGGGCGTAGTGCGGCTGCAGCGACTGGCGCCGCGTCAGGGTGAAACCGGCATTAGCCGAGCGCTCCTCGACCATCTCGATCGATGGCAGCCGCCCGCCCGGGAAGATCTCGGTGACCATGAACTTGATGAAACGGGCCAGCTCGAACGTCAGCGGCATGCCGCGCTCCACGATCTGCGGCCCGGTCAAGGCGGTGATGGTGTGCAGCAGCATCACACCGTCGTCGGGCAGCACGTCGTGGGCCATCTTGAAGAAGTCGTCGTAGCGTTCGTGGCCGAAGTGCTCGAACGCGCCGATCGACACGATCCGGTCGACAGGCTCGTCCCACTCCTCCCAGCCGTGCAGCAGCACCCGGCGGCTGCGCTGGGTGTCCATCTCGTCGAACGTCTGCTGCACGTGGGCGAGCTGGTTTTTGGACAGGGTCAGGCCGACGACGTTCACGTCGTATTTCTCGATCGCCCGGCGCATGGTGGCACCCCAGCCGCAGCCGACGTCGAGCAGTGTCATACCCGGCTGCAGGCCCAGCTTGCCCAGCGCCAGGTCGATCTTGGCCAGCTGCGCCTCCTCCAGCGTCATGTCCTCACGCTCGAAGTAGGCGCAGCTGTAGGTCTGGGTCGGGTCCAGGAAGAGCCGGAAGAAGTCGTCGGACAGGTCGTAATGCGCCTGCACGTCTTCGAAATGAGGTCGCAGTTTTTGCGTCATGATCTGGCCTTTCTGAGATGTAGAGGCTTCGCAGCCGTTCAGAACGCTGTCCGAAACGAACGCTGTGCTACCCGATGCGTTTGTCGGATGCTAACCCGCTCTCGGTTATGAGGTCACAGCGGCAATTGGCGGCCCGGGGGCTCGTGAGGTCCAGCGCCCTACGTGTCGCGGCTCGATGAAGAAATCATGGCAACCCAGCCGTCCCCAACGATGACCACTTCCGTCACTGTGACATCGCAGCGGTCGATAATCACGCTTGCCACTGCCACCACATGGGGCTGCGAAAGCCTGGCGGCGCGGTAACGGACGATACGTCGAATGATGGCTTCACAACGCTACTCCTGCTGTGGTACAGCGTGTTTCACGCCCTCACACGGATATCGTCGTTATCAATCGATTCGGCAGGGGCGCGCGCCGACGAAGGTGAACGCCGGCCACGGCAAGGCGGGGCTTTACGCGCCTCCACCTGAGGATTTCGCCGGCGTTGGGTACGCCGCCGATCAGGACGGCTTCGTCGTTCACCAGGCGAAGACGCTTAGCGGCGATCAGAAGTATGGCCCTCCGACTCTTGTCGCCAATCCGGATCCATTGTGTCGGAATAAGGGAGCGACAATGGGCAGCACTTAAGAGTGCGAATCGCGATTAATGCTGTTGTGCAATATCTTTCGTCGGGAGGCGGACGCATCAGACTAACCGTTGGGGTCCGTTAGACCCAGCGGAGCAGTTAGACATCAGCGTCTCAGCTACGTGTCATACATGACATCTCAACCAAGAATGCGACTCCGAAGCTGAGGACCCGCAGCCGCCGCTGTCGGTTCTCAAATCCTGCGTCATATCGCGAGCCATCGAACTGCTGCGATGCAGGTTGTCTCACGTCGTGTCATCTGCGCTTCGTCTCATATTCGTGTCATTTCGTCAGGCGCTGCATCTGGGTCGCTTCAGCAAGCTCTGGTCATCGATCGGCGCGGCCGGACAGCTTGAACACCATTGCGTCACGTGACAGCGACGAGAAGGTCGGCACTTCAGTGCAGAAGCCGACGGGGCGTCCCCCCGGACCGCACCACTTTTACTGAATCAGGTTGTCCGAGAACGGTTTCAAGGCCCCAAATCATGGATAATCCACATTATCCACGCAGTGGTTCCCGCATGACTATGCAGACCCGAATGCGTTAACCGCGCCGAGATCGAGTGACTGTGACCGGCCTTGCTTATCAAAGCTCGACATTGTGTCAGCTAGCGCGCAAAGCGGTCTTCGCCAAGAGATTGCCCATCCTGATAGCCAGTCATATTGGTCCTTCCGACGTCTTGTCAGAGTTGAGGAGATCCACATCAACAGCGTCCTGACTGTGAGATTGCGAATCCTAAGAGCTGCCAAGGCTCTATGCGCAAGGTCGAACGGAACCTGCTTTCACTCCGATCACCCATCCTTGCTCGCGGCTACGCGGCCGAACTTCACCCCAGCGAACGGTTTTGTGCCCGGTGGCGAAGCTGCCCCGCTCGTAGCGGGAGGATGGCCGCGCGGCTTGCCACGGACGATCCGATCGTCGTGAAGCGACCAGCGGAAGGCTTTGGTGGCGGCCGACGGCGCCATTGCTGTCTCATGGTGCGAGCCTGACAAAGCCCGGCGGCATATGGGGCGCCGGCGCCGACTGCACCGGACCGCCGCCGTTGCCACCACCGCCGCCCCCGTCGATGCCTCCACCGCCGTTACCACCACCGCCACCGCCGGCAATGCCTCCCGGCTGAGGAGCCGCAGCAGGAGGCTCCACCTGTTGCGGTGGTGGCGGCAGCTCTTGCGGTGGTGGCGGCGGTCGTTGTGGTGGCGGCGGTGCCGCGATTGGCCGGGGTGGTATCAGGTTGTGCGCCGTCGGCGGCGGTGGTGGCGGAATCTGCGGCGGGTTCGGTAAGTCGGAATCTCCCTCGGGAACCGCTCCGGTCAGCGAGGTGAGCATTGTGCCCGGCGCGCCACGGTCCGATCGGTCGTTCCCGGAGCGGCCCAACACGAAGGTGGCACCGTCGATCAAGTGTGGCAGCCGCACCACGCCGGTGCCCGTCGGTTCCTGCCGCGCCGCCGAAGTGTCGATCATGTAAAAGCGCGGCGGCTCGCGCGGATCGCTTGCTGAGTTGACCGTGTTGTGTGTGGACGCGGCGACCAGGTGCGTCGGTTGATTCGATCCTGGCGCGGGACTAGCCATAGCCGTGATGGAAGCTATCTTTTGTTGGTTGTACGGGCAGTAGGCTTCCACGGCCGCAGTGATGAATCGGGTGAGGGTACGCGTGAGCCGCTCGGGGGGATATTGGCGCTCGGGCGGGTCCACGTTGAACGCAGTGTTCCTCATCAAGTCCACTACGTCGTTCACCGGCATGCCGCCATCGAGTTTGCGACAAACCTTGTGGGCAGTGGCGATGAGGCTTGGCACGTTCCGGCGGGCGGGGATCTCTTTTTTAACGAGCAGCGCCAGAAACTGGTCGTCCTGGTCGGGGTCGGCCGCTACTGTGCCGGCGCCCACAATTGCGGTGCCGGCTAGCACCACAGTGGCGGTAACCAGGGCGCCGGCGTGGCTAGTGATGCCGGCGAACATGGCAGGGGTTCCATTCTTTTGGCCATCCCATCGCTCCCCTTGGCGAGGTCTTGGCCCCTCCCGGTGGAGCGGACATATACTGTCTACTATAGTACTTAGTAGGTCAGCAAATTGGCAAGTGTGGCGTGGTCGCTAATGCGGGAGCCCAACGTCGACATTTGTGATCCGCTGACCGTCATCGAGGTGGCGGCGTCTGGGCCGGTGGCGCTCCTGGGCCCAGCCAGCGCAATGGATCGGTGGTCGCGATCATCGCCCGCGGCGCCACGTATGGACCGCTTACGACTGTGATCGGTCAGTGCGACGCACGCGGGGGTATGGGCCCTTCGTTGAGAACGCCGGATGTTGGCTGGTGGGTCAACATCCGGCCCCAAGTCCAGATGCTAAGCGGCTAACGCCGGCCTTCCGATGCTGGTCACACCGACCATGCTGCATTCCCTCTCGGCTCGTTGACTCATCCGAACTGCTCGAAATCGACTACCTCATACCCCTTGAGGGTATAAGGGATATGGTCTATCGTCGGATCGTGGGGTGTTTCCCGCTCGTCTGCGACGCTCGCATCGATTTGGGTAAGTCGGTCGGTGAGGTGTTGGTCGCGGCTCAAGAGCTGCGTGTTGTTTAGCGGCCGTGCAGACCATTGCACGCAACAGTGAAGTCGGAGTCTCGCCACGGTGAGCCCCGCGGGCGCTGGAACATCACCGCGGCGACGCTTGATCGTTGGCACGGGGATCGCCGCGGCGGTGGTGTGGGCGCTCGCTTTTGGCCTGTGTGGATTGCACCAGGCTGAGTCATATGGGGCTCATGCGCCGGACTCGGTGTTGGCGTCGACGGGTCAACGGTTAGTTGTCCACGGTGAGGACGCCTCGCTTGGCGACGGTGCACCACACGGTTGTCCGCAGCAGGTGGCGACGGCGGTACCGGTGCGCTCAGCGACCGAGTTGGCCGTGCTGGGTGTAGTCGTGGCGGTGGTCGCCGTCACGGGATGGATGGCGCCGCTTATTTTTTCGGCCGGGCGGGGCCCGCCTGTCACACCGGGCATTGCGCTTACCGGTCAAGATCTGTTGACGCGGTTCTGCTTGTCTCGTCGCTAACTGGTCAGCGTCAGGTCGTTGTGTCCTGCCACGACGGCCGGTGATCGCTGATCCTTTGTCAACGGCTGCTGCTCTGATTCGCGGCCCGGCACCGAAGCGACAATACCCATGACTGGCGTTGCATCCCTTGATCATCGTGTCCACCCGATCCACACACTAAACACCCGCAACCCGCGTAGCGGCGGCCCGCCGCCGGTGTCTCTTCACTGTCGGCGTCAGACTGGGCCAATCCCCGTGCTGTGCATCGCGGAACCGCCCGCCCGACCGGGACTTTTGGACCACCATGATGGCTTCAACTCCGGCGGCCGCATGAAAGACCGTCCCGCCACGCACATGGCGGAGCTGAGCCCGGTCCGCGGTGAGCTGCAACCCGGCGCCCGGATCGGCGAATCCACCAGCGGCAACCTGGGCCTAGGGCTGGCGCTAACGTCCCAAACATGGCTCATGGCACCACTATTCGCGACGTCGATTCTAGTAGCCGTCACCGGACGCTTGCGCGTCACCCGCTGGTTCGTCGCTCGTCGGAACTCAGGGCGTAGTCCGTTCATCGGCATGATGCTCGCGGCGGCATCGTTCGTACCGCTGCTCATGGTGCCCGACACTCAGTGCCTTTGCGCGCCCGCCGCGGTGGGCGCCCCTACTGTTATGAGGGGGCCTGCTCGCGATCGACTCGGTTGCGGTGTTCCCTCTCGAGATGGACACCATCGTCGGCGCCGGAATTCCCCCGGCAATCTCGCCACCAGATCGACATTCGGTGCCACACACCGTCTCGGGATCGGCGAACTCCCCTGGGCAGCATTAGCTCTCGTCGGCACTCTCGCTCCCCCGGTTCGACCCAAACACCAACCCCATCCATTTCGAGGCCGGGTCTTTCGCCGCACCGCTGCCAATCATTTGGCCTCCAGCGCAACCCGCCGCAGCGATCTCGTCTCGACCAATCCAACCCACAGGACTGCAGCCCAGAAAAAGGGGTGACGGAATGAAAGCCAAACTCCAACGCCGAACCGTGCTTTCCGTCGCGAGCCTGGCGGTAACCGCCGCGATGACCGTCATGCTGAATCCGCCCGCCGGCGCCGAGCCAGACAACAGTTCCACCACCGATCTGCCTCTCCGGCCTTTCGCTCTAGGCATTCGCTATGGCGCGATCGCCTATGCGCCGAACGGCGCAGTCGGCAAAGCATGGCGGTGGCGCACTCGATCACAAGCAGAGAACGTCGCAATGGACAAGTGCGGCGTCGCCAATTGCGAGGTGCTCAGTTGGTTCACCCGCTGCGGCGCTCTCGCTAACGACGGCTCGGCTTCCGCGGGCGGAGTCGGCCCTACGCGCAGCATGGCAGAAAACGACGCCATAACCAGGCTCGGCGGCGGGAGGGTCCTCACATGGGCGTGCAACCAAGTCAGCTGGTCCACAGATGGTGAGAACTGATCACGTTGCCGTACGAACGATTTAGCTCTGAGCGCGGGGGCTTGTCGGATCAATTTTCGTAATCGCGCCGCAGAGGCGGACCCTGTCGCCCGAGGGACGCGGCAGGCGGCGTTCCGACATGCGCGGTTGTCCCCGATCTGGTGTCGCAACTCGGTATTAGGTAGATAAGCGTGCTCGGCCGGCGTTCCCCTTTAGATGGCTATCGGGTAGCACCACATGGCGCCGGCTGCAGTGAGAACGGCGAAAATCAGCGGCCCCCCAGTGATGAGAAGGGTTGCGGCGGTAAGCAACAGCCGGCTGTTCCATCGATTTCGAGCGGCGGCCGGTGCGGCCAGACGTTCGGCGCGGGCCAGCACGTCCGTTCCGGTGGCCCCGAAGGCACCTTGCGGCGCCTGGGCATCCATGGACAACGCCAGCAGCGCGTCCAACAGCGTCAGCGAACCGCACCTGCGGGCCGCGGCGTCATCGGCGGCCATCTCCAGCAACAGAGCGATCTCTCGATCGGCCGTGCTGAACAGGGACACCCCGGGGATGGCAACCGCTAGGGCGTGCACGAAGGCCCGAACATGGTGGTGGCGCCCAGCCAGATGGGCTCGTTCGTGTGCCAGCACAGCCTGCAGATTGCGATCGGTGAGTGAGTCCAGCGCTGCGCTGGTCACGACGACGATGTCAGGGCGGCCGGCCACGCAGTACGCAGCCCGTTCGGCAGCGTCCACCACGACGGCATCCACTCCATCGATGCGCCGACCGATCACCCGAGCTCTTTCGGCGTGCCGGCGGCTCTGCGCGCATGCCCGCCACAGAGACCTGCCCGAGCGCCAACCCAGCGTGCTCAGTGTGCTGACCGCGGTCGCGGCCAGCACGAGCAAGGCCACCTGTAGCGCTACCGCGGCGCCGCCGTCGACCAGCCGCCGCAGCGACTCGAAACATGCGGTGGCGAGTCGACCTGGCTCATGCCAATAACGCACAAGGGACACGATGAGGAATGCAGTCGCGGCCAGCCACGAAGCGACAACGCTGACCATCACCATTAACCACGCAGCCACCCCTAGCCGCGGGGCGGTACCCGCATGGGTCAAGCGAGGCAACACCCACGGTGAGAGCGTCGCGACCGCGAAGCTGTACAGCAGCAGGCAGACTGCGACGCTCATCGTGCCGTTGGGCTCTCGTCGAAGCTCATCAGGCGCAGCGAATTGGCACCCACGCTGACCGCAGAAAATCCCATTGCCGCGCCCGTGAGGATCGGGTTGAGGAAGCAAGCCGCGGTCAAGTCGGGGCTTGCAGGTGAGTTCGTGGGTTCCGTCATCGCGTCAGCAATCGCGCACTTGCAAGCAGCACACGAGGTTTCGAGTACCGAACCGACCGTTGTTCTCACCGCCAGTACCTCCGATCCGTGGCACACCACCCAGTGTTATCCTTCCAGCGCACTGGAATGTCAAGGACGGTGGTATGAAGATTGGCGAGTTGGCCGAACTCGCCAACGCCAGCGCCAAGACCACTGCTCCTACGAGGGCTCGGGTTTCGTATCACCCGCGGCGCGAAGTGCGTCCAGGTATCGCGACTATGAGCGGTGGTGCTGAACTCATCGGAGGGGCGAACCGCACAGCTTCTCCAGAGCTCCTCGGCCACATCCGTCACGGCAGCGGCCGCGGATCGATCACCGCGAAATCGCGGGCTTGCACAAGGCTCGAACTCGGTATTGCCAGTCGCGCAGTGCTATATCTACTATCTGCGTACATAGATAGTACGCCCAAGGTGGTTGTTTGGGCCGGCGATGACAGGACTTGTGTTCCTTGAGGGATGGCGCAATGCGACGAACTCGGCGATCGTTTACTCCTGAGTACAGGTTTACGGCCGCGCATCGTGTCATCGATGGAAAAGAGCGTGTCGTCGACGTCGCCCGGGAGCTCAATCTGAATGACAGCGTGCTACACACATGGGTGCGCGATGAACGGTGGCGCATGTCTGCCGACAGTGCTGGCAGGTTGCTAGATGATCCCAGTGGCGGTGAACCGCTTTTACCCAAGGAGCGAGCGGAATTGGTGCGACTCCGCAAGCAGGTGGCTGAACAGGCAGAAACTATCGCCTTCCTAGCCAACGCCTCGGCGTATTGCGCGGCGCAACTTAACAGTCCCGAGTTTCGTGCGCACTTTCTTGCTTGGGAAGGATGGCGCGATGCCCAGCAAGCACGACGAGAGCCTCAGGGCCAAGGTGGGTTTGACGGTGACACATATGACCGATGGCTATGACCTGTATAGGCGACGGTGCGCGCGATCTTAGCCTGGAGCCCTCGCGTGGCGGTGAAACTATACGGCTCGGTAGCGCGGCTCGGAGTGCGTCGTCTAAAAGACTTGGACCGCGCGCCAATTGGCGACTGGCCGTGCGATCGCAATGCTCTACGCGGTGGCGCCACGTCGATAGTGGCGAGCCTGGCGCGTGCTCGTGCCACGCGCGTGACTGGCAAGCACGGACGACACAAATGACCACTGGCGTCCTCTCTGACGTCGACGGGAGCGGCTCGGTATCGCATGATTCATGACTTGGTACTTCGTTGGGTCGTCACCGGATTGTTCGTCCTGACCGCCGCAGAATGCGTGCTGGCGATCGTCGGCAAACGCCGACCGTGGACCTGGGTCGTCAGTCACGGGCTGCATTTCGTCATGGCACTGGCAATGGTGATGATGGCCTGGCCATCGGGCGCACAGCTGCCTTCGACCGGACCTACAGTGTTTTTCCTGCTCGCGGCCATGACGTTCGTGACGATGGCCTTCGTTGTGGCCCGAACAACCGCCTTGCGCGTTAGGTACGGGTATCACACTCTGATGATGCTGGCGACGGGCTGGATGTACGCCATGATGAACGCTCGGTGGTATCCGGCCCGAACGAGCACCCAGCACAACGCTCCGCC
The DNA here is from genome assembly GCF_020217485.1 of Mycobacterium sp. WUMAC-067. Taxonomy (GTDB): domain Bacteria; phylum Actinomycetota; class Actinomycetes; order Mycobacteriales; family Mycobacteriaceae; genus Mycobacterium. The sequence continues at coordinate 9,282 of NZ_JAEKMI010000008.1, read as the reverse complement.
AGCTATGTCGTCTATGCCGGGCATGGACATGGCCGGCACGGCCATGCCGGCAGGCAGCGGATTGCCTGTATGGTTTAGCGCTGTGAACTGGTTCGCTGCCATCGGTTTCGCGGTTGCGGCGCTTTTTTGGACCTACTGGTACTTCGTCAAACGTCAGCATGAGCCGTCCCTGTTCAGGTCACTGGGTAACCTAAGTCAGGCAGGGATGGCTATCGGCATGTCTACCCTGTTCTCCGCCACGCTATTTCGGATTTGAGCGTGCGAAAGCCGCTTCCGGCAGTCCTTTCGCGCATTCGGCATGGGCGAGGTCGACGTACGTCTCCACTTCCTATCCGCTCAAGCGTGGAGTGCCATTCGGCCGTTCAGGGCTGCATCGTTCGCGAAATCTCGGGTGCCCCAGAGTAAGCCGCCAAATGCCTTGCAAGCCAGCGGAACCGCGTCGAAATCGCATACGGCGTGGCGCCACCCTGATGCACGGGTATTTCGTGGCTCCTCATTTCACAGCGACCAGTGATTTGCGCACGCCCAGCTGGGCCTCGCGACCGAAGCGGCGGAGCCGCAGCGAGTTGGTTACCACGCTGACCGAGGAGAACCCCATCGCGGCACCCGCCACGACCGGGTTCAACATGCCGAGCGCGGCGAGTGGGATTGCGGCGGTGTTGTAGCCGAAGGCCCAGCCGAGGTTCTGGTAGATGGTGCGCAGTGTCTGCCGGGAGAGCCCGATCGCAGACACGACACCGTCGAGCCGCTCAGACATCAGGGTGATGTCGGAGGCCTCGATGGCCACGTCGGTACCGGTGCCGATGGCAATGCCGAGGTCAGCCTGCACCAGGGCGGGGGCGTCGTTGACGCCATCGCCGACCATCGCGACCACCTTGCCCTCGTCCTGCAGCCGGCGAACCTCGGTGACCTTGTCTTCCGGCAACACCTCGGCCAGCACCTGGTCGATGCCGACCTGGTTCGCGATCGCGTTCGCGGTGCGGGCGTTGTCGCCGGTAATCATGGCGACCCGTAGACCCATGGCGTGCAGTTGACGGACCACGTCGACGGCGTCTTCTTTGACCGTGTCGGCCACCGCGAGCACACCCACCACGTGACCGTCGCGGCCGACGAACACCGCGGTGCGGCCCTGTGCTTCGAGGTCCGCGGCGGCGGTAGCCAAATGGTCGGGCAACTCCAGATCGTGCTCGTTGATGAGCGTGCGCCGCCCAACCACCACCGGCCTGCCGTCAATCTCGGCGCGTACCCCGTGCCCGGCGACGTTGGTGAACGCAGCGGCGGCCGGGATCTCCAATCCCCGCTCATGCGCTTCGGCGACGATCGCCGCACCGATCGGGTGTTCGGAGCCCGATTCGACTGCGGCGGCGATCCGCAGCACCAGATCGGGCTTGCGCCGCTTGCCGGCAACGACCTCGGTCACCCGCATCTGGGCGCGGGTGAGGGTGCCGGTCTTGTCGAACACCACCGTGTCGATCTTCTTCGAGGCTTCGAGCACCTCGCCACCCTTGACCAGGATTCCCAGGTCTGCGCCCCGGCCGGTGCCGACCATGATTGCCGTGGGGGTGGCCAGGCCCAGCGCACACGGGCACGCGATGATCAGCACCGCGACCGCCGCGGTCATGCCGCCGATCGGGTTGCCGGCAAGCAGCGTCCACCCCGCAAACGTCGCGACGGCAACAACAATGACGGCCGGAACGAACACGGACGAGACCCGGTCGGCCAGCCGCTGGACCGGGGCCTTGCCGCTCTGCGCCTGCTCGACAAGTCGCACAATCTGCGCCAGCGCAGTATCCGCCCCAACCGCCGTGGCGCGCACCGTCAGTAGCCCATCGGTGTTGACGGTCGCGCCGGCAACATGGTCGCCCACCGTTTTCTCGACCGGGACGGACTCGCCGGTCAGCATCGACTCATCGACGGCGGCGCGCCCGTCGATGACCTCGCCGTCGACCGGGATCTTCTCCCCCGGCCGCACGCGCACCAGGTCTCCGACGCGGACCTGATCGACTGGCACGCGGCGCTCCTCGCCGTCCACAAGCAGCGTGGCTTCCTTGGCGCCGATCTCCAGCAGCTTGCTGATCGCCTCGCGCGCCTTGCCTTGGGCTCTGGCCTCGAAATAGCGGCCCAGCACCACGAACGCGATGATCAGCGCCGAGGTGTCGAAGAACAGAGGCCCACCGGCAAACAACTGATAAGTGGAGTAGAGGAACGCGGTCAATGTGCCCAGCGAGATCAGAGTGTCCATGTTCGAGGTCAACTCCAGCGCCCGCTCGACCGCCCCCTGGAGGAACGGCCACCCGGCGACGAATTGCACCGGCACCGTCGCGGCGAACGCCAACCAGCCCGCCCAAGGGTAGGCGCCGAAGAACATTGTCGAAGCCATCGCTACCAGCCCCAGCGGGAAGGCCAACCACACCCGCCGCCACCACTTGCGCCGTTCGCGCCGACTCTGCTCGTCCGGCGACAACTCACTCCCGATGACCGGTCCGGACCCGCAGCCGCCGCAACTCTCGCCGTCCGTCGCACGATCTTGCACATCACGGCGCAAGCCGAACAGCGCCAATCTGATCCCGCTGGCAATTCTTCGCAGCACACCGGCCTTTGGAATATCAGCCGAGTGCGGGGCCCGCGCGGGCACCGATTCGGCGGGGATGTGCTCGGCTTCGGCGATCGCCGACAGCACGTCAGCGGTGTCGCAGGCTTGGGGCATGTACCAGACCACCACGGATGCGGTACGCGGATACGCTTGCACGGCCTGCACGCCGGTCACTTGGGAGACCATCTCCTCGATCGCAACGGCCCGAACCGCGTCCACACCAAACCCCGTGACGCGCACACGCATCCGCCCCGACGCATCGGATACAACTTTCAATGCGACGTCGCCGTCAAGGACCCCGGTGGTCATTTGTCGTCGCTCGAGTCCACCACTGTCAGTGGTCCAGCTTCCTCCCCGGCGCGCTCTTTGGCCTCAGCCAGCACGTCGGCGACCGTCAGTCGAGCCTGCTCGGCGCCCGCCCCGGCCTTGCGCTCGGCCTCGCGGACAACGCGTATGCCCCAAGCGGTAGCGATGACCGTCGCCTTCCGCAACGGAGCCTTCCCCGCCGCCTTGCGCAGTGCCTCATACGCGGCAACCCCGACTACGCCGGTCACCACCGTGGGTACCGCCTTCACCAAGAATCCGTGCAACACCATTCCGAGTGCTCCCTTTCATGTCATGCAAATTGTTGACCCGTCGGTGGGTTCAACTTCGGTGGTGTCCGCCGTGATGACCGGACTGAAGAGACCATCAAGCCACTACCGCGGGCGTCATAGGCCAATTACTGCCGTACAAGCCGGCAACAATCTCTGGGACCAAGGTGACTTCTGGACTCACCGAAACCAACCGTCAACCTTGAGCGCACCGCCGCAGCTCGCGATTGCCATGAATCCAGTGTTATCCTTCCAGTGCACTGGAAGGTCAAGGAGGGCGCATGAAGATCGGCGAGCTGGCCAAACTGACCAACACCAGCACCAAGACGATCCGCTTCTACGAGGACTCGGGGCTGTTACCGTTGCCCGCACGCAGCGCTTCCGGGTATCGCGACTATGGACCCGAGATCGTGGATCGGCTGCGGTTCATCCATCGCGGTCAAGCGGCCGGGTTGACCCTGCAGAAGGTTCGCCAAATCTTGGCGATTCATGACCGCGGCGAGATGCCGTGCGGGCACGTCCGCCAAGTCCTGCATAGCCGCCTTGACCAAGTCCGCGCCCAGATCGCCGAACTCGTCGCGCTTGAGGGTCACTTGCAGACTCTTCTCGACCGTGCATCACGCCATGCGCCGACCAAACATGACCATTCCACCGTGTGCTGGATCTTGGAAAACGACCTGGACGCCCCAGAAGCCGCCGAACTCACGGACGCCCGTGGCTAGTACAGCTAGATCGACATCCTGGCGGGACCAGCACGTACACGGTTTCCGAGGGCTCCTGCGCGTTTACCTAGGCAGTAGTGGGTTCATCGAGTCAGACTTGCGGATGTCTGTGACGGGTTAGGTCTCGGTAGCGACGGTTTGAAGCGGCCCCATCTGCCGACTCGGCGGTCACGATCAGTCTTGTATCAAAACCCTGGCCAGACGAGCCCAGAGCAGTGATAGTGCACTGGTGAATGCCCTTGAAGTGGTGCTGCTGAGTTTCGTGGCGGGATTGGGCGTCGCTCTGCTGACTGCCCCGGTGGGCGTGTCAGGTGCAGCGTTCCTGCTGCCCATTCAACTCACCGTGCTGCAGGTGCCAAACCCCGCGGTCACCCCCACTAACTTGCTGTTTAACATCGTGGCGATTCCCGGCGCTCTTGTGCGCTACCGCACTCAAGCACCGTTACATAGCCCGCTGACCGCCATGCTGCTGATCGGCACGCTGCCCGGCATGGTGATCGGCGCCATCATCCGGGTATTCCTCATCCCGGGGCCCCAAGTCTTCCGGCTGCTTGTCGCTGGATTCCTTCTCCCACTGGGGATCTGGTTGTGTCTTCCACAAAACCCGGCGGCCGCATCGCCACCGCGGGCAGTCCCACCGCCAACATCAACGACCATCGTGCTGGCAACCATCGTCGGTGTGATCGGTGGGATCTACGGTATCGGTGGCGGATCACTGCTAAGCCCGATCCTGGTCGGGCGCGGCGTTCCCATCGCCATGGTTGCGCCGGCCACCCTGGTCTCCACCTTCATCACCTCAGCCGTCGGCGCGATCACCTACCTCCTCCTAGCAATTGCGGCCGCCGGACACCACATCGCACCCGACTGGACCATCGGACTCATCGCCGGCGCTGGCGGACTTATTGGCGGCTACCTCGGCGCACGGCTGCAACCACACCTTCCCGAACACTCCCTCCGCGTGGGGTTGGGCGCTCTGGCCATCGCAACCGCAACCCTCTACCTCCTCCAAGCCGTGCACTAACGAGACAGGACCACAGCCAAGGCGGGTCGATTTCCCGGGAACCGAAAAGGGTCAATTTTCAGAAACCGTTGACACCTCAGTCCCCAGCTGAATCCGCGCATCCTTCCAGCGCCACCAGCATTCGCTCCCTGGTCCGGAGGTCCGGCCTGGCAGTCCTTCTGGTGTCCGCGGGGCTAGGTTGGTGGTGATCAGTGGTGAGCGCCGCCGGCATGTGCGATGACGGAATGTCCGCGGACGCCCAGTCAACGATGTCCTTCGCCGCGGCCCTCGTCGCGAGGGCAGCCATGATGGGCGACGATGATGCTTCGGCCGAGCACGAATTTCTTTGCTGCGAGTAGGTTTTCGGAGTTAATGGCCTAGGAACCTCTAGATCGCGGTTCCTAGGCGATACGGCTACGGTCGCGGAGTGACCGGGGCCAAAGGAGTAGTCGACGTCGACGACGGCGGTTGACCAGGCCCCATCGGCCCCATGCCACCGGCCCCCATCATGCCTCCCATTCCGCCGCCAGACCCGCCCATCTCACAGCGCATCACCTGCGGTCCGTTGTGATGCTCCCAGCGGGAGCCAAGGAAAAAGCCCGAAAAGAACACCGCACCCACGATGAAGACAACACCGGCGGTGATTCCCACCACTGCCGCGGCCTGACCTAGGCGGCTGGATCGCTGAGGGTTCGGTTTCCCGGCCGTGGATTCGCTTGGTGCTTGGGGTGTTTCAGTCATGTGCACCTCCGAGTTTCGCTAGATTATGTTACTGGCCTTGGAAGGCCGTTCCACCCTTGACGTTCGGCCGCCAGCTGGTCAAGCGCCTCGGAAATATTGTGGACTCGACCCGATCAGATTCGCTGCCAGCATCGAATACCCATATGCGGGTTGCGACGGAGCAATCCTCGTTCCTATCTGTCAGCGGCGCCAATCCCTCTCAGGGGTCACCGATGCAGCACTGTCTACGTACACATATAGTAGATGATTAAACGATAAAGCGCACAGGCCTCCCCAGTCTGAGTAACTGTTGAGGTCCAGCGATGATCGGCGTCGCCCGTCGGAGAATCGGCCTCGTGCACACGCACGGCTTGACGCAGTGATTCATATCAATAGCCCGTGAAGGAACGTTTACCCTCGACGAGTTCTTACAGAATTGGGCGTGGGCCTGTCCACCGGCAGCATCGGCGGGCTGCGAGCCGGTGCCGGAAGACGCTACGGGACTTCCTTAATGGCAATCCCATGAGCGGCGACCCTGCTGCCCTGCCCTCAACGCACACGACGAATCGTCCTGACCTACGACACCGTCCAGCCCGGAGAACCCACACCGACCAGAACAACTTCGAGGCGGAGCCGTAGCGTTGCGCCTCGCATAACAATTGGGTGCGGCTACGGTCGAGGCTAGATCGAGCGCTGGAGCATCACGTGGCCGTTGTCGGCCAAAACCACTTGTACTGCGGCGATCTGGGTTACCGGCATCGAAATGCTACCGGTGGGCGTCGCCGTATGGCCTGGGATCGCCACCCACGTCGCCAGCCGGGTCTGGCTGCCGTCGCGGCCCACGACGACCAACGCCACCGTATCGTGAGGAGCATCGGGTGGAGCTAGGCACACGAACTTCAGCGCGATGTTTGTACCCCATTGCTGGCCGCTAAGTGACACTGTCGATGCCAGCAGGGTCGTACCGATTTGGTCCATCGGCAGCGCCGCCTGTGGCGGCGATGTCGGGAACCTACCATTAACCCCAATTAGCACACCGATCGTCAGGATGACGGCAGCGGCAGCCGAGCCCACCCAGGTCATCGCGCGGCTTCGAACGCGGTGCGAACGGACCGCGGCCAGCATCGACGGCAGCAAATCCGGCGGCATCTCGGTTGCTCCGGCTGGGTGGTCTGCCTCGTTGATCGCACCAATGTCACTGCGGGCGAGCTGCGCCAGCATGGCCGGAATGCCGCTGAGCTCGGCAACGGCCTGACGGCATTGCGGGCAGCCGGCCATGTGCGCCTCGAATTCACGCCAATCGGTGGCCGACAGTGATCCCAAGACATACGCGGCATCCCACATCGCGTGGAGGTGGTTGTCACCAGGCGGGCCAACTCCGCGTAACGATGTCATCATCACCATCACCCTCCATCCCTAGCGACTAGCAGGTATTCGAGCTCGATGGCGCACGGACGGGCTGTCGGATGGCTTTGGTCTCGAGCCAATTGCCTTGCATCTTTTGGCTTTCGCTGTCGACGGGCATCGCGATGGGCGGTAGCGCTGTCAACGTGTCACCTCGCTCTATTGCTGCGTAAGCCGGCGTGATTGCTGGGTAAGCCGGCGTGATTGCTGGGTAAGCCGGCGTGCCGAGCGACCTAGCGCAATCGGGACTTGACGGTCCTTCGGCAATTTGAGGTCCCCGGAGCAGGGTCTCGCAGACGACGTCTTCGGGACGACTCGCATGGCCTATCAATCGAAACGCATATCGCCACAAGGCGGCGGCATGATCGTCGTCGCGAGCCGTCCTCGCCGCTTGCAGTTCCGATCCGCCGATGACCCCTGGCACTCCATCACCTCCTGCTATGACACGAGTGGGGCGCCTGGCAGGTTCACCAGCCGAAGCGTCGCGACCGTCATCATCTATGCCAGCCGGTACGTAGATGCAGTTTCATATCTGGTTGTTGTCACGATTGTTTCGTCCGATTCCTCGCCAACGCATGGCCGAACGCGTTCATCGTCGCGTGACCGGCTTGGCCCGTGGACAGGAGCAGCGGGCCGCGGCCAGAGCCGCATCATCTCTGTCCGTTGCCGGATATTTCGAATTGATCTACTATCTGTGTACATAGATAGTAGGAATGCAGATCAGACTCGTCGGCAGGCCGGTGGCGGCGCAGTCCTAGTTGGGCGATGCGGTTGGGCGGTCTCGGTTTTCGGATCTCGTGGTCGCGTGGTGATCGGTGATGAGACGGAGGTAGTGCGGCGATGATCTCGTATGGCGCCGACAGCTGGGTTTGGTGTGGCACGTTGTTCAACGGATTGGCGGTGATGCTGTTTTTGGGCGTCGTCATCACCGCTGTGGTGCTCGCGATTCATGTTCGCGACGCGAGGCGAAGCGTCCCGTCGGCGGGAGCGGACGGCGGTTTTGATCGGGCCGGCCAGGTGCCAACGTCACCTGGCGCGCGCGGCGATGCCGACGGGGATGATGTCTGCCGCCGGTTGATGTAGGCGGGCGAGATGCGGCGACCGCGCTAGTGATGACCGTAAAAACTGATTGAGTATCCCGAGAGTCGTCAGATGGGTAGATACACCCGACGCGCGGCCTTAGCGGCGCTGGCCGACGCGGTGGGCGGTGTGTGGGATAAGCACTGCGCGGCGTGCCGGTGCCACCGGTGCTGCGTATCCGATTGACGGATGGCGGCAGGGTGGGACCACCCTAGCGTCCGGCGATCACGAAGCCACTCCGAACCAATGCGTCTGCAAAGCAGCATGATTCGACGGGTGAAGGCAGGACCCGGCGGCCCCGTAACGGTTACTTGCGTCGGGTCCGTCGGGCCAGCCGCTGCAACGCTGCACGCAAACGCGCGGATTCCTCGGGGCTGATCTGTTCGAGGAAGTGGCTCAGCACCAGTTCAGAGCGCCCCCCGGCATCAAATACCTCGCGCATGAGCTGGGCACTGTGCTGCTCGCGGGTCAATGTAGGCCAGTACCGGTAGGCCTTGCCGTCTCGCTCACGCTCCAGCCACCCCTTGGTGTGCAGGTTGTCCATGGTCGACATCACTGTCGTGTAGGCGATCTCGCGTTCAGCGGCCAGCTCGTCAAATATCTCGCGGACCGTAGTGGTTCCATTCCGGTCCCAGATGCGGTCCATCACCACCGCTTCCAACTCCCCGAACCCGCGCACGCGCACCGTCACCCTCCGATCCGCTCAGCATTCCCACGCCGGTCACCGTCATACACTAACTACGTACACACATAGTAGGTTAACCGTGGCCCACATACAATGTCGGATGTCTGGCCACGATGCGGCAGAAGTCATCCAGATGACGCCGGCATTTTCGAATCCTCGCATTGGGAGACCGTCGAACGTGATTGCCGCGTCGACGCAACGCTTTCGACGACCCAGGCCATGCCTTCCTCGAGCGGGCGGACCAACTCAGCCGGCGGGCAGGGCTCGTCCGAGGGTGCGGGAAAGGATGTCGGAACGAACCGCAGCGGAGCGTAGGAGAACCAGTCGATCTACGCGATCCCGAAACCGGTGGCTTCCGTCGCTGCCGCGGTATCCCGGTTGGGTGACAACCGCCCGCACGCGACCACAGCGAGGTGACACGTCCTGCGGCATGTCGAACCCCAGGTGATGAGAGCGCATGTGCTCAACGAACCGCACCTCGCCAC
>NZ_JAEKMI010000079.1 GCF_020217485.1 Mycobacterium sp. WUMAC-067 | reverse complement strand
CCATCACCGCTATCGCCGCCCAGTCCTTTAGCGGCACATCCACGACGGTCCGCGTAACCGGCCCTCCCGCGACGTTCAGCGATCAAATCGATTCGGCTGAGCAGGATTTGATTGTCATCTCCGTCGTGACCGCCGGGCTGATAGCGCTGATCTTGCTGGTCATCTACAGGTCACTGTTTACCGCGTTGCTGCCTCTGTTGGTTATCGGGGTCAGCCTTGCGGTAGGGCGCGGAGTGCTCTCGGCGCTGGGCGAAGCGGGAATGCCGGTGTCGCGATTCACCATCGCGTTCATGACGGCGATTCTGTTGGGCGCCGGCACCGATTATTCGGCATTTTTGATCAGCCGGTATCACGAGCAGCGCCGCCAGGACGTCTCGGCTGACCTCGCGGTGATCAACGCAACCGCCACCATCGGCCGGGTGATCCTGGCCTCCGCCGCGACTGTGGCGTTTGCATTTCTGGCCATGGTTCTTTGCAAAGCTGAGCGTTTTTGGCGCGCTGGGCCCAGCGTGCGCGATAGCCGTCTTCGTCGGAGTCGCGGCCACCGTGACATTGTTCCCTCCGGTATTGGCGCTGGCCGCCAAACGGCGGCATTGGCGAACCCAAAGCCGACCGCACACGCCGCTACTGGAACTGGATCGCCGTGGCCGTAGTCCGCCGACCCACCCCACTGCTGGCCGCCAGCCTGGCCCTTGTATTAGGGCTAGCGGCTGTCGCGCTGACCATGCGCATGAGCTACGACGACCGCCAAGGAGAGCCGGACACAACCGCCAGCAACGAAGGTTATCACCTGCTGGACAGGCACTTTCGCAAAGATATCGTCATCACCCAGTTCATGGTCGTGGAATCACGGACCGATATGCACACCGGTAAAGGCCTGGCCGACCTGGATGAGATGGCGTCTCGCGTGTCGCAATTGCCGGGCGTCACCAAAGTATCCGGCGTCACCCGGCCCACCGGGGCACGACTCGATCAGGCACAGCTCTCTTGGCAAAACGTCCAGATCGGCAACAAGATGGCCGATGCCGTCGCCAAAGGAGACGCCCACAAGACCGATCTCACCAAACTCACCGGCGGTGCCGACCAACTCGCCAGCGGCCTGGCGCAACTTGACACCACCCTTCGCACAGCGTTGACTCCGCTGACCGGTATCCTTAACCAAGCCCAGTCCAGCGGCTCGCAATTTCAGCGCTTTCGCCCTCTGCTGCAGCAACTTTCGACTACCACACCGACCATCGACCAAGCTATCCGAGCCGGACCTGGGCTACGTCAAGAAGCTCAACAAGCTCAGAATGCGATCGCCACGATCGACCCGCTGGTCGGTGCGCTCAACACCTCCCCCTGGTTTGCCTCCACACCCGAGTGCACCCAGATCCGCGACCAGGTACGGATTCTGGTGACCTTGCGCGATGGCGGCTTTTTCAGCCAGCTCGCCAACCTCGGCGACATGTACCAGCCGGGCGGCGATACTGCGGGGGGCACCATGGCAGACCTGCAGAACACGGTCACCTCGCTGAACAAGGCGTTCGGAGCGCTCGGCGACCCCGCCGACATGGCCGGCAACATCCGCCGCCTCCAAAACGGCATCAGCCAGCTCGCATCGGGCGCACAAGCCCTAGCCACCGGTGTGCATACCCTTGCCGACAGCAACATCGAAATGTTGTCCGGCATGAGTCAGATCGCCACCCAACTACAGAATTCCGCGCGGTCCAGCGCCGGTTCGGACAACTCCAGCGGCTTTTGCCTCCCGGCTAACGCCTTCGAGAATCGCCAGTTCTCCGATGTGGCAAAGCACTTCCTGTCCGCTGACGGCAAGACCGCACGCTTCGCCATCGAATCCAGCTACAACCCCTACAGCAGCGAAGCGATGGATCTCGCTCAGAAGATCACCCAAGTTGCCGATGCTGCACGCCCAACACCTCCTTGGCCAACGCCAAAATATCGATGGCCGGATTCCCCGCCGTCAACTCCGATATCCAGCGCCTTCTGTCGGCCGACTTCCATCTGCTGGCCATTGCCACGCTCGTCATCGTCGGACTGATCCTCGTCGTTCTCCTGCGCGCCTTGGTGGCCCCGCTCTACCTGCTCGGTACGGTCGTGCTCAACTACGCAGCCGCACTGGGCATCGGGACGCTCGTTTTCCAATACGGCCTCGGTAAGAAAATCGCTTGGCTGGTACCGCTTTTGGCGTTCATCATCTTGATCGCGGTGGGCGCCGACTACAACATGCTGCTGATCTCGCGGTTACGCGAGGAATCCGCTCACAACATCCGCGTCGGCGTACTGCGCACGGTCGCAAACACCGGCTCAGTCATCACTTCCGCCGGGCTCATCTACGCGGCCAGCATGTTCGGCCTTATGGTCGGTTCGGTCGCGATCATGATCCAAGCCGGGCTCATCATCGGCTGTGGCCTACTACTCGACACCTTTGTTGTCCGCACTCTCACGGTTCCCGCGATCGCCACATTGCTCCGTGAGACCAGCTGGTGGCCGCAACGTAAACGTGAGGACGCTTGAAACTCTTGCATTTTGACTAAAATACCGACGATTACGCACCTTCATCTGAGTCATGAGCGGTGTTGGGTCCAGCGAAGCGGACGAGCTGGTCAAGAAGCTCTCCGAAACCGGCGATGTCGCCGTGGGCGGCGAAGTGTTCGGGTTCTACCGTGATGAAAACCGCTGTTGCGGTGAAACGAATGACGCCATCTTCACCGACCCCCTCGCCAGTGTAAGGCACGTCCTTGCCGCACGCTGATACGTGCGCTAATGCGGTGGGGCTGGTGTAGCGGAACCGGCGCTAGATACTCGATCGCGAGATTGCGCGTGACCGCAGGCGTGCCGGCGATCCACAGGGTGAAGCCCAAAAGGTCGTCGCACGCCGCCGCGATAGCCCCGCCGTGCGCCAAGCCGGGCGCACCGATATGACGCTCATCGAATGCCACATCGGCATATACCTCATCGTCCAGACGATAGACCTCTAGCTGCAGGCCACTGGAATTCTCGGGTCCCGCAACCCATACAGGTAGGCGTGTGTGACGGCAGGCGTTGCGGTTCAGTTGAATTTGGAGCATCCAAGGTTGCGGCCTCGTTTCCGGTTGGACGTGTTCGATAACTTCGGCCATTGCGGCCTTAAACGACGAGAAATCCCGCATTAAGGTGCCGAACGCAGCAACTTGGCGTATGCCGACCTGGCAAAGTGCAGCTCATGGTCACGGCGAGCCGCGCCGGGCGATCCAAGCGCCAGTACGGTCCGCTTCGGCGCGATACCGTTAGCACGGTACCGCAGGCATTTTGGACACGCTGCGTCACGATGGTCGAACACCGTCAGGGGGCCATTCGTCGACGCCGTCTTCGAGCGGCACATCCAGAGATCGCAGGAGCGCAGAAAAGAGTCGCCAGTTGCCAATCGCCGCGACAAGTTCTACAAGGAGCCCCGGGTCTGCTTGCAACGCATCTCGGCACACAGCCCACGTGCCATCCGAGATGGTGCCGTCACGCAGTGTCTCATCGGTCGCCGCAAGTACAGCACGTTCGGCATCGCCAAAGTGGTTAGCATTCTGCCAATCTCGCACCGCGAGCAGGTCACGCTCGGACACGTCGAGCATTCGTGCGAGTCGCCAATGTTGCGTCCATTCATAGACCGAGCCGGTGACCCAGCCGATTCGCATGATGATCAGCTCTCGCAGCCGCGCGTCGAGGTCCCCGGTCCACAGCAACGCCTCCAGCAGTCCGTTCAAGGCCATTGCCACACTAGGCTGGTGAAGCGCGATTCGGAATATCGACAACTCCGCTATGGCTTCGGGGATGCCACATTGAGCAGCGCGCCGGCGCGCGTCTGTCAGGCCGAGCATTTCGACGCGGTTTCCACTGCCCACAGTCGGTCCTTAAGTTCGTAGGTGCAGTTACTTCGTGTTGTTACGTTGTGCTGTGACCCGGGTGGGTCGGGTGAGGCGGCATGTCGGTTGCCGGCCTGGTGGTGCGGCTTGAAAGGACTGGCCGCCCGGCCTTCCTGGACTTCCTCGGGCCGCTGATTGAGATCTGCGACGTGATCGCTTGTTTAAGGAAATGCTGGCGGGGTTGTCCGTGGGGATCGTGTTGGCAGACAAGCGGATAGGAGATCGATGGCAGCGGGCCAGTTGTGGGCTGGGGTTGATGTCGGCAAGGAACATCACTGGGTGTGCGTGGTCGACAACAGCGGCACGGTGGTGTTGTCGCGCAGACTCGGCAACGAGGAGCAACCGATCCGTGCGCTGATCGGCGAGATTGACTCGTTGGCTGATCAGGTTGCCTGGACGGTGGACCTGACCACGGTGTATGCCGCCCTGTTGTTGACCGTGTTGGCTGATGCCGGCAAGTCGGTGCGCTACCTGGCGGGCCGTGCGGTCTGGCAAGCCTCGGCGGTCTATCGAGGTGGTGAAGCCAAGACCGACGCCAAAGACGCCCGGGTGATCGCTGATCAGTCGCGGATGCGCGGCGATGACTTGCCACTGCTGCATCCCGACGACGATCTGATCACCGAACTGCGGCTGCTCACCGCTCATCGCGCCGACCTGGTCGCTGACCGCACCCGCACGATCAACCGACTGCGCCAACAACTCGTTGCGGTGTGTCCGGCGCTGGAGCGGGCCGCCCAGCTCAGCGCTGACCGGGGCTGGGTAGTGCTGCTGGCGCGCTACCAGCGCCCCAAAGCCATCCGCCAGACCGGTATTTCGCGGCTGACCCGGATCCTGGCCGACGCCGGAGTGCGTAATGCCGCGGCCATTGCGGCGGCTGCGGTGGCGGCCGCCAAAACTCAAACGGTCCGACTGCCCGGCGAACAAGTGGCCGCCGGACTGATCGCTGATCTGGCGCAGGGGGTGATTGCCCTCGATGACCGCATCAAGACCACCGATGCCGACATCGAGGACCGATTTCGCCGCCATCCACTGGCCGAAGTGATCACCAGCATCCCAGGCATGGGATTTCGGCTCGGTGCTGAATTCCTGGCCGCCGTCGGCGATCCCGAACTGATCGGCTCGGCCGACCAGCTCGCCGCCTGGGCCGGGCTCGCACCGGTATCTCGAGATTCGGGAAAACGCACCGGACGACTGCACACCCCCAAGCGCTACAGCCGCCGGCTGCGCCGGGTGATGTACATGTCCGCACTGACCGCCATCCGCTGCGACCCGGCCTCCCGCGCCTACTACCAACGCAAACGAAACCAAGGCAAACGACCCATCCCAGCCACCATCTGCCTGGCCCGACGCCGCACCAACGTCCTCTACGCACTCATCCGCGACAACCGCACCTGGCAACCCGACTCACCCCCGATCACTCAGTCGGCGGCTTGACATCGTCATTGAGAGTCCTTTCAGTTGGGCACTGCTGGCACGTCAGGCCATCGGTACGAAGACGTTGTGCAAGGCCGGAATCGTGCCCGGCTCGCCATCGGCTAAGACGTCGAGTAATCGTGGTAGGCCCGCGAAACCGGCGACGTCCCGGGATAGTTCATCGAAGGGCCAACGCCCAGAGACGAGCAATTCGATCGCGCTCTGATAGGCGGGGTAATCGACCCCCAGCGAGCCGAGGACGCGTAGTTCTTTGAAAACGAGGAGGTCTGGCTCGAAGCCTGGTGCTCCGCCGCCGCCGCGGGTGCCGGCGATCACCACGCGTCCGCCTGGTCGAGCAAGTGCGACGGCGTCAGCGAATGCACCTGGCGCTTTGGCGGTGACGTCGACGACGACGTCTGCGAGTTGACCGGTCGCTCGTTGCAGGGCCTTGACCGGGTCTTCACGGGTCACGTCAATGGTCAGGTCCACGCCGAACTTGGACGCTGCGGCTAACCGTGGTCGATCGCGTGGTCCGAGTCCGGTCATAGCGACGAATGCCGCTCCGGATTCCTTCGCTGCTACGGCCGAGCAGATGCCGCGGATGCCTGGCCCCAGGACTGCGACGACGTCGCCTGACGCGGTCTCCGGCAGCGTGGCAGCCCATTTGATTCCCGCGCCCAGCGGGTTGAACAACGTAGCGACAATCGGGTCGAGTCTGTCTGGAATCGACAACAGCATGGAATCGAAGGGCAGATGCAGGTGCGTTGCGTACCCTCCCCACAGGCCGGGATCGATGTTTACGTCGACGAAGCCGAACATCGTGGCCAGTCCGTTGCGCGAGCACCTGCGATACTCACCTCGGCGGCACGCGTCGCACTCCCGGCACGATCGAAAAACCTCGACCGCAACCCGATCACCTGCCGACACACCCCAACGCGCGCTTGCGGCGTCACCGACTGCCTCAACGACACCGACGATTTCATGTCCCGGGACGAAGGCGAAGCCCGCTGGTAGGTGACCGCTGTACTGCTCGTGATCGGTTCCGCAGAGCCCGCACGCCTCGATCCGAAGGACTCCGGAGTGGCCGTCGACGGGCGGTACCGCAAGAGTGCGCCGCTCGAGGGCGCGCGGCTTGGTCAGCACGAGCGCATCGGCCTTCATGGCAGTTCGAATTCGACGCGCTGATCAGCGGGCCGCACAGTTACCTGACGTCCGACCATCATCTCTTTTGACATTTCCTTCGCCACCTTCGCATCGTCGTTGCGAGCCGCGACGCGCCGGCCGTCGGGTAGACGCGCGAGAACAGGCACCCACGAAGGGCCAACGTCGCGGTCGTGTACCACCGTGTAGCCGTCGATCGTTGCCCTACCGGATGTGTCGGCGGCAGAAGCGACTGGAACCGCAGTCGCATCAATCGCGGCCTGCGCTTCCGCCATGTCCGGTGTCTGCCACCCAGTCGGCGGCGGCGTCGCCGACCATAGGCCCAACGAGTGCTTCGTGATGTACCAACCTAATCCGGAAACCAGTCCTAGGGCGTCCGGTTCGCTTCGGCAGCGTCGAACCATCTCCACAATCGAGTGGCTGACATAGTTGTTACCCGGTCCTCCGTGGTAGGGCAATCCACCGGTCACCGTGAACCCGCGTGGATCCGCTGGATCGAGATCGAGCGCCTCGATCGCAACTTCGACCGCGGAAGGGAAGCAGGAGTACAAATCGAACCATCCGATGTCATCGGCGGAAAGGTCGCAGGCAGCTAGGAGCGCCCGTCCGACAGCGCGAATTCCCGCGGACCGACTGAGATCGGGCCGCTGAACCGGAAAGTACACGTCGTTGCAAGTGGCCGCGCACCATGGGAAAACCCATCGGTCACGAGGAACACCGATTTCGTCGGCGACTTCGGCAGCCATCATGACGAAGGCGGCTGCCATATCGACGGTGATAATGCTGTTGAGCATCTTGGGATATGGCTCGCACACCATCCGGTTAGTTGGCGAGACCGAGCTGAGCTCACTGGCAGTGCGCGCGCGCGGAAACCATGCCTGGCCGGGATGCCTCGATGCTTCGAGCGTGAAGGGGGCCATCAGGTTTCCCAGCCAGCGACGCTGCTCATCGAAGGTCCGGCCCGATCGAGCCGCAATCGCCGATTCGAAGACCGGGTACACCTGGTGCGGCCAACGCAGTCCAGCACACATCTCGGCCGCGCTCAGACCGGGGCGAGTATCGCCAAGTGACTCATCCCGGCCCTCAACGGGTTTCGGGTCTCGTCGCACCTGACCCGATCCAACCCTACGAGCTGACGCGCCGCTCTCCGCTCCGACGACTAACACCGCGTCGCTGACACCGCGCGCGATGCGGGCGCCGAGCACCTCAACGAGGTACTGAGGCGTATTACCGCCAACCGGACAACTGATGCGCCGTATTGGCGCCAGCCCAGCCGCTTCGGCAATCCTCGTCGCAGGATTGTCACGCGGAATCATCAAGATTCCGGGCGTCGCCACCATATCGATTCGATGCCCGATAGCAGCGCCCGAGTCCTGCAATGCTCGACGCACGGCCTCGGAAGCCAAATCGATGGGGTCAACGACACCGTCGTCGCGGTGCGTGATCTCACCAACTGCGACGACGACCGGAGTGCGGCGTGGAATCGGCAACGGTCAGGCCGCGGTCATCGTCGACGCCTTTGCGACATATCTGCGATATTGTCACATAAGGTGCTATACGACAACTGCTTCGATCGTCAGCCCACGAACGGCACGGGACGGCATACTTGAATGGTGACGAAAAAATCGTTGCGATGGGGCACGGCGACCGCCGCGAGCCGCGACATCGCCCGAGACCATCTGCTCGATGCCGCCGCAACGTCCCTCGAGAACAAGGGGCTACCGGGCACCACGATGGAGGACATCGCCAGGCAGGCCGGGGTGTCCCGCGCCACGGTGTATCGCTACTTTCCGAGTCGTGAATCCGTCATTTCCGGTGTTATCTTGCGGTCAGCCGAACGCTACCTCCGCCGCATTAGTGCGCGGATCGCAGCGCATGCCGATTTAGGCTCGGCGATACTGGATTTCGTCGAGGTTACACTCCGTGCGGCCCACCGTGAACCCATAATCGGATTGCTATTCGGCAGTGACGACGAACTCGCCGGCGTAGGGCTGGCCAAGGGTACGTCGGTGGCTTTGTTCGAACTCGTCGCCGAGTTCCTTCGCCCTGTCTTCGCCGCGCACTGGGATCAACTTGAGCGTGGGGTGTCGGTCGACGATGCATCCGAGTGGATACTGCGGGCTATCCTCAGCCTACTCACGGTCGAAGGCCCAAGGCAGCGCAGCCCGGAGGGCCTCGATGCTTTTCTACGAAGATTCCTGCTTCCTCCTCTGCTCACCACCACCCGGTCTTGCGCTGATGCAACAAGTACGGAGTAATGTCTCGTTAGTGGCAGCAGTATCGGTGAACGACGAGGGGCTCTAGACATGAAGTTCGAGCAGTTCAGCCAAGAGATTGCCGACGAGTTGCAGAATGCGGCGGCAACCGCGGGTGGGCTGTCCAGCTACTTGGGATTTCGGCACACCGAATTCGCCGCGGGACGTCTGGTTGTGGAGATGGATGCTCGGGACGACCTGATGACGCCGTTCGGCAACCTGCACGGCGGATGCTTGTCGGCGATGGTAGACCACTGTCTGGGCGTGGTGTTCTATCCGGTTATCCCAGCGGGATCATGGGTGGCCACAACGGAATTCAAGCTAAATCTGCTGCAGCCCGTGTCGAGCGGAGTGTGCGTTGCGGTCACCGAGATCATCGCGCTGGGCAAGCGTAGCGGTGTCGCCAGAATCGATGTCTCCAACGCGGGGCGCGCGGTATGCGCGGCGCAGGGAACCGTGACGGTGGTTAGCCCGAGGGGGTATTCCGGTTGATGGCGAGACTGAGCACGAGTGCCGTCCGAATTGGCTATCGCGGCCTAATCAAATGACTGTTACCTGCGAGCGAATCCGCACCGAAGACGGCGTCACCCTCACGGCGGATTTCTACCGGCACGACACCGCCCGCGCCGTCGTACTTCTCCTGCATGGTGGTGGTCAAAATCGCCACGCTTGGACCACCACGGCGCGCCGGTTGCATGCGCGCGGTTACACCGTCGTCGCCTACGATGCCCGAGGCCACGGCGATAGCGGGTGGGACCCGACTGGGCGATACGAACTCGCAGGACTCACATCCGATCTGCTGGCTGTGCGCGAACATGCGAGTGACGACCGCCCGCCGGTGGTCGTTGGTGCGTCGTTGGGTGGCATGACCATTTTGGGAACCCATCTGCTGGCACCAGCCGATTTGTGGTCAGCAGTCGTTCTTGTCGACATCACCCCGCGAATGGAGTTCCACGGTGCACGCCGCGTCGTGTCATTTATGGCCGCCCATCCCGACGGATTCGGCACGCTCGACGACGCGGCCGACGTCATCGCCCAATACAATCCGCACCGCGCTCGTCCCGAAAGCCTGGACGGACTGCGAAAAGTGTTGCGCCAACGCGACGATGGCAGGTGGATTTGGCGATGGGATCCGGCTTTCATCACCTCTAATTTTCAGTTCCTGCAAGGTGACCCCGCCACTGGTGCCGAACAGTTCGACGCGATCAGCGAACTGCTTGTTGAGGGGGCCCGTCGCGTGCAGGCACCAACGCTTCTGGTGCGCGGCGTCCTCTCGGATGTGACATCGCAGCAGTCGGTCGATGAATTCCTCCAGGTTGTCCCGCACGCCGAAGCGGTGGACGTTTCCGGCACAGGTCACATGGTGGCCGGCGACGACAACGACGCCTTCACTGCAGCAGTCGCCGGATTTCTCGACCGCACGATAGCCAATTCGGCCTGAGAACCTCTGAGCTGTGTGGCGCAGCCCAAAGCTGGCCATAGTTAAGGGCAGCCGACAGCTACCAAAACCAAGATATGCGTGACATCCATCCACTTAAGCAGGATGTGAATGGCCATTAGCTACAGTCGAGCGATGCACCTTCGTACCGTCTGCACCACAGTAACTTCCGGCTTGGTCGAGGGTTTCTCCCGAGACGGCGTGACCAGGTGGCGATCCATCCCCTACGCCGAGCCGCCCGTCGGGGCGTTGCGCCTAAGAGCCCCCCGGCCAATCGAGCCGTGGGAGGGAGTCTTGCCGTGTCACCGTTTCAGGTACTGTGCACCACAGCCGCGCAAATACACTTTTGTTGGCCTCGGCAAATATCAGCCGATGAGCGAAGACTGCCTGACGCTGAACGTCGTCGCGCCCGACACCAGATACGAGCGGCCGTTACCTGTGATGGTGTTCATCCATGGCGGCGCATACTTCCTCGGCAGCTCCGCGACACCGGTATATGACGGGGCATCGTTGGCTCGCAAGGGGTGCGTGTTCGTGTCAGTTAATTACCGGCTGGGCGCGCTTGGAGCAGTTGACCTCTCGTCTCTGTCTACCGACGCCTTCCGCATCGACGACAATCTTTATCTGCGTGATCTGGTTATGGCGCTCCGTTGGGTGCGTGACAACATCGCAAGCTTCGGCGGCAATCCCGACGCTGTGACGATATTCGGCGAGAGCGCAGGGGCACACGCAGTGGCGACGCTGTTGGCTGTTCCAGCTGCTAAAGGGCTGTTCGCTCAAGCCATTTCTGAGAGCCCCGCGGGAGGTTTGGCTAGTTCCCGTGAACAATCTGAAGAATACGCCGCAAGGTTTGCGGCGATTCTCGGAGCTCGGAGGCGAGACGCTGCCGCGGTCTTGCTGACCGCGCCGCCGACCGACCTCGTAGCGACTTTGGATCATCTGATCATGCAGGAAAGCCGCAACGCGCCGGGCGTATATCCGGTCGGTCCCACATATGGAACCGACTACCTGCCGCTGGATCCAATGGATTCGTTGCGCTTGGGAAAAGCACACCGAGTGCCTCTCGTCGTGGGTAACAATGCGGAAGAAGCCAAGCTGTTCACCCGCTTCCTGAAACTACTGCCAACGAACGAACCCAAGATCGAGCTGCTGCTATCGACTGTGGAATCTGCTGACCGTGAGCGGATTACGGCGGCGTACCCCTCTTATCCGAAAGCCGCTGCTTGTATTGAATTGGGAGGCGACTTCACGTTCGCATCGGTCGTATGGCAGATCGCCGACGCGCACAGCGCACACGCTCCGGTATACGTGTACCGCTATGACTACGCTCCGCGCACGTTGCGATGGTCCGGGCTGGGGGCCACTCATGCTACCGAATTGCTCGCAGTTTTCGACGTCTACAGAACGCGGTTGGGTCGGCTGCTCAGCGCGGCAGGCGACAAATATACGGCGCTGCGCATTACCGAGGATGTCCAGTCGCGGTGGTGCGCCTTCGCCCGCACAGGCGTGCCTGGCGCGGGTTGGCCCAGCCACGTCAGTGCCGACCATGCGGTGATGATCTTCGACAGGACATCGCGGGTCGAGTGTGACCCGCTTGCGGTTCGGCGCCAGGCGTGGGAGGGATTTACCTTCCGCCGCCCCTGACCGCATTCTGTGTGCATCTCGTTCCCGACATGCCGCGAACTGCCGCGGGCGAGGTATTCAAAGACAGAGCTTCGCCCGTAATTCGGCGGGGAGCGGCGTTCAGCCCTACGTTGAACCGCTGTTCGTCGCGTCAGCTGCTGATTACCACCACCACCTGGGAATGGAACCAGACGCCCAGGTAGTTGCGCGCGGAGCGCTTGAGCTTCAGCCTATCGGCTCGCGCTACGGCGGCGGGCCAAAAGTTTCGATAGTGGGATGGCCCACTCGGGTCAGAGTTGACCCTGCTGTCAA
>NZ_JAEKMI010000078.1 GCF_020217485.1 Mycobacterium sp. WUMAC-067 | reverse complement strand
GGGGGTCGGGGAGCAGATTGACGAAATCCGGCGCTAAGGGGCAATCGCCGAGCGACCTTGCGCTGTAGGTGATTTCATGTCGTCGTGACTGATGAGGGCGGCTATGGCCGGTTCGGTGCGTTGTCTCGGCAGGAGCTGGAGCGTTACTGCTACTTGGATGACGAGGACCGGCGGCTGATCGCTGCGCGGCGGCGCGACTACAACCGTCTGGGGTTCGCGGTGCAGGTGGTGACGGTGCGTCACCTGGGAATGTTCCTGGCTGATCCGCTGGATGTCCCGCCCGCGTTGATCGAGTATCTGGCCGAGCAGTTGGAGATCTCCGATCCGTCGATGGTGAAGCGGTACACCGATCGGGAGAAGACCAAGCTCGAACACGCCTGGGAAATCCAGCAGGTGTACGGACTCAAGCCGTTCGGCGAGATGGAGTCGGAGCTCACGTCGTGGATCGTCGACCAGGCGTGGATGACCGGCGACGGACCGAAGGCGATCTTCGGCGACGCAGTGACATGGCTGCGGAAGCGTCAGGCGCTGCTGCCGGGGATCACCACGTTGGAGCGGCTGATCGGCGACGGCCGCAACGCGGCGGACGCCCGGTTGTGGCGCCAGCTCGGCGAGCAGCTGACCTCGGAGTCCGCGTCTGCCTTGTTGCGGCTGCTGGAGGTTCCTGCGGAGGGCGGGCAGAAGGTCAGCGAGCTGGAGCGGCTGCGCAAGGGCGTGTTCAAGGCGTCGTCGAAGGGGATGCTCGCGGCGCTGCGCAGGGTTGTCGACCTGCAAGCGGTCGGGGTGGACAGCATCGACGTGAGGGCGATCCCGCCGCGTCGGTTGACGGGGTTGGCGACCTACGGGTTGGCGAGCAAGGCCGCCGCGCTGCGGCGGCTGCCCACGCGTGAGCAGCGCTTGGCGGTGCTGGCCGCGACGGTCGTTGTGTTGAGCGCGCGGGCGGTCGACGACGTGTTGGAGACCTTCGACATGTTGATGACGACGAAGCTTCTGTCCAAGGCCGAGCGGGAGTCTCGCGAGGAGAAGCTGCGTCGCTATCCGAGGGTGTCACGCAACGCAGGCAAGCTCGCGGCAGCGGTGAAGGTGCTGCTGGAGATGGTCGAGGTCAACCAGGACGTCGGGCTGGGCGTGGTGTTGGACATGATCGAGAAGACCGTCACCCGGGCCGAGTTGCGGCACGCGGTCCAGGCGGTCGACGAGCTGGTGCCCGCCGACGACGCGGAGCTGGATGGGCAGCGGTTGATCGAGTTGGCCGGCAAGTTCGCCACGGTCCGCCCGTTCCTGTCGATGCTGATGGACACGATCGAGTTCGGCGCGACCAGTGACGGCGCCGCCGTCCTGGCGGCAATGAAGACCCTCGCCGAGCTGCTGACATCCAGGTCGTCGGGCAAGATCCCGGCAAACCTGCTGGACGCCCGCAAGGTCGACCACGACTTGATCGTCGGCGCGTGGAAGCGCTTGATCTACACGCCGGGCCGACCGGAGGGCACCGTCGACCGGAACTCCTACACGATCTGCGTGTTGGAACAGTTCCACCGACACCTCAAGCACCGCAGCATCTTCGCGGTGCGTTCGTCGCGGTGGCGCGACCCGCGGGCGCACCTGCTGGCAGGCGAAGCCTGGGAGGCTGCGCGTGACGCCGGCATGAACGCGCTGGGCCTGCCCGCCGCGCCGACGCAGCTGCTGACCGATCACGCGACGGCGTTGGAGACCGCTTATCGGGAGTTGGCCGCACGGCTGGGCGAGGACACCCCAGCCAGCATCGACGCCGACGGCAAACTGCACGTCGCCGCGCTGGACGCCAAGGCCGAGCCCGCGTCGCTGGTCGACCTGCGCCGCCGGGTGGAGGCGATGATCCCGCGTGTGGACCTGCCGGAACTGGTCACGGAGGTGATGAGCTGGCATCCCGGTTTCACCGAGGCGTTCACCCACACCTCGGGCAACGAGGCCCGCGTCGCCGACCTCGGCTTGTCGGTGGCGGCCGTGCTCTGTTCCTATGCGATGAACGTCGGGTTCAAACCGGTGACAACGCCTGGTGTCGACGCCCTGACCAGGGATCGGCTGCTGCACGTCGACCAGTGCTACGTGCGGGCCGAGACCATCGAGGCGGCCAACGCCGTGCTGGTCGACGCCCAGGCCGACATCCCCCTGGCCCAAGCGTGGGGCGGCGGGCTGGTCGCCTCGGTGGACGGGATGCGGTTCGTGGTGCCCGTGCGCACCCATAACGCCCGCCCGAACCCGAAGTACTTCGGCCGGAAACTGGGCATCACCTGGTTGAACATGCTCAACGACCAGTCCGCCGGGCTGGCAGGCAAGGTGCTGCGCGGAACACCTCGCGATTCGCTGCACACCATCGACGTGATCGTGTCCCAGCACGGCGGGCGGATTCCGGAGGTCATCATCACCGACACCGGGTCGTATTCCGACATCGTGTTCGGACTGCTGCATCTGATCGGCCGCCAGTACCGGCCGCAGCTGGCGAACCTGCCCGATCAGCGGTTGTGGCGCATCGACGCCCGAGCCGACTACGGGCCGCTGGACAAGGCGGCGCGCGGGGTGATCGACACCGCCAAGATCGCCGCGCACTGGGAGGACATGTGCCGGATCGCGGTGTCGATCCACTCCGGTGAGGTGTCGGCGCACGAGGTCACCAGGATGATCTCCCGCGACGGGCAGCCGACCGCGTTGGGCCAGGCCATCGCCCATTTCGGGCGGATCTTCAAGACCCTGCACATCCTGCGCCTGGCCGACGACGAACCTTACCGGCGCGAGGGCAAGGCCCAGTCCAATCTCGTCGAGGGTCGTCACGACCTGGCGCGCACGATCTATCACGGCCGCAAGGGCGAGATGACCCGCGCCTACTACGAGGGCATGGAAGACCAGCTCTCGGCGCTGGGATTGGTGCTCAATTGCGTCGTCGTGTGGAACACCGTCTACGAGAACCGCGCCCTCGCCGCGCTGCGAGCCGGCGGATACCCGGTGCTCGACACCGATGTCGAGCGATTGTCGGCGTTCGTGCGCGCCCACATCGGCATCGACGGGCACTACAGCTTCCACCTGCCCGACCCCAGCGGAGTTCACCGACCGCTGCGCGACCCGGACGCCGACGACGACGAGTAGCGCGAGTCGAAGGGTGGCGGATGACCGCTCAGGACCTGACGACGCATGTCGGCGGAAGTCTCTCCTGAGCCGCGAAACAGGCCACGGCCTGCACCTCTACCTCCGACCTGACCCAACAAACTACCGCTAGATTACGGTCACGGAGAGCGTCAGTTTGTCGCTGTGCGGCACGCCCGTCCGGTCGAGGAAGTCACACATGTCATCGATCATCGGCTGCATGAGCAGCTGCCCCAGCTGACGAACCATCAGCCCGATGACCTGTGAGGACTCGGATCGCCGTGTCGAGGTCTTGCCCGAATAGCGGAGTTTGGAGATCTCTCTGCGACTCAGGTCGGTCAGCCGCTCGAGTAACTCGCTCTTTCCCTGCGGATCGAGCACAGCGCGCCGGATGTAGTTCACCACCGTCGGATGCGTCGCGAGCATGTGCCGCACCGCCTCGTCTCGAGCGGCGGCGACCTGCGCTGGGGCGCCCTCGTCCGGCACAGAGGCGATCGCCAG
The DNA here is from genome assembly GCF_020217485.1 of Mycobacterium sp. WUMAC-067. GTDB lineage: Bacteria > Actinomycetota > Actinomycetes > Mycobacteriales > Mycobacteriaceae > Mycobacterium. The sequence goes on along the minus strand of NZ_JAEKMI010000078.1, from coordinate 8,494 downwards.
AGCGTAATAGTCGACGACCAGTTGCTCGACGGCGACGCGTAGCCCGTCCTTGGTCTTGAAGTGGTGCTGCACCAATCCCACGGCGACCCCGGCGGCGGCGGCGACGGCGCGCATCGAGACGCGATCCTCGCCGCGCTCGGCGTAGAGGTCGAGCGCGGCGTTGCGAATGCGGGCCTTCGCGGTGAGGTCCTCGTCACTGGCGCGGGGGTCGGTCACAGAAATTGCCTCCTATCAGGGAAAAAAGCATACACCCTTGACATTAGACAGTACATGCGCATTAATGGCTATACATCAGTATAGTCAAAAAGGGGTTGATGATGTCGCAGTCGAGTTCGCTGCAGGGCGTGCAGGTGGTGTCGCTCGCGATCAATCTGCCGGGCCCGCTCGCCGCCGCGCGGCTACGGGCGCTGGGCGCCACCGTCACCAAGATCGAACCGCCGGCCGGCGACCCGCTGCGGGCCGTGGCGCCGACGTGGTACGACGAGCTCACTGTGGGCCAGCGGGTCGTGACCCTCGACCTCAAGGACCCCGCTGATCGGGCGGTGGCGGCGCGCGAGCTGTCGCGTGCCGACCTGATGCTCACCGCCATGCGCCCCTCGGCGCTGGTCAAGCTCGGCCTGGACGAGTTGACCGCGGCGAATCCGCACCTGTCGCATATCGAGATCGTCGGGCACGACGGGATCGCGGCGGAGCAGCCCGGCCATGACCTGACGTACCAGGCCCTGCACGGCACTCTCCAGCCGCCGACGATGCCGACCGTCCCGGTGGCCGACCTGCTCGGCGCCGAGCGCGCCGTGTCCGCGGCCCTGCTCGCCCTGCGCGTGGCCGCGGAGTCCGGCGTGGGACACCGCGAGCGGGTCGTCCTCGAACAGGCGGCCGCCGACGCCGGCGCCGCAGTTCGGCACGGTCTGATGGGAGCGGGCGCGCCGCTCGGCGGGGCGCATCCCGGTTACCGGATCTACTCCAGCTCCGACGGCCACGTCGCGCTGGCCGCGCTCGAGCCGCACTTCTGGGAGCGCGCCCGCGCCGGTCTCGGTGTCGAGGGCACCCAGGAGGAGCTCGAGCAGACGTTTCTTTCCAAGCCGACGCGCGAATGGGAGGAGGTCGCGAAGCGCCTCGACATTCCCCTGATCGGAATCCGCGATTCGGCACCCCGTAATTCAGCACAAGGAGCTTTGTCATGAGTGTTCGCGAGGCCGTTATCGTCGGCGCGGTCCGGACCCCGGTCGGCCGTCGCGGAGGGATCCTCAGCGCATGGCATCCGGTGGACCTGCTCGGGCAGACGCTGCGGGAGCTTGTGGCCCGCGCCGGCGTCGACCCCGCCGCGATCGAGGACGTCATCACCGGCTGCGTCATCCAGCACGATGTCCAGTCGGGCAATCTCGGCCGCCACGCGGTGCTCGCCGCCGGGCTGCCCGAGTCGGTCCCCGCGGTGACGATCGACCGCCAGTGCGGTTCAGGGCAGCAGGCGGTCAGCTTCGCCGCCCAGGCGGTGATGGCGGGTTCCCACGACCTGGTGATCGCCTGCGGCGTCGAGTCGATGTCACGGGTGCCGATGCCTCCGGCGTTCCTGCCCGGCGCGCCGCTCGGCCCGCAGTACAGCCCGCGCGAACTCGACCGCTACGACGGTGGGCTGATGGCGCAGGGCCCGTCGTCGGAGCTGATGAACGAGAGGTTCGACCTGAGCCGAGCGGCGTTGGACGCGTTCAGCGCTCGCAGCCACGAGCGGGCGCACGCCGCGACGCGGGCCGGGAAGTTCCGCGACCAGATGGTGCCGATCACCGCCGACCCCGACGACCCGACCGGTCCGGTCATCGACTCGGACGAGGGCATCCGCGAGCACATCGACCCCGCCAAGATGGCGAGCCTGAAAGCCGTGTTCGGCGCCGACGGGCGGACCACGGCGGCCAACTCCTCGCAGATCAGCGACGGCGCGGCCGCGCTGCTGATCGCCGACCGCGAGTACGCCGAGCGCAACGGCCTCATCCCACGCGCCCGGTTCCGCGCGCTGTCGGTCGCCGCCGCCGACCCGATCATCCAGTTCACCGCGATCCTCGACGCCGCCCACAAGGCGCTCGGCCGAAGCGGGTTGGCCGTCGAGGAGATCGACCTGTTCGAGGTCAACGAGGCCTTCGCCGGTGTGCCGCTGATCTTCCAACGGGAATTCGGCGTCCCGGACGACAAGCTGAACGTCAACGGCGGCTCCGTCGCCCTCGGCCACCCGCTGGGCTCGACCGGAGCCCGGATGCTCACCGACCTGCTCTGCGAACTCGAACGCTCCGGCAAGAGGTTCGGCTTGCAGACCGTCTGCGAGGCCACCGGCACCGCGAACGCCACCATCATCGAACGCATCTGAGGACGTCATGAGCCACGAGATCGTGAGGGGCCTGCCCTCCACCCACGGCGACCACTATCAACTCAACACCACCACCATCATCCGGCACGCCGCGCGCACCTATCCCGAGCAGGAGATCGTGTACCGCACCGCGGACGGCGGCTGGGACCGGTACACCTACGCCGATGCCTACGCGCGAATCCAACGAAGTGCCAATGCACTTCGCTCGATCGGCGTCGGGCCGGGCGATGTGGTCGGGATCCTCGACTGGAACAGCAAGCGGCACTACGAGCTGTACTGGGCGATTCCCGGCCTCGCTGCCGTGATGTTGCAGATGAACCTGCGTTTGGCGCCAGAGGATCTCGCTTACGTCACCGGACACAGTGATGCATCGGTGGTCCTCATCGACGAGTCGCTGCTTCCGGTTGCCGAGGCGCTGGCACCGCATACGCCGAACGTGAAGACGTGGGTGGTGATGACCGATAAGCCGCTGGCCGACATCACCACCACGCTCCCGCACGCGGTGCACTGGGAGGACCTGCTCGCGGACGCCGGCCCGGAGATCGACTGGCCGGTCATCGACGAAACCTCCTCCTACAGCGCGTGTTACACCACCGGCACCACCGGCAGGCCCAAGGGCATCTACTACTCGCATCGCGGCATCTACCTGCACACCCTCGCCGAGGTCGCCGGACTCGGGATGAGCAGCGACGATGCCGTCATGCTCATCACGCCGATGTTCCACGGCCAGGGCTGGGGCCTACCCCAGGCGGCCGCCTACAGTGCCGCAAAAATCGTGCTGCCCGGTCGCTACATCGCCGAGGACACATCCGTCCTCGTGGACGCGATGATCGCGGAGCAAGTCACCGTCGCAAACGGTGCGCCGGCGATCTTCCAGCCCATGATGAACTACATCAAGACGCTTGCGGTCGCACCGGACTTCTCCCGCGCGCGGCTGCTGTCCGGTGCCACCGAGCCGCCGCTGTCGCTGATGCGCGACTTCCACGACATCACTGGAGCCGACGTCATCCACGCCTACGGCGCCACCGAGACCACCCCTCTGGTCGCGGTGAACCGGGGACTGAAGCCCTCGCTGCGCGGTGTGATCTCGGACGAGGAGAAGTGGGATCTCAAGCGTAAGCAGGGTTTGCCGGTCAACGGCATCGACATCCGGATCGTCGACGCGGAAGGCAACGATCTCCCGCACGACGGCACGAGTCAGGGTGAAGTGCTGCTGCGCGGACCGTGGATCATCGAGCGCTATCACAAGCTCGACGACGACGCCGACAAGTTCCTCGACGGGTATTGGCGTAGCGGCGATGTCGGGACCATCGACCCGAATGGTTACTTGAAGATCACCGACCGGATCAAGGACGTGGTCAAGTCGGGTGGCGAATGGATTTCCTCCATCGACATGGAGAACGCACTCGTTGCCCATCCGAAGATCGCCGAGGCGGCCGTCATCGGCGTCCCGCACCCGAAGTGGCAGGAGCGTCCAGTAGCACTCGTCGTGACGACCGACGGGCAGGAACTTCCACTGTCGGAGATCCACGAATTGCTCGCCGATGCATTCGCCAAATGGCAATTGCCCGAGACCGTCCTGTATCTGGACCAGCTGCCCCGCACCAGCGTCGGCAAGCTCGACAAGAAGGCCATGCGCGCCGCGCACACCAACGTCTACGAGGACGTCCGATGAACCCCGACAACGCCCCGCTACGCACGGCCCGCGACAGCCACCTCCTGATCCTGGAGATCAACCGGCCCAAGGCTCGCAACAGTCTGAACGAGGCGGTGCTCACCGCCTTGAACACCGAGCTCGTCGCGGCTCGGCACGACGACGAGATCCGTGCCATCGTGCTCACCGGCGCCGGCGGGATCTTCTGCGCCGGAGCCGACATCACCAATTTCGACGCCATTCGCGACCAGTCGCTGCTCGGCGATCGAGCCGCGCTGGGCGGCACCATCTGGGCCGACCTGGGCCGATTCCCGAAGCCGGTCCTCGCTGCGGTCGAGGGCCTCGCACTCGGCGGCGGCTGCGAGTTGGCGCTTGCCTGCGACATCGTCATCGCCGGCGAATCCGCCAAGTTCGGTGTCCCGGAGGTGAAGCTCGGCGTGATCCCGGGCGGCGGCGGAACCCAGCGCCTGATTCAGGCCGTCGGCAAGTCCAAGGCGATGGCCCTACTGCTCACCGGCGACTTCCTGTCCGCACAGCGGGCGTGCGCGGCCGGCATCGTCGCCGAGACCGTCCCGGACGGCACCGCCCTCGAAGCGGCGGTCGCCATGGCGCAGCGGATCGCCGCCAACTCACCGCTCGCGGTGGCGCTGGCCAAGGATGCCGCCCTCCAGGCCCTGGAAACCTCTCTGGCGCAAGGACTCGAGCACGAGAAGCGCAACTTTCACGTTGCCATCCATTCCGCCGACAGCCGCGAGGGCCAGGCCGCGTTCCTCGCCAAGCGCGCCCCCGAATTCACCGGAAAGTAGGACCGATCATGAGCGAGCTGTTCCCCGATTACCGCTCCCCGTGGGAGACCGACGATCAGGCGCTGCTGCGTAAGCACGCCGCCGAGTTCTTCCGCAAGGAAGCCACCCCGAACCAGGACCGTTGGGCCGCGCAGCACCAGGTCGACCGCGAGTTCTGGACCAAGGCCGGCGCCGCGGGACTGCTGTGCCTCGACATCGCCGAAGAATACGGCGGCGGGGGCGGCAACTTCGGCCACGAGGCGATCGTGCAGCAGGAGATCGCCTACGCCCACGACACCGCGTTCGGCTTCGCCGTGCACTCGACGATCGTCGCGCACTACATCGCCGCCTATGCCACCGAGGACCAGAAGAAGCGCTGGCTATCGAAATGTGCGAGCGGTGAGAGCGTCCTCGCCATTGCGATGACCGAACCCGGCACCGGCTCGGACCTGCAGGCCGTACGGACCACCGCGGTTCGCGACGGCGGCCACTACGTGATCAACGGCTCGAAGACGTTCATCTCGAACGCGTCGCACTGCGACCTGCTCGTCATCGTCGCCAAAACGGACCCGAGCCAAGGTTCCAAGGGTATCTCGCTGCTCGTCGCGGAGACGGAGAATCTTCCGGGGTTCGAGCGTGGGCGGGTGCTGGACAAGATCGGCCAGCACGGCCAGGACACCCGCGAGTTGTCGTTCACCGACATGCGGGTGCCGGCAGCGAATCTGCTCGGCGGCGTCGAGGGGCAGGGCTTCTACCAGCTGATGGGTCAGCTGCAGCGTGAGCGGCTGATCCTCGGTGTCGGCGGTGTCGCGGTGGCCGAGGCCGCGGTGGCGGAGAGCATCAGGTACGCCAAGGAACGTCACGCCTTCGGCAAGCCGATCCTGAACTTCCAGAACACGAAGTTCGTACTCGCCGAGTGCAAGACCGACGTGCTGGCCGGCAAGACCCTGATGGACCACTGCATCCAGCGTCACCTCGACGGCACCCTCGACGCGGCGACCGCGTCGATGGCCAAGCTGTGGGGCAGCGACAAGCAGTGCGAGATCGTCGACCGCTGCCTGCAGGTCTTCGGTGGCTACGGCTACATGATGGAGTACCCGATCGCGCAGATGTACGCCGCTTCCCGCGTGCAGAAGATCTACGGCGGCACCAACGAGATCATGAAGGAACTCATCGGCCGCGCCTTATGAGGTTGACCTTCGCGCAGTGACACCACTGCGTCAGTCACACCTCACTTTGTCAAAAACCCGATGTTCTCAACCTATTTCGTCAGGAGTATTCATGCATATCACCGGAACCAACGCACTCGTCACCGGCGGAGCCTCGGGCCTCGGACTGGCCACCGTCACCGCCCTCGCCAAGTCGGGCGCCCGGGTAATCGCCGTCGACCTGCCCACCGCGAACACGGATGCGCTGGCTGCTCTCGGCGACACCGTGGAATTCGCTCCGGCGGATGTCACCGACGAGGCCGCGGTCACCGAGGCGGTCGAGCGCGCCAACGCGGAGTCCTCACTGCGAATCACCGTGAACTGCGCCGGCATCGGCAACGCCGTCAAGACCGTCGGTAAGAACGGACCGTTCCCGCTGGCCGAATTCGAGAAGATCGTCAAGGTCAACCTGACCGGAACCTTCAACGTCATCCGCCTCGCCGCGCACGCGATGTCGCAGAACGAGCCCGTCGACGGCGAGCGCGGCGTGATCGTCAACACCGCCTCGGTCGCGGCCTTCGACGGGCAGATCGGACAGGCCGCGTACTCGGCATCGAAGGGCGGGATCGTCGGCGCCACCCTGCCGATCGCCCGCGACCTGGCGTCGCTGCTGATCCGGGTGAACACCATCGCGCCCGGCCTGTTCAAGACCCCGCTGCTGGGCACGCTGCCCGAGGCGGCTCAGATTTCGCTGGGACAGCAGGTGCCGCACCCGAACCGGCTCGGCGACCCCGCCGAGTACGCGCAGCTGGTCGAGGCGATCGTGACCAACCCGATGCTCAACGGCGAAACCATCCGCCTCGACGGCGCGATCCGCATGGCGCCGCGGTGAAACCCGTCGGCGTGCAGGTGGGATCGCACCATGAGCACACACGCCTTGTATACGCCGAGGACCTGGGCATCGGCCAGCGTTTCGACTTGGGCTCACACACGGTGACCGAGGCCGAACTCGTCGACTTCGCCACCCACTGGGATCCCCAGTGGTTTCACATCGACCGGGCGGCGGCGCAGGACGGCCAGTTCGGTGGCCTGATCGCCAGTGGAATCCACACGTTGGCGATCCTGCAACACCACGACGCCGTCCATATCCGATACGGCCTGACCGAAGCCGCGCTCCCGCGCGCTCATCTCCCACGGCTGTTCCAACCCCGGCGAGGTCTCGCGCGACCTCACGGCCCTACTCTCGGCCGTGCCCCCGCCGGATCCGACAAACACCACGACCACGCACGCCCGGCAGCGGCTATGAGTTCCCGGACGCGGAAGACCACACCCATCGACGGTGCCGCACTTGATTGGTCTCTTTCGGCCCCCCTCGAGCAGATGCGCTCGGGCCGAACAGTCAAGGTGCTGAACAAGATACGCAGACACGCGCCGGAACTCGTCACCGTCAGCTACTGAGAGATTCAGCGGGAGCGCCGCCGCGCAGCGGGATCGGTCTCGGCCTGCCAGCGCCCCAGCGCCTCGGCGGAGACCTTCGCGTATTTGACCAGGCTGCGCACCGAGGTGTGTCCGCTCAACGCCATCAGCATCGGCGTGGAAGCGCCCTTCTCTGCGGCGTGGGTCAGTCGCGAGTGCCGCAGCTGGTGCAGCGTGAACGGTCCGCGTCGCATCCCTTCGGTGTGCTCCTCGAGGAGCGTCGCGGCGCGGCGGTAGGAAAGTCGGGCGCGGCCGGTCGAGTTGTCGGTGTCGGTCTTGGCGACCGACGGCTTGGCTTTGCGGTCGGTCAGGAACAGCGGCCCGGACTTCCGTCCGGCGATCAGCCGGGGCAGCGGCCGTGCGGTGCCGGTCTGCCAATAGATCACCTCGCGGGCGCCGCCCTTGCGGGTGACCGTGGCGCATCGGTTCACGGTGTCCAGGTCCTCGATGTCGAGATTCAGGATCTCCTCCGCCCGCGCGGCGGACTCATACAGCATCGACCAGAACACCCGCTCGCGCAGGGCCGCGTCCATGCCCAGCAGCTCCGCAACCTCGGCGGCGGTCATCGCCTTGCTGTTGTCCGGCGCACTCGGCCGCGCCCGCAGGCGCGACACCGGATCGCCGGTCAGCCACTGTTGATCGCGTCAGTAGGCGCACGCCGCCGACACCGCGGTCAGCCGGAGGTTGTAGGTCTTGGGGGCCTTGTCGCCCCACACGTAGTCGAACCACCCCGACACCCGATCCGGGTTCAACAACCCGACATCGCCGTCCGCGCCGAAGTCGCGCACCATCCGATCCAACGCCGAGGCGTAGGCGCGGCGGGTGTTCACCGCCGCGATCGTGCCCAGAAAGGTCCGCGTCGCGTCCGCCAGCCGGATCCCGGCGGCCCGCGCCGGTAGCGAGCTCACCGATCCCACCCCGACCGCCCTTCAGCACTACGGCAGATAGTTTCCGGAGTCGCCCATCTCCGGAACGACCATCGCGGCAGGACGACTCACGAGTTACGGCAGATAGTACGCTACTATCTGCCGTAAATCCTTAGCGCCGGATTTCGAGAATCTGCTCCCCGACCCCC
>NZ_JAEKMI010000077.1 GCF_020217485.1 Mycobacterium sp. WUMAC-067 | reverse complement strand
GTGCGCCGTGAGGCGCTGTGTATTCGAGAGGGGGTGTGAGACCTCCTCTGCCGATCCTGTCGCAGCAGGGCGGTGAAGCTGGGGGCAGCCCGATCCGGGTGATGCCGGTGAGGGTGGCAAGCGGCCCCGACAAAGTCGGAACGTGTCAGCACTGCCAGATGGTGCGGGTCCGGCGAGCGAGATGGAAAGGAGTACGAGAGGAACCGGCGTTTACGTCTCTCAAGGCTGGATCGGCTCGAACCTGGTGGATGTGGGCCGAGAGCGGTGCGTCCCAACATGTTTAGCGTGTTGTTGGGAACTCCTGGGTCGGCTTCAACGACCGACCCGGAGACCACGGTGAAGTGCTGCGGGGTAGTCGTGGTGATGCCGCAGGGACCGAGTCGGGCTCCTCCTTCATCGAGCGAATCACAGTGAACACGGGAACCGTTCTGGTCTCGCCGGTGTTCCGGGCATCCAGTCTTGGGGCGTCGGCTGGGCGCATCGACAGCCGATCAGTCCAGGACGGGGCGGAGCCGCCGTAGTACTTCGAGCCGGGGAAAGCCCGGCACATGGGGAAGGGCGGCAGCGGTTATCGAGAAGGGAAGGACACTGCAATGCCGGAAGATGCGCCAGTGAATACCGGCGCTCTCGATCAGGATGCCCCGCTGGGGCCTTGGTCGCGGGTATCGGGGATGCAGACCAAGCTTCACCATTGGGCAGCGGCCGATCCCGGCCGCAGGTTCGATGATCTGTTCAACTTCGTGTGCGACTCGGCGACGCTGCTGGTGGCGTTTGACCGGGTCGCAGGCAACACCGGCGCGAAGACTCCTGGCGTGGACGGCATGACCGTCGTGACGATGGAGGACACCGTCGGTGTGGCCGGCTTCCTGATCGACCTGCGAGCCCAGTTGAAATCGGGTTCGTTCCGCCCGCTACCGGTACGGGAACGCATCATCCCCAAGCCCGGTGGGAGCGGAAAGGTGCGGCGGCTGGGTATTCCCACCGTCGCCGACCGGGTGGTTCAGGCGGCGCTCAAGCTGGTGCTGGAACCTATTTTCGAGGCCGACTTCGTGCCGGTCTCTTACGGGTTTCGGCCGATGCGGCGAGCGCACGACGCGGTCGCGGAGATTCAACGTTTCGGCACCAAGGGTTATCGCTGGGTGCTGGACGCGGATATCGAAGCGTGTTTCGACTCGATCGAGCACTCGGCCCTGATGGATCGGGTGCGCGCACGGGTCAAGGACAAGCGCGTGCTCGCGCTGGTGAAGGCGTTCCTCAAGGCCGGGGTGATGACCGAACTCGGCATCCGTGAGGCCAGCTTCACCGGCACGCCGCAGGGAGGCATCTTGTCCCCGCTGTTGGCCAACATCGCCTTGGGCGCGCTCGATGAGCACGTGCACGGGCCGTGGATGCCTGGCGGGATCATGAGCACTCCTCGCCGACGCGCCCGACGTCGCGCCAAGGACCTGCCGAATTGGCGAATCGTCCGCTATGCAGATGATTTCGTCGTCCTCGTGCACGGCAACCAGGCCGACGTCGAAGCCTTGCGCGAAGACATCGCCAAGGTGCTGATTCCGCTGGGGTTGCGGCTTTCCGAGGCCAAGACCCGGATCGTGCACATGGGTGACGGGTTAGACTTCCTTGGGTTCCACATCCAGTGGCGCCGCAAGCGTGGAACGACCAAGTGGTACGTCTACACCTTCATCGCCGACCGGCCCGTCCGGTCGTTGAAGGACAAGGTACGTGCCCTGACGAGCAGGTTGTCGCAGCAACCACCCAGGGTCGTGCTGATCCGGCTCAACCAGATCATGCGCGGCTGGTCGGCTTACTTCCGGCATGCAGTGGCTAAACACACCATGAGCTCCCTGGAAAACTTCGTGTGGCACAGGGTGATTCGATGGTTCCGAAAGCTGCACCGCTGGAATGGAAGAGACATCCGCCGACATCACACCGGTCTGCATGGCCGGTGGACCAGACCCTCGGCGGACGGGATCGAACTGTTCAACCTGGCCTCGGTACCCATCACGCGGTACCGCTACCGGGGCAACACGATCCCCAACCCCTGGACGGTGGCACACCCCGCCTGACGGCAGATGCCGTGGAGAGCCCGCTGCGTGGAAACACGCACGGCGGGTTCGGAGAGCGGCCTGGGGAAACGGACCGATGGCAACACCGGCACCGCGCCCCAGGCCGACTCAACCAGTCCCAGTGGATTTCGTCGAACGCTCCGCCCGTTGGCGCCCGTGGTGTTCCTAGGCCATCCAATATCTTTGGGTCATTCTTGAGCTTCCGGTAAACCATTGGCCGCCGTCGAGGTCGCATATCGAGTGCCGCACCCCCGACAGGGGAGACGAGGTCGTACGGACGCATCGCCGAGCAGATCGGCGCTGCGGGGTCCGCGCGCGCGGTGGGATTGGCCAATGGGCATAACCCGATCGCGATCGTCGTGCCGTGCCACCGGGTGATCGGCGCGAACGGCAGCCTCACGGGCTACGGCGGCGGCCTGCAGCGCAAACGCGCCCTGCTGGACCTGGAAAAGATCCACGGTTGCGCGACGCTGTTCGATTAATGGCTCGCGCTTCTTTTGCGGGGTCGGTCGAACGGCGCTATCGTCCATAATTGTGGACGACAGTGCGAAGGACCCGGCGGTGGTGCTGCCGTACCTGGTCGGTCGGCCTTTGGCGGCTACCGAGGTCTACGAAGCGTTCGGCTACCGCAAGTCCGCGTACTATAAGGCGGCTCGCGAAGGCAGGTTGATTACCGCGGACAACTTGATCAGGGCGGCCAAGTATTTGGGGTTGAATCCGGTTGACCTGCAAGTCCGCTTCGGCTTGATCGACCCCGACTCGGTCACCGAGTATGTGGAGTCCCAGGCCGGCCCGCCCAGGCTGCGTGATCTTCGTCCCGATCCCAACAGTCCGCCGGTCTGAGCGGGACTGCCGGGACCGTTTGAATGATCAAAACCGCACTCATCGTCGCCACCTTGGCCGCCCTGCTGTGCAGCCTGTGGATCCGGCGCGACACCTGGCGCTCGAGGTGGGAGGCCGGCGCTACCCGCAACATCGCATTGCATGGCTGCGCGGTGCTGCTGATGTCGCAGTGGGCCGCGGCCGCGCTCGGACCGCTCCTGCACCGCATCTTCGGGCTGTGGAACGTACAACATCTGCTCGGCCACATCTGCTGGATCTTCGCGGTGACGGCGATCATCCGCCACGGACTCATCCGCCTGGTCGACGAAACCCACGAGAGCGAGCTGTTGCGCAAGCACGTGACGCGCCCGCTACGGATTGGGGTTCCGTTGCTGGTGGCGCTGTTCGTCATCGCCGACGAAGGCCATCATCTTGACTTTTTCGCGGCCCCCGCCGACTTCTGGTTGCTGGCCTATTGGCTGGTCCTGGGTGCCCTGATGATCTACCTGCTCTCCTACGCCGGGCGAGTGCTGCTGATCCTGCGGACGGATCCCCGCTCAACGACGACCGTCGACCTCTATCTGATCTCGGCGGGATTCGGGGTGGCGGCGAGCGTGATTCAAATCGGCACCGCTTGGGCGGGCACCGATATCGCCTTGTCCGTCTGGTTGTGCGCCTGTCTGAGCGCCATTGGCTTCGCGTATGGATCTGCCCGGTCTTGGCAGGCGAAGGTCGCCTGGTTCACGTCCGGCAAGTAGGCCCACGCCGCGCGTTCGCCGCGCCGCGGACCCTAAGCGTCTATCCGCCGACGACGTGCCGAGCCACCACCATCGGGCGGAACCCGTACCGCTGCCCGACAATCTTGCCGCCAGCCGCCCGGCCCGTGCCCGTCAGCGGCATGCCGCGGAGCAACCCGCTTCCCTTGGCCTCGGAGCCGGCGCTGACGGTGCTGACCGCCGGGGGCGCTGTTTCCGCGCTTGTCGCCGGTGCCGCGGCGGCCCAACTCTGCGGCACCGACAAGTGACCCACCGTGGCCGCCCTGCCCAGACCCGCCGAGACGGGCGAGGCAGAGGACGTCGGGCCACCGCCCAGGGTTCCGCCCAGGGTTCCACCCAGACGAGGCACGGCCGCCGCGGCCTGAGTTCCTTTGCTGGCGGCGGCCGGCCTCCCACCTAGCCAGAGCTTCATAAAGTGGTCATAGTCGCCCAGTTGGTAATATAGGATGCCAAGGTCGCTGGTATACATTTTTACCCAGTCTTTCCAGGCCACCGGTTTGGATGATTCCGATGACGCAGCCGATGCATTCAGTACTGCGCTGGAGGCCGATGTTGGGTTTGCCAGCCCCGAGGTGGACGCGCTGGATTGCGCGCTTGTTTCGGCCGCGTTGGCGACCGCGGTGGCTTGACCGGCCTGCCCCGCCGGGTTGGTGGTGGATGGCGGCCGGTCGAAGGTGGTCAACGTTGAGGCGCCGGCTGACGCCGCGGCGTAGCCATACATCGCGGCCGCGTCCTGGGCCCACATTTCGGCGTACTGGGCCTCGGTGGCCGCAATCGCCGGCAGGTTTTGGCCGAAGAAGTTCGTCGCGATCAGCATCATCAGTTGCGCGCGGTTGGCCGCGATCACCGGCGGCGGAACCGTCATCGCGAACGCCGCCTCGTAGGCACCCGCGGCGGCCTTCGCCTGGACGGCCGTCTGCTCAGCCTGCGCGGCCGCCGCGGTCAGCCACGCCGCATACGGGGCCGAGGCGGCGGCCATCGTCGCCGAGGCCGGACCCCTCCACACGGCGGTGAGTTCGGCGATCAACGAACTGTAGGAGGCTGCCGTGGTGTACAGATCGATGGCCACCCCGTCCCAGGCTGCGGCCGCGGCCAGCATTGGCCCCGACCCCGCGCCAACGTACATCCGCCCGGAGTTGATCTCCGGCGGAAGCGCCCCGTAGTCCACTAATGGGTCCCTTCGTCTTGTCGACGGCGGTCGCACGCACCCCAACGCCGCCCGAAACCGTGGTCAGATACTGGTGCGCGAGTACCGTCCAGCGCCGCCGACACCGTCGGCCGTGGAGTCACGAACGCGATGCCGTTCCGCGGCCGCGGTGGCTACCCCTCAAGCGTGGACGTTTGTACACATATGCGATTCTAAGAACATATATGTACGTCACAGTTCACAGCTATGAACTGAATCTAGCTGACGATGAACATTTGTCTTTGGACATACACTATTGCGCGCGCAGCACTTAACCTCGCGGAGGAGCGGCTTTAGCGGCCCTTCCACACCGTTGACCGGAACCAGCGAGGAGAGAAATCACCGTGTCGTTCGTGACCACCCAACCCGAAGCGTTATCCGCCGCAGCCCAGAACCTGGCAACTATCGGCGCGGCGCTGGCCGCACAGAATGCGGCGGCATCGGCGCCGACGATGGGCGTGGTTCCCGCGGCGACCGATGAGGTCTCAGTGCTGATCGCGGCCCAGTTCGCCACGCACGCCCAGATGTATCAGAACGTCTGCGCCCAGGCCACGATGATTCACGACAGCTTCGTGAGAATGCTGCACTTCGGCGCCGGTTCCTATGCGGCCACCGAAGCCATCAACGCCGCCGCGGCCAGCTAAGGAGGGTGACAAGTGCTGGATTTCGGAGCGCTACCCCCCGAATTCAATTCTGCGCGCATGTATTCCGGCCCCGGTTCGGCATCGATGATGGCCGCGGCATGGGCCTGGAACATGCTGGCCGCCGAGCTGGACTCTGCAGCCACCGCCTACGACACCGTCATCACACAACTGACCAGCGAAGGGTGGATGGGCCCGGCATCAGCCCAAATGGCCGAGGCGGCCCAACCTTATGTGACGTGGATGCGTACCAGCGCGGCGCAAGCCGAACAGGCCGCCACATCAGCCAGAGCCGCCGCGGGGGCGTACGAGACCGCGTTCGCCGCCACGGTGCCCCCACCACTGATCGAAACGAACCGCACCCTGCTCACCCAGGCGATTTCCACCAATGTCCTCGGCCAAAACATTCCGCTGATCACCCAACTCGAGGCCCAATACGGTGAAATGTGGGCGCAAGACGCCGCCGCGATGTACGGCTACGCGGCCCAAACCGCACCAACTGCCGAAGTGACGCCGTTCACCGAGCCGGCCCAAACCACCAACCCCGCCGGACAGGCCATGCAGGCCGCCGCGGTCACCCGAGCCGCCGGCACCTCGGCCGGCACGGACGCGCAGACGCAACTGTTATCCTCCACGCCCTCTGCACTGCAAAGCCTCGCATCACCTAGTTCATCAACCGCATCCACAACACCGATCTCGGATGCGTTGAAACAGAACGAGTTTGTGAGCTTGTGGTCGCAATACGCCAGCCCCACCCAGAACACCCTCGCGATGATGTATCGCGCTACCGGCATGACAACGCACTTTCAATCACTCGGCAAGGCACTAGCACCCGCCGCCAAAGCCGCCAGCGACGGCGCCAAGGCCGCCGCGGCCCTGCCCACCGTTGGCGCGTCGCTGCGCGGCGTGGCCGGTGGTGGCGGCGCCATATCGGCAAGTTTGGCTTCTGCTGCACCGGTCGGTGGGCTGTCCGTACCGCCCACCTGGTCTGCCGCGACCCCGGCGGTCCCTTCGGGGGCATCATCGATCCCGGTCAGCCGCTTCATCACCACGCCCGACACGTCAGGGCCCGGAAACCTGCTGGGCGGAATGCCGCTGGCGGGCGTCGGCGGAAGTTCGGGCGGCACCGGTCCGCGCTACGGGATCCGCCCGACGGTGATGGCGCGCCCCCCGTTTGCCGGATAACGCGACGACGTCCCAACCATTTGCGCCGAGATCCAGTTCAGCGCAACGCTGTTCGAGTGGCCCACGGACACCGCGCCGCTTTTTGAGCGCGGCTGGGCCATCCGTGTCCGCGGACACTTCCCGCTTCCCGACCAATCAGGCTGCACTCGAATACCTCTACTTAATCACGCGGTCACTGCACCTGACCGGGACAGGACAGAAGCGATGGACATGCGTTCAAGATTGGCAGTGAACGCCTTCGCGATCTGCTTCGCCGACCGCATGCCGGAAAGTGAAACACCTAACCGAAGATGCCGCTTACACCGTAATCTGACGGACCCCGATGGGCCGGCCCCAGGATGTCTAAGCGGCATCCCAGCAATGCCATCGATCGCGACCCGCCGGCGAGGAATCTTCAGATGTTTCCCACCGCTCAAGCCTGCGCGTTCATTGGCGGGGCGCTCGCGGTCCAGCTTGGACGGCACCGACAGCTGTTCGATCGAGCCCGCTCAGCCGACGCGCGTGAAGGTTTTGTTGCCCAGACCTGGTTGCGCGGCGACAGAGTTCGCAAGCAGGTCTGCTCGGTGAAGCTGCGGTTACAAGTGCGTGGGGGGGCGTTTGGGTGAAGCTCACTCGCGCTGGCGAGGCCACTAAGTGAGCTGCTGCGTCCGACGCGCACGGTCGTCGTCAGGTGCTACCGAGTTGGATGGCTTTGGCCACGAGCAAAATCGCCCCGACTACGAGGTAGCCACGCAAGGCCAGCATGCCTAGCCGAGTTCCGGCCGACCAGGACACCGGTTTCAACGAGGTCAACGGCGGCATTCGCCAGGTGGCCCGTTGGGCTGTGGCCAGGTCAAGGGGGGGGCTGGTCAGGCCATTGTGTTTCGGGCGGTGGCGGCCATACCACCGCAGCACACCGAAAACGGTTGCGGAGCATAGGGCGATACCGACGGTGAGGTCGGCGGCGAGTGAGACGATGTCGAGGCGGGGGAATACGGTCGTGGCCATGAGTATTCCCGAAAGTAGCAACAGCACACTGACGATGAGCCCTGACGCTACGTTGAGCCACGGCCGGTTCACCCAGGGGCCTAAGACTTCCCGGTCGTTGCACAACAGCACCAAAAAGACAGTCGCGCTGGGCAGCAGCAACCCGGCCAGCGCTTGCACGCCGGTCGTGATCAACCCCAACGGCGCCCCGGGGATTAGCACGATCGCTGCGGCGATCACGACCATCCCGGTGTAGGACAGGTAGAATGGCTTGGCGTCACCGAAGCCACGGTGCAGGGAATGCTTGAGCCCGAGTACATCCCCGAAGGCATAGCTGCTGGCCAGGGTCACCGCAGCCGCCCCAATGATGGAGGCGTCGAGCAACACGATCGCGAACACCGACCCGAGGGTGGTGTTGATTTGGCCGAGCAGGTGCGCAACCGTGCCGGCGTCGGCGAAGCGCCCACGGCTGTTGGTGGCCCGCGCGGCCCAGTCGCCGGTCATGATCAACGCCGCCGCACCGATCACCACGACGAAGGCACCCAGTGTGGTGTCGGCGCGCTCGTAGCCGATGAAACGCGGCGTGATGCGCTTGTCGACAATGTTGGACTGCTGAAAGAACAGCTGCCACGGGGCCACCGTGGTGCCGACC
Organism: Mycobacterium sp. WUMAC-067; assembly: GCF_020217485.1. Lineage (GTDB taxonomy): Bacteria > Actinomycetota > Actinomycetes > Mycobacteriales > Mycobacteriaceae > Mycobacterium. The sequence goes on along the minus strand of NZ_JAEKMI010000077.1, from coordinate 4,550 downwards.
ATCGCGATGATCAACAGCACCGCGTCCGAGGTGACTCCGCCACGCATGCCCGGGATGACAAACGATTTCGCGGCGCGCCCCGCATCTGGATGGGACATCAACAACATTGGGATTTGCAGCAGCGTGATCGCGATGAACGCGAGCATCGCGCGTTCCCAGCGCTGGAAGCTGCCGGTGGCCATGATGGTGATCAGCGCGATCGCGGCCAGCGGGACGACCACATATCGGGGGATGCCGATGTAGTCGGCCGCCAGGGTGATGCCAATGAATTCGGTGACCAGGGTCAGAAAGTTCAGCAGGAACAGGTCACCCACGGAAAACCAGCCCCAGCCGCGGCCGAACCGCTCATTGATCAACCGCGCGTGTCCGACCCCGGTGACCGCACCGAGCCGGACCACCATCTCCTGGTTAACAATCAGCACCGGGATCAACAACACCAGCACCCACAGCAGGCTGTAGCCGTAGTTCTGTCCGGCCTGCACGTAGGTCGAGACGCCTCCGGCGTCGTTGTCGCCGACCATCACGATCAAGCCGGGCCCGATGATCGCCAGCATGGTGGCTAGGCGGATTTTCAGGCTACGCGGACGGGCGTTGTCGCCGAGGCCGATTCGGCCCAGCGCACCTTCGATGTCGCCGACGTGTGCGCTGTCCAGCACCGCGGTGCCGTGCGGCGCCGCCAACACTGTGTCGGAAGTGGGGCGGTCCAAGAGTGTCATAGCCAGTCTCCTTCTTCGCTGCTCATCGAGGTCAGGTCTTCGCGAACCAGGCGTGGCCCGGGCGCTCGCTAGCGCCAGTCGTCGGGAATGGTGGCCTGAGCACGGCATCGACGGTCACCACCCCCAGCGCCTGACCCTCGTCATCGACGACCGAAATGGTGTGTAAGTTGTAGTCGGCTATCAATACCGCGGCATCGATCAGATCGGCATCGGGAGTCACCAAGATGGGATTCGAATCCATCAGTGTCGCAACCGCATCCGCAAGGTTCGATTGCAAAGTGCGATCACTGACACCACGCCGGCCAGCCGCCCGCGCTCGTGGAGGACGTGCAGCTGCAGACGCCCATGTTTCGCAGGAGACAATGTCGAGGTTCATCAAACGGCCTGCGCTGTGCGGGTTTGAATCCCAACAAGGGCGATCACCGTGGGAGCGCTGGGGTGCGGGCATCAATTCCAGAACACGGCGCCGGGTGGGACTGGCGCAAAATGAAGGCCGCGTCGTCGGCGTCGTCGGCACGGATCCGGGCGCGCAACGCGGCGACCTCGTGGGAGGGCGGGCAACTTGGCCGCCGGGTGTCTTCAGCAGTCCGAGCAGGCGGAGCGGTCGTCGGGTCTCGGTCGCCGGTTTGTTCATGGATCTCTCCTTGGCGCAACATGTGGATCAGTGGTGGGTGGTGGTAGCACGGGAGCGGCAATACGGCTGCCGCGCTTGGGGTTAGGCGGTTAGGCCCAGCTGGAGCCCACGGCGCTGTCGGTGCTGGCCATGTGGGAACCGGCCGTTTGTACTTTGGAGCCGTGAGCGTTGGCCTGCTCGTAGATCACCTGGAAGTTGCGGCCCAATTGGGTGATGAACTCCTGGCAGGCCAGTGAGCCCGCGCCGCCCCAGAAGTCGCCGGCGGCAAGCACATCGCGAATGATGGCCTGATGCTCAGCCTCTAGGGTGGCGGCTTGGGTGCGGATCAGCGCACCGTGGGCGTCGACGTCGCCGAACTGGTAGTTGATCGTCATCGGTGTTCTCCTCACGGGTGCAAAGCAGTTAGTTGCCCAGGATCTGCTGGGAGGCCTGTTCTTGGTCCTCGTAGTTGCTGGCGTCACGAATCAGGTTGTCGCGCACCCCGTGCAGCATGGTGACGATATTGCGAAAGGCGGTGTTCATCTGGCTCACGGTGTTGTAGGAGGTGGCTTGAGCGCTACCGCTCCAGCCGTCGCCGGCGATGTTTTGCGAGGACGCCAGTATCTTGCGGGCCTCGTCCTCCACGGTTCGGGCGTGCACTTCGAAACGCCCTGCCATCGAGCGCATCTCGTGCGGGTCGGTCGTAAAACGCGTAGTCATCTGAATGTCTCCTTATCTAGAAATCATCGAGTGCCACATAAGCGGTGAATCGTGGCCGAACTGCTTATGCGGTTGGGGCCGTCGAACTGAGGCTCGCAGCCGATCCCCGTATCTGCTATCCGGCGATGGGTGAGCGGGCCATTACGGTGAGCCGGAGCCCGTATTTGGGAGCACTGCCTATGTGGCTTCCGGCCGTGTTCGCCATCGGCATGCCGGGCATCATGGGCATCACACCTGCCGGAGCCGCGGTGAGGGGCGTGCCGCCCAGCCCTGAGGCAAGAGAGCTAGGGGGTGGGGTTAGGGCGGTCCAGCTCGCGGGCACCGATAGCGGGCCGATCGACGCGGCCCGTCCAAGGGCCGCGGATGCGGCGCCGCCGGGTCCCAGGCTCGTCAGACCCAATAGGCCTCCGAGGGGGCCGGTTGTGACAGCTTCTCCGATGGCGTTTCCCGCGGCGCCCCCGGCTGCGCCGGCGCCCAACAAACTCGTGAAGGCACCCAATGTGTTACTGGGCGTGTAAAACCCGGACGAGAAGATGGTGTTCCAGATGTTCGCGTTGGGCCCCCACTGGTTCCAGAAGTCGTTGAGCTGTGAATTCCCAGACCCACCAGAGCCAGTCAGTTGGCCGAGGATTTCCGAAAGTCCCGACGTCGACGACGAAGACGACGCGGGTGAAGCGAGGCTCTGCAACTTTGTGGGTACCGTGGAGGTCAGCTGTGACAGTGCCGTCTGCGTGCTCGTGCCTGCCGACGTAGCAGTGGCCTGGCTGACCGTCGCGGCCTGCCCGTCCAGCCCCGCCGCATTGGTTGTCTGTTGTGGCGCGGTGAATGGCGTCACCGTCGAGGCGGCCGCCGAAGCGGCGGCGTAGCCGTACATTGCGGCAGCGTCCTGGGCCCACATTTCGCCGTAGTGCGCCTCGGTGGTCGCGATCGCCGGCGTGTTCTGCCCCAAGACGTTGGTGGCGACCAACGCGCTCAAAAGGCTACGGTTGGCCGCGATTACCGGTGGGGGCACCGTCATCGAGTACGCGGTCTCATAGGCACCCGCGGCTGCGGTGGCCTGGGTAGCGGTTTGTTCAGCCTGCATCCCAGTCGTGTTCATCCAGGCGACGAGAGGTGCTGCGGCGGCCGCCATCGATATCGACGCCGGGCCGCGCCAGCCTTCGCTGCTCAATCTCGAGATCGTCGAGCTGTAGGAGGTTGCCGCCGAACGCAATTCAGCGGCCAGCGTGTCCCAGGCCGCGGCGGCGCTAAGCATCGGCGCTGAGCCCGCGCCGGAATACATTCTTGCGGAATTGATTTCCGGCGGCAACGCGCCGAAATCGATCATGACAGTCATTGGACACACTTCCTTTAGCCGGCCGCGATTGTGTTGAGGGCCTCGGTGGCGGCGTACGAAACGGCACTGGCCGCTAAGGTCCGCACGAACAGGTCACAAACTGCTGCGGCTTGTGCGCTCACCGCTTGATACAGCTGCGCGTGCGCAACGAACTGGGTCGCGGTCAGCGCCGAAACCTCGTCGGCCGCTGCAGGAATCACGCCTGTCGTAGGCGTAGATGCGGCCGCGTTCTGGGCGGCGAGCCCTGAGCCGATATTGCGCAAATCATTGGCTGTCGTCGCCAGTATTTCTGGCTGTGCGGTCACAAAAGACATCGGACTTCTCCTCAAGGGGAATGCAGACTGAAGCTGCGGCTGTGGTCGTGTCAGAGCACGCCAAAAAGACGCACGTCCACGAAGCGGGACGCGGGCGAGTGCGAACCGAAGCGGCGCAAGCCGATTCAGATAGTGGAAATGGTGCCGGGGCCGGATCCGAACGAAATGCTCATCGGACTCGGATAGGGACTATCACCGCGACTCATCTCGCTCTCACCTCCTCACGGCCAGGGCACACGGGGGTGCCAACAGTCGCACACCGGGGATGAGGCAACCCGGCGATTCAGCCGGGCGCGGCACCCCTCTCGTCACAGCTTTGGCACCACACGGCGTATCCGGCTGAGCCGGAAGCCACTTGGGCTCAACCCTTAAGCCGGGAAGAGCTGTCCTGACCCGGGGCGTCTCTCGACGTTCGAGGTCAGTGGCCTATGTCCGTGCAGACGCCTCACCTACCGAGGTTTATGCGAACGTTATCTTGGCACTCAAGGCGGCACCAGTCAACCCGGCGCGTTGACTCACCAACAATGCCCGCCTGCCCCCTTCGTTGTCCCAAAGAGAAATGCTGCCCGCGAAGTGGCGTGTTGAAGCGGCGAAACCGGTGCGGCGCAGCAGGCCCAGACGATGGGATTGACGGTGGGTGAACGCCAGCGTTTGCACCGGGCCTTTACTAGGCCGTGCTGGACATGCCGGCTGGCATGTGGCTGGCGCCGATGCTGGGTGAGCTGGTGAGGATCTTGCGGCGGTTCGGCGCACTGGACATTGATGGCGACACCGGGGGCGCCGCTATGACCGCGCCATATCGTCGGCCATCTATTGCCGTGTGGCGCCCGAAGGCGAGAAGTACGAATTGA
>NZ_JAEKMI010000076.1 GCF_020217485.1 Mycobacterium sp. WUMAC-067 | reverse complement strand
TCGTCCAAGCGGCGACGTGTGATAGGTGTTGCCGCCACTTCCGGCGATACCAACGCGCAGGTCATGCCTCCAGCTACATCGTTCTGAGCTCGTCGCCACCGTCGCCGGGCTGTCCGATGCTAAGGCTCGTCTGCACCTTGTGTCCTCCCTGAGCTCGGAGGAATTCGACATGTCTTGATGTCGCCGAGATCCAATGAAGTTTCGCTAGATTCTTTATCATGCTGTGCAGCAATGTATCGCGTTGCTTTCAGTCGTCTCCGCCGCGGCAGCCGACGATGTATCGGATACTCGAAGTCATTCGAGATTGCAACCGGTTTCGTTCTCGCGCAACGCGTGTATCCTCGCGCAGTCTGATTTATTAGATGAATGGAGTGCGCAGCCGAAACTCAGGCGAGCCACGCCCGCCGTCAAGGCCATAGCTGCGTTCGTTCCCATCTGTCGTCAACTCGGTAGTAGGCCAGGCGGCGATGCCGGCGATCGGGCGAGCCTTCCCAGAACTCCACCTCATCCGGGAACACCGCGTAGGACATCCATTCGTCCGGAACGAGATCGGGCTCATCACTCAAACGGCGATAGGCCTTCTCGATCTCGGTATCGAGCTCGGACATATCGGGCAGCGGCTGACTTTGACGCAAAGTCAAGGCCAGCGCACGCGAACCGACCGGCCGGGCCCGAAAGTCCTCTGCGCTTGCGGCGGCCCCATCACTGATGACAGCACCGACAACACGAACCTGCCGAACCAACGCGGGCCAGTAAAACGTCAGCGCCGCGGCGGGATGAGCGTCGAGGTCGCGGCCCTTTTGACTCACCGAACTCATTGCGAAATGCCAACCGGCATCATCGACTGCCTTCAAGATGAGCACCCGTGCTCGCGGCATCCCCTGCGAGTCGACCGTTGAGATCGTCATCGCGTGCGGCTCCGCAACACCAGCGTCGACCGCTTGCTGCAGCCATGTCACAAAGAGCGGAATCGGGTGCGCGGGAGCCTTGTGGGTTTCGAAACTGGAGCCTGTTCCTGACAGGACTGGTAGAGCTCGCAAGTAAGAACGGCCACCGTCGTCCTCGGACCATAGATTCAATGGCGCAGCTATGTCATTGTTCACTGTTTGACCGTATCCCCGACCGCGCCAGATAACTGACTCAGATTTCGTGGCCATCTTGATCAGTGGGTCCCGGGCCTAGGGTTCTACCTATGCCCGATCGCACTGTCGGACTGACCGCCGCCGCTCGGCATGCGCAAGCGTTCCTCTGCCCGGCGATCCAGGATCTGTCTGATGGCTTGAATGAGTGGGACACCCTCGCAGTGTCCGGTTGGGTTGCGCCAGGCGACATATCCGTCGGGACGCACGAGGACCGCCCCGTCGCGGCCGATTCTGTAGAGGTCGAAGAACGTGTTGGTGTGGTCGACCAATCCCGGATCGCCGATCGCGTAGCTAGCTATGGGCACCCCGAGCTCTCGAGCAGCAACCGTGGCTGCTTTCCGCCAGATTGCCCCGCCAGGACCGGTAAGCACCGTGAACCCGGCGCCGAGTAGATCGAGCGTCGAGACCGGTGCAGATTCGTTGCCCAGCCAGGCATGCGGCGCGCGGCAGCCCGGCGTCGCGCAGGGCGCGTAGTCGCTATAGCTGTCGTCGACGTCGGGAGGATTTGTGCCGTCGACGATGACGGCGGCCGAGCGATACACCGTGCCGAACTCAACGCCGAAATGATTGCCGAAGCGTCGGCTCTCCCGCTCGGCCTCCTCGGCAGTGAGGTCACTGCTCGCGGGATAGTAGTAAGCCGCGGCAAGCCGCGCGAGATCACGGTGATTTTGCAAACACTGGTGGATCGTGGTGATCGTGGGTGGGCGACGTTCGTCCTCGTAGGTCTTGAGTAACGACCACCCGGCCAGGCCACGGATGCATAAGGCCAGCTTCCACATGGCGTTGTGCATGCCTTGCAGTCCGGTATTGACTCCCAGTCCTCCGGTGGGCGGGAATTGGTGGGCGGCATCGCCGCACAACACCACGCGGCCGGCGACCAGACGATCAGCGACGGTTGCGTTCATCTGCCACAGCCCAACGCCTTTCACCTCGACGACGAGGTGGGGAACCCCGACCGCGCCGCGGACCCACCGCCGCACTCGCTCGGCGTCCCAGAGCTCGCGCACCCACTGGTCCGGCGATACGCCGATCTGGCATAGCCAGCGGCCGTGCCCGTCGAGTGGTTGCAGCAGGCCGGCGGCATCAGGGTTGGCGACGAAAAACAATACGCCCCGGCGTTCTCCGACATGGCGTTCGATATCGGCACAGAAGTAGCCGTTGACGAAGTGATGGATGCCCTGCTCGCCGTTCAAGGCGATGCCAAGTTGGCGACGTATCGTGCTGTCGACACCATCGGCGGCAACAAGCGCTTCCCCGGCCAGAGTGTAGGTGTCTCCCGTGGCGTTGACGCGGACTGCCACGGCCGCTTCGGTGTCGTGGTCGCTGGACCCGGATAGCACGTCGGTGACCTGGTGACCGAACCGAAGGTCGACGATTCCCGTGGCCTCCGCTGCGTCACGCAGGACGGGTTCGGTCAGGTCCTGCGAGGACATGATCGGGAGTGCCGGGCTGATCGTCGGCCCGGGGCCGTCGAAACCTCCCGTCTCGATCTGACCCACCTGCCGACCGACAATCGTGTCCAGATACCTCATCGGGCTCTTCCAGCCGGGCGGGATATCGATGCCGCGCAGCCGTTGATACACCGCGCTTCCCCACCCTCGGGCGATCTCCATCGTCCGCGCATTTAGGTTGCGGGCCTTGGGATGCCACGATGTTGAATCATGACGCTCGACAACAACGCTGGGAACATCGAACCTGGCGAGTTCCAGGGCAGCGGCCAGCCCGATTGGGCCTCCCCCGACGATGATCACCGGTTTGTACGACATGGTTGAGTTCACATCGTTGTGCGAAGTCATGAACGGCTTAGGTGTTGGCTGGGGCGGTGGAGCCGGCGCCGCGCTGGCTGGTGATGACGAGGTTGTGGCGGTCGACCGTCAGGCGAAAGCACCCGCGCGGCAAGCAAACCCGCTATCCCCGCGCCCAACACAACCGCGTGCTCACCACGCTCACTCACCCACGGCCCCTTCCGACTCAGCATCGGCGCGGCATCACGACCACGAAACGAGCCGAGTGATCACCGCCCACGCCACCGCTTCGCAAGTCCATGGCGAGTGAGCGTACACGAATATTAAGAATAATAAGAGTACTCTCAAGTAACAGTAAGGCATGTTGGGGGGCGATAGTCCCGACCGTCCCTCGCCTGGCCGGAATCGGCTGGTGGCAATTACGAATCACGGCGAGACTGCAGCTCGTGACGCAAGTCCGCCACGGTACTACGGTGGCTGGTAACTCGGCGGCTCTCATACGAAGGGTTAAGCGATGACTGGCCATCCACCCAAGCGTCCGACCGAGCCAGATCAGACCCCCTACCCTCCGCTGGCCGGTCCGAATCGGCTTTGTAGCGAATGGACCTGACCGTTGTCACGCCGAACCGGGCGGGAGGCCCGCGATTCTCGGCCCATGCGGGGGTCAGCGACCGTCCGAATCAGTGCCCCGCCCTCGGCTGTATGGAACCTGGTCAGCGACGTTACGCAGATCGGACGATTCAGCCCAGAGACCATCGCGGCCGAATGGCTCAACGGCGCAACAGGCCCCAGTCCCGGCGTGAAGTTCCGGGGTCGGGTCAAACGCAACGGAAAAGGACCCACCTACTGGACGTCCTGCATGATCACCGAGTGTGAACCCAATCGAGTATTCGCCTTCACGGTGCGCTCACGTCCAATGGGACTTCCGATCGCACCCAAGAACACCGTCTGCCTGACATGGCGCTACACATTCGAACCCGCGAACAGCGATGGAACGGTGGTCACCGAGCGGTTCGAACTCGAGGACATCCCCGCGATGCGTCTGTACTGGCGGATGGTGGGCTGGCTGCGCGGACCTCGAATGATCAACGACATGAAGCGCACACTGCTCGCACTGAAAAATACCGCCGAGAGCCTAGGCGCCGTACCCAGACCTGCGGAGTAGGTACCGTCAACAAATTGGCGAAGCACACTTGCCCTCCACATCATGCGCCGCATGCCTGCTGCAGTCTCGACGTTTGGTCAGTGCCCCTCGCTCCGCTGCATTCCGCTCAGCCAGAATTGCCTGTCGCAGTGAAGGTTTCGATCAATCGCACCTGGAGCAACAGGCCGCCGAGCTTCGATTGGCATGGGTATCAGCGGCGGCCATCAAGGCCTGCGGATGACGGCCGCATCGACCCAGCGATGATACGCGTCTACGTCGACGTTGCTGCCGCACACGATGGTGACTACGTGGCGGCCAGCGAAGCGGTCACGGTCTTCGAGGATGGCCGCGATGCCGAGCGCGGCCGACGGTTCGACCACGAGGCCAGCGTCCTCCAGAAGTACCCGCATACCCGCGATGATCGATGCTTCCTGGACCAGGACAGCGTCGTCACCGACCAGGAGGAGGTCGTCGAGGACCTCCGGAATTGGACACCGGCCGGCGACAGCGTCTGCGATGGTGTCAGTCGACTCGGTGGTGACAACGCGCCGCTGACGCCACGAACGTGTCATCGCCGGTGCGCCGGCCGGCTGAACACAGATCACCTCGACGTCGGGCGCGAGGGTCTTCATCACATGCCCGACACCGGTAGCCAGCGCTCCGCCCCCGAGAGCGATAAGCACAGCGTCGAACGACGAAACGGCCTCCGCCAGTTCCAGGCCAATGGTCGCCGCGCCCTCACAGGTTTCGATGTCCGAGCTGTCATCGAGCAGCCCGATGCCTTCATGCCGCGCGATGGCTGCCGCCCGGGTCCGTGCCATCTCGTTATCGCCGTCCACCAACTCCAATCTCGCGCCCAGCGCGCGGATGTGATCGAGCTTGACCGCAGGTGCAAACCGGGATGCCACGACTGTGACCTCGAGACCCCTGGCGCGACCAGACCAAGCCAGGGCTTGTCCGAGGTTGCCCGCGCTGCCACACACCACGGCGGGCGAGCCTTTGTAGGCAAGCCGGCTCGCGACTACCTCGGTCCCGCGAGCCTTGAAGCTACGGACCGGGTTCGCCGTTTCGAGCTTGATGCTCACGGTGCAGCCGAGGTGTTCCAGCGCCTCGCAGCGGTACAGCGGCGTGTCGAGAAAAATCGGGTCGATCACCCGACGAGCCGCCCGGATGCGGGCGGTGTCGAGGCGCGTCTGCTGCATAACGCAGCAGCGTAGCGACGTCGGGCCCGAGTTCGGCCGACAGTCGCTCTCGTGCGATTGGACCGCGAGCGTGTCGCCAACGCGGTCACGAACGAACGTCACCCCAATTGCCGCTTAAGTCCGCCGGTGGTCAAGCCGGTGGCCTTTTCGCCGATATCTTGATCCATGGCGGCGACATCAGGATTCCCCTCGGCCTGCCTCTCGCGCCCGACCTCGAAGAATAGGTGGGGCTTGCGCTGGATTTCGTGACCGGGCCATGGCCGTTTGGCTTCGTACCCCTGGGCCACTGGGTTTTGCCTAACGCGTTCGAGTGGTTGGCGTATACGCATTCGTTTGATGAATCGATGAATGGAATTGCACTGTTGCGTAGCACGTTACGACCTGTTGCGCTATCGGAAGATCGCCTAGTCCGCTGCCGTAGACCGGCGTCACTGTTGGCTCCTTCCCCCGGCCATGGCTCGGTAGCCCTCCCACACACTGGGGTACCGGGGCTTCCATGCGGTGGCGGTCTGGAATCGGGCGTTGCTGACTCGCAGTGAGCGGGTTAGCGATGTGGTGCGCTGACCGAGCAGCGACGCGGCGCGGCCCGGAGCACGAAGCCACGTGTTGGTTCCAACGGCGGCGGCCATGGCGTTGCTGTTGTCGCGTGCGGTGACAGGTTGGTCGTCAACCACGCTGTAGGTACCGGAAGGCACTTCGAGTGCGGCGACGACGGCGCTGGCAGCGTCGGCGACATGGATCGATGAAATGTAGCTGTCAGGGCGGCCGGCCTGGAATCCGATGTGGCGGCGTGCGAGTGCCATTATTTGCTCGCTGTGGGCGGCGCCGAGCCCGTAGAAGATGCCGAAACGAAGGGTCAGAGCCACTCCCCCGCCATCGATAAATCGTTGCGCACTGGCTTCGGCGGCGTGATTTCCGGCCGCGGCGGGAAAGCGGTCAGTGGGCCAGTCCTCGTCAATCCAGCGGTCGCCCCCGTCGCGGTAGATCATCACGATCGACTCTTGGATGAGCCGCGCGATGCCGACTTTCAACGCGGCGTCGACGACGTTGGCTGATCCCTCGGCACGAACGCGGTGGTTGGCGGTCCAGGCCGACGTGAGGATCATCCGGTGTGCCGGTGGCAGCGCTGACGCGAGGTTGACCACCGCGTCGTGGCCCGCGAACGCGGCGGTGAGACCTTCACAGTCGAATAGGGACACCGAGACTGGTTGAGCCCCTTGGCTCCTAAGCGTTGCGGCCTTGCCGGGTGTGCGGGCCAATGCTGACACCGTGTGTCCCGCGGCGACCAGTGCAGGCGCCGCGTAGCTGCCGATAGCGCCGGTTCCGCCGGTAAGGAAGATGCGCATCGCCCACTCACCCTTGTTTCTGGTCGCGCCCTACCTGCTGGTGAAGATCAGGGGCACGCTCAGCGGGCCGCGGATGGCTGCCGTGTCCCGCCAATGCACCGATCCGGCCAGAACAGGCTGGCGTTCAAGGGTTTTGGGTATCGCGGTACGGAGTTCGAGTTGCGCGACGGCAGCACCTAGGCAGTAGTGCGCCCCGTAACCGAACGACAGCGGCGCGGACCCGTGTCGGTCGAGCCGGAACTGGTCGGGTTGGTCGAACACCGCGGGATCGCGGTTTGCGGCCGCGACTACGACAAGCACGGTGTCACCGGCCGCGATCTGGGTGCCGGCGATTGTGTGGTCGGTGGTAGCGGTACGCACCGTGGACTGCACCGGCCCGTGCAGCCGAAGTAGCTCGGTCACCAGTGCGGGGTCGGCGGGGTCGATGCGGTCGAGGACGCGGCTGCCATCGTCGGCTGCGGTGAGTAGCGTAACGATGCCGGCGCCAAGCATATTGGCTGTGGTTTCGTGTCCGGCGACGGCGATGAGTATCGCGGTCGCGGCGACCTCTTCGAGTGAGATGTCGGGGTCGGCGGCGATGAAGCTGAGTAGATCGTCACCAGAGTGGGTGCGCCGGTCGGCGGCCATGGGAAGGAACTCGGCCACCAGCGCGGCGCCGGCCGCCGCGCCAGCGGCGATCTCGTCTGCATCGGCGAGAGCGCCAAGCATGCGGATGATCACCGGCGACAGTTCCCGCAGCAGACGGGCGGTGGCGGGCTGCAGATTCAGCCAGCTGCAAATAACTGCGATCGGTAGCGGCAGCGCGATCTCTGCCATGAAATCAAACGGCACAGCGACTTCGGGCTCGCCGATCAGAGCGGCGGTGATCGCCTCGACACCTGCGCCCAGATTGGCAACGAATGATCGGGTAAACACGTCACGCACCGCGGTGCGTAGCCGCGTGTGCCGGGTTCCGTCGGCGAACAACATGGACCCGGCGAAGAAGTCCGCGCTAAGCGGATCAATCGCAGCTCGAGCCAGTGGGTTGGCGACTGGATCACTAGTCCAGCCGGATCCGCCGAGGACTTCGCGCGCGGCCTCATAGCTCAGTGCCAGCCACGCTTGGGCGGTGTCATCCCACACCACCTCCCCGTCGGCGCGGCGCGCCTCGTAGAAGGGATAGGGATCGGCGGCATCCCAGGGCAGCCGGATGCTGGCGACGTCAGCGCTGGTCATGGTTGTCCACTCCCAACGGCAGGCCCCGCTGGTTGACCCAGGTGAGGTGTTGGCGGCCTAACTCGGTAACCGGCGGTGCGACGCCATCCATATCGTCGAGCAGGCCCCGGTTGTAGATGCAGGCGCGCAGCGCGGAGAACACGGCGTTCATAGACAGGTTGATCCGCGAGAAGAACACCAGGTCGGGTGGGATCGACATCTGGCGCATGGGGTGATCGGGGGCGCGAACATCAAGCAGAAATTGGATGGCACGCGCCGAGGCGTGTTCGGTGTAGGTCGCCGGCTGGCTGTCCATGGTTTCGTAGAGGATGCCCTGCCACCACTGATAGGTGTCATCGGCGGTCAGCGCGGAATCGGCGGTAAAGAATCCGCTGTCGATCATGATGTCGCGAAGGTCGTCCTTGCGCCCGTCGACGGCGGCGCGCACGACTGTGACGATGCGTTGGCGTTGTGGCTCGGTCAGGCGTTTGATGCATCCGAAGTCGACGAACCCGACGGTGCCATCGGCGCCGAAGCGGTAATTGCCCGGGTGCGGATCGGCGTGGAATAGGTTGGCGTGCCGATAGGAGCCGAAGACGAACCGCGCGATGACTTCGGCCCAGCGGTTTTTCAGCTCTTGGTCGGCGTGTTGGGCTGCAGCCCAGTCCATTCCGTCCAGGTACGTCATTGTCAACACCTGATCCGAAGACGCCTCAGACACAAGTTCCGGTACCCGGATGAAGGGATGCCCGCGGTACAGGTCGGCGAAAGCGGTGATGTTGGCGGCTTCGCGCCGGTAGTCGACTTCTTCGGAGATGCGGTCGGTAATTTCGGCTGAGGCGCCGTCGATGTCGGGCATCGCCGCCCCGAATGCGCCGGCAGTGAGCCGAAACAGGGTGGTCAAGAGTTCGGTGTTGGCCAGGTCGTCGTGAATCGCTTGTGCGACACCGGGATATTGGATCTTGACGGCGACCTGGCGACCGTCCAGCAGCACACCGCGATGGACCTGGCCGATGGAGGCCGCGGCCATGGGTTGGGCGGTGAAGTCAGCGAACACCGCGTCCACCGGGCGGCCCAGCTGAGCCTGCAGGATCTCCAGCGCCAGCGCGGGATCCATGGGCGGCGCGTCAGCCTGCAGCCGTGTCAGCGCCTGTTGATATGGGGACAATTCACCAGCTCCCAGCGCACCGGTGTCGACCATCGAGATCATCTGACCGGCTTTCATCAGCACGCCTTTGGAGTGACCGAGCAGCTCGACGTAGCGCTCGGCGGTGCGCTCGTGGAATCGTTGCACCGCTCCGGCGTCGCCGGCTTTTTCCCGTAGCCCGGCCAGCATGCGCCCACCGGCGGCGCGGGCAGTGAAGCCGGCCATCGGCATGGTGCGGCGCACCCGGCCGCGGGGAATCTGCGCTCCGATCTCGGTCATCGCGCCCCCTCCCTAGCAGGACTTGATATAGCGCTTGATTACCAAATATAATCGGATGATTATGAGCGGGTCAAGGGTCGATCTCCCGACCAAAGAGCGTTTAATCACCGAGGCGATGCGTCTCTTCGGCCAGCAGGGCTATCGTGCGACCAGCGTCAAGCAGATCGAGCAAGCGGCCGGACTGGTGCCAGGGTGTGGAGGGCTCTACAACCACTTCAAGTCCAAGCAGGAGTTGCTAACTGCGGTGATCGACCGCCAGCTCGACCGGCGTCGCGCCATGCACGACATCAGCGCGCTGTTCGCGGGTCGCGGCGACCTGCGCACCGAATTGTCGTTGCTGTGCCGGTATTTGATGAGCGTGGTCGACCAAGAAAGCGAGTTCCTGCAAGTCGTTGCCCGTACCCCGGCCGGCGAATCACAACGGCTCGCCGACGCCTACGCTGCGCTGATCGACGGCCTATACAGCGCACTCGGCGACTGGATCAAAACTTGCGCCCCGGACCTCTCCGAGGTCGGGCAGATCGCCGCAGTCGGTGTCGACGCCTTGGTCGGCAGACGCACCTCCCGAATCATGTTCGACTCCAACCACTTCGACACAACCGACGAGCAATATGTCACCGAGTGGACCGAGATGATCGCCGGCCGGATCGAACAGTAATTGGCCGGCAGGTGTGCGGGCGGCGATTTGTCCCGTACACAGATGTTCGGCCGTGCCGGCGGCCTCGCACCCGCCAACTGCTGAACTATGCCGCGCTCTACATGATGCGGCGAAATCCGTGTCGCAGACATGCATGCGGACTGGCTCTTCCTCCATAAACCTCGGGCGATTCGTGATTCGTATCGAAGGAATACGGGGGCCACGAACATGGCGGGTAATCGACCTTAAGTGGTTCCTCCCCAGTCGGGAAAGCGGTGAAATAACCATGTAAGCACGGGCCGATCGCGCCAACGCAGCGCCGATCGCTGCCTTAAGTCGTTGCAGTACAAGGCAATCCCCAGTTGTCGAGACCAGGCCGTTATTGCATCAGTTGGACACGCTCGACGGTGCCGACATCGACTGCAAAATGCCTTGAAGGATTAGGTCCGCGGCTGGCAGAAGGGCGGGTGCGACTGGCGATCTTGTTGGTACAGCATGGTCCCGATCTGGCTCGGTCCCATCGAGAAATAGTGGATCGCCATGTCTATCCACAACGTCCGCCCGTTGGGATGATGAGGGGCGATTGGTTCGGCAGCGGGTTTACATGCTGATGAGCGCACTCGGAGGAGCAGCGACATGACCAAGCCAGGTCGCCACAGAGATCCTTACATCGTGATCGTGGGTGCCGGTATGGCCGGCATTGCTGTCGCGCACACCTTGCTGGAGGCAGGCTTCACGAACTTCACAATTCTGGAAAAGGGCTCGGACGTCGGTGGTGTGTGGCACTGGAACCGATATCCTGGCCTGAGGTGCGACATCCCTTCCCACGCATATCAATTCGCGTTCGCACCCAAACCGGATTGGACGCATTTTTGGGCCACCGGTGAGGAAATTCAGCGCTACCACCGCGACTTGGTCGAACACCTGGGGCTCGGCCGGCATTTGAGATTGTGCTGCGAAGTCAACGCGGCGGTGTTTGTCGACAACCGATGGCGGGTCTCCACCAAGAGTGGCGAGGAACTCGACGCCGACTTCCTCGTGGCCGCCACCGGCGTGCTGCACCACCCAGTGATCCCCGATATCGACGGCATCGACTCGTTTACTGGACCCATCGTGCACACCGCTTGCTGGACAGGGGCCGACACCGCGGGCAAGCGTGTGGCGGTGATCGGCATGGGATCGACTGGGGTTCAGATCTTTGCCGCGTTGCAATCCGATGCTGGGCATATCACGCATTTTGTGCGCACACCACAGTGGGTGATGTGGGCGCCGATGGGACTGCGCCAACCACGACTCGTGAGCTGGCTGCTGCGAGTCCTTCCGGGGCTCAGATGGACGGTGGGATGGGCGCAGCGCATCGGTTCCGATCTGTTTGCCGACGTGCTCATCCGACCAACATGGCGCCGGCGCTTGGCCCAGGGCTATGCACGGTTGTGTTTGCGAATCCTGGTGCCAGATAAAGACCTACGGTCAAGACTCACTCCAGAGTATGAACCGTTCTGCAAACGGCAGGTGCTCTCCAATAACTACTACCGAGCAATCGCGAAGCCGAATGCGAGTCTGGTCACCCAACCCATCGGCGCGATTACCCCGACCGGCATACGGACCGCCGACGGCGTCCACCACGAAGTGGACGCGATTGTGCTCGCCACCGGCTTTCAGGCCCACAACTACATGCGTCCGATCGATCTGCGTGGCCGCGGTGGACTGTCCATCGATGAAGCATGGGCGACGGGTCCTCGGGCCTGGGCAATGACAGCGATCCCGGGATTCCCCAACTTCTTCACCGTGCTGGGCCCTAACTCGGCGACCGGGGTGATGTCCATGCAATTCGTCGCCGAACTGACGGCCCAGTACGTGACCGGATGGCTGCGTCGTTTCCGAGACGGCGAGATCAGGACCGTCGAGATCACAGATGAAGCCACCGATCGCTTCGCCGCCGACGTCGCCAAAGCGATGGGTCCGACGGTATGGAACACCGGCTGCAACTCGTGGTACTTCGTCGACGATAACCACATTGACCTGTGGCCATTCGATCGCAAGCGGCTCACTGAGATGCTGGGCCGCCCCCACGACGAGGACTACATCCTCACCGTATGAGCGCCCGCTTCGCCTCCGGCACGGACAGTCGGAACCTGCGAAGCCCTTCGGTGGGGATGTTGTGCCGAAGATCCGTGGGTTGTGGTGGGACGATGGCGCGGTGGTTCGGCCCTTTCCACTGCGAGATCAGGTTCCGGATGTGCTGCGTGGTGTAATCCCGGACATTCATTGGGACATGGGCAAGTTGCACGAATTGCCTGGCCTGGTCGAGGTGAAAGTACCTGTTGGAGAACTTGCGTGGCACCTGCGCTTACCGTTCTGGTCGCATGGTGGAATTCCTTTTCGGGTGTGTCCGCAAGATGTACTCGATGACCCGGATCGGTATCGCGAGCAATGGGCGCGGACCCTCGCCTGCGATCTGAGATTTCCGCTGCACGCACGAGTGAATCATGTGGACAGAGTAGTCATATTGGACGGTATCCACCGTCTGCTGAAAGCAACGCTCTTGGGCCAGGACAGCGTGCAAGTTCGCGTGGTCACCGACGAAGATCTTGCGGTCATCTCGGTGTAGCGCCCGCGTGCCACCTCGCCTGATTCGGGCTACAGCCCGGATGGTACGACGTTGCCGTTGACCGTCACTTCGACCCGGCCGGTCTTCGGGTTGTACTCGATTTTGCCGTGCTCGAAATTCGACACGAGCAGATCGCCGACGGTGTTCACGTCGCTGGTCGGAAAGCCCAGCGCACCCGCCGACCCGTTAGTGCCCGTGACCGCAGGCACGCCGTTCGGGTCGCGTGGCACATTCCAGGCCTCCCGGATCTTGCCTGTGGTGATGAACGCGGGTGTACCGGGCTCGTCGTTCTTGGCGGTGATCACGCCGCCCTGGAACTGCTGGAATACCAAGCCGCTCTCCCGCTTTCCCGCGTTGCGGTCACCCGTGAGCGGCTTGCCGAGAGCCTGCTTCTGATCCTGCGTTGCCGACGAGTACTTGGCAGCGATCGGGCCGGTCAGAGTTACCTCAACGTTGCCCTCCCCGAGGACTTTCACCTCAGTGGGTGGCGCCGGGGGTTTAGACGTGGAGGTGGCGCTCGCCCCGGCCGAAGGCGGCGCCGACGCGTCGACGCTCTTGCCATTGCTGCAGCCCACAGCAATCAGTGCGACGGCGGCCAGGCCGGCGACTGCCGCGTGGCGGTATGCGATCGTTCTCATGGCTTCCTCTCGCGTCTTCCTAAGGCAGGCGGTCGCGGTCTTCGTGGCTCCGACCGAACTTACGCCGCGGGCATAGACGGCGAGCCAGAGGACCGGGGTAAGGATCACCGGTGCGATGAAATCCACCGTGGCCATCGGCGGGCAAATTCCATGGCATGTCGACCACGCAGTCGCCGGTTACAGCCAGCGTGAATGCCGGGCACGCGCGTCTCGCGTGATGCCAAAGTCCCAGCTTTTAGCCGAATGCTTCCAGGGGCCGCGGCAGGTTCAGCACCAGTTGCGCATCTTTGGTGACCTCTAGACGCAGGATTGTGGAGGCGCCAAGCCCGTCGAGAAGATCGCTCAGCGGGCCGCCGTGTCGGGTGAGTGTGACGTCACGCGGGAAGCTGCGTTGCGCGAACGACAGCGTGTTCGATTGCACCGAGGTTTGGCGCCATTGCCCGTCGACCAAATGAACCATGGTGTTGGTGCCGAGCCGGGACTGTGATGGGAAATCGGTGAACTCTGGTAGCGGCGCCTGCAGGCTCACATCCGGTTTGCCTGTGGGGCCAGCGATTCCGGCCCGCACGGCATCGCTGATGTCGACACTGATGTCGGTGCGCCACTTCGGCAGCTGGTAGCCTTCGACGCCGCGGACCCGGGCAATCTCGGTGGTGACTGGTAGCGCCAGGACGTGAGCGTAGAACTTCCTGCGCCGCATGGTGTTCAGCAGTTCGAGCTCGGGAAGCAGGCCGGACAGCAGACCCCGTTCACCGGGCTTTCGGATGACGACCGCGACGGACACTTCGTCATATGGATCGTTGTCGCAGACCGCATACGAGAAGAAAGTCAGGGCCGCGACTCCATAACCGGGGACCGCCCGCAATGGCTCGAGAGGCTCTGGAAGCATCGCCGCCAGACGGTCGAACGGAGCGAGCATGTTCGCCTGAACGATGGTCGCGCGGTAGTAGAAGTTCGGCGCCCAAATCGGTCCGATCCGCGAGTCGACCTGGACT
>NZ_JAEKMI010000075.1 GCF_020217485.1 Mycobacterium sp. WUMAC-067 | reverse complement strand
CCGATACATGGAGCCCGCTCAGCTTGGCCAGCCGAGTCGGGGACATTCCCTGCATCAGGCCATCGCGAATCGCGTGATGGAGGTCGCCGACCGTCCGACTGACGGACAGCCGCTGCCGCTCAGCCCATGTTTCGGACGTCTTTCAAGCTGCGGTTCTCCGGCGAAGGCGTCAGCGGCCACGATCTGCGAAGTGATACTGCCGGCATCGTGATTGGCGGCGTGACCGAAGTCGTTGAGGCAAGCTTGGGGCAGCCAGTCGCCGGAACAAAATTCAACTAGTTGAACATTTTGATAGCCGGTGCCACACTAGATGCGGCGGGGTGTGGTTCATCACCAGTGCCGGCCCCTCGGGGCCTGGCTTTTACTCACGAACAACAGCGCTTAGTGCGACGCGAGGCACCCCGCCCCAAAGTGTTCTCGTTACTCACCGCCGCCATCAGCCGAACGGGGCTGAAGCCCCACCTCTTCGGCCCATCGCCGACGGTCCGCGCGCGTCTGAAGCCAACGCTCGCTGACCTCCTGGCCGATACGATGCCGCTGATCCGACAACTTTTCGTACAGTTCGGACTGCGATGCAGCAACGATGTCTAGGTGCATGCGATATTGATCGCGTTCATGGCGGTTCGCATGCGTATAGCAATGCGCCCCAAAGGACCCCGTTCCGAGGTAGACCGCACGCGACACGCATTGGGCGCCAGTGGCGCGAACCGCGCTCTGGCATTGGGGCCTGGGGCCGGTGAAATTCTGCATACGGTCGGCCGGGGGCAGTTGCCAGAGCGCGCGTTCGATCCGATCGCCCACCGACCGCTCAGGCAGGACTCTGGTAGCGCCACCCCGGACCGCGGCGCCGTGCCGGGCGAATATCGCCCTTGGCCGCGACCAGTCCGCGCCCCACCGGGCGTCGAGAGCAGCTCCCTGGTGCACCAGGCTTGCGGCGGCGTGCGCGTTCTGCACGCCACCCTCCGCAACGTCGAGATCATTCTCCAGCTCGTCGAAATTCATATCCGCATGGCCGGACAACGCCTGCAGCACGAGCCGGCATTCCATCAGTCGGATACGCATTTCATCGAGCAGTTCTAGCGCCGGACCTGACACATTCTCGGCCGGCTCAGGCGGGTATGACGTAGCAAACACCGGAGCAATATACAACTAGTTGTACAGACTTTTGGCGCCGCCACCTAGTGACTAGGGTGCGTGCCCACAAACCCCCTCCACCACGAACCCGAGCGAGCCGCGCAGTGGGCAGCAACCCGAACTACAGTCGGGGCCCGCATCCGATCACTGCGCCTCGAGCGCGGGCTGACCCAAGAGGAGGTCGCGCTTACCTCCGGCGTCGCCCGGCACATTTTGGTCCAAGTAGAACGCGGACAGCGAGGGTTGCTCTATGAACGGCTTGTCGACATTGCCGCGGCCCTCGCAGTGCCTGCGAGCTCCCTACTCGAGGACCTCTAGTCCCGGCGGCAGGATGAGTTCAAGTCGGCATCGGCTGTTCGACACTCGCTCGATCCGTTGCGGCGCAAGCTAACTCGGTGGTTTGATCACTGAGAGATTGCGTTCTTGCTCGCGCCTGACATTGGCACGCGAAGCCTGTAAGGAGCGTTGAGCCACAACGAGTTCGCTTCGGACTGAGGTGATCTGGCGATTGAGCGCGTCGATCTGGCTCCGGAGCCGATCATTCTCCTCCGCGAGATGATTGCCTTCGGGGTCAAAGAGCTGCCCGGTCACGTCGCTGATCTGGGCGTCCTGCTGGCGCACCGTTGCGCGTAGTTCTTTGACACGGGCTTCAGCGTTGAGTGCGCGCTCCCTCCACGAGGAAACCTCGGCTTCGTCGTGCGCCGCGAAGCGTGTCCGCGTAGTCATTTGGGACGTATCTCGGGCGGTGAGAACAAGTTTGGTGAGTGCCGGGCGTTTTTTGTCGTAGATGAAGGTCTTTCCCACGTCAGCTCGCCGACAGACTTCCTCGACAGTGAAGGGCAGTCCGGTCTTGACGAGCTTCGTGACCGCACGGCGAACGCGATTCTCGCATTCCAGAGTGCGCCGATTGCGGCTTTCGATGGCCTCGACAGGGCGACGGCGTTCGGTTTCAGTCACCAGCTTTCCTGTCCGTTTGGTCGTCCTTGGATACGGCTGTCGTTTCTTGGAGGCCATCGAGTTGCCATCCTGTCGAGAACAGCGGATGAAAGAAGTCCTGTCTGGGGCTGCGTAGGTCCAGTTTCTCAGCGGCTTCGAGCAGCCCGAGCTCTTCGAGCGCATTTCGTAGCCTGGCCAGCACCCTTTCCCAGGGCTTCCATTCGCTGAGGATGTAGTCGCGCGCATCTTCTGAGGGTGCACCTTCGGCGAAGTGATATGCGGCGTCGCGCTTGCGTTCCCAGTACGCCAAGTCAGCGCCTGTCAGGACGAAGTGTGGGCACGGGCCGTTGGGTCCGCTGCTGCAGTTTTTCGATACAGGGCATGCACTTCCACCGACGACAGGTCCATAGCGACACAGCCCGTGCTCCACCGGGATCACGGTCAAATCAATGCGGCCAGCGACGGCCGCTTCACTCCCCAAGCCGCTGGCAGCGACCGGCGTCATGAGCACCTTCCCGGGCGACTCCATCCCCGGACCTGCTGTCCATACTTGACGTAGGTGGCGGATGACGGTGTCATCGTTGTATCGCGCGTAGTGCGCTAAGGCCTCTTCAGAGAAGTGACCCAGTATCTGCCGGACCAGCGCTGGCGGTGCACCATTGTCGAGCAGCGCTGTCGCCATGGTGGATCGGGTGCGATGCGTGGTAATACCTTTCAAGCCGAGCTTTTCAATCCAGTCCGCCAGCTTCCTCTGCAAGACGCTCGATGAAACCGGGAGTCGAAGGTCAGGGTTGGTCGTAGGGCCCGGGAATAGCGGCATCGTGCGATCCCACTCGGCTTCCAGGGCGGCGCGCTGACGTTTGTTGAGGCTCGCAAGGTCGGCGGCGTAGCGCCTACGCAGTTTTGCCCGGGTGACTTCTTGCCGCCTAAGCAGCCGCTGATACACGGGATAATGGCAGGGCATCCCGTAATCGAGGACATTCGCCTTGGTGATGTCGCGCCATAGATATGGTTGTGCTTCGCCGATCATGCCGATGCACCCGAGGCGCAGGTATATGGTCTCGCTGATCCGCCCACCTTGGAATGCGTGGGTCAGCCAGATATCGACGAGGCCCACGTCGTTCACGTCCGACTCATCCAGCAGTTTCAGCGACGCATCGCTGATGAGGAGCCTGAAGTCGTCATCACTGATGGGACGGGGTTTCGGGCGTTCTTCCGGCGCCGAGTAGCGCGGGAACGCGAGAACAAATGAGTCCGTTGGCCCGAGGTTGCGGGCGCGTCCGAACACGAGAACAGCGTGCATGGCGTTGGGGCTCGTCTTGTAGACCAACTCGACCAATGGCTTCGGAACTGGACTATTGAAGGTGCGGTTCTCGGCTACTGGGACTTGCTCGCGGTACCACATATCCCAGAGGTCTTTGAACGCGCGGGCATCGGAAGCATGTAGCAGTTCGGGATCATTGCCGTGATCTTCACGTAACTGCCACAATGCTTTTGAGAGTAGGTGGATGCTCCGAACCCGACGGTTGATTGTGCCAGAGGTCGGTTGAGGTGATTCTGTCGCCGCGTACTCGAGATTCTCCCAGAGCAAGTCACGAAGCCAGCGTTGCGAAATGCCGGTCAGATCCCAGACCATGCGTCTGTCCGAAGGGCTATTCGCGCTCTTAAACTGCTTAGCTCCAACGATCGCTGGATCGAACCAACCGGCGTATTTTGCGTCCTGTCTCGTTAGTGTCAGACCGCGCGCGGCGATGGGGAGGTCAGCCCAAATCCGCCGGACATCCGCCGCCTTGTACTTGGAGACGTGCTCCGCAAGCATGGGGTCATTGAGCGTCTGAACGCCTTCGGAAGCAAGTACGTCGACGACCACCTGGATGTGACGAGGTCTCCAATGCCCCCTTCGGGCCGTGCTGTCGTGCCGATGGATGGCGTACCGAATCTCACGTTGAAGCCTCAGCGGCAGATGATCCACCCACACGTCTCCGCGGTTCTCCGGCAGTTGCATGCGCTTGCTACGCGGCTCCATCGCCGCCCATTCGGTCCACAATGCCTCATCAGGACTGAGGTTATTGTCACGCAAGTAGCTACGCCAGACTTGATAGTGGGATTTACAGACTCGCACTTGGCCAGGGCCACGGAAATTGAACAACGGGCCGTCATGAACGCAGTCCGGTATTGCACATCTCGGCAGCGGTGGAAACGGTGTTTGCGCGCGCAAACATGCTTCCTCGGTTTCACCGCGCCGTTTGGCTTTCCAAAGGATTCGGTTGTGCGCCATACACAGTCCAGTGATCAGCGCCTCTCGATTGGGACCGCAAATCCGGCAATCATCGAGCCGGTAACGCGCCCACCCTCTTAAGATGCATGGGCTCGGCGTCGCCTGCTTGGCGAACTCTTCGATGGTCAGCTTCGAAGACAACGCCTTGAACTCATGGTCGTGCGTGCTGCACAAAAACTTGATGTTGGAGCCCGCGAGCTCACCGTTGCAATCGGGGACCTGGCACGCCCAACCATAGGTTCGGTGATCCCCGGGGAACACGATCGGGTCGCTCAGCAGCCATGGCGGAAATGCTTGACTGACCGCTTCGTATCGTTGGTCGAACGACAACGATACGATGCCTGGCTCTGACGAGACTGCTGCAATCGTGGAGTGGCCCGTTCGCGCACTGACAGTCGAATCCATCAGCGCGGCCGCCTACACGTCGTCGATGGCATCGTCGTCCTTGCGAGTGGATTGTTCCGGGAAGGCCTTCCATGCCTCGTTGAGATACTTCATCGTGTGTCTGTTTGCGCTGCGGCCGTACAGTCCGGTGACCTGCTCGGCATGCGCCCAGCCGAACTCCTGGGCCACCAATTCAGCATTGAAATCGCTTGCAGCATAGAGATTCGCCGCGGCACGGTGACGAAAAGCATGGGGAGTGACGTAGCTGTTCAAGTCAGCTCGACCGCACGCCCTGCGGAGCATCTTGCGAACGCCGCCGGTGGTCAGTGCGGCCCCTGCGGTCGATCCCTTGATGTGGACCAGGATCTGTTCGTGGTCAGCGAGGTGCTGGATGGGGTGGTACTCGTCCAGAAGATATGTGTAGAAACTTGTGATCATCGATTCGCTCACGGCCCGAATGACGCCGTCGATGACGTGGCCATCGGGGCTGATCCGAAACTCGTGATATGCCTTGGCACGGGCATGATTCGGGTTGTCATCTCGCCCGACGATATGCACATGAGGATCTTTCCGCTGGCCGCACGGGTGATCGTAAACAAGATGGAGATCGGGAAAGCGCAAGCCACAGAGCCCACCCACGCGAACACCGGAGTCAACGAGCCATGTCACGATCATGGCGTCACGGGCCGAGGTCAACACCCCAGGTTCGAATAATGCGGCGACGCACTGCTCCGGTAGGAAGCGGGGGCGACCGGGCCCTTTCGGTGGGGCCAGCGGGTTCTTGGCGACAGAACTTGTGCGACGCCGCGATTTCCCCTGCGTACCCGAAAACCAATCCACAACAGTATGATTCGTTCTTGACGTCGTCAGATAGAAGGCCTTCACGATGGTCGCAACGTTGCCGGCGGCCGACGTACCTATCGGCGGCCTGTCTCTCCACACAACCCCGAAAACACCCGCACCCTGACCCGTCAGTGCGTTCATGTAACGACGCAAGTCGTCGACAGTGACCGAGTCGACGGTCAAGTGATTCGTATCAAGCCAGTTGAGGTGATCAACGAGACCATAGGCGTAGGTCTGCTGACTCGACTCTCTGTACTGTTTGAGGACTTCGACTGACGACCGGTGCAATTCGCCGCCCGCCGAAAAGATCCAGTACGACACGCGGCCACCGGGATGAACGACCCGGCGCACCCTGTATGGCTTCACACTCGACGTCAACGCACCCTCCCAGGGCTGACGCGAACAGTTGCGAACGCCAGTGAATCACGCGTTCGCGAAACGCCCAGGAAGGCTCGCCGCGAACGTCGAAAACGGGCTACCGGAGGAAGCTAAAGGCGCGTATCACGACCTGTGGCAGGTTGAGGCGTCCTTCCGCATGACCAAGTCCGATCTGAAGGCCCGGCCAGTGTGAGCCCCGCCCGGCACCGATCTCAGACCCAGAACCGGCCGCAGCCGAGGGCTTCCACGATGGGGACCGCTTCTTCCTCCGCCCCCTCTGGCGGGGCCAGCCAGTGGCCCGTGGAAGGGGGAGCGGAATCAGGGGTAGAATCCACCCCGCGGGAGGACCGCCATGCCCCAATGCGGGCCGCCCTGCGGCTGTCGCCCGCCGAAGGATCCCGCGCTTGTGCGTCATCCGGCGCCTGCGCCGGGCCGGCCCGGCGCGCTGAGCGCAACCGGCACACCAGCCCGGGCAACAATTCCCTCAACCGGGTTCGTCCGGGGAGGACGGAGCCACGGGCGCCGCGATCTCTTTCACGGGCACATCACGCCCAGCCGAAAACCGCCGCTGTCTTCGGCCCCTCTCCCAGAGCCCACCGTGGTCGCCGGAAACCGGACACGAACAGGGGGGCCACTTCAAGAGATACAGGCCAGTTTGTCCGCGATCGCGGTGTTCGACTCGCACGCCGAAGCCAGCAGCACGATCTGGGCGCGCTGCGCCAATCCGGCACGGACTCGAAGACCCCGTCAAGCGGGATAGTTCCCCAGGATCACCATCAACGACGCGTCGCATAGCTGGCGCTGCGACGGCCTGCGTAGTCCGCCAGGATTCGAACGAAGTCCTCGGTTCGCTCCGCGAAGACGTTGTGGCCCGCGGTTCCCAGGATGTGCAGGCTCGTGGTCTCCGAGACGAGGGCGAGCTTCTGGTAGAAGGCGATGCCCAGGTCAACCGGCGCCGAGCGATCGTCGCGGCCCCAGACGACTTCGACGGGAATATTGACCTCGCCGGCGAAGAGGCGAGCGCGGATGTCGTCCTTCGCCGCCTGAAGACTCGGCTCCCAGTATTTCTTCTCAACCATCGGGTAGGTCTTGAGGGCGTTCTGGTGGTTCTCCTTGACGTACTTAGCGGCGGCCGCATTGATTTGTTCCTGCGGCACCGGGGTCACGTACAGCGCACGGAAGTAGGCTCCGCAGATCTCCTCCGGAGACGCGTCCGCCGGAAGCGAACGCGTGATCGCGTCGTAGAACTCAACGTCGCGGAACTTAGCGTCGGTGCCAGCGAGCGTCGCGCTCGACACGATGAAGAGACCTTTGGTCGACTCCGGCATGTCAAGAGCGAGCTTGCTCGCCAGCAGGCCACCGCGCGAGTGCCCGACCAGAATCATGTCCTCGAGTCCCAGAGCGTCGATGAAGCCCCTGGCGTGCTTGACCACCGCATCGAACGTCCACTCGGCATGCGTCGGCGCGAGGTCAGTCTCTCCCTGCCCCAGCTTGTCGAAGGTCACGACGCGGAAGCCCTTGTCGACCAGAGGAGCGATGACGGGAGCCCAACCATCCCCGCCGCCCGGCATGCTCATACCCGAGTGGCCACCGTGGATCAGGAGGATGACCGGACCCTCGCCCTGATCGATATAGCGCGTCCTGATTCCGCCGACGGATATGTAGTTCACGGACAGGTCTGTGTTCAACTCAAGCCTCCTGATCAAAGCAACTGGCTCGCCTATGGGGCGAGTATCTGCCATTTCTGTCACACAGAGAAGCCTTCTGTCAAGAGGGATCCGTGATTCAACGCCGGTGACAAGTTGAACGCCCGCGATCGCCGTCGACATCCCGGTCGTCGGTTGACGCTCGTTGTGCGCCAGCTGCTGATGGGGCCCGCCGAGCCCATCCCGATTGGTACGCCTTGGTTGACGTGAATACACGCCGATACAACAGCAACCACAACCGGCTGGCTGCCAGGCGCCATACCAACATCCGTGCGCCTACTCGACATTGGCTCTCCACGGCTCCACTGGGCCGCCTGGCCAGCGTCAACGCGATCGAGTAGGCGGGCGACCGCCACGAGCTGCGAAGCCCGGATTGAGCGGAACCATTGACGAACGACGAGCGAGTGGATAGCACCCATCAGAGTCACTCTCTGCCTAACAGAGGGCAGTGGCCCACAGGCCATCATGCTCCAACTGGAATGCAGCGCCAGGTCAATCTCCCCCAGGAAGAGAGATTGACCTTCGACGTGAAAATGCTCTCGAGCGAGACAAAAAGCTTCTGCGACGCGACATGCCGTCGCGTGTTCGACACAACTTCGCTTCAAGTGGTCGGATGCATCAGTGATCGCGAATTAGACACATGGAGAAGTTCGACATTCTCACCCTCCGCCTATTAGAGAAGGAAGACTGACCAATGAAACAAACACTGTCCAAATTCGAGTCTGAGTCGGTACGTACCCACTCTCGCCGTGCCGCCATCGCCGCCGCAGCCGGTAATGTCTTGGAGGGTTATGACATCGGGATTTATGGCTATTCGGCGGTTATCCTCGCCAAGCTCTTCTTTTCTGACAACGGAACCGGCGCGTTGATCTTAACCTTTGCCGTCTTCGCCTCCGGCTACCTCACGAAGCCACTGGGCGCCGTGCTGTTTGGCCACATTGGAGACCGTTACGGCCGGCGCTTGGCTCTCGTTACTTCAGTCCTGCTCATCGGTATTTGCACGGTACTTATTGGTGTGCTGCCAACCCAGGCCTCCATCGGAATTTCTGCGCCTATCCTACTTACAATTCTCCGCCTGCTCCAGGGCATCGCAGCTGGAGGCGAATCATCTGGCTCGGCCATCTTTATGGTTGAGTCGGCCCCGCCCGCGCACCGCGGCCTCTACGGAAGCTGGCAGCAGGTAAGTACAGCTGGAGGTCTATTGCTTAGCTCGGGAGCGATTGGTGTCCTGTCAGCCGTATTCACTCAGGAAGAAATTTTCGTTTGGGCATGGAGGATCCCCTTCCTTCTCGCCATATTCACAACTCTCGGAGCCCTGTGGCTGCGCCTCGGAGTCGAGGTGGTGTGTTCCCGCTGAATGAGTCCGACCAGTTTTAGAGTCCTGTGGCCCGATGTCGGGCCAGAAGGGACGATGAACACATGGCTGGTCGGAAGCGGAATTCCGCGGAGGACATCGTGCGCAAGCTGCGCCGGGCAGATGAGTTGGCTGCCGAAGGTAAGACCGGTGAGGAGATCGCCGCCGAGCTGCAGGTCTCGCCGGCGACGCTGTACAACTGGCGGCGCACGTACGGCGGCATGGACACCGACGCCGCCAAGGAACTCAAGGAGCTGCGCGATCAGAACGCCCGCCTCAAGCGGCTGCTGGCCGACGCCGAACTTGAGAAGGACGCCCTGCGGGAGGTCGCTAAGGGAAAATTCTGAGCCCAGCTGCCAAGCGCCGCGCCGTGGACATGCTCAAGGAGACCTTGGGCATGTCGGAACGGTTGGCGTGCAAAGCTGTTGGGCTGGCCCGCTCTACCTACCGTCGCCTGCCGTTGGCGCAGACTCCGACCGATCCGGATGCCGACATGAGGGCTTGGCTGCGCGGCTACGCCACCAAACACCCGTGCCACGGGTTTCGGCGTGCTTGGGCGGCGTTGCGCTACGACGAGCGCCGTGAGGTCAATAAGAAGAAGATCCACCGGCTCTGGCGCGAAGAAGGCCTACAGGTCAAGGTCGTCTCGCCCCGCAAGCGGGCCGGGGTGTCCTCAGTGCCGCCGATCCTCGCCGATGCGCCGAAGGTGGTGTGGGCGATCGACTTCCAGTTCGACTCCACCATCGACGGTAAGGCCATCAAGATCGCGTCGATGATCGACGAGCACACCCGCGAATCGCTACTGAATGTGGTGGAGCGCTCGATCACTGGCGAGCGGCTGGTCGAGGAACTCACGAAGGTGTTCGCCGCTCGTGGCGGCCCACCGAAGGTGCTTCGGATGGACAATGGACCGGAGATGGTTTCTCAAGCGCTGCAACGGTTCTGCGAAAACAAGACCGGAATGGTGTACATCCCGCCGGGTTGCCCGTGGGACAACGGCTACATCGAATCGTTCAACAACCGACTCCGGAAGGAATGCCTCAACCGCAACTACTGGAACACGCTGTTCGAGGCCCGCGTGGTCATCGGCGACTTCAAGCACGAACACAACCATCGACACCGTTTTCTGGGGTTAGCTGCCCTGTTGTGTGACGTTGCGTAAACCGGCGACACGGCCCGGTTCTGCAACAGATCTCCCGGGGTGTGGTGCTCGTGGCTGGTAGTGGTAAAGCTGCCTGCTGCGAGAGGAGATCAGGGTGCGGGCGTTTCTGGTGAGGTTGCCGTCCGGGGCGAGGTACTGGACGGTGCTGGATGAGGATTTGGCGGTGGTGGCCGAAGCGGATGCGTTCTTGCGGCATGTCCGATTCGGCCGTGACGGTTCGGAGTTGACCACAAGGTCATATGCGGGCGCCATCGCATTGTTTCTGCGCTGGTGTGTTCGCACCGGCCGGCATTGGCATGACGGGGTGGCGGCGCTGGGGCTGTTCATCACCTGGCTGCGTCACGCGGGGCCGCAGTCCAGCGGTGTCGAGGTCGTGGCGGGTGGGCAGGTGCTGGCTGGTCCGGGCGTTGAGCCGGTGCGTGGGGCGCGGCGGATCAACGGTGTGCTGACCGCGGTGCGGGGCTTCGTCGCTCACGCGGTGGCATCCGGTCAGGCGCCTGGCGAGCTGATGCCGTTGATCTATGAGCTGGCCGACGAGCGTGACCTGCCCGCGCAGGCCCGCGGTGAGGAACATCGGATGGCCTGGCGGATGCGGGCGCGGCATCGGTTGCACGAGCCAGAGGCGATGGTGGACCGGGCCAGCGATGCCGAGATCGTGGCGCTGCTGCGGGCCTGCCAGTCGGCGCGGGACAGGCTGATCGTGCTGTTGATGGCCAGGGCCGGGCTGCGGCGCGGCGAGTTGTGTGGCCTACGGCGCTCGGACGTTCACCTGTTGGCCGACTCACGTCTGCTGGGCTGTGAAATCCCGCGAGCGCACCTGCATGTGGTGCGGCGGGAGAATCCGAACGGCGCGTGGGCCAAATCGCGTCGCCAACGCGTGGTGCCGCTGGATTTTCTGGCGGTTCAGCTGTTCGATGTCTACGAGTTCGAGCGGTTTGCGGTGCCGCGGGCGGCTGAGTCGGATTTGTTGTTGGTCAACCTGTTTCGCGAGCCGATCGGCGCACCGATGCGCCCGGATACGATTAATGAATTGATCACCGCCTGCGCGCGGCGGGCCAGAATCGAGCATATGACGCCGCATCGGCTGCGGCATGCGTTCGGCAGTAACCTTGCCGACGCCGGTGCCGGTCTGGACGAGATCGCCGCCCTGCTGGGGCATGCGGCGATGAGTTCGTCGCAGGTCTATCTGCATCCCGACCCGGCCCGGTTGCGTGAGGCCGTCGACCGGGTCCGCAGTCCCCGCGAGCTTGCCGGGACGGACGGGTGAGCGCCGTGACGATGCCGACGGCTGCGATCGTCGCCGGCAGAGTGCACGTGTTCGCCGATCCAGCAGGAATCGACCGGCACGCTGCGTCGATCACCGTGGTGATCGATCCCGCGTTCCTCGCCGAAGCCGGCTGGGACGCGGCGCGAAAGGTGCTGTCGTTCGCACCGGAGCATCCGCTGCTGGGACGCCCGGTCTGCCGCGCGTCGGGCTGTTTGACATCCGCGCCGGCAGCGACGCGGATCTGCGCCTCGTGCCGGCGTCGGCTTGCCGAACACGGGCTCGGTGACGACGAGATCGCCTCGCTTCCGCCGCGGGGTCGCGAACGAATGGGGCGCGGGCCGGATGCTTGTGTCGTCGACGGTTGTCGACGCGAGTGGGAATCGGCGAGTTCCGGGCTGTGTCACGCCCACGCAGAACAGCTGCGCGCCTTGCCGGTTGCCGATGTCGACGAGTTCCGTGCTCACCGGCAAACCAGGCCGCTTCCGCCGTGTCCGCCGTGCGCGGTGGCCGCCTGCACTCGCCAGCGGCGCCATCCCGACGGTCTGTACTGTGAGGCGCACCAGCAGCGGCTGCGCACCGTCCGCGCACGTGACCCACATTTAGATGAAATCGTCTGGCGGGCAACCGAACCAGCGATCGGTCGCGGCGGCGAGGTTAGTCTGCGGGGCCTGACGCCGCTGGTGGTCGCTGAATTGCTGGTGGGCTTGCAGCAGCGCTGCCGGATCAACGCGGTCAAGACCGACGAGGCCGTGCTGCGCGCGTTCTGTAACGACTTGCTGGGCCAGCAGGTGGGGTCGATCGCCGACTATGTCATCGGTGACGGCCGGGGCCTGGAGTTCACCGGGCTGGTCAACTGCCTGATCGGTCATGCTCGGCGCGCCTTGTCGAGCCCGGAAACCGAAGTCGCCCAGGACGAATGGGACCTGGCGGTGTTTGGGCATCACGGCACGGTGTCGTTTACCGGCATCAGCCAGTCCTGGCTGCGGGAGGCCGCCAAGCGGTGGGCCGCCGATGACCTGCCGAAACGACGTGTCCGAGCCGGGCGGCGCACCAGCGCCGGCCTGGCCGTGCGCCACTACATCGGCTGCCTGGTGCGGTTGTCAGAGTCGCTGCGCATGCGCGAGGACCGCGGCGAACACCCAGCGGCGTTGGGACGCACCGATATGGAGGCGTTCCTGCACCGGCTGGCCTACCTTGAATCGGTCGGTCAGATCAGTGGCGATGCCCGGATCCGGGCCTGCCGCGAGGTTCGTGCCGTGCTCACCCGCATCCGGGCGATGGGGCTGACGCGGCCCGGCGGCATCGCCGCCGGGCTGGGCGAGGACTTTGTGATTGGGCAGGCGGACGTGCCTGTCGAACCCGAACCGGGCGAACCCAACCGGGACCTGCCGCCGGAAATCATGAAGCAGTTATGCGAACACCTGGATGAACTGACCTCATCAGAGATGCGCACCGCGGTCGAGTTGGCCATCGACACCGGCCGCCGTCCCGAAGAGATCTGCGAGCTGGACTTCGACTGCCTGACCCGAGACGACGACGGACAGCCCGTGCTGATCTACGACAACCATAAGGCCAACCGGCTCGCACGACGCCTGCCGATCAGCGAGCAGACCGCCGCCGTAATACTCGCCCAGCAGCAACAAGTCCGGAACCGCTACCCAAACACTCCGATCGGCGAGCTCAAGCTGCTGCCCACCGACCGGCGCAACCCCGGCGGACGCCGCGCGATCACCGGCTTTTCTCTCGCGTTCGCCCACCGCACCTGGGTCGACCGACTGCCGGTGCTGCGCAACGCCGATGGTGTCGAATATGACAAGAGCAAGGTGGTGCTCTACGCCTACCGGCACAGTTACGCCCAACGCCACGCTGACGCCGGCGTCCCCATCGAGGTGTTGCGTGAGCTGATGTCGCACCGCAAACTCGACACCACCAGCTGCTACTACCGCATCGGCGAAACCCGCCGCCGTGAAGCCGTCGATCGCGTCACCGCGATGCAGTTCGACCGGCATGGCAACCGCATCTGGCGGCAAGCCCAAGCATTGTTGGACTCCGAACACGCCCGTCGCGCCGTCGGCGAGGTCGCGGTTCCATTCGGTGTCTGCGCCGAACCGTCCAACGTCAAGGCCGGCGGCGGTGCCTGTCCGTTCCGGTTCCGCTGCGCTGGATGCGACCACTTCCGCACCGACGTCTCCTATCTGCCCGACCTGCGCGCCTACCTCGACGACCTGCTGCGCACCCGGGAACGCCTGCTCGCCACCACCGACCTCGATGACTGGGCCCGCGTCGAGGCGATGCCCTCCGAGGAGGAAATCCGCCGCATCCGCCGCCTGATCGACCAGATCAGAAACGGGCTCGGCGAACTCGAACCCGAACAGCGACAACAACTTCAACAAGCCGTCACCGTCGTGCGCCGACACCGCAGCGTCATGCTCGGCATGCCTCGCACCCGCCAAATCCTGCCCGACCTGCGCCCAGAGAGAACCCCATGACCACCAACACCACCCATGCCCTCGACGCGATGATCGACGGACGACGAGCCGACTCCACCAGACGCCGCCAACGCGTCCTTTCCGCCCTCGAGGTCGCCATCAAAGACGGCGCAGAACTCAGCGCCACCAGCATCGCTCAACGCGCCGGAGTCGACCGCACCTTCCTATACCGCCACCGCGACCTGCTCGAACGCATCCACGCCGCTGCAACCCAGCCACCAGACAAATCCGAGATCGGTCACCAGGTCACCCGTGCCTCACTGCAGGCCGACTTGCTCGCCGCCCAGCACCGCTGCACCCGCATGGCCGCACGCACCCAACAACTCGAGATCCGTCTGTCTGAACTGCTCGGCGAACAAGCATGGCGCGCAAGCGGACTCGGCGCGCCAACCGACATCGAGCAACTTCAGCAACGCATCGTCACGCTCGAACAACAAATCGTCGAGCTACGGCTGCAACTCGAAGAACGCGACCAAGACCTCACCGCCGCCCGCGCCGCCAACCGCGAACTTATGGCCCAGCTCAACCTCTCCCAGCCGACCGGCTGACAAATGAGTCCTTGCACCACACCTGTTGCGCACCATATTCTTCAGCAGCCAGCCGCGCGAACTGCGGAAACACCGGGACACTACCGCGACTCAGGCCGCGAGCCCAAGAGAA
>NZ_JAEKMI010000074.1 GCF_020217485.1 Mycobacterium sp. WUMAC-067 | reverse complement strand
GCTCGGTCGCCGGGGCCGGCCGCTACCGGCACTGTGTTGACGATCAAACATGTTGGTGCATGGGGGAATTGGTTCATTCTTCGACCTATGCCAACCGGATTCGATTGAGTTGGAGTCCGATTAACGCAGCATCGTGGCGACGATCCCGGCGAGGTAGCCCAGCCGGGCGACCTCCGAAGGGCGGAATTCGGGACCCGGGCGGCCGAGCACCACCGCGGTGTGCGGGTCTCCCAGCGGCGCGGCGACCATCGTCATGTCCATGTCGCGCCACGCCTTCGGTACCCACTCGGCGTCGCTGTCCAGCGACACGGCCCGCTCGAGGGGCAGCCACGGGGCCGAGTCCGCCTTGGTCTCCGGGGCGCCGCGGCTGGCGGCCAGGCGCTGCAGCTCTCCATCCGCACTGCGCAAGACCGTGCACCAGCTGACGCGCAGGACTCTGGGCGCCTCGTTGGCCAGCACCTGCAGCCGGGACGCCGTGTTGCCGGCCGCGGCGACATGGTCGAGCAGCTCCAGCTCCCGGTGCGCCTCCAGCAGACCGGTGTGCGGACGCACGCTGTCCACGCGTACCCCGGACAGTGATTCGGCGGCGGTGATCAGCGAGTCGGGCATTGCTCCCGGCGGCAGCTCGATGACCAGGTCGTCGATCGCGTATCCGGAGCTTCGCTCCACGACGTCGAGCGACAAGATGTCGGCTCCCACCGAACCGAGCGCCACCGCCAGCGACCCCAGGCTTCCCGGGCGGTCGACCAGCTCGATGCGCAACAGATAGGAGGGCACGGCCAACACTGTTGCACAGCGATGTGTCGGCGGCATTTCGGCGGTGCGCCGACGCAACGGGTGACTGGTCGAGTGCGTCGTCATACAAATAAGCTGAGCGGGCTTGGTCGGCAGGTGTATAACAAGACGTGCCGCGGAACGGTGTGGAGCGCGAATATGCATGGTCAGATAGGCGCGGCACGAATTACCCAGGGGGCTCGATGTGACTGAAGGGTCGGAGTCGGCGGGGCGTTTTGGCGGGCCCAACCCGATCGGTGGCCCCAGCGCAAGTGGTGCGCCCAACGATTCGCCGCCGCCCCCACCACCGCCCGACGTGGTTCCCCCCGCTTTCGCGACACCAGGCGCGCTGACCGAAGGGGCGCCGCCCAGTTGGCAAGGGCCGCCATGGCCGGGGCCGCCGATCGCGTCGCAGCAACCAATGATGCATTTCGGACCGCCACCGCGAAAAAGCCGCAAGCGGTTGGTCATCGCCCTCATATCCGGTGTGGTCGTTGTCGTGATCGCGGCGGTCATCGCCATCGCGGTCACGCTCTCGGGCGGTGAGAAAAAACCGCTAACCGCGGTCGATGCGGTCAAAGGATATTTGGGGGCCCTGGCCCGCGGCGATGCCAAGGCCGCCCTTTCCTACGCCAAGGATCAACCCGCGACGACGCAGTTCCTCACCGACGACGTATTGAAGAAGCAGATCTCAAAGTGGCCCATCACCAACATTCGGGTTCTCGACAGCGACTCCCTGTCGGTGCACGTGGCCGCCAATTTCGGTGACCAGACGTCGGATCAGAAGATGTTCGTGAAGCAGGTCGACGGCGGAGGCTGGAAGCTCGAGGCTGGCGCTATCAAGCTGACATTCTTCAGTTCGCAGAGCGCGAAAGCGGCGAGCACGCTCACGCTGTTCGGAAAGCCAGTCAACGCCGACCAGGCGACGTATGTGTTCCCGGGCTGGGTCGATTTCGGCAACAGCAACCCGAACATCACCCAGCGCACCCCAACTCGTCCCCTGTTGCTGGATGACTTGAATACCATCAGCTCGGGCACGTCGGTGAACCTGGACTACGACATCAGCGACGCGGGCCGCGCAGGGATTCAGACTGCGTTGAAGAATGCCTTCGCCGAATGTGCCAAGTCCACGCAGCTGCGGCCGCCTAACTGCCCTCAGATGGCGCTGGCCTCGGACTTGGTCGACGGAACGGCGCAATGGGTGCCACCGACCGATATCAGTGGAACGACGATCGGATCTTTCGACGCCGAGAAGATGGCGGTCAACGTGTACGGAATCGTCGATTTTCAATTGACGGCAAAGTCGGCGTCCGGAGCGCCCGACACGGGAAGGGTGCCGACGCTGGCGAAAGCGGTTGCTGATCTCACCAAAAGTCCACCCGCGATGTCCTTCAAGTAAGTCAGCATGCGACCAAATGTGATCAACGGGGCGACAGCGTGACGGAGCAGAACTGGGGACCACCCGGAGGCCCTTCGCCGGGCGGTTCGTCAGGCGGTATGCCGTATCCGGGGAGCGGTGCCGACACACCGATGCCCCCGTCCGGGCCGCCGCCCTATTTCGCGAACGGGCCGCAGGCGTTCTCGCCCACGGGATTTCCGCCTCCCGGCGGGTGGCCGCCACCGCCCAAGCGGCGCAAGCCACTTGTGATCACCCTTGTCGCTGGAGTGGCGGTGCTGGTGATCGTCGGTGTGGTCTTGGCGATCGTGTTGATGACGGGCAACGGCGCGAGCTCCAAGCAAGTGGGCAACGGCAGCGCCGGAGATGTGGTCAAGGCATATCTCGAGGCGCTGGCCAAGGGGGACGCCGATACCGCGCTGGGGCTTGCCGCCGGGAAGCCGGCATCGAATGAATTCCTCACCAAAGAGATGCTCAAGCAGCAGATCGACCATTGGCCGATAAAAAACATTGCGATACTTGAAGATTCGTCCAAAGTTGAACCGGGCGATTTCGCCATCGTGAAGGCCGCCGCAGACTTCGGTGACAACCACTCTCAGGGTCAGATTCAGGTGAGAAAATCCGACGGTGTCTGGAAGATGGTCAGTTCGGCCATCAACATCTCCGGTCTCATGCAAGGTCTGCTCGGAGACGCGGCGGGCAGCCTGACCATTTTGGGCAAGCCGCTGGCGCAGGGTCAGCACGCCTACGTGTTTCCCGGTTACCTCGGTATCTCGTCGGTGCGCTACGTCGACGTGATCGCTCAACCTGTGTTGCTCGAATCCCTGCTAGGGGATAACCCCGCGCTGATCAACGTCGCATTCGCGATCAACGACGCGGGCCACGCCGCGATCACCGCCGCGCTCGAGACATGGCTCAACGGATGCCTTA
This sequence comes from Mycobacterium sp. WUMAC-067, assembly GCF_020217485.1. GTDB lineage: Bacteria > Actinomycetota > Actinomycetes > Mycobacteriales > Mycobacteriaceae > Mycobacterium. The sequence continues at coordinate 11,534 of NZ_JAEKMI010000074.1, read as the reverse complement.
CCGCGCCCGATCGCTTCTTCAAATGCCCCACGATGCAGCGGGATACGCCGATCAACCCGACGACCGCAAAAATTACCGGACCGATCGAATTCAGCGGGCTGACCCAAAACTTGATGCCGATGACGCTAAGTGTGCTGACCACCGGAATCGCGAATTACAGCGCCACCGCGCAAACCTCAAGTGGCACAACGGCAAACTTCCAAGACACAGTTTCGTTCGAAATGGCAGTCAATCTGGCCAAAGAGCCGCCCACCGTAGGGCCACTTCGATAGGTGAACATGACCACGACTCGCACCCAGCCCAATCAACAGGAGATGGAACACGTCTACCGCGTGGTCACCGCCATCTCACAAACCTTCGCGCGCAAAGTTGTGGGCCAGGACTATCTGCGCGAGTCGTTGTTGCTCGGCATGCTCGCCGGGGGCCATATCCTGCTGGAAGGCGTTCCGGGACTGGCTAAGACAACGGCGGCGCGCGTGATCGCCGACGTCATTTCCGGCGGTTTTCGCCGCATCCAGTGCACACCTGACTTGCTGCCCAGCGACATCATCGGAACCCAGATCTATGACTCTTCGACCAATTCCTTCAGCACACAGTTGGGTCCAGTGCACACCAACATCGTGCTCCTGGACGAAATCAACCGCTCGAGCGCGAAGACACAGAGCGCGATGCTGGAAGCCATGGAGGAACGACAGACCACCATTGCCGGTCAGGTGCACCCCATACCCGACCCGTTTCTCGTGATCGCCACGCAGAACCCGGTCGATCAGGAGGGCACGTATCCACTCTCCGAGGCGCAGACCGACAGGTTCATGATCAAGGAGGTGCTTCGCTACCCGTCACCCGATGACGAGGTGGAGGTGATCGCCAGGATGGACGCGGGAGTTTACGACCGAGGCGAAAAGGCGCCTGCCGTGGTCACTCTCGATGAAATCGTGCGGCTGCAGTACATCGTTCGCAATGTCCACATGGATCCGGTGCTGATTCGCTACGCGAGCCAGCTCGTGCACGTGACCAGGAACCCCAATCAATTTCTGCCACCCGAACAGGCTCGCCTGGTGCAGTACGGTGCCAGCCCGCGCGCGACCATCGCCTTCTGTAGGACGGCTCGGGCATTGGCCGTGTTGTCGGGTCGTAACCACGTCATGCCCGACGATATCCGCAAGCTGGCGCATCGAGTGTTGCGCCACCGGCTGATCCTCGGATTCGAGGCTGTCGCCGTCGACGTCACTCCCGAAATGGTGATAGACGCCGTGCTGCAATCGGTCCGGGTGCCCTGACGCCTGCCATGGGCCGACACCTGAACCGAGCCAAATCGTACTTCGGGACGGACACCCGTCGAATGCTCGAAGGCGGCCGGTATGCCTTGCTGCACACCAGAAGCCTGGAGCTGGACGACCTACGGCCATACGTCCCCGGGGACGATGTGCGCGATATCGATTGGAAGGCTTCGGCGCGGTCGGGCTCCGTGCTCATCAAGCGATTCGTCTCGGAAAAGCATCACAAGATCCTGCTGGTGGCCGACGCTGGCCGGAACATGTCGGCGCTGGCCGCGGGCGGCGAGCTGAAGCGCGATGTGGCCGCCAACGTGATGGGTGCTGTGGGACTCATCGCTATGGGGCGAAGCGACGAAATCGGCATCATATACGGGGATTCACGAGGCTCCGCGGCGATTCGTAGCCAACGTGGCGAGACGCACATCGAAAGCATCCTGGAGCGCTTCTACCAGAACAGCATTGGCGACGTCGGCGCCAGCAACATCACCACCCAGCTCGAATTCGTGGCGCGAGCGCAGCGCCGGCGCCTGCTGCTCGTCGTCGTATCCGACGAGCCCGACATCACCCCCGCCCTCGATGACACTCTCAAGCAGCTGAGCGGGAGGCACGAACTCATCTGGCTCATGATCGCAGACATGCCGGCGACCGGGTCGATGGACGGCGAGCAGGACGGCTTCGACGTGGCCACCGGGCGCTTCGTGCTCGGCGGAGCGGCCTTGGGACCGCGTGTGGTGGCCGCCTACCAGGCGGCCGAGCAACGCAGGGCCGCACAGCTCGACGCATTCCTGACCGCACGCCAGGTACGTTGGGCCCGAATCGCCGCCAGTGCCGAAATACGCCCGAAGATGGTCGAGCTCACCGAGGCGTATCGCAATGCCGGGTGACGATCTGCTCCGCTTCATCGGGGGTCCGCTGCCCTTCCCGTCGTGGTGGCGCGTGCTCGGCGTCGTCTTGGTACTCGCGGTGATCGCCTGGTACGCAGCTATTTTCGTATGGACGTTGCCGCCGTCGCGGTTGCGTCGGCTACCGGGAATCCGGGTCATCCACCGGTGGATCAATCGCCGTCGATTTCTTACCTCGATACGTAAGGTCGATGCCCACTACCGCGACGGCGGCCTGACCCATGCCCAGGCCAGCGCGCAAATCAGCCGAGCGGTGCGCAGTTTCCTCTATGTCGCGACCGGGGTCCGGGCCCAATACCTGCATGTCGAGGAGCTGGCCGGTGGCCGGCTTGCCGCGGCCGCACCAATTCTTGACGGCTGCAACGATTCCCAATTCAACCCCGAAGCGCGGGTTGATGTGGCCGCGTTGAGCCGCTCGGCCGAGGAGTTGGTCTCCTCGTGGACCTGAAATGGTGGCCGGTGGTCGTGATCGGCCTGTTAAGCCTGGCGGCCGCAACTGCGGCGGCTGCGCTGCTACCGATGGCCCAAGTGCGCCGGGCCCTTAGACCCCTCGCGCACATCGACCGGCTCACCCGATTACCGGAGTATGCGCGTGTCTACCGGCTGTACTTCTTCTCCGTGATCGTGACCGGGGTATTGCTGCTGGCGACATTTCTCACCGCGTTAACCGCCAGCGCCCGACCGGCCGGGATGTCGTCATCGACTCGCGCCTTCGACACTGCCTACCCCGAGGACGTAATGCTGTGCGTCGGCGAATCCGTAAGCGATCGCACCACGGCTGATTTTCTCAACCATTACGTCGCATATGCGGCCCAATTGAAGCAAACCGACGCGATCCGGATCGGGCTCACCTCAACAACATTGCGCGTCGTCCCGCTCACCCGCGATTATCACTATGTCGCCGACCGGCTCAAATCTTTGGCGGGACTTGCCCCGATACAACAAGACCTCGATGGTCGAAAACCGGTATCTAATGCACGACGCGCAGCGCTTCAACGTGGAGTCGACGAATTTTCCCGCCCGGTCGACTATGTCGACTACGCCCCGAGCCTCAATGATGTGCTCGCGCTGTGTATGACGGGCTTTCCGTCGCACGAAACACGCAGTGAACATCGCCGGCAGTTGATCTACCTCGGTCCGAGCGCCTTGCGCGATTCCTCGGATCATCGTCCGCCGCTGTTCTCCGATGACGTCGTCCGACACATGGCCGAGCAGGCGGGCGTCCAGATCAATGCCGTCGCACGATCGGATATCGCCGCGTTGTCGACCAAGGACAACGATTCCTTGCGCGCGATTGCCGAAGCCAGCGGCGGCAAGTTTTTCCTCTACAACCCGGTGGGGGCCGCTCAAGCCGACAATGGCACCGACCCCACCCTGATCCGCTACCTCGACCAGATTCGGTCCAATGCCCCCAAGGCCGAACTGCCTGGCGGCCAAGTCATCAGCAGCCGATCTTGGGATTCACCCGAGCCCCTGCTGATCGCCGGGGTCGTGGCCGCCGCGTTGCTTTGCGTCTCGCTGGCGGTGTTGCGGCGATGACTTTCTACCCCGTACTGCCGACGGTGTTGCTGCTGGTGATCGCCGCGGTGCTGCTCGCCATCCGCATGGCCGCGCTGTACCGGTTGCTACTTCGCACGGGTACCGGACGATATAGGAGAGTAGCGATCCGCTGGAGCGGGCTCACAGTCGCGGTCATCCTGCTTCTGCTCGCGGCCTTACGACCCGGGTTCGACAACGATCGCGGCTCGTATTCGGTAGACCTGAACCCGTCGGCGAAGTTTGACCCAAACCTGAACGTGTTCTTTGTCGTTGACCGATCCGTGAACTCGCGGGTCGAGGACTTCGGCGATGGAAAATCTCGCATGTCGGGCATCCGCGCAGACATCCGTGCCCTGATCGACGAATACCCGCACGCGCGCTTCTCGTTGATCTCGTTTGCCAGTAAGGCCTCGTTGGACTGGCCTCTCTCCGACGACGCGTGGAGCTTGCAATCGATGGTGGACGGGCTGTCGCCCTATACGCTGGTGGCGCCGGACGCGGCATACCAAACTGACCCTGTCATCGCCCGAGAATTGTTGAGCGACAAGCTGAAAGATGCGGCGACAATATATTCCGGTTCGAAGTCGCTGGTGTTTTATTTCGGCGAGGGGGCGGCGGGTTCGCGCGTGCCGATGGCGCCGTTCAACGTCGATCGCGGCCAGGTCGCCGGTGGTGCGGTGCTCGGTTACGGGACCCTGGCGGGCGGCCCTATCCCCGCGGGGTGGGTGGACGGCACGAAGGCGTATCAGAGCGACCCCAGCGGCAACGGTGCGGCGCTGAATTCGGTGGTCGACGAAGCCCGGCTGAAAAACATCGCCGCGCAACTCGGCGTGCCCTACTTTCATCGCGAAAAAGGACAGCCCATCGGCGGGGTCTTGCCGCCGGTGGACCACAACGCGATGGTGCGACATGACGGTCACAAAGTGACGGCGCAGTTGCTCGACCGCCGCGAAATGTACTGGGTCTTTACACTGACCGCCGCTGCGCTGCTACTGACGGAGATCGCCCTGACGATTCGTGAGTATCGACGAAATCGTATGTCGCGGCGGGACGTCGCACGATGATGCTGAGAAAGGCGCCGCGGGCGGCGCTGCGCAACCTCGGCGAGCGTGTGATCGCCGCGTTTCGCCCGTCGTCCGCGCGTATCCGGCTTCGCAGAAGGCTGTATGTATTCTCCGCGCCGGTGGCCATCCTGGTGCTGTTGATCGCATTCAAGATGATTGCCGTTGGCGTCGTCGGGGACAGGACGATAGCCGATTTCGACCGCCATGACATCGAGGCGCTGCGCCACGACCTGTCTTCGCTCGGCATCTTCGACGTGATCGACCCGGCCAAGACGTCATTTGCGGCCGGCGATTTGAACGTCTTGGAGGGTCGCCTGCACGAGGCCGACGGGCATTTCTCGAAATCTTTGACTCGCACCGACACGGCACAATCCTGTCCCGTGCGGATCAACCTACTTCTGGTACGAGAAGCGTTAGGGGACTTGGCTACTCGCTCCGGAAACCGCGACGAGGCCGAACGGTTCTACACGAAGGCGATGGCGTTGGCCAGCGATGCCCCCCCGGCATGCTTCGCAGGCAACACCGACCCCAATCCCGACCGGCGCGCGATCAGAAATTCCGCGACAACCCGGTTGCAGCAGAAATTGGACCTGCTCCACGCGCCACCAGGTGCGCCGCTCCCGCCGGCCGCCACGGTGACGCGCCAGCCGCCGCCCACCTCGCTCACCCCTGCCAGTCCGGCGCCGTCCATACCCGGTCTGCCACCGTCGAGCCCACCGCCTTCGACACCGCCGTCGAGCTCCGCACCGTCGAGCCCGCCGCCATCGCAGCCCGCGACAGACAACGGTCCGGGGCCGAACATGCCCGAACTGCCGCAAACCGGCACGGCAGACATCCCGGTGATAGGGCCCGATAACCCAAATGACGATCCGAACGCGGGCGGCGTGCTGAACCCTGTCTCGCCGGACAGGATTCCCATCGCCGGCAACGGGGGCGTTGTCGGGCATCGCCTCGGCACTGGCGATCCGATGGACCTACTGCGACGTCTGCTCGACAACTCCAACGCCTACGGCGGCAACCAGGAATGAATTGTTCTTGAAGGAAACCCACGACGAGTCCATGACCGGATTCGGATTAGGCTTTGCAGTCGTGTCCCAGATCTCCCGCGACGAGGTAGCGCACCTGGCCCGGCTGTCCAGGCTCGCGTTGACCGACAGCGAGCTCGACAGCTTCGCCGGCCAACTCGACGCCATCCTGACCCACGTCAGCCAGGTGCAGGCGGTCGACGTCACCGGCGTCGAGGCGACCGACAACCCGCTCAAGGACGTCAACGTCACCCGCCCCGACGAGCCGGCCCCCTGCCTGACGCAGGCCGAAGCGCTGGCCGAGGCGCCGTCGGCCGTCGACGGCCGCTTCGCGGTCCCGCAGATCCTGGGGGACAGCGAGTGAACGAGGTCATCCGATCCGACGCCGCCACGCTGGCCGCCCGGATCGCCGCCAAGGAGCTGTCGTCGGTCGAGGTCACCCAGGCGTGCCTGGACCAGATCGAGGCGACCGACGATCGCTACCACGCCTTCCTGCACGTGGCGGCCGACGAGGCGCTCGGCGCGGCCGCCGTCGTCGACGAGGCGGTGGCCGCGGGCGAGCGGCTGCCGTCGCCGCTTGCCGGGGTGCCGCTGGCGCTCAAGGACGTCTTCACCACCGTCGACATGCCCACCACCTGCGGGTCCAAGATCCTCGAGGGCTGGCGCGCCCCCTATGACGCCACCGTCACCTCGCGGTTGCGCGCCGCGGGCATCCCGATCCTGGGCAAGACCAACATGGACGAGTTCGCGATGGGCTCCTCGACCGAGAACTCCGCGTACGGCCCCACCCGCAACCCGTGGAACGTCGACCGGGTGCCCGGCGGCTCCGGCGGCGGCAGCGCGGCCGCCTTGGCCGCATTCCAGGCGCCGCTGGCCATCGGGACCGACACCGGCGGTTCCATTCGGCAGCCCGCCGCGCTGACCGCGACCGTCGGCGTCAAACCGACTTACGGCACGGTGTCGCGCTACGGCCTGGTGGCGTGCGCGTCGTCGCTGGATCAGGGCGGCCCGTGCGCGCGCACTGTGCTGGACACCGCGCTGCTGCATCAGGTGATCGCCGGGCATGACACCCGCGACTCGACGTCCGTCGACGCGGCCGTTCCCGACGTGGTCGGCGCGGCGAAGGCCGGGGCGGCCGGCGACCTCAAGGGTGTGCGCGTCGGCGTGGTCAAGCAGCTGCGCGGCGAGGGGTATCAGCCCGGAGTGCTGGCCTCGTTCGAGGCCGCCGTCGCGCAGCTGACCGCGCTGGGCGCCGAGGTGAGCGAAGTCGACTGCCCGCACTTCGAGTACGCGCTGTCGGCCTACTACCTGATCCTGCCGTCGGAGGTGTCGAGCAACCTGGCGCGCTTCGACGCGATGCGCTACGGGCTGCGGATCGGCGACGACGGCAGCCACAGCGCCGAGGAGGTGATGGCACTGACCCGCGCCGCCGGCTTCGGCCCGGAGGTCAAGCGGCGCATCATGATCGGCACCTACGCGCTCTCGGCCGGCTACTACGACGCCTACTACAACCAGGCTCAGAAGGTGCGCACCCTGATTGCCCGCGATCTGGACGAGGCCTATCGGTCCGTGGACGTCGTGGTGTCGCCGGCGACCCCGACGACGGCGTTCGGCCTCGGGGAGAAGGTCGACGATCCGCTGGCGATGTACCTGTTCGACCTGTGCACCCTGCCGCTGAACCTGGCCGGTCATTGCGGTATTTCGGTGCCCTCGGGCCTCTCGCCGGACGACGACCTGCCGGTCGGCTTGCAGATCATGGCGCCCGCGCTGGCCGACGACCGCCTGTACCGGGTCGGCGCCGCCTACGAAGCGGCCCGCGGGCCGCTGCCAACCGCGATCTGACGTTTGCTCGCGCCAGTAGGCCGCCGCCCGGCAAGATAGGACGTATGCGGATCGGAGTGCTCACCGGAGGCGGCGACTGCCCCGGGCTCAACGCCGTCATCCGGGCGGTGGTGCGTACGTGCGACTCCCGGTACGGCTCCTCGGTGGTCGGATTCCAGGACGGGTGGCGCGGGTTGCTGGAGAACCGGCGCGTCCAGCTGCAGAACGACGACCGCAACGACCGCCTGCTGGCCAAGGGCGGAACGATGCTGGGCACCGCCCGCGTGAATCCCGACAAGCTGCGGGCCGGGCTCAACCAGGTGAAGCAGACTCTCGACGACAACGGGATCGACGTCCTCATCCCGATCGGCGGGGAAGGCACGCTGACGGCCGCGCACTGGCTCTCGGAGGAGAACGTGCCCGTGGTCGGCGTCCCGAAGACCATCGACAACGACATCGATTGCACGGACGTGACTTTCGGCCACGACACCGCGTTGACCGTCGCCACCGAGGCGATCGACCGGTTGCACAGCACCGCCGAGTCCCACCAGCGCGTGATGCTGGTGGAGGTGATGGGCCGGCACGCGGGCTGGATCGCGCTGAACGCGGGCCTGGCTTCCGGCGCGCACATGACGCTGATCCCCGAGCAACCCTTCGATGTCGAAGAGGTCTGCCGGCTCGTCAAACGCCGCTTCCAGCGCGGAGATTCACACTTCATCTGCGTGGTCGCCGAGGGCGCCAAACCGATACCCGGCTCGATTGCGTTGCGGGAAGGCGGAATTGACGAATTCGGCCACGAGAAATTCACCGGTGTGGCCGCGCAGCTGGGCGCCGAGGTGGAGAAGCGCATCAACAAGGACGTCCGGGTGACGGTGCTGGGCCACGTCCAGCGCGGCGGCACCCCGACGGCGTATGACCGGGTGCTGGCCACCCGGTTCGGCGTGAACGCGGCCGACGCGGCGCATGCCGGCGAATACGGCCAGATGGTGTCGCTGCGGGGCCAGGACATCGGCCGGGTGCCGCTGGCCGATGCGGTACGCCAGCTCAAGCTGGTGCCCGAGAGCCGCTACGACGACGCCGCCGCCTTCTTCGGTTAGGCCCGGCGGGCGAACAACCGGTGGCGGGGGATCGGCCGCGGTGTGAACGTGCCGGCAAATGGCCTATGTGGTGCGCAATCAGCGCATCTTGGTGGTTTCCGGACCCGTGCATAGCGGCTATACCAGGGTATGAGCAACCGTGGTGCGAGTCGCGGCGACGTTCAGCAATCTAAGGGATCGGCGGGACCGCCGGGCCCGCCACACCACGACCCGCGTCCGCCCGGGTGGCGCGCCGGCGCCGGCCCGTCGGACACCACGGTGCCGCAACCCCGCGATCCCGCCCGCCGTCGCCCGGGACCGCCGGCGCCCCATCCGGGGCCGATGCTGGGCGAGACGGCGCTGGACCGCTTCGATCACCCCGATACCGACGCCAGGCTCAACTGGCGAGGGCTGATCCACAAGGTCACCGGGATCGATCTCGGGCCCGGGAAAAACGCCGCCTACGAAAACGAGCTGCGGGATCGCATCCGCGCGACCGTGGGGGGCGCCTTCCCGATCGCCGTCCTCAACCTCAAAGGCGGGGTCGGCAAGACCGCCGTGGTCGAGGCCCTCGGCTCGACCTTCGCCGCGGTGCGCAACGACCGGGTGCTCGCCCTCGACATCGACGCGGGCGACTTGGCGGAACGCCACGGCCGTCACAACCCGCACAGCATGGCCGACCTGCTCCGCGGCGGCCCGGCAACCCGCTACGAGGACATCCGGGCGCTGACCTATATGAACGGTTTCGGGCTGGAAGTGCTCGGGCTGCCGGACTACGCGCGCACCGACTGGCGCCTGGAGCGCCGTGACGTTCTGCGGGTGTTCTCGATGCTGCGAAATCAGTATTCGGTGGTCCTGGTCGATTGCGTGAAGTCGCTCAATTCGACTGTGATGGAGGCGGTTCTGCCGGAGTCGCGGGCCCTCGTGGTGGTCACGAGCACCTCCATCGATGCGATACGCAAGACCCAGACGACCCTGGAGTGGCTGTGCCACAACGGGTATCAACGACTGATGACGTCGACCGTGCTCGCGGTCAATCACCTCGAGCCTGCCAAGGTGGAAGGCGTGGCCGTCACTGAACTCGACCGACTGTCCGCACGCGTCGCCGCCACGGTGGTGCTGCCGTTCGACCGGCACGTGCACGAGGGCAGGAAGATCGCGCTGGACCGAATGAGCAAGGAGAGCCGGCGCAGCTACCTCGAGATGGCCGCCGTGCTGGCCGGGATGTTCCCGGGCAGGGGAGGGGAGCACGACCGCCACCACCATTAGGATCGAGCGCATGAGTGTTGCCGCCAGCGCCGACCTGATGGAGTACGACGACGTCATCGCGCGTTTCGACCCCGTCCTGGGCCTCGAGGTGCACGTCGAGCTGTCCACCGTCACCAAGATGTTCTGCGGCTGCACCACCGCGTTCGGCGCCGAGCCCAACACCCAGGTGTGCCCGGTGTGCCTCGGGCTGCCCGGCTCGCTGCCGATGCTCAACCAGACCGCGGTGGAGTCGGCCATCCGGATCGGGCTGGCGCTCAATTGCGAGATCGTGCCCTGGTGTCGCTTCGCCCGGAAGAACTACTTCTACCCGGACATGCCGAAGAACTACCAGATTTCGCAGTACGACGAGCCCATCGCCATCAATGGCTACCTCGAGGCCCCGCTGGAAGACGGCACCACCTGGCGGGTCGAGATCGAGCGCGCGCACATGGAGGAAGACACCGGCAAGCTCACCCACATCGGCAGCGAGACCGGCCGCATTCACGGCGCGACGACGTCGCTGATCGACTACAACCGGGCCGGGGTGCCACTGATCGAGATCGTCACCAAGCCCATCGTCGGGGCCGGGGACCGGGCGCCGCAGATCGCCCGGGCCTACGTGACGGCGTTGCGGGACCTGTTGCGCGCCTTGGACGTATCCGATGTCCGGATGGATCAGGGTTCGATGCGCTGTGACGCCAACGTGTCGCTGAAGCCGACCGGTCAGGCCGAGTTCGGTACCCGCACCGAAACCAAGAACGTCAACTCGCTCAAAAGCGTCGAGGTGGCCGTGCGCTACGAGATGCAGCGTCAGGCCGCGGTCCTGGCCTCGGGCGGCCAGATCACCCAGGAAACCCGGCACTTTCACGAGTCGGGCTACACCAGCCCGGGCCGCGTCAAGGAGACCGCCGAGGACTACCGCTACTTCCCCGAGCCCGACCTGGAGCCCGTGGCGCCCAGCCGCGAACTGGTCGAGCGGCTACGGCAGACCATCCCCGAGCTACCGTGGTTGAGCCGCAAGCGAATTCAGGAAGAGTGGGGAATCTCCGACGAGGTGATGCGCGACCTGGTCAACGCCGGCGCGATCGAACTCGTCACTGCCACCATCGAACACGGCGCATCCAGCGAGCAGGCGCGCGCCTGGTGGGGAAACTTCTTGATGCAGAAGGCCAATGAGGCCAACGTCGCGCTCGACGAGCTGGCCATCACGCCCGCGCAGGTCGCCGCGGTGGTGGCTTTGGTCGACGAGGGCAAGCTGTCCACCAAACTGGCGCGCCAGGTCGTCGAGGGTGTGCTGGCCGGGGAGGGCGAGCCCGAGGAAGTGATGACCGCCCGCGGCCTGGCGCTGGTGCGTGACGACTCGGTCACCCAGGCCGCCGTCGACGAGGCGCTGGCCGCCAATCCCGATGTGGCGGAGAAGATCCGGGGCGGAAAGGTGGCCGCGGCGGGCGCGATCGTCGGGGCGGTGATGAAGGCCACCCGCGGGCAGGCCGACGCCGCCCGGGTGCGCGAACTTGTCCTGGCGGCCTGCGGCCAGGGCTAGCCCCACCACCTCGCGAAAGTGCGGTTGTCGACGGCGCTT